>NZ_JBYSZX010000045.1:0-533 GCF_058787615.1 Pseudomonas sp. FW305-3-2-15-C-LB1 | reverse complement strand
GGACGGTTACCACGGTGTGATTCATGACTGGGGTGAAGTCGTAACAAGGTAGCCGTAGGGGAACCTGCGGCTGGATCACCTCCTTAATCGACGACATCAGCTGCTCCATAAGTTCCCACACGAATTGCTTGATTCATTGAAGAAGACGATAAAGAAGCAGCCCGAAATTGGGTCTGTAGCTCAGTTGGTTAGAGCGCACCCCTGATAAGGGTGAGGTCGGCAGTTCGAATCTGCCCAGACCCACCAATTTTGTGTGGGAAACGCCTGTAGAAATACGGGGCCATAGCTCAGCTGGGAGAGCGCCTGCCTTGCACGCAGGAGGTCAACGGTTCGATCCCGTTTGGCTCCACCACTACTGCTTCTGCCGTATGAAAGCTTAGAAATGAGCATTCCATCCAGGTGATGGTGAATGTTGATTTCTAGTCTTTGATTAGATCGTTCTTTAAAAATTTGGGTATGTGATAGAAAGATAGACTGAACGTTACTTTCACTGGTAACGGATCAGGCTAAGGTAAAATTTGTGAGTTCTCTTA
>NZ_JBYSZX010000044.1:0-587 GCF_058787615.1 Pseudomonas sp. FW305-3-2-15-C-LB1 | reverse complement strand
CCGTTGTCATGCTCGTAGGTCGTCGGCTCATCGTCCCCCGGAAACACCGCCACCAAGCGCCCGGCTTCGTCGTACTGATACGCCGTGATCGCCCCGAGCGGGTCCTGCTCAACCGTCAGCCGGCCTCTGTCATCGTAGGAGTTGAAATGCTCGGCGCCATCCGGATCGACCCGCTGCACCAGCCGCGCCCGCTGGTCATGCACGTAGACTTCCTGGCTGCCATCGGCGTTAAACACCGTGACCTGGCCGTTGTCATCCCAGGCATAACG
This sequence comes from Pseudomonas sp. FW305-3-2-15-C-LB1, assembly GCF_058787615.1. Classification (NCBI taxonomy): domain Bacteria; kingdom Pseudomonadati; phylum Pseudomonadota; class Gammaproteobacteria; order Pseudomonadales; family Pseudomonadaceae; genus Pseudomonas; species Pseudomonas sp. FW305-3-2-15-C-LB1. Next base: position 318 of record NZ_JBYSZX010000044.1, on the reverse strand, counting down.
CGTGTCCATCTGCGAGAAACTGGCCCAATGCCGAATGCACCGCGCCGCCTTGCCAGACCGTTCCCACTCCCAGAAGAAACTCGCCCCACCGGCCAAACCGCGTTCAAGGATGACGTGCTGTTCGTCGTAGCGATAAACCTCGCTTTCACCGACGGCATTGGTCACTGAAACCAGTCGTCCCAAGTCGTCATAGGCGTAGGAAACAACCGTCTGCTCCGTCACCCACACAAACGGACCGTCATCCACAACGCGATGAATCTGGTAATCCACCGCCACGATGCGGCCCGACACATAGCGCAACCACAACGAGCGCCCGAC
>NZ_JBYSZX010000043.1:0-951 GCF_058787615.1 Pseudomonas sp. FW305-3-2-15-C-LB1 | reverse complement strand
CACCGCCTCACGGGCGTTGTGGTGTTTCTCTTCAGTACGTCCCAGATCCGCGATGAGAGCGAGTTGCTGCTGTACATCCCCAACGACCCGCAGTCGCCGCTCAAGCGCTATTCCCTGGGGGAACTCGCGCCGCTGTTCAAGCAACGCTTCACCACCCCGGACACCCCGCCCGCCGAGCGCGAAGGCCCCACCGCTTATCAGCGGTTCTTCAGCCAGTTCGTCAACTACGCCGACCGCGCGGACTATTTCAGCCAGTTCACCGAGAACGCCCCAGAGACCACCTTCGTCCAGGAGCTGGCCCCCTTTGCGCCTCTGCTGGATCAGCTACGCCAAGCAACCGACCCCTTTTACATCTTCAATAAAGTCAACACTCTACCTCCACCCCCCGCGCCCAGGCAGGTGCCCAACCAAGACCCCTTCCTGAACCCGATCGTCACGCCGCCGGTGCACACCGGCCTTTTCTGGCCGGACGACTTCGACTTGTGGAACTACCTCTACGAGCAACACCGCGCCAAGCTGTATGCCGACGCCCGCGCCCACGCCGTGCCCACCGCAGACGTGGATGCCAGGGTGCGCTCGCGCAAACTGGCGGCGCTGCTCAATATCGGCATGCTGCTGTTGACCGGCGTGTCGATGTTCGTACCCGGGCTGGGCGAGGTCATGATGGGGGTGATGGCCAGCCAACTGCTGTATGAAGCCTTCGAAGGCGTGGTGGAGTGGGAGGAAGGCGATCGCAAGGCAGCCAAGGCCCACTGGTTGGATGTGGTACAGAACGTGGTGCTGCTGGCCGCCATGGTGGGCGCAGGCAAAGGCCTGGCCAAACTGACGGCGGTACCGGCCGAACCGGTGGTCGAGGGGTTGCAACCCGTTACCCTGCCCAATGGAAAAACCCGCTTGTGGAAAGCCGACCTGAAACCCTATGAAACGCCGGTCAAGCTGCCACCCGATGCC
>NZ_JBYSZX010000042.1:0-1244 GCF_058787615.1 Pseudomonas sp. FW305-3-2-15-C-LB1 | reverse complement strand
TGAACTGGTCAAGTAATCTTGGACACCGATTAAGGTTTCACGCCGCCAACTTCTCCCTGGCGACTGGTGACCGATAGTCGTTGTAGCTATGCGGCCTGGTGATGTTGTAGCGCGATACATAGCGCTGCACATCCGCTCGGGCCTCATGTTCCGATCCGTAGCCTGCTTCTGGCACCCACTCTGATTTCAAACTTCCAAAGAAACGCTCCATCGGTGCGTTGTCCCAGCATTCGCCTTTACGGCTCATGCTTTGCCGGAGTCCATGTTCCAGCAGTTCATTTCTGAACTTATGGCTGGTGTACTGGCAACCTTGGTCGGAGTGAAACAGTACGTCTTTTGGGCGACCGCGCAGTTCAATCGCCATCCGCAGGGCTTCGCAGGTCAGCGTGGCATCGGAGATCATCGAAAACGACCAGCCCACGATCCGGCGAGCGAACAAGTCCAGAACCGCCGCGAAATACAGCCAACGCTTGCCGACTTTGATGTACGTCACGTCTCCACACCACACCTGATTGACCGCCGTAACATCAAACTTGCGTTTGAGCACATGCGGTGCCACCAAAGCTTCCACGCCGGGTGACTTGTACTTATGGCGCCGGCGTTGACGGCTGACAATGCCTGCTTCTCGCATCAAGCTGCGAGCCATGAACCGCCCGACATCATGCCCGCCGGCTTGCAGCTGTTTAGCCAAGGTCCGAGCACCCGCAGACTCTCTCGACGCCCTGTGGTGCTTGACCAGCATGGCCTTGAGCTTCTCACGCTTAGGGCTCACTTTGCCTTGGCGCTGACGCCATGCGTAAAAGCTACTGCGGTTTATTCCGAACACACGACAGCAATCGTTAACGCCGTACTGCTCGCCCAGCTCACAGATCAACGAGAGTGATCTTTGGCGTCCAAAAGCAGGAGAGCACTGGCCTTTTTTAGGATTTCGATATCCCGGTCTTTTTGCCTGAGCAAGGCTTTAAGTTCCTGAATCTCTCGCTGATCCGCGGTAATCGCCTTGGCTCCCACCGGAGTCGAGCCCAAGCGTTCCTTGCGAACTTGATCGACCCAGCGGCGCAGGGCCGTAGGGCCAATATCCAAACTGGCACAGACCTCGGGAACCGACTGCCCCTCGTCCAGCACCATGCTGGCAGCTTTGAGTTTGAACTCACTTGAATAAGATTTACGCATATCCAAACACCTCAGATTTGGGCGCCATCATAGCGCCCGATTGAAGTGTCCAAAATCATTAGGCCAGTTCA
>NZ_JBYSZX010000041.1:0-1365 GCF_058787615.1 Pseudomonas sp. FW305-3-2-15-C-LB1 | reverse complement strand
GGGACTGTCAGAAATTTTGTGTTCGGGCATAACATGAGTAAGAGGTGCATGTATGCCAACCAAAAAGAAACCGCTTCGCGAATTGCCTAAGATCCCGAAAGAGCTTCTTGAGCAGTTTTCCGCTAACCCACTGATGACCGCCGAGGCCATTGAAGAGGCCTCTGCCGCCTTCAAGAAAGCACTGATCGAGCGAGCCCTTAACGCCGAACTTGGCCATCATCTGGGCTATCCTCCGGGCGCGCAGCGCCCAGAGGATGAGACCAATCAGCGCAACGGCAAGAGCGGCAAGACCGTACTGACCGGCGATGGCCCGCTACGGCTGGATATCCCTCGAGACCGTGACGGCAGTTTCTCGCCCATCCTGATCCCCAAGCATGAGCGCCGTTACACCGGCTTCGACGACAAGATCATCGCCATGTACGCCCGTGGAATGACGGTCAGAGAGATTCGGGCATTTCTGTCTGAGCAATACGGCACGGACGTTTCACCCGATTTCATCAGCTCTGTGACAGACGAGGTCATGGAAGAAATTGGCGCATGGCAACAGCGGCCACTGGAGCCGATGTACCCGGTCATTTTCTTTGATGCGCTGCGGGTGAAGATCCGCGAAGAAGGTCTGGTGCGCAACAAGGCCATTTATTTGGCCCTGGGCGTTCTCCCCGACGGGACGCGCGACATCTTGGGCATCTGGATCGAGAACACCGAAGGGGCGAAGTTCTGGATGAAGGTGTTCAACGACCTCAAGACCCGTGGTGTCGAAGACGTTCTGATTGCCGTGACCGATGGCCTCAAGGGCATGCCAGAGGCCCTCAGTGCAGTGTTTCCAGATACGACGTTGCAGACGTGCATCGTGCACCTGATCCGCAACAGCCTGGACTACGCGGCCTGGGACAAGCGGCGGGCACTGGCCAAGGAGCTGAAGCCGATTTACCAAGCCATCAATGCCGAAGCGGCTGAGCAAGCACTCGATGAGTTTGAGAACGGGCCGTGGGGTGAGAAATATCCAACGGTGGTGGCTGCTTGGAGACGGGCTTGGGATCGTGTGATTCCATTCTTTGTTTTCCCGCCCGCCATCCGGAAGGTGATCTATACCACCAACGCCATCGAGAGCATCAACGCCCAGCTACGCAAGGTCATCAAGACTCGCGGGCATTTCCCGAATGATGACGCAGCGACCAAACTGATTTGGCTGGGATTGCGCAACATAACAGCCAATTGGGGAAAACCGGCCCATGATTGGAAAAGTGCGATGAATCAATTTGCGATTCTGTACGGAGATCGGTTCATCAGGCCAACCTGGTGAGAATTAGGGCCTGCCTGACGGCAGGCCGTTACCGGCCCGCACACAAAAAATCTGACAGTCCC
>NZ_JBYSZX010000040.1:0-1805 GCF_058787615.1 Pseudomonas sp. FW305-3-2-15-C-LB1 | reverse complement strand
CTGGACGAAGCGGGGATTGAAAACAGTGCGATCAAGCTGAAGTCGGTTGCTTACAGGATTAATCGCCAGCCTGTGGTATCAAAACACATCACTGTGGGTGCCGGTAGTCACGAGATTGTGATAAGTAAAGACAGCAAAACTGCGTTTATACTCAATCGCCAGTCAACAACAGTGAGTGTTATTGACATAGAAAAAGCACTGGTCATACATACAATACAAACGCCGAGAGGCTATGCAATCTCCTTAAACAATGACGGCACTAAGCTTTTAATAGGACAACCAGCAGGCTACGCGTCAACCGCTAATCTTGTTGCCGCTTACGACACCGCCTCCTACACTTTGCTTAAACAAACTTTGCTATACTACAAAGTGCCATATGGCCTTACCGGAATCAAGGGTACAGGCACTTATGCTTACACTTCAACCGAGTACTTTAATGATGGTGGTGGTGCACTTTATGAAATTGCAAAAATCAATACGCAAACCGGCAACGTTGAAAAATACATTCCTACGGGCACGGGGGCGGTAAGTGGCCGGCTCTGGATATCGCCCGAAAATGTCATTTACGGTTGGTACGGCAATTGGGGGGTACGTCGATTCGATACAAGCTCAGACGCATTCATTTTCAATGCACCTTTCTCCCCTCCTGTCAGCGGCATTGCTTTCTCTAACACCGACAATAAAGGCTTCTACGTGTCGGGTTCTATCGTGGGCACCTTTGATCGCCTGCTCAACAAGATAATAAATACAAATCAAGGCTTTAACTCCGCTGTAGGAGTAGCCACTAACCCTTCTGAGGCGCTACTTTATGTAACAGAGTACGGCACTGATAAAGTACACATCTTCGACACCTCAGAAGACCAACCGAAACTTGTGAACACGCTAAGCGGCTTCAACGGCCCCCAATATTTACAAGTGACGCCCAACGGCAAGCATCTGCTAGTCTCAAACTACCGATCGAGTACCATTGCGTTGGTCGACCTCTGACCTCCTATATGCTTGTACTCCACAATGACAGCCCGCCCAGGACGGGACACTCGAGCATTGCGCAGGATGCTAAACAAGCGGTCTCTGCCGACCCGCACTGATGCGCCAACTTCGACGCTCATCAGGTAATGCAGCTTGCGCGTGCCTATCCGTGGCTGGCGGCGGCGCTTTTCAAGAACAAAGTCCATGACTTCTTGATCTTGACGAGCCCTCTCGTCGAAAGCCCGATTGCGTTGGTAATACGCTTGGCGCGAAATGCCCATGAACAGGCAAGCCCTGGTGATGCTCAGGCCTTGGATTTGCCCTTGCGAGAGGACTTGCCGGGTCGCTTTTTTACGACGGAAACACCGTAGTCATTCTTCAGAACATTCACGACGGCTTCGAAGAATTGCGCTTTCTGATTGCTTAGCGCCAGCTGTTCTTCGAACTCTTTGATCCGCTGCTCGGGGGTCAGCGGGAGGGTTGGCTCGATCATGGACCTGCTCCTCGGCTCTCGAATTGAGGCGCCTTGGCTCCAGTCCTGCCGGCCGTGCTTGCGTAGCCAGACCAGTACCGTGGACCGGCCCTGAATGCCGTAGCGCCGTTGAGCCTCTTTATAACTCAACTCGCCCTTTTCGACCTGGTCTACGACCGATAATTTAAAGGCTAGCGTGTAGTCACGCTGGCTCCGCCTTTTGCCCGAATCCATTGACTCCTCCTGAAGATAGGTCAGAAGGCGTAAACCTTATTCAGGACGGGACAGTGGCCAATGCGCGTAATAACACGGTGTCGGTGGTGGTGCTGTGAGCCGAGAATACCGCTGGTCGGCACTGTCATTT
>NZ_JBYSZX010000039.1:0-2190 GCF_058787615.1 Pseudomonas sp. FW305-3-2-15-C-LB1 | reverse complement strand
TGTGGTGAGTAGGTTCTCCGGTGGAGATCGTGCGTGAGTTCAGCCGATCTGCAAATCCGACTTTTTCAACAGAATCGACCCTTTACGGCCGTTGAAGTAGGCAATCGCCTGGCTTACATTCGCTTAAAACCCGGGTTAAATTATTTAAACCCTATCATTTATGCATGCGCTATCGACTCGATAGAAATTCTATTGTGTTGTCTCGTTCAGCTGTTGATTACTATCAAAAAACCAGCCTCCGCCTTAAAAAAGGTCATTTATCAGGACAATAAAATAAAAATTATAGTTATGGTTTTTTCTTCCGACACAGTACTCGCACCAAGCCTGATTGGATAACCAATTAATAATTATTGAGAGTCTTATGGACGCATTACGTAGAACCAAGCTTTCCTCGCGACTGATTTCTGCTTTTTTAGTGTGCGCAATGATCACCTTAGGAGTGGGATTCTTAGGGTATTCAGGTATCACTAAACAAAAAGATGCAATAGAAGGCATTGTAAGCAATAATTTAATTTCTGTTTATAATACAGCTAATGCCCGCGCAAGTGTTTTTTCGTACTCCAGATCTTTACACGCTGCTCTACTCTACAAGTACGCAAAAGAAGATCTTAAATTTGACACTGCTGTTCAATCCATGTCTGAAAACGAGAAAGAGGCTGACCGACTTTTCAAGGAGTACCGACAAACTCCTCTCGCTGATGACGAGCGTGCGGCAGGTGATCAGTTCGAAAAAAACTGGCCAGCCTATTTGCAGGATGCACGCACAGTGATCGAATTAGCTAAGGCAGGTAATATTGATGGCGCTACCAAGATTTTCCAGGAGAAAGTCTCGCCGGCATTCAAGGGAGTAAGTGATAATCTTCAAGTTATTGTTGCTTCCAACTATCGCCAAAGCGGTGAGGTAGCAGATGCAGCAAAGGCCGAGACAAAGAGTGCTTACTGGATATTGGGTATAGGTGTAATAATTGCTTTCCTAGCAGCCATCGCTTTGGGACTGATTATCACACGTTCAATCACTCTTCCTCTATCCATCGCGTTGCGAAGCGCTGAGGAAGTGGCTGATGGTGACCTTTCTAAACACATTGTAATCAGTGGACGAGATGAAGTCGGTGTACTGCTGAGCGCACTCGATAAAATGCAGAATAACTTACGAACTACGGTAAGCGAAATTGGCAGCGCTGCTGACCAATTGGCCTCTGCATCTGAAGAGTTAAACGCGGTTACTGAAGAAAGCTCACGCGGCCTGACGCGGCAGAATGATGAGATTCAGCAAGCTGCGACGGCGGTGAACGAAATGACTGCAGCCGTGGATGAAGTCGCCAGAAATGCGGCGGGTGCCTCTGAAGCCTCAGAGCAAGCCAGCCGCAATGCTGTAGAAGGTCGTGATCAGGTACGCAGAGCTGTTAATTCAGTTGGATTGATGGCGGATGAGATTTCAAATTCAACTGCCAAAGTTGAGGTGCTTGCCACCCGCATCAACGAGATCACTAAAGTTCTTGATGTGATCAGAGCCATTGCCGAGCAGACTAACCTCTTGGCCTTGAACGCAGCCATTGAAGCGGCCAGGGCGGGCGAGCAAGGGCGTGGGTTCGCTGTTGTAGCGGATGAGGTGCGCGCTCTTGCCCATAGGACCCAAGCATCGACGGCGGACATTGAATCGATGATGCAACAGGTGCGCTCTGGAGCTGATGAAGCCGTCTTCGCGATGAATAAAAGTAAAGAGCTGGCAGCCGATACGCGGGCGCAGTCCGTGGAGGCTGGCCAGGCTCTTGAACGAATCACCGAGGGTGTTTCAACCATCAGTGAAAGGAACCTCGTGATCGCAAGTGCCGCTGAAGAACAGGCTCAGGTTGCACGTGAGGTTGATCGTAACCTGATAAACATTCAGGACCTTTCAACACAAACAGCGGCCGGAGCACATCAAACCAATGCTTCAAGCTACGAATTGTCGCGCTTGGCCACATCCTTTGGCGTGTTGATTAGTCGATTTAAAGTTTGAGTAATGAACGGTCCTTTCTGTTCCGCTCATACTCGTCTCGGATAAGCCCCACTAACCGGCAAATTGCTGCCTGTCGTAAAGGGCCGGTAGCGGTTGCTTGCATACGTCCGCTTATGGCCGATTCTGTTGAAAAAGTCGGATTTGCAGATCGGCTGAACTCACGCACGATCTCCACCGGAGAACCTACTCAC
>NZ_JBYSZX010000038.1:0-2949 GCF_058787615.1 Pseudomonas sp. FW305-3-2-15-C-LB1 | reverse complement strand
GATGGGTTGCTGCACAGCCTGCTGGGCACCACCCATCGCGTACACCAGAGCCCGCACATGGGCTCGGCCTTGCAGAGTCTGATTTCCGCAGTGGTGGTGCTGATTTTTGCTGCGATGGATGCCGACCCGATCCTGCAATTGTTCGCCTGGCTGTCGAACCTGGCCACGTTGTGCGTGATCTTGCTGATGGCGCTGACTTCCGTCGCGGTGTTGGTGTTCTTCCGGCGCCATCCCGAACTCAAGGTGGGGATCTGGCGTGCACGGATTTTCCCCGGTTTCTCCTGCCTGGCCCTGTTCGCAGTGCTGGCGCTGGCGGTGGTGCACTTCGATGTGCTGACCGGGGCCAGCCAGCTCCTGTCCTATGGCCTCTGCGCAATCATTCCCCTGGCCCTGCTGGGCGGTGTGTACCTGGCGGCCCGCTTGCGCAAGGCGTCGCCGGAACGCTTCCGGGCGTTGGGCAGCCACAAGCTCTAAGGCGTGCCCTGCAGCTGGCTCCTCCCCCGTCAAACCCGGAAATGGCCCACCAGCTGCTGCTGGTGACTGGCCATTTCGCGCAGTGCATCACTGGCCTTCGCGGCCTCGTGCATGCGCTGGCTGAGGGTTTCGCTGATGCCCCGGATATCGCTGACCCGGTGGCTGATGTCGTCCACCACTGTGCTTTGCTCCAGGGCCGCGCTGGCAATCTGTTGGTTCATCTGTTCGATCACATCCACGGCCTGGGAAATACCCGCCAGCGCGGCGCGGGTCTGTTGCACCTGGACCACGCTGCCGCTGGCTTGATCACGGCTCAGTTGGGTGCTGTGCACCACGTCCTCACTCAGCTGTTGCAGCGTTTCGATCACCGTGCGTACCTGTTCCACCGAGCGCTGGGTGTTGCTCGCCAAGTGCCTGACCTCATCGGCCACCACCGCGAAACCCCGCCCTTGCTCGCCGGCCCGGGCGGCCTCGATGGCGGCGTTCAACGCCAGCAGGTTGGTCTGCTGCGCAATGCTGCTGATGACATCCAGCACCTGGCCGATCTGGCGGCTGCTGTCGGCGAGGGCGGTGACTTGCTGGAGCGTGGCGTCCAGGCGCTGATCGAGCGCCTCGATGCTGCGCTCGGCTGTGGCGAACACCGCCTGGCCTGATCGGCTCGCGCTTTCGGCGGCGGTGGCGGCATCGGCGGCGCTGTGGGAGTGGCGCGCCACCTCCTGGGCACTGGCGCTCATTTCATGCAGGGCGGTGGCCGCCAGCTCCACTTCGCGGTACTGGCGTTGCATGCCGGTGCTGACGTCGCGGGCAACCCCCGAGGAGGTGTCGGCGCTGTCCCGGGTGTCGCGGGCGGCGGTTTGAATGGCGCGAATCATCGGTTGCAAGGTGTCCAGGAAACGGTTGAAGCCACCGGCCAGCCTGCCCAGTTCGTCGCGCCGCCCGGCGGGCAAGCGTTGGGTGAGGTCGCCGTCGCCTTCAACGATGGCATCCAGCAATTCGACCATCTTGAGCAGTGGGCGTGTCACGCCGTAGGCGGTCACCCAGATCAGCAGCATACCCAGGCCGCTGGCGAGCAGGCCCAGGCCAAGGTTGAAACCGTTGGCGGCGCGGCTTTTGCTGTCCAGCTCGCTTTGCATCTGCCGGGCGGGAGCCTGCACCAGGGCTTGCGGCACTTTGATTTGCAGGTGCCAGCCGGGGTTGCTGTCCACCACCTGCAGGGGCTGGCGGATATCGACAGTGTCCCCCGCGACGGCGCCGCTGCGTCCTGCGATCTGGCCGGCGGGCGACAGGATGCTCACTTCGCCGGCGCCCGAATACAAATCCTGGCCCAACTGGGCGGCGAGCTTTTGCAGGGTGTCGAGGCTGACGTCCATGCCGACCACGCCGAGTACCTGGCCGTTGGCGATCAGCGGCACGGAAATACTGCTCATCAGTACATCGCGACCTTCCACTTGGCTGGTGTAGGGCTCCACCACGCAGGTGCGCCGTTGCGTCTGGGGGCAGCGGTACCAATCGGTGTCCGGGTCGGCGCCGGGGAGCGCATGGTTGGCGGTGATCTGTTCTTCGGTCAGCACATCCTGCACCAGCTGCCCCGGCAGGCTCTGTGACCAGTACAACGCAAAGCGCCCGGTTTCATTGCCGGCCAGGGCGCGTTGCCCGACAAACTCGGCGTCTGCGCCGGCCAGCGCGCCAGGCAACAGCACCACGTACAGGCCGAGCACGTGCTGCTGTTTGAGCAGGGCCTGGCGGGTCACGCTGACCAGCGCTTCGCGCAATTGCGCGGCGCTGAGGCGGCCCTCGAGGGTTTGCTCGCGCAGTTGCAGTACCTGCTCGGCGAACCCTTCGCCTACCAGGGCGCTGTCATTGAAAAAGCGCTCCACGTGTTGGCCATGGGCAACGGCCTGGGCCTGCAGGCGCGCCTCGGCGGCTTGCCCCAGCAGGTGACTGCTCTGCTGCTTGAGCAGATCGGCGCTCTGTTGATTCTGGTACAGGCCGGCACCGATCAGCGCGCCGACCACCACCAGCAGGCACAGCCCGCTCAGCAGGGTGATGCGCCATTGGAGGGTGAGGTGAATTGAACGCATGGCTGAGGTTCCTACGCAAGGCATCCGGGAGAAGGGCGGGGTGACGCGAGCATGCGGCGGGACGCGATAAGCGGCTATCCCGAATCGGCAAACCCTGTGGGCACGCCATGGGTGGCTTGACCTGTTTTGGGGCGGCGCTTCGGATGCTACCGATTTGGGATAGCGAGCGGCTCAGGGGCGGGCATAGGATCAAATTCAGCGTGCAACCAAAACAACAACGCCAGAGGGCACCGATGCCGTTTGATCGGGCCCAATCCAACAGCGACTGCCTCATACAATAAGGTCAACAACATGAGCGTATCTCTCCCGGTCAACAGCTCCACGGAGCTCAAGCGTGGCGCCCTGGGCGTGGGCTTCATCATTTTCTTTGTGGTTTCGGCGGCGAGCCCGTTGA
>NZ_JBYSZX010000037.1:3509-4733 GCF_058787615.1 Pseudomonas sp. FW305-3-2-15-C-LB1 | reverse complement strand
TTTCGTCTTCACACACCGCAATCTGATGCTCGTTAGAGTAGTCAAATTGCTTGGGTGTTATATGGTCAAGCCTCACGGGCAATTAGTATTGGTTAGCTCAACGCCTCACAGCGCTTACACACCCAACCTATCAACGTCGTAGTCTTCGACGGCCCTTCAGGGAACTCAAGGTTCCAGTGAGATCTCATCTTGAGGCTAGTTTCCCGCTTAGATGCTTTCAGCGGTTATCTATTCCGAACATAGCTACCCGGCAATGCCACTGGCGTGACAACCGGAACACCAGAGGTTCGTCCACTCCGGTCCTCTCGTACTAGGAGCAGCCCCTCTCAAATCTCAAACGTCCACGGCAGATAGGGACCGAACTGTCTCACGACGTTCTAAACCCAGCTCGCGTACCACTTTAAATGGCGAACAGCCATACCCTTGGGACCGGCTTCAGCCCCAGGATGTGATGAGCCGACATCGAGGTGCCAAACACCGCCGTCGATATGAACTCTTGGGCGGTATCAGCCTGTTATCCCCGGAGTACCTTTTATCCGTTGAGCGATGGCCCTTCCATACAGAACCACCGGATCACTAAGACCTACTTTCGTACCTGCTCGACGTGTCTGTCTCGCAGTCAAGCGCGCTTTTGCCTTTATACTCTACGACCGATTTCCGACCGGTCTGAGCGCACCTTCGTACTCCTCCGTTACTCTTTAGGAGGAGACCGCCCCAGTCAAACTACCCACCATACACTGTCCTCGATCCGGATAACGGACCTGAGTTAGAACCTCAAAGTTGCCAGGGTGGTATTTCAAGGATGGCTCCACGCGAACTGGCGTCCACGCTTCAAAGCCTCCCACCTATCCTACACAAGCAAATTCAAAGTCCAGTGCAAAGCTATAGTAAAGGTTCACGGGGTCTTTCCGTCTAGCCGCGGATACACTGCATCTTCACAGCGATTTCAATTTCACTGAGTCTCGGGTGGAGACAGCGCCGCCATCGTTACGCCATTCGTGCAGGTCGGAACTTACCCGACAAGGAATTTCGCTACCTTAGGACCGTTATAGTTACGGCCGCCGTTTACCGGGGCTTCGATCAAGAGCTTCGCGTTAGCTAACCCCATCAATTAACCTTCCGGCACCGGGCAGGCGTCACACCCTATACGTCCACTTTCGTGTTTGCAGAGTGCTGTGTTTTTAATAAACAGTCGCAGCGGCCTGGTATCTTCGACCGGCATGG
>NZ_JBYSZX010000037.1:1766-3414 GCF_058787615.1 Pseudomonas sp. FW305-3-2-15-C-LB1 | reverse complement strand
TTACCTGAAGCTTAGAAGCTTTTCTTGGAAGCATGGCATCAACCACTTCGTCACCTAAAAGGTAACTCGTCATCAGCTCTCGGCCTTAAGATCCCGGATTTACCTAAGATCTCAGCCTACCACCTTAAACTTGGACAACCAACGCCAAGCTGGCCTAGCCTTCTCCGTCCCTCCATCGCAATAACCAGAAGTACAGGAATATTAACCTGTTTTCCATCGACTACGCTTTTCAGCCTCGCCTTAGGGACCGACTAACCCTGCGTCGATTAACGTTGCGCAGGAAACCTTGGTCTTTCGGCGTGGGTGTTTTTCACACCCATTGTCGTTACTCATGTCAGCATTCGCACTTCTGATACCTCCAGCAAGCTTCTCAACTCACCTTCACAGGCTTACAGAACGCTCCTCTACCGCATCACTTACGTGATACCCGTAGCTTCGGTGTATGGTTTGAGCCCCGTTACATCTTCCGCGCAGGCCGACTCGACTAGTGAGCTATTACGCTTTCTTTAAAGGGTGGCTGCTTCTAAGCCAACCTCCTAGCTGTCTAAGCCTTCCCACATCGTTTCCCACTTAACCATAACTTTGGGACCTTAGCTGACGGTCTGGGTTGTTTCCCTTTTCACGACGGACGTTAGCACCCGCCGTGTGTCTCCCATGCTCGGCACTTGTAGGTATTCGGAGTTTGCATCGGTTTGGTAAGTCGGGATGACCCCCTAGCCGAAACAGTGCTCTACCCCCTACAGTGATACATGAGGCGCTACCTAAATAGCTTTCGAGGAGAACCAGCTATCTCCGAGCTTGATTAGCCTTTCACTCCGATCCACAGGTCATCCGCTAACTTTTCAACGGTAGTCGGTTCGGTCCTCCAGTTAGTGTTACCCAACCTTCAACCTGCCCATGGATAGATCGCCCGGTTTCGGGTCTATTCCCAGCGACTAGACGCCCTATTAAGACTCGCTTTCGCTACGCCTCCCCTATTCGGTTAAGCTCGCCACTGAAAATAAGTCGCTGACCCATTATACAAAAGGTACGCAGTCACCTAACAAAGTAGGCTCCCACTGCTTGTACGCATACGGTTTCAGGATCTATTTCACTCCCCTCTCCGGGGTTCTTTTCGCCTTTCCCTCACGGTACTAGTTCACTATCGGTCAGTCAGTAGTATTTAGCCTTGGAGGATGGTCCCCCCATATTCAGACAAAGTTTCTCGTGCTCCGTCCTACTCGATTTCATGACTAAGAGATTTTCGCGTACAGGGCTATCACCCACTATGGCCGCACTTTCCAGAGCGTTCCGCTAATCTCAAAGCCACTTAAGGGCTAGTCCCCGTTCGCTCGCCACTACTAAGGGAATCTCGGTTGATTTCTTTTCCTCAGGGTACTTAGATGTTTCAGTTCCCCTGGTTCGCCTCTTGCACCTATGTATTCAGTACAAGATAACCATCTTATGATGGCTGGGTTCCCCCATTCAGACATCTCCGGATCAAAGTCTGTTTGCCGACTCCCCGAAGCTTTTCGCAGGCTACCACGTCTTTCATCGCCTCTGACTGCCAAGGCATCCACCGTATGCGCTTCTTCACTTGACCATATAACCCCAAGCAATCTGGTTATACTGTGAAGACGACATTCGCCGAAAATTCGAATTTCTCAAC
>NZ_JBYSZX010000036.1:0-10572 GCF_058787615.1 Pseudomonas sp. FW305-3-2-15-C-LB1 | reverse complement strand
GGCCAACCTGGTGAGAATTAGGGCCTGCCTGACGGCAGGCCGTTACCGGCCCGCACACAAAAAATCTGACAGTCCCGATCAACCCGTGCACCGGTTTCATCGTAGAGACCATAGCCCAGCAGTCCGTCCCTCCACTCCGGTCGGTTTTCGAGCTGGCCGTAGCCCCCTCGTAAGATTCGCCAAGTAATCAACGCAACCAGGATGACGATGACAGCAATCCAGAACGTCAAATACAAAAAAATCCCGATCAAGCACAGCTTAAATATCCAGCAAAGGGGCTGAGCTAGCCATGACGGAACACCCATTTCATTTGAACGATTCAACATTCGGCGCTCAAGCGACAGGTAGCCACGACACACTCGCCCGAGCCGCTCACCCAGTCGCATTGACGTTGTAGCTTGACGATCTTGTCCCATGGAATTCGCTCCAAACTGCCATCCTCTAAAAGGTAAGCAGCCCAAAAGGAAAAAGACCAAGGGAAAGGCTGCAAGAGGAAAGGTCCTACCTGCAAAAAGGAAACGGTCATCTCATTGAACATGCTGCGGAGCCGAAATTATGCTCACCTTTTTTCGCCGCACGAAGAAGTGCCCCGCAGTAGAAGCAGAAACCAGCGCGGCTCCCCTCTCACCCGATCTAACCCTGCCACAATCAGCTCAATCCTTGCTCGCCCCCCCGCGCAGACAACACCTGCTGGATCAGATCTGGCAACGCACGTCGCTCTCGCGCAGCCAGTTCAAAACGCTGTACCTCGGCCCCCTGGAACGCTACGCCGCCTTGGTCCAATTACTGCCGGCCTCGGAAAACCACCACCATGCTTACCCCGGTGGCATGCTCGACCATGGCCTGGAGGTCGTCGCCTGTGCTCTAAAGCTACGTCAATCTCATCTCCTGCCCTGCGGCGCAGCCCCGGAAACCCAAGCAGCCCAATCAGAAGCCTGGACAGCCGCAGTCGCCTACGCCGCCCTACTCCACGACCTGGGCAAAATCGTCGTCGATGTGCATGTGGAATACAAAAACGGCCATCTTTGGCACCCCTGGCACGGCCCGCTAAACCAGCCGTATCGCCTACGGTATCGCCGGGATCGACAGTACCGCCTGCACGGCGCCGCCTCAGGCGTGATCTACACCCAGATACTTGACGCAGCCTTGCTCGATTGGCTCAGCAGCTTCCCCGAGCTCTGGAGCGCATTGCTGTACCTCCTGGCCGGTCACTACGAACACGCCGGAGAACTCGGCGAACTGGTAATGCGCGCCGACCAAGCTTCTGTTGCCCAGGCGCTGGGCGGTGATCCCGAAAAGGCCCTCAGCGCGCCGAAACATGCCTTGCAGCGCAAGCTGTTGGAGGGCCTGCGCTACCTGATCAGCGAAGAGCTCAAACTCAACCAACCGCAAGCCTCCGATGGCTGGCTCACCAATGACGCCCTTTGGCTGGTCAGCAAAACCGTGTGCGACAAACTGCGAGCTCATCTATTGGCCCAGGGGATCGATGGAGTTCCTGAGAAAAACACAGCCGTCTTCAATGTGTTGCAAGAACATGGCATCGCCCAGGCTAACGCAGAGGGTAAAGCCATTTGGGTTGCAACCGTCATCAGCGAGAACGGCTGGTCCCACCGCTTTACCTTTCTAAAATTAGCCCCGGCCCTGATCTGGGAAAATGCAGCACGCCCTTCTGCGTTCTCGGGAACGGTGACCATCGAAGTCCCTGCCACACTTGCTCCCGAGGACTCTTCTGCTCCGATCAACGACCCACCAGATCACCTCTGGGACTTTATGCCTTGCGAAGACACTGCCCCGCCCTGGGTGGGCGAAAACGACGGCGATCCCATCTTACCGGGACAACAATTTATGAACTGGCTAAGCCAAGGCATTCGTAGCCGCACCCTACGCATCAATGACGCCAAAGCCCTGGTGCATAACGTGGATAACACCTTGTTTCTGATCACACCCGGCCTGTTCCAGCGCTACGCCCAGGAACACCCACACCTAGCTCACCTGGCCAAACAGGAAAAGCTCCCCGACTGGGAATGGGCACAAAAGCACTTTGAACAGCTCAAGCAACACCGCAAGCAATCCAACGGCCTGAACATATGGACCTGCAAGGTTCAGGGCGGACGCCGGGTCAGCCAGCTACACGGCTATCTGTTGCTTAATCCGGGCGAGTTACTGGGTGAATTGGCGTTGAACAATCCGTACCTACAACTCATCACGGATGAACCTAAGTAGGACCTTACACACAAAACTCACGGAACAATCCGTAGACACATGCTGCCGCTTTCAGGATTGACCGTTCTATCTCTCACTTTCACATTGGCAGCGTGTCCGGCTGACCTGTTCAGCCACATGCCAGCAGCCAGGATCTACAGGCTGCGCTGCGGGTTTCCGTAGAGATCCAAACCATGGTCGCCCCGCTTCCGCTAGCGCGATCAGTCGACCTCAAGTCGATGGAAGCCACTTATCTCCCCACCCAATACGGGTCTTCCCGTATTGGGACGGCCTTTGCTATTTTGGAGGTCTTATGAAACTCGAAATTGCTCTGTACCAGGCGCTGACCTCAATCAACGTCCCCGAGCAAAAAATCAACGCGGTAATCGAAGCGATGGAGTCTGACTTGAACACGTATCTCGCTACCAAAGTTGATATCGCAAATCTGCACAATCAGTTGCGGTCAGAAATTTCACAGCTAGAGGTGAAACTGACCATTCGCATGGGAGTCATGTTATCTGCTGCCGTCGGTGTGATGATGGCGTTTATGAAACTTATGCAGTAATAGCAGGCAGCGTTTTCATCTCTTCGGGCAACCATCCACATCTGGGTGGTTGTCTCGCTTTCCACTTGGCACAGTCATATTTCTTGACCAGCCAGTTCTCCGGATCGCCCCTCAAAAGTTTACGAGCAGAGATGACTCAGAGTTCGCATTTTTGCAGGTCCGAGTGATGCCCTTCAGTATCTAGAGTGGTATTACGCCAGGGGCCGTCCCACGAAGCAGACTCTAAACAAGCGAAAACCTGTGCAACGCTTTCGAAGCAGGTGAGTAGCGAAATCTTAGCCAGTTGGTCCTCAACACTCGCCCATTCACCATGAGCAAAGGCATTTCGAACGTTTCGAAAGCTATCGATGGCATCTAACACTGCAGGATCCATCCTAAAGGGAAGCCCTGATTGTTTGAGGTGTTCCAAGAAAAATTGGATGTCACTCATAGCGGGGCGCGCAGGTTTGCGCGGAATAACGCCATACAGGTCTTTGGCTACGCGCTTTAAGCCCCACTCCATAAAGCTGCATAGCAACACAATCGATGTAGCCTGGGTGACTACGGCCAGATTATCTTCCCAGCGGGGAGTTTGATCATCGAGCCAGTCGATTTCCTCAGCTCCCTGATTAGGTCTGGCCAAATACGATTCGCGCTGGTTGAAGAGCTCTACTCTTTGCTTTTCCACCGCAACGAGCTGAAGAAAACAGTAGTCGTTGAGCTGATGCAGTTTGTCGAAAACATCCCAGAAGGTCTCAGAAAAACGCTCAGGCTGTTGAATGTAAGTGCCGTCAGCTATGGGCACTCTGTCCTCCCCCTCCACAAGGCTAGACGCCCAAAACAAACCGTATCTTTTAGCCACATCTAATTCATCTTTCAAACAATCACATCCTTAGTTTTTATCAACACCAACTATTTTCCGTTTATCGTGGTGTTAGTTTTGTTAGACGCCCTGCAGCACTTGTATTTTGACACCTCAAGAGTATGTCGCCGCTTACTCATAAGTTTGAGCTCCGTTAGCGGCAGTCAAATAATCTTCCGGTTTCTACAACATAAGTCCTTACTACCTCCTGTCGAGAACCCAAATACCTATGGGACGATGTGCGCGGTTCCCGCTATACGCTTCCAATTGCTGGTGGAGCTCAAGGGTTAACATCAGGATGATCGGATTCCAGGAGCAGCGTGTCACCGTAAAGAACATGAGGTGTGATGTTGTGCGTCACGACCTTAGTAAGAGATATCGAGTGGGTTTTAACCATATCCATCGGCCACTGAAGGGGCTGGCCAGGCAAGCTTTCAGGTTGTGGCAACCTACCCCAGTTCTGCACATCAGGCGTTTCATATCCAGCGTTTTGAGCACGCTGAAGCCAGTAGCCTTCGTAATAGGTTGCGTTACTTTGCGTTCCGGCTGCCCAAGTAAGCAACACTGCGTGGACCTCAGTCTGATGGAGCTCAGCCCATCTGAAGAGAGCATAAGAGCCGCGCCCTTCTCTTTGCCTATTAGAGTGCTCTCGAAATCGCCTACGTGGATTGGCGGCCTGCCCCACGTAACAAGCCCTCCGGTCGCCATCCTCACTTTGAGCGATCAGCGCGTAAATCCAGTACCCCGTTGTAATCCTGCGGAGCTTTGGCCCTGGCGCTCTAGACACCTTCGGTGGTCGGTCATTGAACTGGAAATGTACCCGCAGTCGCTTACCGCTTTCGCATTGAAAGCCTGCATAATCGTTGCCGTTTCTCGTGACGGTCAAGCCGTAGCTGATAGCTACTTCCATCAAGTGCTCGCGGCTCTTGATTTCCCCTGAATCTAATGCCGCTTGCATTGATTTTTTCGTTGCCAATGCATGCTCGATTGCCTCTCGATTCATAACTGCTTCCTGACAGATTCCAACAACCTTCGTTGGAAGCCTACGGTGAAGTCGTTAAGGGAGGCAATGAATGGATTATCCGGTTGCAACCGGCAAGATGCGGGCATCGGGACCAGAAAGAATAATTGTAACCCGCTTGTTCGTTTTTTGAGATTTTGCTTTGATTGCTGAGTGACTGCTGCCCACCAAAAGCAGATAGTGGCGTAAGACGACTTTTTGAGGAAAAGTGGTATCTAGAAAAACTCGTGCTTTTCAATTTTTCGCCGCACCTGCTGTTCGTCGCGCCAGCTCTTAAGACATATAAATTCCCCCGCCCCTCATTTTTCTGAGATTGTATAAGTCCAAACTAGGGCCTTGTCGCTAAGAAAAGCAGGGCACGCGAAAGGGCAGCTCAATACTGTTTAGCGAGATCGTTATGAAAGAAGCGCTAACCCCATCAGATATCCCTGGGCAACTTGATACGTCTGGAACGAGCCCGGCGGCCAGTGGCCCCGCCGGCGCGCATTTTGAGGGGCAAGTCGCTGCATTCTATCTGCTCGCCATGCTCTGCGGCGCCCCCCCGCGAGGCCTTCCTGGCACAACAATTGATCGAGTTTTGCTTCAGCAAGCAAACGCTGGACGGGCACTGGATGACGTCACCATTTACGCAACCGATAATACCGGAAGACCTGCGGTATTGGAGATCCAAGTAAAACGTACCATTACCTTCAGCCCGGGCGATGCAGTTTTCCGGAAAG
The DNA here is from genome assembly GCF_058787615.1 of Pseudomonas sp. FW305-3-2-15-C-LB1. Classification (NCBI taxonomy): domain Bacteria; kingdom Pseudomonadati; phylum Pseudomonadota; class Gammaproteobacteria; order Pseudomonadales; family Pseudomonadaceae; genus Pseudomonas; species Pseudomonas sp. FW305-3-2-15-C-LB1. The sequence goes on along the minus strand of NZ_JBYSZX010000036.1, from coordinate 5,224 downwards.
TGGTGGGTCAGATTGCTGTGGTGATGCGTCGATCTGATTTCTGGTCAACGAATTATCAGCTCGCCATTGCCACTGCCAGGAGCTCGCGCAAGATCGATGGGCCATACCAAGATGTGCTGGCAATCGCGCGACAGATTGGAGACTCCGCAACACTCGCTGCCCAGCTCAAGCTTCCCGGTGTTGCCAACGAGGATATGCGTGTCTTTGTTACGACATTTCAAAGTCACCTGAAAGATGAGGGAGCAGCTCATGATGAAGAAACAGTCTGGAAGTTACTTCGTCGCCTCCAGATACTAACTTTCGACTTCACGACGCAAGGTTCGGCATCGGAAGACCTTGCTCGGGAAAGAGCGCTGCGCACGCTCCACGCGGAAGAGTCTTCCCGCGCAGATGCATTTTGGCGAACGCTTGTTGAGCTCGCCTTCGACATCGCCAAAAGCGCGGGCGACAGGACCCGCACAACGTTGCTGGAATGTCTTGTTCTCCTCGGCTTTCGACTGTCCGGAGAGCGACGGCACGCGGAAAGTCGTGCTGCCCTCGCCGAAAATGCACGTCAAGCACTTGACGACATCGTCAATCATGTAGGGAAAGCGGTCCTCAGCAGACATGAGCGGATTGCCGAGGTTCACGCGGCTTTTGACGCCGGACGCTACGTCGAAATCCGGGGCGATGCCGGTGTCGGCAAGTCGGGTGTGTTACGTCAGCTTGCCGAATCCCTGCAAATAGAAGGGCACGTGCTCGTCTTGAGCCCTGGGCGCTGTGTTCCGCGGGGCTGGACCGCTATGCGTGCGCAGATAGCGTTCAGTGGCTTGCTCCCAGAGCTATTGGCAGAGCTGGCGAACGACGGCGGCGCCGTTGTGTTTCTGGACAACCTTGATTCCTACAGCATCGAGGAGCGTGCGACGGTCGTTGATATTCTCCGGGCTGCATCACACATTGCCGGAGTGTCAGTCCTTGCCACGGCAAGAACTGACTTTGGCGTAGAGGAACCAAGTTGGTTGCCTGACGATGCTCTTGATCGCTTGGGGCGTGCGCCGATGATTTTTATTGATGGTTTGAGCGCCTCAGAAATCGAACAACTTATAGGGATTGATCAGACGTTAACGCCGCTGCTGAGTGATAGTCATCCCGCAAGAGCCGTCACGAGAAACCTGTTCAGGCTCGCTCGCCTCGCAAGTCGGCCGGCAAATGCACATATGCCGCGCACAGAAGCCGAAATGGCCGGCGAGTGGTGGAACACTGCAGATGGTAATCGCGACGCCGAGTGGAGAAATCGTCGACGCCTGCTGAACGACTTGGCGGCCCAGGCGCTTGCTGGTCGCGATGCGCTTGAGGTTGGAGCGCACCCTCCGACAGCCATCGATGCGTTGGTTGCCAGTGGAGCATTGCGCAACTTAGTAGGGGACCGTGTGTCTTTCCGACACGACGTATTTCGGGAGTGGGCAATCGGCTGCGCTCTGAATGACAATGCGCGCCTGGTCGAGAGTTTTGACTTGAAACGCCCAGCACCTGCAGTGCTTTTTCGCGGCGTCGAACTCGCGGCACGAATGGCAATTGAGAGCGCGGCAGATGGCAAGTCCTGGCATGTTTTTCTCGTAAGCGTCAGTGGTGAGGGCCTCCACAGGTCATGGAGACGAGCGGCACTGCTTGCGCTAGGGCGATCTGAAGCGGCAAAGGTCTTACTGCCGCGGGCTCAGTCAATCCTGTTGGCTGACAAGGCACTACTGCTCCGTGAACTTATTCGTACCGTAATGGCCATTGATGTCGCTCCGGCGGCCCAGGTTTTCGCCACTGCCGGTATTGAGACCACCTTCATCCCAGCAGGCCTCACCGTGTTAAAAGGCCCTGTCGCGTTCCCGCTAGTACAATGGCTGCTAAGCGTTGGCGATGATGTTGCCGGAGAGGCTACCCCGGACGTCGTCGCCCTCTACACAACCTTTTCGATCAGTACGTTTGGGTTGACGTCAATAACGCCACTCACGAACCTCCAGCTCTATTGCTGGCTTCGGCAGATGGAGCCTAGGAATGTATTTCCTGATCAGATAGAGGCGCCCAGGTTTTGGGACGGTCTTGGGCGCGATCAAATAGAGTCGTTACGGACGGATCTCCGAGATGGCTTTACCCTGTTCGCGCGTGCAACACCCGATCTGGCCGCCGAGTACCTCAAGGCAGTTATCGATAGTGAGCATAACGATCATTTAGTCCACAGTATTCTGAAGATGCGCGGCACATTGGCGCAGGCGGCCCCGGTTGAGCTGGCGAAGCTTACCGAGCTAGCACTGATCAACATTCCTGAACCGGATGATGATCGTTACTATCGAGAGAGAGCCGACGCTTTCACGTATGTCGATCATTCATTCATCCCCGCATCCCCCGCTCAAGGACCGTTCTTAGAGCTTTTAACAAATTCTCCGGAAATTGGGCTAGCGTTGATTCACCGGCTGGTCGCACACGCTATTTCCTACCAATCAAATGGCCGCCCGATTGGCGACGACGTGATTCATCTCGCATATGAAGAGGGTGCGCGCATTTTTCCTTGGAGGAGGAGCTATTACTGGCCAAGGCAAAGTAACTACGCGTCCGTAACGTCGGCACTGATGGCGTTAGAGGCCTGGGCTCATCGACGTATTGAGGCGGGTGACCCGTTCGAGATGGTTCTTAACGATGTTCTCGGACCACAAGGCTCGTGTGCTGCCTATCTGCTCGTGGCAGTAGATCTGATTATTTCGCACTGGCCAAAATCCTCCGCGCACATCGCCGAGTTTCTGGGTTGCCCAGAACTCCTGTGCATTGATCACATGCGTCAGGTCCACGATCAAATGGAAATTCCCGACCCGTTCGGGTTTCGGGGGCTGCAGAAAGAACCGCGGGGAACGACCAGCTCTACCGAGCTGAAGGGGCGCGTGTCCAGAAGAGCCACACTCGTCGACTTGCTTGGAAACTATTCTTTGTATGTTTCTCCAGCACAGTTTACGCAGCTTAAAGCACTGCTAAACCAGGCACAGGAACGTCTGGGACCTGCCAGCGATCAATCGGATCTAGGGCATCCGGAGTTCATGGTGCTGCATGCGTTGAACCGTACCGATACTTGCAACTGGCACGAGTTTGAGGCGGTGCAGAACGATGGCTCGACGGTAAGAGGTCGCCGGTATGTGTCACCGACTCAGGAAAGCGCTCATTTGCAACGACTGTCAGCCGCCGCGCCCGAATCTTCGGGTTTCATGATGCGGCACGCGATCACATCAGCTATTGAAGGCCCCTCTTTCCGTGACCCCGAACACTTGAAGAGCGCAGTGTTGTGGGCAGAGCAGGCTTCTGAAGAACAGGTATCACTGTCCATTGATAACACTGAAGACATATCAGTGACTATGCAGAGAGAGGCCGTACTTGCCGCCGCTATGATGATTATGCGAGACGGAGATGCAAACCTACGATCCCTGCATGGAACTTGGGCAAAAGCGCAGTTGCAAAAAGCTATAGAATCACACGCCGATCCTTTATTTCAGATTCGAACCGGCCTTCGTTTCAACCTGAGCGCCATCGCCTATGTCGGTTTGATCAACGTTTTGGCCCATGAAAACACCGTCAACAACATGCAGACACTGCTTGAGGTTGCGGCCGGCGGCAACCATGCCATAGCTCATGGCTTTGGTGCGGCACTTGATGTCCTCCATGCTACAGACGAGCGTCTATCTCGTGCGGTTTTGCGCTGCGCAATGCGCGCATGCATTGTTCCTGTCAGCGAGTGGAATGCGCCGGATGAGGAAAAGATAATACTCATAGAAGGTCAAACAAAGGCAGCCATGGCGGCAGTGGACAGCGAGATGGCTTGGCTGCAAGGCGACGGTAATGAACCAGCTTGGCCCTTGTTTCCGGAAAAACCTGTCCGCTTGAGGCTACGTCTACGGATACCCCCTGCTTTACCCGGGCGAGTAGAAACCCTCTCAGAACCAGAAGAGCGTCCTCTGAAACAAACGGTTCACCATCAGACGGCAGCCCTATGGCTTCGTCAGATAGAGAGTCTGGGCGATGCCTCGACGTGTACATGGCTGCGGGATGTGGCTAAGACTTACATGCCCTGGACGATGGAGGCAAATGGCGGCTCCCTTACCAACGGAGAGGAGTCCAGCGACGCGCCATTGGAGTGGAACAGTGCGTTCTTTGACGTGGTTGCCCGCTGCATCGTGGGCCTTCCCTTGAATTACGTAGCGGAATTCGTTACGACACCAATCAACTCACTTCCAGACCTGAACTTCTTTGATGTCCTCGCCAGCTTCTTGGGTAGCTTTGATCAGGTTTACTTCGACGGTGCCTTAGTAGAAGACGCCGTCGCAGTAGCCATTCGTGAAGCATTTGCGGATCGCATGATGAAAAGTTGGGGTTGGAAACGTCTGAGTGGCTCAGCGCAGGGAGGTATCGAAATACATATCGCTCCCGCTATCGCCAGACTGTTTTTCAACAATCATCAATTCGGAGGGAATACAAATAGTTACTTATTTGAGAAAGGTATCGAGCGTATTCGTCCGATTTTGCCTTTACTGGGGCTGCTGGTTAAGTCCGGTCCCTCTCCATTTGTGGCAGTCGTAGCACTCAATCTTCTTGAAGTTGCTCCGTGTTGTGAGCATATAGACATACTGATTCAAGCAGGGAAAAGCTGGATTGAGACATACCCAGACTCTCGAACATTCTGGATTGATCATGGAATTGGTAAGCGATGGTGTGAAATCGTCAAGCGCATCTGTACCTCAAATTTTGAAGATGTAAGGAAGAACACAGCTGTTTACGAAGATCTCGACAGAGTAGTAAGCGAGCTTGTAGGGTTTGGAATTTCAGAGGCTCACTGCTTGGAAGAGCTACTCCAAAATTAGCGCCAACCTGAGCGGCCCCGGGCTTTCCAGACGCTTCCCACAGTTCGTTTATTGCCGATAATTGCACGCCGTCAGCGGCAGCAATCGGCCGATTCTGTTGAAAAAGTAGCTCCCCTGTCTGGCCTGCGGCAAAATCTCTGCATTGGCCAGCAAGGAAGCACACAGCATGATGGGACAGTTATCGAGTGGGCAGGATCGACTGTTTTACTCGTTCAACCTTGAAGATCACATCCCAGCCAATCACCTTCTGCGAAGCATTGATCAGTGTCTCGATCTGAACGACCTGCGCCATCACCTCGCCGATTTTTACAGCCCAATTGGGCGTCCTTCGATTGACCCAGAGTTGATGATCCGCA
>NZ_JBYSZX010000035.1:0-10890 GCF_058787615.1 Pseudomonas sp. FW305-3-2-15-C-LB1 | reverse complement strand
ATCCTTGAGGGCCTTGACCAACAACGGCCGGGCGAAGGTGTCGATGTCCTGCAACTGGGACATGGCGTTGTCCAGCGCGCTCTGAGCCGTGAAGCCGGCGGTGATGCAGTCCATAAGCGACTGGCGTTGCGCCGCAGAGGCGTGCTGGTACCAGTCTGGCATTGCGTCGGGCGCGGTCTTGAGTGCATCTAACTGTTGCGGCGTGGCTTTTTTCAGCCAATCGGGCACGGCATTCTTGAGGAACGTATCGTGCACGCTTTTCGACACGGGGGTAGTGGCTTCGACGGGCGAAGGTTGAACCGTCATGCGGTCTCTCCTGAGGTAGTGGGAGCAGACAGCAGATCACGTCAGTGGGCGGCGCCTGGGGTAGATAAAACAGCGCCAGGGTGCGAACCCCGGCGCCCGGTGAGTCAGGTGACGGGGTTGGCTTGCAACTCTGTGCGTGTCAGGGTCTCCATCAGGCTGGCTTCCTCGATCGCCAGTTGGGCCTGCAGGTCCTTTGCCTGGTGCTCGTAGTTGGCCTGGGACAACCGGCCCTCGGCGTGTTGGCGGTGCAGGGCCTCCAGGCTGGTGTGGAAAGGTTCGCTCTGCGCTTCGAACCGAGCCCGGTACTTGTGGGTCAGGTACTCCTGCCAGAAATCCCGGGAGACCAGGGCCTGGAACTCGGCCGGCGAATCGTTCAGCTTGAGGATGTCCTCGCGGGTCTTTTTCAGGGCCTCTGCGCTGACCCTACCGCGGGTAAAGATCGCTGTCTGCGGTTGTCCCGGCAAATCCAGCTGGTCCGGGTCCTTGAGCTCAAAGCGATAGGCCAGCCTGATCTCGACCTCTTCGAGCAGGGCGATCCGCTGAGCTTTTTCGACCGCCGACAAAGCGGGGTTGTCATTGATCGCCTGGGTGCGCCGGGCGATGTCCTGCAGCGCGGCCTTTTCCACCTCATCGAGGCGGAACAACCCCCTGGACAGTTTGATCAACGCGGCGCCCTGACTCACATCGCTGGCCAGTGCCTTGGCGTTGTGCACCATGGTCATGACCTCCACGTTACTGAACGACAGCCCGGCGCGGTCGCAGCAGGTCGGACGTCCGGCCCACTCGAACATCTGCTCGCGCAGCGCCGCGGATTCCACGGTGTTTGGCGTGATGGCATCGATCACCGCCCACACCCGGGCTTGCAGGTCTGCATGGCCGGCGGTGGCCTCTCGCATGTCCTTGAGCATGGCGAAGAAGCCGTCACTGCCTGGCTGTGCGCGCAGTTGCTCCCACTGGGCCATGCGGGTGCTGATCTGCGTGGGGGACATTGCTTGCATCCAGCGCCGCGCCTGCGCCTGATCGATGGCTTGGGGGCGTGGCGGCGGCAAGAGCCGCAGTGCCGAGGAGACCAGGTTGTCGGGGTGGTCGACCGAGCTCAGGCCCGCCTGTTCAAGCCGCGCCCGGTAGTGGTTCAGCTGCTCTCGCGCCGCCTCGGTCAGCGGGTTGCCCGTGAACTCGATGAGGTGAGTGAGCCTGGAGGACTGCGCCAGTTGTTCGTCAGGTGGATTGATGAGGGCCTCGGGGAGGCTGGAGATGCGGTTGCCCGCCAGATTGATCTGTACCAGCGACGGTTGTGCACCAAGCCCGGTCGGGAAGCTCTCGAGTTCGCAATTGCGCATGTTCAACGTACGCATGTCGGTGATGGCACTGAAGTCCGGAGCGACGCGCAAGGGGTTGTAGGCCAGGGTCAACAGGCGAAGCGTTGACCGCTGGGCCAGCACCTGAGCGGTGTGCGCGCTGAGCTGGATCTGGTTGCCGTGCAGCCACAAGCGTGTCAACCCGTTCATCTCATTGAGCGCCGCCGGCAGCTCGCGCAGTTGGTTCTGCGATATATCCAGCCAGCGTACCCCGCGATGACGCAGCAGGAATTGCTCGGGGCTGGTGCTCAACTGCATGTTGTTCAATTTGAGCGAGCCGACGTGGCTGAAGTCCGCATCCAGCTCCGGCAGGCTCTGCAGGTTGAGGCCGCTGAGGTCCAGTTCCAGGCCGATGGGGGTGCCATCGAAGGCCAGTTTGGCCGGCGTTTCCTTGCGCCAACAGGCGATGATCCGATTCTTGGCGAGGTAACGATCATCTCGACCCAGAGCATTCAGCGCACGCTGCTCGGTGCGAACGTAACCGGTGCCGGTGCGGTTGTTGACATTGCCGCCAGCGGAAGCCCAGGTATTGAGCTGCGTGTTGAGCTGGGCGAACTCCCGTTCCAGGCGTTGCAACTCTGCTTCCAGGCCTTCCCCCAGGCCCCAGATAAACTGCCGGGTCTCCAGCGCGTTGCGATTCGGGTACAACGCACGCGCGCGTTCAAGCGGCGGGTTGCTGATGTCAAAAACATCATGGGTCTTGATCAAATCCGGACGCTGATCTCCCAGGCGCCGCCAGTAAGCGTCGAAACGCGAACGGTAGGTGTCGGGGAGCGGGTTGCCTTTCAGGAAGGTGACATTGTTGATCCCGGCAATCGCCTCCAACTGTTCGGGAGGTGGGTCGAGATACAGGTCGGGCACTTCGCGCAGGCGGTTGCCGCGCAGGTTGAGAAATTCCAGGCCGGTTTTGTCCTGCAGGCCGGTCGGCCACTGCTCGATTCCGGTATAGGACAGGTCCAGTCTTTTCAACCCGTGCATGGCGCTGACGTCCGGAGTGCGACCCAGGCGGTTTCCCGAGAGCTCCAGGCTTTCCAACGGGTGCAGCGCGCTGAGTTGCGCGGCGCTGTCCGGGGTCAGGACGATCTTGTTCTGGCTCAGGCGCAACTGGGTCAGCCGGGGCATCCGATCAAGCCCTTCGGGGATTGTCGTGAGTTCGCAATTGACCAGGCTCAGCTTTTCAACCTGGGTGAAATTGTTCAAGAAGGTTTGAGCGTTGGCGCTCCATTGACGGGTGTGCAGTTCCAGTTCGGTCACATGGCTGAAATCTGCCGTGAGCGCGGGCAGGTCCAACGGCATGCCGCTGATGAATTTAAGCGCAGTGCCGGACTCCCGGCGCCAGCAACGCTTGATGTCCCTGGCGACCGTGCCGGCATAGCCGCCGGCGCGGTCGAACTGGGAGCCCGCCGTACGCGGCTTGTTGGCCTCGACCCAGGTGTTCAGGTCGTCTTCGAGCTGGCGGTATTCGGCTTCGCGCCGGGTCAGTTTTGACCGTACATCACTGCCCAGTGACTCAATGAAGGTGTCGACTTGCGCGTCGCTGAAAGACGGATAGAGCTTGCGTACCCGCTGGGCTGAGCTGCTGAGCCGGGCCTTGAGTTTCTCGAAGCCGCGCCCTCCACCGAGCAGGCGCATCGTGGGGTCGTAGGCAGGTTTACGCACCGGGTGTTCCAGCAACAATGCACGCAACGCTTCGCGGGGCAAGGGCTGGGACTGGATGGCGGCGCGCAATTGCGCGGCGTCGGCCAGCTTCATGTCGATACGCTCGCCGGGTGACAACGCGTTGACAATGGCGTCGTACACATCCGTGGAAGGGTTGCCTTCGAACTGCCCGTCACTGAGCTGCACCAGGGTTTTAACCGGCGTGCTGTCCACCTCGCCGATGGCATCGAGCAACAGGTCCTCGGCATCCCCAGGCATACGCTGGCGCAACTCCACGCGGGTCCCGCGGCGCCAGCCTGGCAGGGTTTCCAGGGTGCGCAGGGCCAGGCGCTGGCTATCGAGGTCGAACGGTGTGTTCAGGTGCAGGTTTTCATAGGCCCGGGATACCCGGGTTTCCTGTTCGGCCCACTGCGCCAGCTCGGCGAGCGTGTCCGGCAGGCGCGCGCTGGCGCGAAAGGCCTCTAATTGCTGGGCACTGAGTTCGCTGAGCAGTTGCTCGGCGATGCGCGTCGGCAAGGTGGGAAAGGCGTCCTGCACACGCTGCACATCGGCGTCGGTGCTGGCCGTCAGTTGGCGGTAACGTTCCTGCACATACGAGGGCTTGATCGATTCGACAAACTCACCCAGTTGCCGGCGCAGCTTGGCGGCCCGCATGGGCAGAGTGTCCTGGGGCGAGCCTGGTATGTCGACCAGGTCGGGGTCGGTGCCTTGCAGGGTACCCAGCACCTCGCGCAAGCCTTCGCCGCGCTCCAACTGCTGCTCCGTGAGCAGGACCGTGCGCCTGCGCTGGGACGGCAGGGAGGGCGCGTCATCCCAGAGCACGCGACCCTCGACGTCGATCACTCGCAGCGGCGGGGAGCCGGACAGCAGGCCGCGACGCTTCATCAGGTCCAGTTGAGCCCCCAGGTCAGCCTTGGGAAACACGAAGGGGTCAGTGCTTTTGAGCTGCTGGATGAATGTACTGACCTGCTGGTGGATTTTGAAGCGCTGCAACGAATCGGCCAGCAGCAGCGGCGTGGTGTCGCTGTTCATATGGGTTTCGCGCAAGGCATCGGCGGTGACGCCACTGGCGTGTTGGGCGTTGAGCAATTGCTCGGTGTCCAGCGGCGCGGTGGTATGGCCCAGGCGCCTGAGCGCCGTAGTGTCGTCCCAGTCCAGGGGATGCTCGCCCTCGTGACGCCATGCTCCTTCGTGGTTTTGCGTGAGCCTGGGTGAGTACGCCTCTGGGCGTGTCGGGTGCGCAATGCGGTATTCGGCGTTTTGCGGGTCATGCGTCACCCTGTACGGGTGGCCTTCCAGCGGCAGAATCGTTTGCCCCTCGTGGCGGTACAGCCCCTGTGCATCAGGTTGGGCATCCGGTGCCAGATTGACCCCCGCCCGGTAAGGGGCCAGGTCGGGTTTCCACAGGCGGGTCTTGCCATCGGTGGACATCACCGGCAACGTCGCTTCGACGACCGGCTCGGCAGGCACCGGGATCAATTTGGCAAAGCCTCTTCCCGCCCCCACCATGGCCGCCAGCATCACCAGGTTTTGCGCCACATCAATCAGGTGTGCCTTGGCCGCTTTGCGATCACCTTCCGACCATTCCCTGACCCCTTCGAAGGTGTCCAGCAACAGCTGGGTACTCATCACCGCCATCATGGCTTCCCCCAGTGCCGGTATGAACATTGACACGCCTGTAAACAGCAGCATGCCGATATTGAGCAGCTGGGCCAGCTTGCGTGAGCGTACGCGTGCGTCCACGTCGGCGGTGGGCACCGCGTGTGCGCGGGCGTCGGCGTAGAGTCTGGCGCGATATTGTTCGTAGAGGTAGGTCCACAGGTCGAGGTTCTCACCCCAGAACCATCCACCGTGTGCCGGCGACGTAATCACCGGGTCCAGGTAAGGGTCCGGATTGGGCACTTGCCGGGGCGGCGCAGGCGGTGGCATTGGGTGGACCGTGCTGAACATGTAGAACGGGTCGATCCCCCGGCGTATTTGATCGATCAGGGCCTGATAGGGCGCGAGGTCCTGGAGGATGGTGGTGTCCGGGGCGTTCTGGGTGAACTGGCTGAAATAGTCCGCGCGCTCCGCATAGTCGACGAACTGGCTGAAGAAGCGCTGGTAGACGGTTGGCCCATCCTGCGCTGACGGCGGTGTGTCAGGGGTGGTGAACCGTTGCTTGAACAGGGGCTTTAGCTGGCCCAGGGTATAGCGCTTGAGCGGGGCCTGCGGATCGCCGGGAACGTACAGCAGCAACTCGCTCCCGTTATGAAGTTCGCCACTGACCAGGAACACCACCACACCGGTGAGTCGATGTTGTGCCAGGCTCAGGTCGCGCAACCAGATGCGCTTGCCGTTGAGCACCGGCTCCTTTTCTCCGGCGATCACCGACAAGACCATGCGGTAGTCGGCCTCGGTGATGTCATTTTTCAAGAGGGCCTGCTCAGCCGCCGCGCGCAGGGCGCACTTGTGCGCGGCAGTGAAGCGTTCCTGCAGGACGGCCTGCGCCACCGCGTTATCGGGCTCCAGGAAACCCTTGAGGTAAGCCTGGTATTTCGCGCCGATATCCAGCGAACGACACAGCCCGGTGAATTGCTCCACGGTCAAGGTCGTGGTGATGGGGTTATAGCAGTCGCCGCTCGCCGCCAGGACCACGAACCCCGAAGACGAATGAAACGCGCCGGCTTCACATTCCGACGCTTCGAAGTTGTGCAAAGCCGCTTGCAGCAGCGGCAGCTTGAGTGCTTCGAACCAACCGGCGGGAATGTAGTACTCGCTGATAGACACGGTTTTTCGTAGCCGGATGAAGGTCTTGTCGACATCCAGTTCGACGTTGAACCGATCTTTCAAGGCGTTGACCAACAGGGGCCGGGCGAAAGTGTCGAGGTCTTGCAGCCTGGACAAGGTAGTGTCCAATTGGCTCTGTGCGGCGAATTGGCTGGCGATGCTGGTTTCAAAGGCGCTGCGTCGGGCCGCCGGGGCGCGCTGATACCAATCGGGCAATTCCGTGGAGGCGGTTTTGAGCGCATCCCTTTGTGACGCGGTGGCCTTTTTCAGCCAATCGGGTACAGCGTTTTCGAGCAAGGCGTGGTGCTGGCTGTCTGACACGGGGGGCGGTGTCTGATCCGCCGTGGATAAAACGGGCATGGGTGCACTCCTGCAATGATGAAGTGCGCAGCAGACCATGCCTGTTGGCGTTTGCCGGGGTAGATAGGTCAAGCGATGCCAGAACGTGCAGCCCTGGCACCGGGCGGTCAGGTGATCGGATTGGCTCGCAACTCTGTGCGTGTCAGGGTCTCGATCAGGTTGGCTTCCTGGATGGCAAGCTGGGCTTGCAAGTCCTTGGCCTGTTGGTCGTAGACCTTCTCGGTCAACCGCCCCTCGCTGCGCTGGTCGTACAAGGCCCCCAGGCTTTGATGGAACGGCTGGCTCTGCGCTTCGAACTGCGCCTGGTATTTCTGAGTCAGGTACTCCTGCCAGAAATCCCTGGCGACCAACGCCTGGAATTCAGCCGGTGAATTGTTCAGTGCGAGAATTTTGTCGCGGGTGTCTTGCAAGACCTCTGGTTTAACTTTGCCGCCGGTGTATCGCGCCGTCTGCGGTTGGCCCGGCAAGTCGAGCTGGTCGGCGTCCTTGAGCCCAAAACGGTAGGCCAGGCGGATTTCAACTTCTTCCAGCCGGTTGATCTGTAGGGTTTTCTCCTCGGCCGACAAGGCGGGGTTGTCATTGATCGCTTGGGTACGCCGGGCGATATCGTTCAGCGCGGCTTTTTCCACTTCGTCGAGGCGGAACAACCCCCTGGACAGCTTGATCAGGGTAGCCCCCTGATTCACATCGCCGGCCATCAACTTGGCGTTGTGCACCATGGTCATGACCTCCACGTTGCTGAACGACAACCCGGCGCGGTCACAGCAGGTGGGCCGGCCCGCCCATTCAAATACCTGTGCCCGCAGCGCTTCGGATTCGGCGGTGTTTTGCGTCATGGCGTCGATCACCGCCCAGACTCGGGCCTGCAAGTCTGCATGGCCTTCGGGCAGTTCCTCCAGGCCATTGAGCATCGCGAAGAAACCGTCACTGTGGGGTAGCTCTCGCAGTTGCCACCATTGGTTGTGGCGTTTCGCTAGTTCCTGTTGGGACAGGTCCCTTACCCAGCGTTTTGCCTGTACCAGGTCGGGAACTTGCACCATCAGTGGCAGCCTCTGTTCCACTATTGAGGTAACCATCCGGTTGGGCTGTGCAAGCGAGCTGTGGCCCGCCAGCTCAAGCCGCGTCTGGTAGACATCCACCTGTTGGCGCACCGCCTCGGTCAGCGGGTTGTTACTGAGGCCGGTCACCCGGGTGAGCCGGACGGACTGCGCCAGTTGTTCATCCGTAGGGTTGATGAGCGAGTCGGGAAGGCTGGTGATGCGGTTGCTCGCCAACTCGACCTTTGTCAGTAACGGTTGTGCGCCGAGCCCGCCAGGGAAACTCTCCAGTTGGCAATTCTGCATTACCAGCACCCGTAAGTCGGTAATAGCGCTGAAATCCGGAGCGATGCGCAAGGGGTTGTTGCCCAGGCTCAACAGCCTGAGTGTTGTACGTTGGGCCAGCACTTGCGCAGTTTGCGTAGTGAGCTGAATCTGGTTTTCGTGCAAAAACAGACGGGTCAGCCCGTTCATCTCATCAAGGGCTGTCGGCAGCTCGCGCAATTGGTTTTGCGACAGGTCCAGCCAGCGCACCCCGCGATGGCGCAGCAGGAACTGCTCGGGGCTGGTGCTCAACTGCATGTTGGTCAATTTGAGCGAGCCAACGTGGCTGAAGTCCGCATCCAGTTCCGGCAGGCTCTGCAGGTTCAGGCCGCTGAGGTCCAGTTCCAGGCCGATGGGGGTGCCATCGTGAGCATGTTGCATCGGCGTTTCCTTGCGCCAGCATTGGACGATGCGTTCCTTGGCCAGGTAGCGATCATCTTGAGCCAGGGCATTCAACAAACGCTGATGGGTGCGCACATAGCCGCTGCCGGTGCGGCTGTTCAGGTTGCCGCCTGCTGAGGCCCAGGTATCGAGTTGCCTATTGAGCCCCTGGAATTCTTGCTCAAGGCGTAGCAACTCTGCTTCGGCGCCGTTCCCCAGCCCCCAGATAAACCGCCGGTTCTCCAGGCGGCTGCGGTTCGGGTACAGCGTGCGCGCACGTTCAAGCAGCGGGTTGCGCATATCGAAGGCGTCAGTGTTCCTGATCAGGTCCGGACGTTGTTGGCTCAGGCGCCTCCAGTAGGCGTCGAAGCGTTCGCGATAGGCGTCGGGAAGCGGGTTGTCGTCGAGCAAGGTGACGCTGTTGATCTTGGCGATGGCCTCCAATTGCTCGGGCGGCGGCTCGAGCAGTACCGCGGGAACTTCGCGAAGCTGGTTGTGGCTCAGGTCGAGAGAGGTCAGGCTGGTTTTGTCCCGTAGGCCCACCGGCCATTGATCAAGCCGGGTAAACGACAGATTCAGTCGTCTGAGGCTGTACATGAAGCTGAAATCCGGGCACGTACCCAGGCGGTTCCCCGAAAGATCGAGGGTTTCCAACTGTCGCAAAGCGCTCAGACGGGCGGCGCTTTGCGGGGTCAGCACCAGATTGTTCGCATTCAGCTCCAGATGGGTGAGGCGGGGCATTGCCTCGAGCCCTTCGGGCAGTGCTTTGAGGTCGCAGTTTTCCAGCCTCAGCTTTTTGAGTTGGGTGAAGTTGCCCAGAAAGGTTTGAGCATTGCTCGACCAGCGTCGGGTTAACAGTTCAAGCTCGGTGACATGGCTGAAGTCTGCCGTCAGCGCGGGCAGGTCCAGGGGCATGCCGCTGACGATTTTCAGCGAGGTGCCTGTCTCACGGCGCCAGCAGCGCTTGATATCCTTGGCAACCACCGCGCTGTACCCGCCCGTTCGTTCATAGTCGCTGGAAGCCACACGTGGGATGTTGGTTTTGACCCACTGCTTCAAGTCGGCTTTGAGCTGGCTGTACTCGGCTTCCCTCAGGGCCAGCTGGCGGCTTGTATCGCTGCCCAGTGACTCGATGAAGGCGGTGACTTCTGCATCGCTGAAAGACGGGTAAAGCCTGCGCACCCGCTGTGCCGGGCTGTTGAACTGCGCCCTGAGCATGTCGTAGCCGCGCCCGCCCCCCAGCAAGCGCAGGGTGGCGTCGTAAGTGGGTTTGCGCACCGGATGCTCCAACAGCAGGGTGCGCAAGGTGTCGCGGGGCAAGGGCTTGGCCGCGATGGCATCGCGCAGTTGGTGGGCGTCGAACAGCTTCAGGTCCTGACGTTCACCGGCTGACAGTGTGTCCAGTATGGCCTGGTACATATCCGTCGAATCCGGCCCTTTGAATTGCCCGTTTTCCAGTTGGACCAACGTCTTGCCTGGCGTGCTGCCGGCCTCGCCGATCGCGTCGAGCAATGGGCCGTCGGGTGAGTGCAGGCGTAACTCCACGCGGGTGCCCCGTTGCCAGCCCGGCAAGGTCTCCAGGGTGTGCAGGACCAGGCGTTGGCTGTCGAGCTCGGACGGCGTATTCAGGTGCAAGTTTTCATAGGCCCGAGACACGCGGGTTTCCTGCTCGGCCCAGCGTGCCAGTCCAGCCACCGTATCCGGCAGGCGCCCGGTGTTGCGTAACGTGGTCACGTCCTCGGTACTCAGCTCTTTGAGCAATTGCCCCGCGATGCGCGTCGGCAGTTTGGGGAAAGCCTGCTGTACGCGCTGTATGTCGGGATCGTTGCTGGCTGTGAGTGTCTGATAGCGCTCTTCCAGATACGACGGCTTGATGCTCTCGACGAATTCACCCAATGCCTGGCGCAGCCCGGTGGCCCGAGTGTCGAGCGTGTCCTGGGGCTGGCCCGGGATGTCGAGCAGCTGTGGGTCGGTGTCCTGCAGCGTGTACAGCACCTCACGCAATCCCTCGCCACGGGCCAAATGTTGCTCCGTGAGATAAACCGCACGCCTGAACGGCGATGAAGGATGGGGTATATCCTCCCACAGGACTTTGCCCTGGGGATCCACAACCCGTAGCGGCGGGGTGCTGGACAGCAGGCCGCGACGCTTCATCAGGTCCAGTTGCAGGCCCAGGTCAGCCTGGCTGTAGACGGCGGGGTCGGCGCTTTTGAGTTGCTGGATGAATGCGCTGACGTCCTGGTTGAGTTTAAAGCGTTGCAACGAGTCGGCCAGCAGCAGGGGGGTGGCTTCGCCATTGAAGTGGGCTTCGCGCAAGGCGTTGGCGGAAACGCCGCTGGCCTCTTGTGCCTTGAGCAACTGTTCAGTCTCCAGGCCTTCGGTGGTATGGCCCAGGCGCCTGAGTGCGGTAGCGTCGTCCCAGGCCTGCGGGTTTTCGCCCTCGTGGAGCCAGGCGCCTTCGTGGTTGTGGGTCAGCTCGGGTGAGTAGGCCTCGGGTCGGGACGGGTGCTGGATGCGATACGCGGCGGTGTCCGGGTCTTTGGTCACCTGATACTGCCGGTCCTCCAGCGTCAGGTACGTCTGCCCTTCGTGTGTGTACAGGCCATGCGCATCGGGCCGGGCATCGGGTGGCAGCTTGACCGGCGTTTCATAGGGTTTCAGGTCGGCTTTCCACAAGCGGGTTTTTCCATTGGGCA
>NZ_JBYSZX010000034.1:0-15743 GCF_058787615.1 Pseudomonas sp. FW305-3-2-15-C-LB1 | reverse complement strand
CCCGTTTGGGCGGCGTATCAGTAAAACCGTCGACGGCATTACCACCGAGTTCTTCTGGCAAGGCGACAAACTGATTGCCGAACACCACCAGGACCGCCACCGCAGCTACCTGTACGAACCGGACAGCTTTCGTCCGCTAGCCTTGCTGGAAGGCTTCGGCCCCAAGGAAACCAAGGCCTATCACTACCAACTTGACCACCTCGGCACGCCGCAAGAACTCACCGCCCTGGATGGCGAAATCGTCTGGTCCGCGCATTACCGCGCCTACGGGGAAATCACCCGCCTCGACATCGGAAAAGTCGACAATCCGCTGCGTTTCCAGGGTCAATATTTCGATCAGGAAAGCGGACTGCACTACAACCGCCATCGCTACTACAATCCGGATGTTGGTCGTTACCTGACGCCGGACCCGGTGAAGCTGCCGGGTGGGATCAATGCCTACCAGTACGTGCCCAACCCTACCGGATGGGTAGACCCGTTAGGGCTCAGCTCATGTCCTGGCGCCGGTGAATGCAAGCCCGGCAGTGAGGTCGAAAACCCAATTATAAAAGCCAGGGCCAACGAAAGTCAGCCAGCACTACCGAGGCTAACAAGGAAAGATCGAAGCGAACGAATTGGGGCCCTAACTGAGGCAAATGCAAAACGACGCGTGTTAGAACTTGAAGAAAAATATGACATGCACACTGTCGCCAAGCACGGCCCTGAGATCACCGATACTGCGCTAAAACAGAGAGCAATTGATGGAACAGACCCGAGCACCGGATTGCATAAGCCTGGAGCGAAAGGAAACTTAAGCTCTCAGTTTCATGGTTGGAAAATGCAACTCAACGCATTGAACAAGGCGTTGACACGTGAATCGCTTGGGCTAGATCCGTTCAACGGAATGGATCACAATAAAAATCCGATGCTCAAGCTGGAATTACCCGGAGCAGGACGAGGCTATCGCCCTAACAAAAAACAGGTTGAAAGCCCAACCCTTAATGAAAACCTAAACTGGTTCGAAGTGAAATTTGATAAAAAAAATAACACCAGGCCATTTACCGCCTTTCCAGCCGAGAAGAAATAATGTTGAAAAACCCATTTTTAAATGAGCCGTTCGATCCTAGCCTGAAATGGTTCATTGGTGTATTTGATATATATGATCAAGAGCAAGGGCCAGGTCTAGACCTGGAGAAATATAATCCAAACGAAAGAGCCGACCGAGAGTTCCTCATAAAAAATTACGCCCTGAATTTAAGCTACCTTTCTTACAGACATAAATATGTTTTGATCAAGGCCCTAGAAAGCAGCCTGAACAATGAAAGTTATGACTTCCAGAGCTTATTCGATATAAATGAAGATGAGGCCGCGTCATGGCCAAGAGAAGAATGGTACGAACTTGAAAACCCTAGAGAATTTTTAGTGGATGTATATCAACTCGCTCAAATCAGTTGGAAAGAAGACCTCCAAAAAGCCAGCCTCGAAGACCAGTCAACCTGGTAACCCAAACACCGCCCTCCAAGGCAACACCGACCCTCTGTGGCGAGCAGGCTTGCCCTGCGTTGGGCCGCGAAGCGGCCCCAGTCCAGGCGATGGGTGTTTTCAGGTAACCCCGCATTGTCTGTTTTGGGGCTGCTGCGCAGCCCAACGCAGGGCAAGCCTGCTCACCACAGGAAGGCTGCGAACCACAACAAGCGGGATCACCCAAACAAAGGGAGTTCACCAACCCTCTTTAAGCATCCGCAACTCCAAATGCTGCAACAACATGATGGTCTTGCCATCCACAATCTCGCCGTTTTGCACCCTTGCCAAAGCCTCCTCAAAGCCCAGCTCCAGCACTTCGATATCTTCGCCCTCCTCTTCCAAGCCACCGCCAGTCCCAACCCGATCACCCGGCTGGTACTCCCCCATGAAAAAGTGAATCCGCTCGGTCACCGACCCCGGGCTCATGAACGCTGCGTAGATTTTCTCGACATGGCCGACGCGATAGCCGGTCTCTTCCTCGGCCTCCAGGCGAATGCGCTCTTCGGGGCTGGCGTTATCCAGCAGCCCGGCCGCCGCTTCGATCAGGTAACCATGGTAGTCGTTGACGAACGTCGGCATGCGGAACTGGCGAATCAGCAACACCGTACGCTGGGCGCGGTTGTACAGCAGGATGGTCGCGCCATTGCCGCGGTCGTACACCTCGCGGGTCTGGGTTTGCCAGCTGCCGTCGCGGCGGCGCAGGTCGAAGCTGTACTTTTTCAGCAGGTACCAGTTCTTCGAAAGGGTCTCTTCGGCGGTGATGCGAACGGGGCTGGTGTCCATGGTCGTACTCTCAAGAAAGGGCGAGTGTTTGTTTCATGCGATCCCAGGCAAATGGATCATTGCTGGCGCGCAGGATGTAACCCACATGCGTCGCCGGTGACGATTACCCACCCTAACAATCTCTGCACGTCTTGTTCAATGCAGTAACACTTTGTAAGAAACACCCATGGGCGGCTGTCGAATTAATACCTGCCTGGGCAAGCCATCTGGTAAAACCCCTGCTTGACCTTTTACCTGGAACCTTCATGTCCTCACGTTTTTTCTCGCGCCTGAGCCTGCGCTGGTTTCCCCTGCTGTGCATGGCGCTGCTGATCGTCGGCCTGCCGGTGGGCTGCGCCGTGCTGCAACACAAGGAACGCGAACTGGTGTTTCGCATCGAGCCAGGCACCGCCAGTTGGTACAGCGGCTTGCCCAAGGCGGTGCAGGAATTCGAACTCAAGCCGGCCAGCTTCAAATCGGGGCAGAACATCCATGGCTGGTGGTACCCGGCGGACAAGAAAGATGCTCCCGCGATCCTCTACCTGCACGGCGTGCGCTGGAACCTCACCGGGCAGCTGTTTCGCATCGAGCAACTGCACGCCCTGGGTTATTCGGTGCTGGCCATCGACTATCGCGGCTTCGGCAAGAGCCACGGCGAGCTGCCGTCGGAAACCACCGTGTACGAAGACGCACGCATCGCATGGGAACGCTTCCAGGTGCTGCAACCCGACCCACAGAAACGCCTGATCTACGGGCACTCGCTGGGGGGCGCGGTAGCCATCGACCTGGCTGCCGAATTGGGCAAACAGACACCGTTGCCGGTACGTGGCCTCGTCATCGAATCCACCTTTACGTCGCTGGCGGATGTGGCCACCGCCGTGGCGAATACCTCACTGCCGGTGCGTTGGTTGCTGTCACAGAAGTTCGACTCCATCGACAAGATCGCCGACATCCATATGCCGCTGCTGGTGGTGCATGGCCTTGACGACCGCTACGTACCGCCGCGCTTCAGCCAGCAGTTGTTTGAAGCCGCCCGGGAGCCCAAGCGGCTGTTACTGGTGCCCGGTGCCAGCCACAACAACAGCATGAGCCTGGCCGGTCGCAGTTATGGCCAGGCGCTGGACAAACTGATGCAAGCGAAGATGCCGACGCAGGTTGTCACCCACTCCACAGGCCGCAACGGCGACTCGTAAAAATGTTTTTCGGCACTGGGTTCGTGCTTGCCTGTCAAGCGCAAACCCAGGCCATGCTGGGCCAAATCCGAAGTTGATCAAATATTGATCTTGGCTTAAATCGCCAACCCTGCCGGGGCTTCGCAAAGTTATCCACAGAGATACCCACGGTTTTCGTGGACAACTCTTTTTATTTTTTTACGCTTTTTTTGCTCAGCAAACGTTTTCCGGGAATGTCCCCGGCAACAAAATTTCGCGATTCACATCGCGTATATCGTTATACCCACACAGCGCCATCGTCACGTCCAACTCGCGGGCAATGATCTCGAGCGCCTTGGTCACACCCGCCTGGCCCATCGCCCCCAGGCCATACAAATGCGGCCGGCCGATCATCGTGCCTTTGGCACCCAACGCCACCGCCTTGAGCACGTCCTGGCCGGAGCGAATGCCGCCGTCGAGCCACACCTCGATGCGCTCCCCCACCGCCGCCACGATCGCCGGCAACTGGCTGATGCTCGACGGCGCGCCATCCAATTGCCGTCCTCCGTGGTTGCTCACCACCAGCGCATCGGCACCGGCATTTGCGGCCAAGCGTGCATCCTCCACATCAAGAATGCCCTTGATGATCAACTTGCCGCCCCAGCACTGCTTGATCCACTCCACATCGTCCCAACTCAGGCGCGGGTCGAATTGCTGGGCGGTCCAGGACGACAGCGAACTCATGTCGGCCACGGCTTTAACATGCCCGACGATATTGCCGAAGCCGCGCCGTTTAGTGCCAAGCATGCCCATCACCCAACGCGGCTTGGTGGCCATGTCGAGGATATTCGGCAGGGTCAGTTTGGGCGGCGCGGACAGGCCATTGATCAAGTCCTTGTGGCGTTGCCCGAGGATCTGCAAGTCGAGGGTCAGCACCAATGCATCCACGCCGGCGGCCTTGGCGCGCTCGATCAACTGCTCGATAAAGGCGCGGTCGCGCATCACGTACAACTGGAACCAGAACGGCTGGCCGACGTGCTCGGCGATGTCTTCCAGCGAACAGATGCTCATGGTCGACAAGGTGTAGCGCAGGCCAAATGCAGCGGCAGCGCGGGCGGTGAGAATCTCGCCATCGGCATGCTGCATGCCGGCCAAACCGGTCGGCGCCAGCGCGACGGGCATGGCCATGTCCTGGCCGATCATGCTGGCGCGGATCGAGCGCTCGTCGATATTGCGCGCCACCCGCTGGCGGAACTTGATGCGGGCAAAGTCGCTTTCGTTGGCGCGGTAGGTGCTCTCAGTCCAGGAGCCGGAATCGGCATAGTCGTAGAACATCCGTGGCACACGTTTTTGCGCGAGCTTGCGTAAATCTTCGATGGTTGTGATCAACGACATCTAGGTCACCTCTCCCTGGACTGAATGCTGAGAGTAACCGCCCATCGCCCGCACAACCAGCCATTGCGTTTACGGCATGAGACGACTAATCTCGCACAAACCCGCAAAAAGACGCAAAACCATGCACAACACCCATCAAGCCATCGACCTGCCTTCTTTGCGCAAACAGAAGATTTTGTTGCTGCTGGAACGCGACGGCAAAGTCACCGCCTCGGAGCTGGTGGAGCACTTCGCCGTGTCCCAGGACACCATCCGCCGCGACCTTGGCGAGCTCGCCGCTGCCGGCCTGCTGCAACGCGTGCACGGCGGCGCCCTGCCCCGACCCAAAGACACCGGCAAGGATTTTTTCACCCGAGTGGGCGAAACCAACGACGCCAAGCGCCACCTCGCCCGCCTGGCCGCCGAACGGGTCGAGGATGGCCAGATCGTGCTGTTCGATTCCGGCTCCACCACCCTGCAGATCGCTCAGTCCTTGCCGCACTCGATCCGCCTGACGGTGGTCACCACCTCGCCGATGATCGCCATCGCCCTGGCGGACCATCCCGATGTAAAAGTGATCCTCACCGGCGGCCAACTCAACCCGGCGACGCTGTCCACCAGCGGCCATGAAACCGTGCGGTTGATCCAGAGCATCAAGGCCGACCTGCTGTTTACCGGCGTGTGCGCGCTGCATCCGCAAGTCGGTATCAGTTCGCTGCATTTTGACGAGGTCGCGGTCAAGCAAGCCTTGCTCGACAGTGCGTCCCATGTGGTGGCGGTGACCATGGCCGACAAGATCGGCGCCGTGGAGCCGTTTGTGGTGGCACCGTGCAGCCGCATACACACGTTGATTACCGAATGGCACGTGCCGAATGTGCAAGCGTATGAACAGCTAGGTGTGGAAGTGCTGCGGGTAGAGGTCGAGTAGGCACAGCGCATCGGAGGTTGCCAGGCCGCTGGCCGTGTTGTCGAAGATGCACCAGGTGGGCACGCCATCCTCCATGGACGCGCTGACCAAACGGGCATAGGCCTGGACCCGTTCAGGTCCATAGCCGCTGTGATAAATGCGCGGCGTCCCGTGCAGGCGCCAATAACGCACGCCCTGCCAACCGGCCGGTGTGTCTCCCGACGCAATAAGCGGCGGGTCGGCCGCCACTCGCCCGACCTGCAGGTGGCGCAACATCTCCTCAGCCGCAAGCCAACTCCCATGACGTGGCTCAAGCACTACGTGGCCCATGAAACGTTGGCGCAACGCCGCGAAGAATGCGCTGGCAACGAGCGGTTCGTAATGCAACGAAGGCGGTAATTGCACCAACAGGCAACCCAGCTTTTCGCCCAGTTGCAGGCATTGCCCAAGAAACTCATCCAGTGCAGCCTCACAGCCTTGCAGGCGCAGCTCATGAGTGAGGCGCTTGGGCACTTTGACCGAGAAACGGAAGCCTGAGGGTACCGAATCCGCCCAGCGTGCATACGTCTTCGCCAGGTGCGGACGATAGAAGGAGCTGTTGATTTCCACCGCATTGAAGCGTGAAGCATAGCGCTGCAGGTGCGTGCCCTCACCGCTGAACCTCGGCCAGTATTCACGCGGCAAACTCCAGCCGGCACAGCCCACATAGGGAGCTGCAGTCAAAACAGCACCTTGGCAGCATCGCGCATGAAAATCTCGATGGTCTTGGGGCCCACCCCGTCGAATTCCCCAAGGCGTTTTTCGAAGGCCTCACGGCTTTCGCTGACACTGCGCATATGGGTGATCTTGCCGGCGTATTCGGCGTTCAACCTGGCGCTGAGGTCGAGCAAGCGTTGCGCGGTGGTTTCGTCATAGCGCACGTAATGCGCGCGTCCCAGCATGGCCACCAATTCACGCGATGTGCAGTGCTGCAGCTTGCGCGCAGTGTCACGGCCTTCTTCCTCGACAATCACCTTATAGGCCTGCGCGGCAATCGGTGCCTGGATACGCTTGCCCATCAGGAAGCTGGCGATAAACCACTTGAACAGACTGTGGTCGTCGCCGGGCTTGAGTTCAATGCCCAACTCCGACGCGCTGATGGCGCGGGCCATGTTCAGTGGCCCAGTTTGCGCTCGGCCTTGGCGGCCTGTTCATTGATGGCATCGGTCTGACGCTCGATGTCCTTGATCTCGGTGGGCGTCACTACTTTATCGACGGTTTCGGTCTCGGGATTCGGGCGTTCCAGAGTCTGGCCCTTGTCAGCCTTGTCGGTGCCCCGCTGGGCTTCTTCAGAGCTGATGGGTGCTGGGGTTTTATCGGCATTCATGGTGAGTCTCCAGTCAATTGAAGGCCCGTGAAAATGACGGGCGCTTAAGCAGCAGAGGCCCGCCGATGTGGATAGTTCAAGGAAATTGCCCGCGCCAACCGCCCGGAAAATAAGCGCAAATTAATTTAAACCTTTGTCGCCCGCGCTGGATCAACTCTCTCAGATCCCATTCCCAAACTGGAGACACTCGATCATGAGTTCACACCTAAACGGCAAGAATATTCTGGTTATCACCTCCAATACCGGCATTGAGCGCGATGAACTGCTCAAACCGTTGGAAGCACTGCGCGGGCATGGCGCGACGGTGACCCACGCCTCCAGCAAGGGCGGCACCACACAGACCTTCGTCGGCGACACCGAGAAAGACCAGACGGTGGAATCCGCTGCAAAACTGTCCGAGCTCTCCGGTGCTGATTTCGATGCACTGGTCATTCCCGGCGGCACCGTCAATGCGGACACGCTTCGCCAGGATGCAGCCGCGTTGAAGCTGATCAACGAATTCGTGCAGGCGGGTAAAACCGTAGCGGCGATTTGTCACGGACCCTGGGCACTGATTGACGCAGGCGTGATCAAGGGCAAGACCCTGACCTCCTACAAGAGCGTGCGTATTGACCTGGAAAACGCCGGTGCCGCCGGCTGGGTCGATGCCGAGGTCAAGGAATGCAAGGCCAACGGCTGGACCCTGATTACTTCGCGTACGCCGGACGATCTGCCGGCATTCAATGAGGCAATTGCGAGGGCTGTGGCAAGCTGATGCCCGAGTGCTGAACGAAAACAGGCGCCGTCGAGGCGCCTGTTTTTTATGGGCTGATGCCTCAGCTTTTACGATGCTCCGGCATTTCCCGTTTCGGCCCGAACATCGCCCAGGCGATCAGCCCCAACAGCGGCACAAAAATCAGCACCACCAGCCATAATCCTTTGGACTCCCAGCCCCCCGTGCTGCGCAACACGATATTGATCGCCCACAACTCCAGCAGCAACAGAATCACCGCCAGCCCAATCCAGATATATTGAATTTCCATGCTTCACCTCCTAGGTCGTATGCGTTAGGTCAAGCATCGGCCGTGAGGGTTCATTTAAATTTGCGCGAACCTTGCGCCGTGGTGGAATGCAATGCGCCACAGGGCCAACCATGCAACCTGCACGAACAGCACCGTCACGCACTCGCTGTAGGCCATTGAATTTGTAGAGGTATTTCAAAAAGCTCAGGTTGGTACACCTGATGCACTCCTGCACTGGACGAGGCGTGCATTTCGACACGCCCTGACTTTCCCGTGAGGTGTCACCCATGAATGCGATTGACCTGCTCAAAGCCGACCACGAACGCGTCAAAGCCCTGTTGACTCAACTGAGTGAATCCACCGAACGCGGGGTCAAGAAACGCACTGAACTGCTGGCCAAGCTGGAAGCGGAAATCAGCCTGCACACCAAGCTGGAGGAAGAAATCCTGTACCCGGCGTTCAGAAAAGCCGGGGGCAAGGAACAAGACATCATGTATCACGAGGCCAAGGAAGAGCACCGTACCGTCGACGCCCTGGTACTGCCCGACCTGAAGCAGACCGAACCTTCGACAACAGAGTTTTCCGGCCGGGTCAAAGTGGTCAAGGAGCTGTTGGAACACCATATCGAAGAGGAGGAAAGCGAGATGTTTCCTCAAGCGCGAAAATTACTCGGGAAAGCACAACTTGAAGAACTGGGCGCCGAGATGGAAGCGATGAAAACAGCGCATAAAAAGCAGCAGGCAACCAAGACCCTGGCAGCCTGAAGCATGTTTCACCGAAGCCTCACGGGTAGTGCCGGGGCTTCGGTGCCGGGTGCTGGCGAAGGTTCGGCGCCAATCCCCAATCGCCCTGTTCGTACCAGTCATCACCGAGCATTTCGGCCGGATGCATGGTGCGGTCGGCACCGTTGCCGCAGGCCAGGTCAGAGGCGCCGCAATAGCGGTCACACCCCCAGCAGATGCGTTCAGGGTGTTTGGGATGCAGCGGAAATGGCTTGGCCATGAAGCAGCTTCCTACCGGTGAACTGTAGGTCAAGTCTAATGCCACGATACCAACCCGGCCTTGACACGGATCAAGCCGGGCAATCATGAAATATCCTGCAAATTTGACAAGAATCATTATTATTCACGGCAGACCTTCCTAGACTCGGGCCCTCTCCCCTTTCCCGTCAGGAAGCCCTCATGCGTACCTCATCCCTGCTGCCCATTCTCCTGTTGATGACCACCTTCGCGGTGTCCGCCAAGGAGTACCCGATCGGCGAACCGCAACACTGCCCGGGGCTGGAAATCGGTGCGGTGTACCTGCAACCGATCGAGATGGCCCCCGCCGGCATGATGCGCGCCACCGCCGATTCCGACGTGCACCTGGAAGCCGATGTGCGCGCCACGGCAGACAACGCCCAAGGCTTTCAGGAAGGCAGTTTCGTGCCTTACCTGAACCTGTCCTTCGCGCTGAAAAAACAAGGTGACACGCCGCCCATCAACGGTGACTTCCACGCCATGGTCGCCAATGACGGCCCGCACTATGGCGACAACGTCAAACTACAAGGGCCGGGCAAGTACAGCCTGACCTTCACCGTTACCCCTCCTTCCGGCCACCCCTTCCTGGGCCGTCACACCGACAAGGAAACCGGCGTCGCCCCTTGGTTCGAACGCTGCGAAGTGCATTACGAATTCGTCTATGCCGGCATCGGCAAGAAAGGCGGCTATTGATGCGCCGCGCCCTGCTGCTCGGCGTTTTTTCGCTGAACGGTGCAGCCTTGGTGGCGCCTTTGCCCAGCTATGAGCTGACTCTGCAAGACGGCCGCTTCACGCCGCCCCAGTTGGCGGTCAAGGCCGGCGAGCGTTTCAAGATCGTACTCAAGAACCTCGGCCAAGGCCCGGCCGAATTCGAGAGCACACCGTTGCGGGTGGAGAAAGTCTTGTCCCCTGGGGTGACCACCTTTGTGGTGATCCATCCTCTGAAGCCAGGCACCTATCCGTTCTTCGACGAATTCAACCCCCAACTGCCCCAAGGCAGCATCCGCGCCGAATAGGAGCTGTTGATGAACACATCGATGTTTATTGTGTGGCGCGAAAGCGTCGAGGCGCTGCTGGTGATCGGCATTCTGCAGGCCTGGATCAGCTGCCAGGCCGGTCGCTCACGCCTGGCCCGCTACCTCTGGGCCGGCATCCTGCTGGGCCTGCTCGGTTCCGCCGGGCTGGCGG
Organism: Pseudomonas sp. FW305-3-2-15-C-LB1; assembly: GCF_058787615.1. Lineage (NCBI taxonomy): Bacteria > Pseudomonadati > Pseudomonadota > Gammaproteobacteria > Pseudomonadales > Pseudomonadaceae > Pseudomonas > Pseudomonas sp. FW305-3-2-15-C-LB1. The sequence continues at coordinate 5,472 of NZ_JBYSZX010000034.1, read as the reverse complement.
GGTTGATGCTGTGGGCCGGCGAAACCATGACCGGCCCCGAGGGTGAATGGCTGCAAGCGGCGCTGACCCTGGCCGCCAGCGGCCTGATGGTGCAGATGGTGTTCTGGATGCATCGCCATGCGCCCACGCTCAAACACCGGCTGGTCAATGAAGCCGACCAGCACCTGGCCCGGCACGGCGGTTGGGGCGTGTTGCTGCTGGCCCTGCTGGCAGTGAGCCGCGAAGGCAGCGAGACCGTGGTGTTTTTGTATGGCGCCGGTGCCCGTCTGCACGACGAAGCTCTGGGCCTGTTCGCCGTCGGTGGCGTGCTGGGGCTGCTGCTGGCCGGGCTGAGCGTGGTGCTGTTGCGCAGCAGCCGACGCTTTATTTCCTGGGCACGTTTTTTTGCCATCAGCGAAGCCTTGCTGTTGCTGCTGGGCGGCGCTTTGCTGGTGTCTGCGGTGGACCGCATCAGTGGGCAACTGTTGGCGATGGACATGCCCGACTGGGTCTACTCGGCCTTTGGCGACAGCCGCTGGGACAGCAGCCTGCTGCTCAGTGACAGCCATGGCCTGGGCGCGTTGCTGGCAGACTTCGCCGGCTACCGTGCCGCGCCCAGCCTGATCACGGTAATGGTGTTGCTCGGCTATTGGCTGCTGGTGGGTAACGGCCTGCGCCGGTCACGGCAAGCCGCATGAGCTGGCTACAGCGACTGGGCGATGGCATGCGCCGCCATGGGCGGCTGATCCGAATCGTGCAATGGATGGTGGTGCTGATGTACGCCGTGCTGCTGGTGTTACCGACGCTGCTGCCCCTGCCGGACAGCCAGGCGCGCCTGCTCAACAACCTCACGCTGCTTGCACAATTCATCTTCTGGGGCCTCTGGTGGCCCTTCGTGTTGCTGTCGATGGTGCTGTTCGGGCGCCTGTGGTGCGGCGTGCTCTGCCCGGAAGGTGCCTTGAGCGAATGGGCCAGCCAGCACGGACGCGGCCTGGGCATTCCGCGCTGGCTACGCTGGGGCGGCTGGCCGACCCTGGGTTTTTGCTTGACCACGCTCTATGGCCAGTTGATCAGCGTGTACGACTACGCCCCGGCCGCGCTGCTGATCCTCGGTGGCTCGACTCTCGCGGCGGTTGTGGTGGGCCTGCTGTTCGTGCGCGGCAAACGCGTCTGGTGCCGCTACCTGTGCCCGGTCAGCGGCGTCTTCGCCCTGCTCGCCCGCCTGGCGCCGGTGCACTTCGCCGTGGATGAACAACGCTGGAAGGCCAACGCCGCGCCGCGCCTGTCGTTGCCCAACTGCGCGCCGCTGCTGGACATCCGTCGCCTGCAAGGCGCCAGCGAATGCCACGCCTGCGGCCGCTGCAACGGGCAACGCGGCGCGGTGCAATTGATCGCCCGCTCATGCAACCAGGAAATTCTGCAGGCTCCGTTGCAACACGGTTCGGCCTGGGACGTACGCCTGCTGCTGTTCGGCGTGATCGGCCTGGCCATGGGCGCGTTTCAGTGGACGCTGAGCCCCTGGTTCATCGCCCTCAAGCAACACCTGGCCGAGTGGATGGTGAGCCGCGACTGGCTATGGCCGCTGCAAGACAACGCCCCCTGGTGGTTGCTCACCCATTATCCGCAACTCAATGACAGTTTCAGTTGGCTGGATGGGGCGTGCATCGTGCTGTATCTGGCCGCCAGTTCGCTGGTGGTGGGCGGCGGGTGCTGGCTGTTGTTGCACCTGGCTGCGCGCTGGGCGAGTGATGGCGCAATGTTTCGGCCCCTGGCATTGACGTTGACGCCCCTGGCGGGCGCAGGATTGTTCCTGGGGTTGTCGGCGACCACGGTGAAGCTGTTGCGGTATGAAGGCTTGGTATTGGCGTGGGTGCAACCGCTGCGAGCGGGGATCTTGATGGCGGCGATCGGCTGGTGCCTGTGGTTGGCGTGGCAACGACTCGAGGGACTGCCTCGCGGACGGGCGTTCCTATGCATGCTGATGAGTACCGGGTTGATCGGCTATGGCTGGTGGCTGCAGTTCTGGGGCTGGGCCCACTGAAGCAAGCGCTATATCAGAACCTGCCAGGATTGAAACTGTGGGAAGGGGCTTGCCCCCCGATGGCAGTGGGTCAGCCAGTCCATCTGTCACTGATACTGCGTCATCGGGGACAAGCCCCCCTCCCACATTTGCCAACCCGCGCACTGCTGCGGTGCATGGCTGGGGGCCAGCCAGGTCGTGCAAGGCGTAGGGTGATCACCCGCGCAAGACAAACGCGGGAAACAACTCGCGCAAACGGCCCCACAGCTCGGGTAACGCGGCCTGTGCCGGCGCACTCGGCAATTGCCGGTCGAGCATGCTGACGGTGCGCACCATTTGCACGGCGAAGCGCTGCACACCGGTGGCTTGCAGACGCTGGGCCAGCAGCAACAACCGGGGTGGGTCGATCAAGTGCCAATGCACCGTGGTGCGGCATTCATAGTCCACGCCACTGGCGAGCAAAGTGTCGAGGCTACGCCAATTGGCGGCGCCGCTGCCCTTGACCTGGGTGATCGACTGGCAGTCTTCGGCCAGGGCCTTCACGTCGAACCCGACCCAGTCGGCATGACGCAACGCATTGGCAAACCCTGCCGGTTTGATCCCCGCGCTGTGCAAGCCGATGTGAAAACCCATCGCCCGCACTTCATCCATCGCCGCCGGCAAGCCTTCCTGCAAGGTCGGCTCGCCGCCGCTGAACACCACGGCATCGAGCAGGTCCCGGCGCCGTTGCAGAAACAGCAGCACCCGGCGCCAATCCACTTGCGTGCCGGCGCGCGGCGGGATCAGGTCCGGGTTATGGCAATAACGACAACGCCAGGCACAGCCCTGGCAGAACAGCACGCAGGCGAGCATGCCGGGGTAGTCGAGGGTGGTCAGGGGCACCAGGCCCCCGACCCGTAGCGCTCGGCTCATTGACGCCCGGCCGCCGCAGCCGTTTCGGTGAAGTGCACGCGCTCCTTGTGCTCGGACTGCTTGCCGGGGTTGAACGCCGACACCGGCCGGTGATAACCCATCACCCGGGTCCAGACTTCGCAGCGCTGACGTTGTGGCTGGGATACTTGCATGGTGAATCTCCTTGGGGTTGAAAAGCTTGGTTTAACGGGCGGCTGCCAGCACTTCATCGCACTTGGGGCAGAACTCATGTTCACCGGCCAGATAGCCATGCACCGGGCAGATCGAAAACGTCGGCGTCACCGTGAGGTACGGCAGGCGGAAACGCCCCAGCGCCTTGCGCACCAACTGCTTGCAGGCCTGGGTCGAGGAAATCTGCTCGGCCATGTACAGGTGCAACACGGTGCCGCCGGTGTATTTGCATTGCAGTTCGTCTTGCAGTTCCAGGGCTTCGAACGGGTCCTGGGTAAAGCCCACCGGCAGTTGCGACGAGTTGGTGTAGTACGGCGCGACATCGCTGCCCGCCTGCAGGATGCCGGGGTAGCGCTTGCGGTCTTCCTTGGCGAAGCGATAGGTGGTGCCTTCGGCCGGCGTCGCCTCCAGGTTGTAGAGATGGCCGGTGTCCTCCTGGAAGCGCAGCAAGGTGGCGCGCACATGGTCGAGCAACTTGAGCGCAAAGGCGCGGCCCTGCTCGGTGTGCATGCCCTGTTCATCGCCGCTGAAATTGCGCAGCATCTCGTGCATGCCATTGAGGCCGATGGTGGAGAAGTGGTTGCGCAGCGTGCCCAGGTAGCGCTTGGTGTAGGGGTAGAGACCGGCGTCCATGTGATGCTGGATCACCTTGCGCTTGACCTCCAGGCTCTCCATGGCCATGTCCATCAGGCTGTCCAGGCGTTGCAGCAAGCCCGAGGTGTCACCCTTGAACAGGTAGCCCAGGCGCGCACAGTTGATGGTCACCACCCCCAGGCTGCCGGTCTGCTCCGCCGAGCCAAACAGCCCGCCGCCACGCTTGAGCAATTCGCGCACGTCCAGTTGCAGGCGACAGCACATCGAGCGCACCTGGTTGGGCTGCATGTCCGAATTGAGGAAGTTCTGGAAGTACGGCAGGCCGTAACGTGCGGTCATCTCGAACAGGCGATCGGCGTTGTCGCTGTCCCAGGGAAAATCATGAGTGATGTTGTAGGTCGGGATCGGGAAGGTGAACACCCGGCCCTTGGCGTCCCCGGCCTGCATCACTTCGATGTAGGCGCGGTTGATCAACGCCATTTCGGCTTGCAGGTCGCCATAGGCAAACGGCATTTCCTCGCCGCCGATCACCGGCACCTGTTCACGCAGATCTTCGGGGCAAACCCAGTCGAACGTCAGGTTGGTAAACGGCGTCTGGGTGCCCCAGCGTGACGGCACGTTGAGGTTGTAGATGAACTCCTGCACCGCCTGGCGCACTTGCGGATAGCTCAGCTGATCCTTGCGCACATAGGGCGCCAGGTAGGTGTCGAAGGAACTGAACGCCTGTGCACCGGCCCATTCGTTCTGCAGGGTGCCGAGGAAGTTGACCATCTGCCCGAGCGCGCTGCTCAAGTGCTTGGGCGGCCCGGCCTCCACACGCCCCGGCACGCCATTGAGGCCTTCGTGCAACAACGAACGCAGGGACCAGCCGGCGCAGTAACCGGCGAGCATGTCCAGGTCATGGATATGCAGGTCGGCTTCGCGGTGCGCACGGCCGATCTGCTCGCTGTAGACCTCATCCAGCCAGTAATTGGCGGTGACCTTGCCCGCCACATTCAGCACCAGTCCACCGAGGGAGTAGCCCTGGTTGGCATTGGCCTGCACGCGCCAGTCTTCGCGGTCGAGGTATTCGTTCATGGAGGTGGCGACTTCCACCAGGGTCTTGCGGTCGCGGCGCAGGCGGCCGTGTTGTTCGCGGTAGACGATGTAGGCGCGCATCGACAGGAAGTAGCCGGCGTCCATCAACACGCGTTCGACACTGTCCTGGATTTGTTCGACGTCCAGTTGGTCGATGCCCCTCAGGCGGGCCAGAACGGCGCCCAGCAGCAGGTCGACGTCGGGGGGCTGGTATTCGCCGGTGGCGGTGCCGGCGGCGATCAGGGCCTGGCGGATTTTTTCGGCGTCGAAGGGGACGAGCGTGCCGTCGCGTTTGTGCAGGCGGGTGCTGGCCAGGGGGGTGAGCGTGGTTTGCATTGGGGAGGCTCCAAACACTACATATAGGTATTTTTTAGTCTTTAAACACAATATGCGGTGATATTACGAAGATTGGTCTTGGGTGCCCTTGATCGGGGTCAAGGTTTTTCAGATCGGGGGCATATCCGTTTCTTCGGTAACGGCGGCTCACTTTTGAAAAGCACAAAAGTAAGCAAAACGCTCTTGCCCTAACACTCGGCACCTCGCTTAGGCTCGGTGTGCCCGTAATTCGACAGTGATTTGGGGGGCCGCCTAAGATCAAAATCAAAAGCCAGATCAAAAGCAGGCGGATATCTAACTGATGTATGGAGATCAAACTGTGGGAGGGGGCTTGCCCCCGATGGCGGTGTGTCAGCCAACTCATCAGTGACTGACCCACTGCC
>NZ_JBYSZX010000033.1:0-19516 GCF_058787615.1 Pseudomonas sp. FW305-3-2-15-C-LB1 | reverse complement strand
AAGCGGTTTCTTTTTGGTTGGCATACATGCACCTCTTACTCATGTTATGCCCGAACACAAAATTTCTGACAGTCCCCATCATGATCGCCAATCACCTCCCTAAAACCATTCCTCCTCTGGAAAAGGAAGTCGAAGCTGCCGTACAAGGCCAGCGTGAGCTGGCCTCGCTGCTGTCGACCAAATTTGAAACCCAGCGCATCGACATCTTCGACAAAGAAGACAAGCCCCACAGCCTTGTACTCCCCACCTCAGCACTGCGCTTGTTGGTCGATATCCTGGGCGAGCTTGCTATCGGCAATGCCGTCAAGGTAGTCCCGGTGCACGCTGAATTGACCTCGCAGGAGGCTGCCGACCTGCTCAATGTTTCACGGCCGCATTTGGTGAAGATGCTGGAGGATGGGGCTATTCCTTTTACGAAAACGGGGCGGCATCGGCGGATTCGGTTCTCGGATTTGATGGCGTTCAAGCAGCGGAGGGATGAGGAAAGTCAGGAGGCGATGGAGGAGCTGGTGCGACAGACTCAGGAGTTAGGGTTGGGGTATGACGAATGAGATGTTCGCCTTTTACGGCTGTATACGATGCTTGTGTTCTTTATCCGGCGGCACTTCGGGATTTGTCGATGTGACTGGATTTTTAGGAATTGTATTTTGATCAATTAGCTAATTAGATTTTTTAGGAGAGCCTGCCGGAAAACTTACCTTTCTTCGATTTTTTAATTTCTAATATTTAAATCTTGCTAAATATCTGATCTATCTGCTCTGGTGTTGTGTTAGGAGTGGAGTGGATAATAGCTGGTAGTATTTTTGATATCAGGAATTTTGCTGATTTGTGTAATGCCCATGCTGTATGTAGTATTGCTATGAAACTCAGCGTTAAGCCTAACGTGATTCGATCGTCACAAAAAGCTGTGAAGGCACCTGCAGTTTCTGTAAGAATTAAGAAGTTCTGTTTGTTTGCAATCCCGCGATATGTGGATATTAGTTCTGTCTCTCTGTTTTTCTCGGTTGAGGTGTTTTGAAGTTTCAGTGTTTCTATATGTTTTTTCAATATGGTTAGATAGAGTAGATCAAAGTACTCGGAGCGTAGCGCGTTTATTAGGGTGTTGAGTATTGATACTGTTATAGCTGCATACAAAAAGTCTTGTATCTTTATTTTAAGTAATATGCTGCTTTCGCCGATAAAGCTGGACGCTTTTGTGTTGAGTAAAGAATGAAGTACTTGGTTTAGGTGTGTGTCGTTAAAGTTAAAAAGTAGTGTGTAAATAAAGATAGATAACAGAGTGTACGCAGAAAGGCCTTGGGAGGCATCTTTGAGGGCGTCTTCAAGTCGCGATTTAAATAAATCAAGCATTTGTGAGTGCTTTCAAGAAAACTACGTCCCCTGCTGCAATGTCGTACGAGTCATATTCAACAACTGGGGCGCCGATAAAGGTTATAGGCATATCCATGTTTGCCTCTAAGTAATTTTTTGCACTTTCAAAAGCCTGCTTGCTGGTAAACATTAGATTGCATGATTTTTCTGAGCTTTTATTTTCAAATTGGCCTTTTAGTAGTTTTGCGTTGAGTTCGATTATTTTTCCTTCATAGATTATAGGTTGACCCACTGCTCTTCTGGCAACTTGTTGGTGGAAAAGTTCACTTTTGACTGCTCCGAACATGAAGTCGTAACTTTTCGAAGCTGTAAGGGTTAGCTCTATTTGGCTGTCTCCGGAGCTTTTTGACCTAACTATTCCTAAGAGTTGGTCGACTTCTTTCGCAATAGAACGTTCAGCATAGTCACGTTTAACGAAGGGGTCGTCCTCATTTTTTGCTTCGTCATAAAACTTTGCCGATATTGCTCCTGCCTCTAAGGTGGCTAGGCGCAATTGTGCTTGGTTTTGAATTGAACCTTCCCCGGAGGAACCAGATTTTATATCGTTGGTGTATATTTTGTTTATTACGTGTGAGACCTTATCAAGGCACCTGCGCCCAGCGTCAGTTTGCGCAATAAATCGAATAATATATCCGCCTGGTTCCGGAGGCTGAACCAAAAACTCAGCGTCTGGAAAGTCTTTTGAGCGCATGGTTGCATTTTTAATTAAGCCACCACGGGCTTGATCTATATATGCTCGATCTATCGCATTTTGAGAGTGTTTTAAGGACTTTCCAAGCGTGCGTAGGCTGACTTGGTGATTTTTTGTTATGTCCCCGTGAAAGTGTATTTCTAGGGTTCCGAAATTTTTTTGTTTGTCGTCCATTACAGCGGATTCCCTTTGAGCCCTTTGGCTCTAGCCAATATGAGGGTGGTAAATGAGGCTTTAGCGTTGACAGTAGCGTAATGCCATCTATTCGTCTACGGCTGCGTTTGTTGGCTTTTCGCATCATCTCTTAACTGTAAGGGAACGTTAGGGTTAGCCCGGCACCTGAGTGTTTATCACTATCAAGATTTTAGGAGCTATGAGATCCGTCTCTGCTGGAGCAATATTCAGGAACAAATACTTCCTTTGCGGGATTTTCCTACCGGGCTAAATTCTATTCCGTCGCAATTTTGCGACCGGGCCTGGAAACCCGTGGGTTATAGGCGCACAGGCGCCACCATTTATCACGACTGTTGGCGCCATTTTTGTGCCAGCATATGCGTGCTATGGCGGCTGTGCGTGGGAGACTTTCGAGTCTGCCGGGTTTGCCTATTACCCCCGGTTTCCAGCCTGCGCACAGCTGCCACCATTCGCCTGGAAACGAATGAGGTAGCTCTCTTTAAAAAATGGGAGCTAGACCAATGAGCGCTTCTGAAAATTCGTACCTTCGTAGTCCAGTCACCAGCACAACCCACCTGGGAGGTGCCCAATGATCAACCCACCCCTCAACAAAACCCTCGGCATCATCACCTTCTCCACCTGTGGCAAGCAGCCGAACCTCCACCGTCTATTCCGCGTCAATTCCGGCGTGCCCATCCGTGATGCCCTGGAGCATGCCTCCGAGTTGTTGCACTGTTCCAAGTTGCTGGCGTTGGATGCGGCCATGGATTCCAGTGCAGATCGCTATGCCTGGGCGGCGCATTATTTGGGGGAGATGGCGAAGGCGGTGGTGGATGATTTGGCGAATGGGATGTTGCCGAATGGAGTTGTGGAGGGGGGTGGTATGTAAGGCAGTGGCTTGATGGTGTGGTAGGGGGCCCTATCGGGGGCAAGCCCCCTCCCACATTTTGATTGGGGTACCGACGTCTAAATCAATTGCCTGCCGATCAGGTCAGCAGGTGCTTGGAGATCAACCGCGAGATTTCGACGATGGAAGTCTTGCCGGTGAATTCGAATTTCACTTTGCCCAGCGATGAAAAGTAAATCTCCAGCTCCGAGTCCAGGTCAAACGTCCCGGACGTCTCCACCGAATACGCCACGATGTTTTTATACGGCAGCGACGTGAAATCCTTCTTGCTGCCGGTAATCCCCTGCACGTTCACCGCGATGATGCGCTTGGTGGTGAACACCACGCCGTCGCGCATGGCCTTGTAGGCGTCGACCACTTCTTCGCCGTCCAGCAGCAGGGCGGCGACGCGTTCGGCGTATTCGTTGTTTTGCTTGAGCTTGAAGAAGCCTTTGTTGTTGAAGTCGATCATGTCCTGCCTCTTGGGTGTATGCCGTTTTACTCGCGGATCTGTATCTAACGCGCGCATTTTGAACGCCCTACCATGGCGGCCAAGCTGACAACCTTGGCCAAATGTTTCGCCGACAACCTAACACCCAGGAGCCCAACAATGCCCGAACTGTCCAGTTGGCTGGCCTATGCGCTGATTTCACTCGGCATGGTGCTCACGCCCGGTCCGAACATGATTTACCTTATCTCCCGTTCGATCTGCCAGGGCCGCACGGCCGGGTTGATTTCCCTCGGCGGCGTGGCGTTGGGGTTTCTGGTTTATATGGTGTGCGCGGCTTTGGGTATCACGGCCCTGGTCATGGCGGTGCCGTTTGCCTATGACGCGCTGCGTTTCGGCGGCGCGCTGTACCTGGCCTACATGGCCTGGCAGGCGATCCGGCCGGGTGGGCGTTCGCCGTTCCAGGTGCGGGATCTGCCCAAGGACAGCCCGCGCAAGCTGTTCACCATGGGCCTGGTGACCAACCTGCTCAACCCCAAGGTGGCAGTGATGTATTTGTCGTTGCTGCCGCAGTTCATCGACCCGAACGGTCATGGCAGCGTGTTGACGCAATCCCTGGTGCTGGGCTTTACGCAGATTTTCATCAGCGTGAGCGTCAACGCCGTGATTGCCACAATGGCGGGGTCCATCGCGGTGTTTTTCGTTACCCGGCCGGGTTGGCAGGTGGTGCAGCGCTGGTTGATGGGCTCGGTATTGATGGGGTTGGCGGTGCGGATGGCGGTGGAGGGGCGGCGCTGAACCGTGCGTTACAGGATGGCTTTCAGGTAATCCTTGAGTGCGTTGAGCGGGGCATTGAGTTCATCCAGTGTCGACGTCTGGCGCACGCTCAGCGCCAAGCGCTGCAACTCGCGCCCCATCACTGTATCGGCCCCGCCCAGTGCTTCAAGCGCTTGATCAACACATTCCGCGACTTTGGATTGAATGGCCGCCAAGTCTCCCTGCCGCACCAGCAGCCCGAATACCTCCCGCTCATACCCATCCATCACCGGATCGTCCCGCAAGACCGGGCTGCCGCCGTCCGTCTCGTGCACCAGCTTCAGTGCAAAAAGCGCAACAGCTTCCAGCGTCAACTCCATGGTCTTGGTTCCTAGGGCTTGGGGGAGGGCGATGATCACTGTTCCAGGCAGGAAAAAAAAGCCCCCAATACCGCGAATCGCCAGGCTCACGCCCCTGTGAAGTCATTTGCCCAAGGAACAATATTAATTAGCCATGTTCCAACTCGCCGTGCCAAATGCACTCGGCCACCAGACGGAGGCGGTGCAAGGCTTGACCCATTACAAGGACGCAAACACGCATGCACTCACTCCCCACCCAGGCCCCCACAGACACGCAAGTTGTGAGGATTAATCGATGATCTATCGCGGCGCAGGCTGGCTGACGTTGTTTACACCGGTGGCGATGGTGCTGCTATTGATGGGGCTGTGGCCCGACCCCAGCGTCAAACCCGGCAACACATCGCTGATGCAGGTGTTGCTCGGCTTCGGGGTGGGGTCAGCGATCAACACCCTGCTGGGCTTTGTGCTGAACCGACAACCGCACGCCGATGGCGTGCGCCACCACTTCTTTTTCATGCCGATGCAATGGCCGGCGTTGGCGATCACGATGGTCTGCGCGCTGATTGCCTTGTTGAAATAACCCTACCGGCCGCCCGGCAAGGGCGGCCTCAAGGAATGCCTGCCTCAGGTCCACGGGTCATTAACATATCGGTCATAAACCAGACGGAAGGCACTCAACAGACCTAAAGTTGAGGCGCTAGGGGCGGATAAACACTATGTCGTTTATATCCGCAACACTGTTCAAGGACCGAACTCATGCCCCAGCGCCTATCCAGCCGCATGCCCCTTCCCGTTTATCCTCGTTTCCGTTGGTTCGCCTTGATCCCGGTCGTGCCGGCCGTTTTGTGGATACTCGTGCAATCAACCTCGCCGGCCAATCTGGTGGCCTGCGCGGTACTGGTGGTGGTCGGCCTCGGTGCCTGTGCCTGGAGCGCGGCTTCACAGCGCAACGCACTGCAGCGAGCGATTGCGCAGGCGCAGGCGGACCAGTCGAGTGCGCACGCGCATGACGGCTTGGCCTCGCGTGCACAGCTCGATGAGGTATTGCTGGGTGCCATGCCCATCTGGGCCAAGCAGGTGGAAAGCTCGCGCCATCAGACCGAGGAAGCGATTGTGAGCCTGGTGAACCGTTTCACCGGGATCGCCACTCGCTTGGAGGAGACGGTACAAGCGTCGCAGCACGCGGCCGGCGAGCTGGACGGGCAGGCCGCTGACGGCGCGCTTGAGGTGCTGGCGCGCAGTGACAGCGAGTTGAGCCAGGTGATCAATTCGCTCAAGGTCACTCAAACCAGCCGTGACCAGACCCTGGCGCAGGTGCGCAGCCTGACCGCCTACACGGGCGAACTGCGTACCATGGCCGCTGATGTGGCAGCGATTGCCGCACAAACCAACCTGCTGGCCCTCAACGCGGCCATCGAAGCGGCGCGCGCCGGTGAGGCCGGTCGCGGCTTCGCGGTGGTGGCCGATGCGGTGCGCAGCCTGTCGAGCAAATCCAGTGAAACGGGCCAGCAGATGTCGGCCAAGGTCGACATCATCAACAACGCCATTACTCAATTGGTGCAGGCCGCGTCCAGCAGTGCCGACCAGGATAGCCATTCGGTGGCCGAGTCCGAAAACAGTATTCAAATGGTGCTCACACGCTTCCAGAACATCACTGGGCGCCTGGCCGAATCCGCCGATCTGCTCAAGCAGGAAAGCTACGGCATCCGCGATGAGATGACCGAGGTGTTGGTCAACCTGCAATTCCAGGACCGGGTCAGCCAGATCCTCAGTCACGTGCGCGACAACATGCACGCCCTGCATGACCATCTGCAACAGGCCAACCAGACCCCGGACCAGCCGCTGGCCATCGACGCCCGCCAATGGCTGGCGCGCATGGAAACCACCTATGCCACTGACGAGCAACGACGCCTCCATCGCGGCGAGGCGGCTGTGCAGTCGAATTCCCAAGACATCACTTTCTTTTAGGAGCACATCATGGCGAAGAATGTATTAGTGGTCGACGATTCCAGCAGCGTGCGCCAAGTGGTCGGCATCGCCTTGAAAAGCGCCGGTTACGACGTGATCGAGGCCAGCGACGGCAAGGACGCCCTGAACAAGCTGACCGGACAAAAAGTGCACCTGATCATCAGCGACGTGAACATGCCCAACATGGATGGCATCACCTTCGTCAAGGAGGTAAAGAAGCTGGCCAACTACAAGTTCACACCGATCATCATGCTGACCACCGAGTCTCAGGAATCGAAGAAGGCCGAAGGCCAGGCCGCAGGCGCCAAGGCGTGGGTGGTCAAGCCGTTCCAGCCGGCGCAGATGCTGGCGGCGGTCTCCAAATTGATCCTGCCCTGACACCCGGCGCCAGGGAGGCCACCATGCCGATCACTCACGAAACAATCGACGACACCGCCCATGTGGGCATCGACGGCGAACTCACGATCTACACCGTCGCTGAACTGGCGGGCGCGTTGTTGTCGCAGATGGGCGCGGCCCCGCGCCTGGAACTGGACCTGTCCCAGGTGACGGAAATGGACGGTGCCGGCCTGCAGTTGCTGGCCGTCATCCAGCGTGAAGCCGGCATTGCCGGTACCGCCTTGAGTGTGACCGGCCAGAGCCAGGCAGTCATGCAGGCGCTCCAACTGTGTCGCAGCGCCGCGCTTTAAGCGGCACTGTCCCGTTCATTGATCGACAAGGAAAGTCCAGGTGAGCATCAATCTCGATCAGGCACTGCAGACCTTCATCGTCGAGGCGCGCGAGCTGCTGCAGGCCATGGAGCAATCCCTGCTGCAGTTGGAAAGCGACCCCGGTGACCAGGATGCCATCGGCGCGATTTTCCGCGCCGCGCACACTATCAAGGGGTCCGCCGGGCTGTTCGGCCTCGCGTCGATCGTGGGGTTCACGCATATCGTCGAAGACGTTCTCGACCGCCTGCGCGATGGCAGTGTGGCGGTGGACGCGGCGTTGATCGCGCTGCTGCTCAAGTGCGGCGACCACATGCTTGAACTGATCGACGTGGTCGCCAGTCGTGGTGAGACGCCGACCCCGGCCGCGCTGGAGCGCGGTGAGACCTTGCGCGAGGCGCTGAGCGACTACCAGCCGCTGCGCACCGCCACCGCCGACGTCGTAACCGCTGCGGTGCACGACGACGGGGGGGCCGATGTGCTTTGGCATATTTCTCTGCGTTTCGGCGTGGACGTGTTCCGTAATGGCATGGACCCGCTGTCGTTCCTGCGCTACCTCGATACGCTGGGGCAAATGGTGCAGGTCACCACCCTGACCGACAGCATCCCCGCCCTGGAGCACTGGGACCCGGAAAGCTGCTACCTGGGCTTCGAGATCGACCTGCGTTCGACGGCCAGCCATGCCACGCTCAACGAAGTGTTCGACTTCGTGCGCGACGACTGTGACGTGCACATCCGCGCCGTCGACGAAACGCCCGAAAGCAGCGTCGCCATCGGCAGTGACCTGATCGCGCAAGTCGAGCCAGGCCTGGCCCCCGCGTCGCCCCAGCGCCAGCCAGCGAACAGCGAGGCGAAAACCCGCGACGGCAGTTATGTTCGGGTCAACGCCGACAAGCTCGACGAGTTGATCAACCTGGTCGGCGAATTGGTGATCGCCAGCGCCGGCGCAAGCCTGTTGGCGCGCTCCTGTAACAACGACCCGCTGCAGGAGGCCACCTCGACGGTGTCGGGGCTGGTGGAAGAGATCCTCGATGGTGCCCTGCACCTGCGCATGATCCCCATCGGCGACACGTTCAACCGCTTCCGCCGCGTGGTGCGCGATGTCAGCCAGGAACTGGGCAAGGACATCGAGCTGATCATCAGCGGCGCGGAGACCGAGCTGGACAAGACCGTGGTCGAGAAGATCGGCGACCCGCTGATGCACCTGCTGCGCAACGCCATGGACCACGGTATCGAAAGTGCCGATGCGCGACGTGCGGCGGGCAAGTCGAGCAAGGGCCATCTGAGCCTGAATGCCTACCACGACTCTGGAAGCATCGTTATCGAAATCGCCGACGACGGCGCCGGGCTCAACCGCGACCGCATTCTGGAAAAAGCCCAGGAACGCGGGCTGGTGGCCAGCGGCGCGGTGCTCACCGACCAGGAGGTCTACAACCTGATCTTCGAAGCGGGCTTCTCCACCGCCGAGGCCGTCACCAACCTCTCCGGGCGGGGCGTCGGCATGGACGTGGTCAAGCGCAATATCACGCTGTTGCGCGGCACCGTGGACCTCGACAGCCGCCCAGGCCAGGGCACGGTGGTGCGCATTCGCTTGCCGCTGACCCTGGCGATCATCAATGGCTTCCTGGTCGGCATCGACCAATCCACCTACGTGATTCCGCTGGACATGGTCCAGGAATGCGTCGAGCTGGATGAACGCCAGCGCCAGTCCAGCCGCGATCAGGGCTATCTGGACCTGCGTGGCGAGGTGCTGCCCCTGGTGGACCTGCGCGACCACTTCAGCCACGAAGGCCCGGCCGCGCGCCGTCAGAACGTGGTGGTGGTGCGCTATGCCGAGCACAAGGCCGGGCTGGTGGTCGATGACCTGCACGGCGAGTTCCAGACCGTGATCAAGCCCCTGGGCAAGCTGTTCGGCGCACTGCGCGGTATCAGTGGCTCGACCATTCTGGGCAGCGGCGCGGTGGCCTTGATCCTGGATGTACCGGCGCTACTCAATCAAATCGTACAACTGGAAGCCCGCACGGCCCAGGCGCCTCAGTCGCCACCGCTCGTCGCTCGCTGACGTCTTTGCAATTCCATGGAGGTTCCCCGATGAAATGGTTCTACGATCTTAAAATTTCCACCAAGCTGATCAGCTCGTTCCTGGTGGTCCTGGCCCTCACCGGGGCCATGGGCGCCTTCGCTATCCTTCAGCTCGGTGCCGTCAACCAGGCCGCCCAGGACATCAAGGGCAACTGGATGCCCTCCATGCGTGCCGCCGCAGGCATGCGTTTTTTTGCCGCCAACTATCGCTTGAAAGAAAACCGCCACATCGGTACCGAGATTCCCGAAGAAAAGGCCCAGGCTGAACGCGAAGCCGCCGAGGCGCGCCAGCAGTTCGAAACCCGCATGCAGACCTACGAGCAATTGCTGTCGAACGATGAAGATCGTCAACTCCTGCTTAGCGTGAAAAGCGCATGGGACGCCTACATTGCGAGCAGCAAGCAGGTCCTGGAGTTTTCCCGTCAGAACCAGGAAGCCCAGGCGCGCAGTTTGCTCCGGGGTGAATCCAAAGGGCATTTCGATGAGGTGACCAGCCGCCTGCAGAAAATGGTCGAGCTCAATGACGCCGGCGCCACTGCCGCGGGTGACAAGGGCTCGGCGCTGTATGAAAGCTCACGCGTGTCGATCATCGCGGTACTGGCCGCATCCCTGCTGATCGGTCTGGGCCTGGCGATATTCATCGCGCGGATCATTTCCCGGCCGTTGCGCCAGGCGGCGAGCGCCGCCGAGCAATTGGCCGAAGGCAACCTTAATGCGCACATCGAGCCAGGTGGCAAAGATGAAACCGGCATGGTGCTCAACGCCATGCGCAACATGGTCGGCAAGCTGGCCCATATCATCGGCGAAGTGCGTAACGCCTCCGATAACCTCGCCAGCGCCTCCGAACAAGTCAGCGCCACCGCGCAATCGATGAGCCAGGCCACCAGTGAACAGGCCGCCAGTGTCGAGGAAACCAGTGCGTCGGTCGAACAGATGAGCGCCAGCATCAACCAGAACACCGAAAACGCCAAGGTCACGGATGGCATGGCCAGCAAAGCGGCCAAGGAAGCCACCGAGGGCGGCGAATCGGTACAGCAGACGGTGGTGGCGATGAAGAAAATCGCCCAGCGCATCAGCATCATCGATGATATCGCTTACCAGACCAATCTGCTCGCGCTCAATGCCGCCATCGAGGCCGCCCGTGCCGGCGAGCACGGCAAGGGGTTCGCCGTGGTGGCCGCCGAAGTGCGCAAGCTGGCCGAACGCAGCCAGGTCGCCGCCCAGGAAATCGGCGAACTGTCTTCCAGCAGCGTGGAGATGGCCGAGAAAGCCGGCAAGTTGCTCGACGAAATGGTGCCTTCCATCAACAAGACGTCCGACCTGGTGCAGGAAATCAGCGCGGCGTCCGAAGAACAGGCCGCCGGTGTCGCGCAGATCAATACGGCGATGACCCAGCTCAACCAAGTGACCCAGCAAAACGCCTCAAGCAGTGAGGAACTGGCGGCCACGGCCGAAGAAATGAGCAGCCAGGCCGAGCAACTGCAACAGGCCATGAGTTTCTTCGTGCTGGATTCAGCGTCCAAGGCTGCGGTGCAAAGCACCGGCGTGGACAGCTCCGGCAGCACGCCCAACCGTCAACCGCCGCGCACTAAACCAACTCCGCCGCGCAAGGCGTTCGCCTACACCATGGCCAGTGCCCCGGACGAATCGGATTTCACCCGCTTCTGATCGCACGATCGATGCGGGCCTACAAGGGAGAGTAGTGACATGGGCGCAGTAATGACGACTCGGCAGACCGCGGTGGCGGTCGATGAGGATGCGCAGTACCTGACCTTCATGCTGGGCGGCGAAATGTTCGCCATCGGCATCCTGGGGATCAAGGAAATTATCGAATACGGCAGCCTGACCGTGGTGCCGATGATGCCCGCTTTCGTGCGCGGGGTGATCAACCTGCGCGGCGCAGTGGTGCCGGTGGTGGACTTGTCGGCGCGCTTTGGGCGGGCCAACTCGGCGATCACCCGGCGTTCCTGCGTGATCATCATCGAGGCGAGTACCGAGGACGGTCAGCCACAGGACATCGGGCTGCTGGTCGATACGGTATCTGCCGTGCAGGAGATCCCGGCCACGCAGATCGAACCGCCACCGAGTTTCGGTGCGCGCATTCGCGCCGATTTCATCAGTGGCATGGCCAAGGTCGAGGGCAAATTCGTGATCGTGCTGGAAGTGGACAAGGTGCTGTCCATCGACGAGATGTCCAGCCTGGCCGAGGCCGGCCAGGCGCCGGCCCCTGACCTCGACCTGCGTTGAGGCTCGATCATGTCAGACACCGTCTCCATCGACGATCATGAATTCGGTCAGTTCCAGACCTGGCTGTACCGGGCGGCCGGCATCAACCTGTCGCCCGCCAAGAAAGCCCTGGTGGCCGGGCGCCTGTTCAAGCGCCTCAAGCACTATGAGCTGCAGAGCTATGGTGAGTATTTCAAGCTGATCATGAATGACCAGCGCAAGGGCGAACTGCAGGTTGCGCTGGACTTGCTGACCACCAACGAAACCTATTTTTTTCGCGAGCCCAAGCACTTCGACTTCCTGCGTCAGCACGTGCTGCCCCAGGCCGCGCCGGGCCGGATGTTTCGCGTGTGGAGCGCGGCCAGTTCCACCGGCGAAGAGCCCTACAGCCTGGCGATGACCCTGGCCGAAAGCCTCGGTACCACGCCCTGGGAAGTGATCGGCTCGGACATCAGCTCCCAGGTACTGGCCAAGGCGCGCACGGGGCATTACTCAATGGAACGCATCGAGACATTGCCCCAGCCGCTGCTGGTCAAGTACTGCCTCAAGGGCATGGGGCCTCAGGAGGGCACCGTCCTGATCGACAAGACCTTGCGCAACCGCGTCAACTTTATCCAGGTCAACCTTAACGAAGCGCTGCCGGCGCTGGGGGAGTTCGAGGTGATTTTCCTGCGCAACGTGATGATTTATTTCGATCAGCAGACCAAGAGCCAGGTGGTCGCGCGTCTGTTGCCGCTGCTTAAGCGTGGTGGTTATTTGATCATCAGTCACTCCGAAAGCCTCCACGGCGTCAATGACACCTTGAAGCTGGTGGCGCCGTCGATTTACCGCAAGCCATGAAAAAGCCTGTGGGTACGACCGAAGTGGTATTGGCGCCTGGCCAAGTCAGTTTTGCAACGCGGCCGACGCGCCTGCGGACCCTGCTCGGCTCCTGCGTGGCGATCACCTTTTGGCATCCGCAGCGGCTGATCGGCGGCATGTGTCACTTCATGCTGCCGGGGCGCCTGCGCAACCATCAGCCCCTCGATGGCCGGTATGCCGACGAAGCCCTGGAACTGCTGCTGCGCCACGCGCAAATCAATGGCACGCACGCACGGGATTACCAGGTCAAGTTGTTCGGCGGCGGCGAGATGTTTCCGGATCTGCAACGTCGTCTGCCGACGCAGGACGTCGCCAGACTGAATATTCGCGCGGCGCTGGCCCTGGCCGAGCGTCATCACCTGCACCTGACCGCCCAGGACATGGGCAGTACCGGTTACCGCACGATCATGTTCGACCTGTGGAACGGCAACGTCTGGGTTCGGCACCAACCAATGGGAATACTTCAAGAAGATGCCTACCAAAAAAATCAGTGTGCTGCTGGTCGATGATTCGGCCGTGGTGCGCCAGGTACTGCTGGCGATTCTCAGCGATACGCCGGATATCCACGTCATGGGGGCGGCTTCCGACCCGATTTTCGCCATGGACAAACTGGCGCGGGAATGGCCGGACGTGATCGTGCTGGACGTCGAAATGCCGCGCATGGACGGCATCACGTTTCTCAAGAAAATCATGAGCGAGCGGCCAACGCCGGTGGTGATCTGCTCCTCGCTGACCCAGAAAGGCGCGGAAACCTCCCTGCAGGCGCTGTCGGCGGGCGCTGTGGAAATCATCACCAAGCCCTCAACCGGTTTGAAGAGTTTCCTGATTGAATCGGCGGCCGAGTTAGTGGCCGCGATCCGGGCCGCCGCAAACTCCAACGTCAGGAACCTGGGAAAACGCAGCGTCAGCCCGCCCTTGGTTCCAACCAGCAAGCTCAGTGCCGATGCGATCCTGCCCGCCGCCAATGGCCATGCCATGGCCCAGACCACCGAGCGTATCGTCGCCATCGGCACCTCCACCGGCGGCACCCAAGCGCTGGAAGCCGTGCTGACGGCACTGCCGCGCGTGTGCCCGGGTATGGTGATCGTGCAGCACATGCCCGAGAAGTTCACCGCTTCGTTCGCCGAGCGCCTCAACAGCGTGTGCGAAATCGAAGTGCGCGAAGCGCGCAACAACGACCGTATCCTGCCTGGCCTGGCCCTGATCGCACCCGGCGGCAAGCACCTGATGGTCAACCGCAGCGGCGCCTATTACCACGCTCAGGTGATCGATGGACCGCTGGTCAACCGCCATCGACCCTCCGTGGATGTGCTATTTCGCTCGGTGGCCCGCTACGCCGGCAGGAATGCCACCGGCATCATCATGACCGGCATGGGCGACGACGGCGCACGCGGGCTCAAGGAAATGCTCGAGGCCGGGGCCGCGACAGTCGCCCAGGACGAAGCCAGTTGCGTGGTGTTCGGCATGCCCAAGGAAGCCATCAAACTCAACGCCGCTCAGCGCATCATGGCGCTGGAGGATATTTATCGGGCGATCTTGCATAAGTGAGGGGGGAGGGTGATGTAGCGGGTGTGTAGGTCGGTGGTTTGAGGATGTTCACTGCACCGAACACGGCTCTTAGAAATAGAGAAATTCGAGAGCTGAGAGGGGGCGGGCAGCGGGTGATCCTCACTTGGAGTTGTCCGGGAACTCTGCGCAATGGGGAGCTGGCAGGGATATTGCCACCGAAACCGGCTTGGAGCACCGCCCGAAGTCGGATGGGGGGGGGCGTGGCCGGCTTCTACTGGCGTCGCTTCATGCTCTGCCAGTAGGCGTGGGATTCTCGCTGGTGTTGTGGAAGCCTGAGATCAAGTAAGGGTTAGAGCAGCAGCTCGCCGCGACAATGCGCCGCGGCAGAGTTTAATTGGAGACCAGATGCCGGCATGGGCCATCAGTGAGATGGCTTTCCATCCTTTGCGAGCAGTTCCTTTGCCATCTCCATTGCTTGCTCGCGTGAAGAAGCTAGAAGCAAAGGGTAGCCCCAGAACTTGGCAAAAACGATTGCGAATGCCCTGAAACCAAGACGTTTTGCCGAGTTGGGTTCGATCATGATCATAGCCAGAACTAACCTACGCAATTCAAGCTTGTGCTTTTTCATCCAGAGCGCGGTGCGTTTCTTTTCTTCCGGTGAGTGCTCATGGTCTTCGGCAGGTACGGTATCGGTCAAGATTACGAAGGACTCCCCGCGCTGCAGATTGGCCTCGAATTCGGCGAAATCCTTTTGGTGATCGTGTCCGGGCTCTTGCGTAAGGCTCATCCAGACAAAAGGGAAGTCAGAACTATTCACCGACATGGACGTTTCCTATGTTTTTAATGCAGCGCCAGGTGGCCGCAATGGCGAACACGCCTGGCAACGTAATGAAAAACACGGCCGAAAAAGCAACGTGCCAACCGTCGCGCAATCCGTCGGAAATTCCTCCGAGGGTATTCAGGGCGAGAAGTAGGCTGCCGAGAACCAAAGCTGCCCACTGAGCCTTACGGGTTCCTATCAGTGCGAGAAGCACCGTTACGATCCAAGAACCATAGAATGCTGAAAACATCCACAGTACATTGGGCTCAAACGTAATCGCAGGTGTCGCTCCGTGCGCTCTCACAAAATCGTTTACGTAGAAAAATAACTGAAAGGTGACAAAAAGTACGGCCCCCACAGCTGTCGTCAGCCAAAACACGGCCACTTTGTTTGCGTTGTTCCTGGCCGTGTCTTGGGCGGGGTCTAGGGTAGGCTTACTGGGCATAAGAGCTTTCTCGATAATCAATGGATGTTGTATGTCTGCGATGTACAACGGTTGAAATGTTCGATTAGGGGAAATCAATACCTGTAGTCCAGCGTCACCATTAAGTTGCGTGGTGCGCCATAACCTACAGTGTCAAAATCTCCTTTCTCCAACGCGTACTTCTTGTCGAGCACGTTGTTGACGTTGACTGCCGCGGTGATCTGCTTCGTGATGGAGTAGCGCCCCAACAGGGATACCAGCGCATAAGAACCTTGTTCACCACCCAACGAACTGGTGCCTGTGTTGGGTGCCTGGTAGAAGCGGCTTTGCCATTTGACGCCTCCGCCCAGCGTCAATTTGTTCCACTCTCCCGGCAACTGGTAGGTGCTGAAAAGCTGGGCAGTGGTGCGCGGTATTTGCGAATTCAAGCGGACGCCATCGCCATCTTGTGCCGTGAAATGGGCGATGCCTGAATAGATGTTCCAGCCACGCGCCAGCTCGCCCTGCAAGTCCAGCTCGATCCCGCGCGACTTCGTCCCATCCGAACCCATATAGGCTTGGGCACCACTTGGCGTATAGGTTCCTGCGACCATCTGTGCAGCGTTGTCCAGCTCGGTATGGAACAAGGCCACCGACGCATTCAGACGCCCATCCAGGTAAGCGCCTTTAAGCCCGACTTCCTTGGTTTTTCCCTTTGTCGGCGTGAGCACGTTGCCCTTGCTGTCGCGATAGTCGGTTTGCGGATTGAATATGCCCGTGTAGCTCACGTAGGCCGAATAGGTCTTATCGATGTCGTAGATCAAACCAGCGTACGGGGTGAATTCACTGCTCTTCTTGTAGTGCAACGACGAGCCGCCGACGGCGTCGTCGATTTCGTAGTTGCTGAAGCGGCCGCCGACAATGAGTTTCAGAGGCTCGGCCAGCGAGAACCGGGCTGCGCTATAGACACCGCTCTGTTTGATCAGGGTGCGAGTCGGTATCGAAGCCATGGCATCGAAGTTGGGGCGGGGAAAGGCCGGGCTCAGTTGATAGACATTGACCGGCGTGAAGGCTGCATAGAACGGAGCGATAGCGTCCTGACTGGCGGTGCGGCGCGAACTCGTCGCCCCCACCACCAAATCATGCTGGCGGCCAAGCAGTTCGAAGGGGCCGCTCGCCATCACATCGAAGGTGTTTTGACGGCTGCGACCTTCGGAAGCCAGTGCCACCGGAAGAGCCCCGTTGGGAAAGGAGCCCAGTCCCGTGGCGCGATCGGGGCGGCCGACCAGGCCGAGCAGTTCGGCATCGAATTCCGTGCGGTATTGATTAGCGACAGCCCGGAGATTCCAGCCGTTGTCAAAGCGGTGCTCGATCTCGGCAAACGCCGTCTTGAGCGTGTTGTCCCAATGGCTCCATTTCTGCGCATAGTTCTTGGAGCGTGAATACTCCGCCTGCGTGCCGTCGCTGAACCATAGCGGCATGCCTCCCCAGGTGGAGCCCTTCGGCGTGCTGTCCTGGTAGTCATAGCCCAGGCTCACCGTCGTGTCTGATGTCAGATCTGCCTCAATGATGCCGTAGAACGCCTTTCTCTGGGGCTTGTACCCATCAATGTACGAGTTTCCTTCCTGGGACGTCCCGACCATGCGGGCGCGGATACGGCCATCCTCGGTCAACGGAGTCGATACGTCGGCCATTTCCCGGTGGGTGTCCCAGCTCCCCGCACCGAGCGAGGCGGACGCCGAGAATTCGCGGGTCGGCCGTTTGCGCACCAGGTTGATGGCGGCCGAGGGATTGCCGGTGCCGGTCAGCAAGCCGGAGGCGCCGCGCACGACCTCGACACGATCGTAGAACGCGGTATCGAGGGAGCCGATGCCGCTCCCGTTGACAATGTCGCCGACGACAGTGGGTATGCCGTCGTACTGAACGTTGTTGATCAAGAAACCACGCGAATAGAAACTCGTCCGTTCGCTGTCTGATTGGTACGACGAGACGCCCGTGGTGTTATCCAGCACGCCCTGCACCGAGTTCAATTGCTGGTCGTCCATGCGTTGGCGGGTGATCACCGTCACCGACTGCGGTGTTTCCCGCAGCGACAGCGGCAGGTGCGTCGCCACCGACGTCTGGCCCGTAGTGTAGGAACCAGTACCTTCGGTGGTCGCCGTATCCACAGGGCCCGTTACGGTGATGGCCGGCAAGGCTATCTCCTCTTGAGGCTTTCCACCGGTCTTGGTCTGAATCTGCCCTGGCTCGGCCGCGAATGCGCCCTGCGCACTAATGAGAACTGCCGCCGCAACTGCCGAGCCCAGCACGGTGCGGGGCGCGCTCCTGATTTCGCTCTTGTACGGCCGATCCAAATGAGGATAGCCAGTGGGCTGTGCGCGCTTATCAATTGGCCAACGGAACTTCCCAACAGTTACGATGATGAACATCAACAATACTCATTTGTATTTGGATGTTACATTTAACAATAGAGACCGCTGGGAGTGATGGCGAAACTAGGCCAGATTGTTATTCAGTTAGGCCAATTGTGATGTCATGCAGGTGCCCGGATGGTTTTCGTCGAAGACCTGGCGTTGCACGAACATTTGCAGCTGCTGGTATTCGAGAAAGGCTTTGCTCTCGACGAGGAACCAGCCTTCACCAACATCACAACGTTGCGAAATGTCAGCAACTTCGCAAGGAAGGACTACAGGCGACGGTGGGCGGCCGCTGGTCCCGAACCAAGATAATCGGATGCATCAGGGGGATATTTCATTGGGGAGGATGATACCGGGCACGGAAGCGAGCTCTGCGCCGCTGATGCGATCCGATAGGTATCGTGCCGGAGGTTTGCCCATGGCCTTGCGGAACATAGTTATGAAACCGCTGGCGTTTTCGTACCCCAGCTCTAATGCTACCGTTTGCACGCTTTCGCCCTTCGTCAAACGTTGAAGTGCAAGGATCACATGCAGCTGCCGACGCCAGCCCCCAAAGCTCATTCCAATTTCATGCAGCAAAAGACGGCTCATGCTTCGCTCGCTCATGCCAATTCGAGTAGCCCAATCGGCCTTCGAGGTCTTGTCCGTGGGGTCGGCCAGCATCATTTCCACGAGGCGGCGCAATCGGGGATCACGCGGCATGGGCAGATGCAAGTCTTCCACCGGTGCCGCCACCAACTCATCGAGCAACGCGGCAATCAAACGGTCTTCTCGTCCACCCTGCGCGTATAACTCAGGAAACCCGGCCACCGTCAGTAGCAACTCGCGTAGTAATGGCGACACCGAAATCGTGCAACAGTTTTTCGGAAGGTCCGGTGCTGCGTCTGGCTCAACGAACAGGCAATAGCATTCCGTTTCACCCGCCCCCCGCGCCGCGTGTGGCAAATCTCCCGGTATCCATACGGCGCACTGCGGCGGCACGATCCAGACACCGTCTTCAATTTCGCAGTTGAGAATACCGCGTAGGGAGTAGATCAGCTGCGCTTTGCGGTGCTGATGCCTCGCGTTTTCCCAGTCCCTTGTCACCGATGTGGCACTTAACGCCACAACGGGGCGCGAGACGCTGTCGACGTCCCAAGGCACTGTTAGATCGGAAATTGCGATGCTAGACATGTTGTCTCGTAGAGCCTCGGATGGAAGATGAGGCTTTGGCCTAATCGGAAAATACTATGACCAACCTGCTCAATAACGTCTAGCCATTCCTTACACCTGAGGCCTGGCTACTCCAGGAGGGGAGAGGGCAATTTTCTTGGCGACGGACAACCCGTTCCAAGGTCCTCGCACGCTGGATCTTGTTCCATCAATGTTTGGGTCAAATAGCGGGCTCCAGCGGCAAATTCAACCTGAGCACCATCGAATTACTCAAGTAGTACGTTCACGAGGCCTGGATTAGGCCCAGTGACAGGAACGATCTATTGAAAGTACTTGGACATTGACTGCTTCTGGCCGATTCTGTTGAAAAAGTCGGATTTGCAGATCGGCTGAACTCACGCACGATCTCCACCGGAGAACCTACTCACCACATCGAGTGGTTTTCTGGCCCTTTGTTGAGCTTTGCAGCTCGGTTATTGGGTTGGTTTGAGGGTTTTTGCTTTGTGCAGACGCACCTATCCCGTAACCGGTGGCCCTTGAGAGGTAAATTTGGCCAGACGTCGTAGGTTCTGCACCGCGGCCGCCAGCGTGAACTCATCGGTCGCGCCACTCATGCCACGTAGTCGCAAGCGATCCAGTTTCAGGATGCGCTTGAGGTGGGCAAACAACATTTCGACCTTCTTACG
>NZ_JBYSZX010000032.1:0-24511 GCF_058787615.1 Pseudomonas sp. FW305-3-2-15-C-LB1 | reverse complement strand
GGCTCCAGAAAGAGATCGGGAGCGCAGCATCGGGCTTCAATGGGCGGCTTTGAATGTGTGGGTGATGGATCGGTTACACCGCTGGCGTGCAGACGTGGTGATCAATGACAGTTATTGACGGCGAAATCGTGCGACCATTATTCAAGGATTTGTCATTGCCGCGCTGCTGCTGTTATTGGCACTGGGCTGGGTGGTTTATTTGCGAACCCTGGTCTGTAAACGTCAGCATGCTGAGCTGGCACTGAATGATCAGGCAGGCTCTCGATCAGTGTTTTTCCGTACAGCCTTTCTTGGGTCACGCCGTAGACATCAAGACAGCCCGCGTTGCAAAGCAGTAATCGTGCGTTTTGGTCGCATACACAAATAGGGTGAGGGGTTCCGTCGATTCACTACACGCGTAAACTCAAGCTGATCACTCAGGTGAAGTACTTAATTATCATTTATCATTCGGAAGCGTTGGCCGTCATCCGTCAAGGTGCTACGCGCAAACAACGCCGACTGCTGACGCTCCCCGACGGCCTGATTCTGACGATTTACCAGGAAGCCAAATAATAAGACGTGGCTCATTATTTGGCTGTTCAACTATTGCGCTTATCGTGTTTCCGCCGACATTTCTCTGGCGACAGCGTGAGTTCCGAACGGTAAATATGTACCGCTTTCGGCGCTTCAAACCCTAATTGGACGGAATTACCTCGAGTCGCGAGAACTCTGATTTTGATTTCGCTTCCCAGGCAGCCGGCGTCACCGATCTTAAGTGTAATAATTTTCATGTGCCATTTTTCCATGACGGGGTTTTCGTTCGTACATGCTCTAACGGGTATTCGCTTAACTTAAGTCAAAAATCATGAAAAATCTGCCGTGCTTTCTACTGAGCGCAACCCGCCGACCCAGGGTCGCTGCTTGTTGTGCTGGTTATTGTGAATCACTTGAAAGTAGGGTGTTTTAGGCTGAAAAAGCGTTGTGTTCGATTAGGCTAGACAAACCTTTATCAAGTGCTGGTCTGGGAGTCAGGACAGCCTATTTATTGTGTTCGCAAGGCAGCGTGTGTTACAGGTGGAAAAAGTAATGGAAACAATGACATGCGTTGTGCTGTGTGGTCGTTCGCGGGCAGCGGACGAAATAGCCGGTGTTTTAGAGGCGGAGTCTGTCAGCGTATTGATTAGCTCCCCCTGCGCAGTACAGATTTTCGAGGTTGCACGAAAACAGCTTCCGAATCTCGCGATTTTGGACATCGCGACTTTCAATATTGAAGGGATTCGGTTGATTAGGCAGTTACGCGACAGTAATCGTGAACTGAAAATTATTGTACTCACACAGCAGCACCTCAGACATTTTTCAGCGCGTTACAGGCGCTTGGGGGCGACAGTGTCGTTAAACGTATTAGATGATGTGCGCGGGCTGGGGTTCATCCTTCGGGCAGTACGTTCTGGGTATCATTATTTCGATTTTATTGAGGCTCCCCTCAAAACACGCGAGCGTTCATTTGCCAACGAAACTGATTTGATTGCTACGTTGACGGATCGCGAGATAATGGTATTTCAGGGGCTGGCGGCAGGATTGAGCAACAGGCAAATTTCCGAGCAGATGAGTGTGGGGAGTCGTCATATTAGTATTCATAAAACCAATATTTTTGAAAAAATGCTATTGCAATCAATAGCAGAGCTGCAAGCGCTGGCAATTCGCAACAGGATGGCGTGAGCCCTCTTCTTTATTGGGCGTAAGGTTATCTCTCAGCGGAATGACTCGCGAGATTCTATAGTAGCTGGATATTGTCCGGCTACCGGCCCATCCATGCGCGTCAAAAATAATGTACGTCGAAACATAGCCACCTTCTTGATTTCCCCAATCTGCTTGATCGCGGCCTGTCCTCGAAAGCACATATTTTTCAAAGTCAAACGAGCGCTTTCTGACCCCAAAAGGGTGTTCGACGTTGGCGCGTATAATTTCGCATCTCACCCCGGTATCGTCCATGTAGCTGCGAAAAACGCGGCGACTGGTGTTCGGAGATCGTGTCAAATCAGCGGGGCTTTTCAGCGCTCCCTTATGGGCACGTCGCGGCCTTTCAAACCTGGATATACTCCCACTCGTTACGTCTGCTATCGAGTGTTTCGGGGGATGCGTAGTATATTGACGCGATTGTAAGACAGACACGGGGTATTGACAGTAATGCAACCCATTGAAAGCGCCGATAGCAGTGCTTCACCGCCGATGGAGCCTGGGCATTTTACACTACGGCTCCATGAGGCTTCGCGGTATGCACAGTTTTCCCCCAACCAACATCTGCTGATGGTGAGTGATGGGCGTGACATCACCCGGCAGGAGTTGAGCTACAGCTCAAGCCGACTGCTTGAGCTGTTGATCTCGCGTGCGGATCTAATCGTCGATCGCGAGGAAATGTTTGGCTATGGCTGGCCGGGCAGGGTGGTGGGGCAGAACAGCCTGAACCAGGCCATTTCCAATATTCGTGACCTGCTGGGTGATGATGAGCATAGATCCATTATTCAGACGGTTCCCCGGCGCGGGTATCGTTTTAACTCGGCTTACCTCAGCGAGGACCGCGACGAGTTTATCATCGCAGATGACACCGACCAGGCCCCCTTGGTAGCGGCGGACGATGCCAAAGACTTCACACCTCTGGCGCAGAGCAAGCCGTTTTTTGCATTAAACCGTTTACCGCGGTTTACTAATCAACTGCTTGCGGCATTGACTATGGCTTTGGCGGTATCGTTGGCTTGGCGGGTCGACTGGTCGCTCTGGTTACAACAGGGGTTGTTCAGTACCAGTGAAACGCTGGGTGAGTTGGACGTTCAGTACGTATCGGAAAGTCCCGAAGAGCTGGCGCAGCTGCAGACCGATATAAAACCTTTGCGTGATCGTCTGCAAGCATTTGTTAAGCAGCCAGAAACAGTCATTTTCAATAAAATGCATGGCTTTTATGAGGTCGTCTGTATTGATCAGGGGCGTTCCGTGCAGTTTGTGACAGTGCACAAATCAAGGGTGTCCGAGTTAACGGATGAACAACTGAACAGGTGCGTGAATTGAAAGCGCTAAATATTCGCTGGACGATCACCTTGTGTGGATTGGCCATGGTTCTGATGTTGTTGCATGTTGCGTATTCAGCGCAGTCGAATAGGCAGATATTACAGGGTACGTTTTTCGCCTCTGGGGTGCTGATTATGAGCAACGGCACTGTGTATAACAGCAGCCTGCGCTTACAGTCCCATGGTTATAAATTGCACGATTTCGAAGAAATCAATAAAAGCAGCCAAGACTTTTCCCTGACTCAAGTGGGCAGTTTATTCGGCAATGCGCGATTTGTGACGAACCAGGAGCGAGACAATGAGTGGATTAAAGACAAGATCAACATAGATCGGGATATTGCCTTTAATTACGCTTATTATTCGAATGAATTTTCCAGGTTAAGTTTGTACAAAATTGGGGGGCGTATGGGCAGTCAATGTTTTTATTTTAAGGAGCTGGAGACGGTACGATGCTTTGGTGCAGAACGCTAGACGTATCTAATTGATACCGCTTTTCTAAGCCTTCGCAGGTGTCCTGTAGGATGCCTGTCATAGCCGGCTTTGGAGTACACCGTATGTGTTTATCGAAGCTTAAACATTAAGGTGTTGTCATCACGACCTAAGCCGAAAATAGCACCAGTGGCTGCCAACGGATCTTCCGATGCGGCGCCCCTGCCTTAGGCACTCGGAAAAACACCGGTGGTGCAACCGCGTATTTACAGGTAAACGCTAGGCTCTATACGAAATCAGCCGAAACCAATTTGAATTCCACCACCGTTGAAATTCATTAAAATCCGCGACCATCAAAGGCAGGAGCTCACGATGGCCAAACGGTATGAACTCCCCGACGCAGCCTGGAATTTGGTTGCAGATATATTCTATGGGCCACGCCGTAGCCGGCGCCTACGAACAGATGATCGCTCGATGCTCAACGGCATCCTTTGGGTACTCTGTTCTGGTGCTGCCTGGCGTGACATGCCGGAGTGCTTCGGCCCCTGATCAACGGTGTATCAGCGCTTTCTTGATTGGCGCAATCGCGGATCGTTTGAGCAAGTGCTCAAGCGGCTTCACATCAAGCTCAACGAGCATGGGTTAATCGATCTGGAGACCTGGATGATTGACTCCACCGCAGTACGAGCAACCCGGGCCTCTTCTAGTGCTGGGAAAAACGGGGCCTGAAGAACCGCAAGACCACGCACTAGGGCGCAGTCGGGGCGGCCTGACCACCAAGATTCACATGCTGTGCGATGCCAATGGCGTCCCGCTGAAGTTTCTATTATCGGGCGGACAGACCAGCGATATCGCTTACGCACAGCGCTTGCTGGATGAGGCGTACATACCCAGCTTGCGCGGTCGCCCGCGCAAGCGCTGCCGATGGTTGCTGGCGGATAAAGGCTATGACGCCGAAGCGTTGCGTCGGTACTGCGACCGGTATCGGATGCAGCCGATGATTCCTCTGCGCAGTATGAAACGTAAACCTAAGCCGCGATTGCGGCGACTATTTGACCGTCCCAAGTACCGCCAGCGCAACATCATCGAACGTATGTTTGGCTGGCTGAAGGAGAACCGCCGCATCGTGACGCGCTTCGATAAACTCGCGAAAAGTTACGCGGCGATGGTTTCGCTGGCCTGTGCTATGCGGTGTTTATAACATTACTTTTCGTACAGAACCTAAAGCCATCCAAGTTAATCGTTTAAAAGTTTATATGTGTGGTTGCTATGGGCGAGGTGGAATAATCGTATCACCAGTTCTGATGGAGGAGCTTGTTGTAATAAATTTTGCACCTATGTTAGCAGAGTGTTGAACTCCACAGGTCGAGGTAAGGTCAGAGGAGCAAAAGTAAAAGACCGAAACAACACCTTATGAGCCTCATAAAGCGTTGTCCCGGCCTAAATGGGTATGTGTCTATAAGGCTTAGCCACCACGCAAACGTAATACTAGGTGGAGAGTACTTCCTTCGTGGATATTATAATCAGAAATTGTCCTTCCATCTTCAAGCTGTTTTCCAGCAAAAATCAACCGTTGTTGATCTGGTGGAATACCTTCCTTGTCCTGAATTTTGTTTTTAAAAATTTCTACAGAGTCCGCTGGCTCGACGTCTAATGTTATAGTCTTTCCGGTGAGCGTTTTAACAAACACCTGCATCGCAAATGCACTGTTGCTGAGCATGAACAGTGTGCAAGACATTAAAACTGCTGAGGCAATGCCCATGCGCCGCTTTGGCTTTTTGAATGCTTCTGTTGTATCCATTTTATATCCTTGTTGGTTTCGCTGCAAATTTTGAGTCAGCGTGGCGCAATATAAGCAGAGGTGTTAAGGGAGGGGAGTGAAAAAGTGTAATTTATGATGCGAGCGTATGAATAGTGGCCTTTCAACAACCTCAGCTTGTGTTTTTACGCTTTGTACATAGAGCACTCCCGTGCTCAATTTTAAAATAAGATCTGTGGCGGTCTTATAGCCACGCTGTTTGCGTTCGAAGGTCGCGGCGAACCTCGAGGTCCCAAGCATCGCCCCGTAAAAACGGGCTGCAGGACTGGATCTGCTGACCTCCATAGCGTGGTGGCGATCAGCCTTCGGGAGGTAGAGATCGTGAATGATTGAGGCGGGCGCTTATAGGGCGAACCGCAAACCCGTTACCTGTGCCGCGCGTGAATACTGATGAGAATTGTGATTTTTAACAGGGTGTACAATCTTGTCTGGACGCTTTTGCCTAGTGGTTTCGCTAACGGGGAAATGTCGACTACAAGGTCCTACTATGTACCTACCGTGCATTTCGCTAATGCGATGTGGTTAGCACACCCCGTTTCTGCGTTGGGACGGTATAAATGGAGATAGATGACGATGAAGCGAAAAATAGTGTTGGCGGGCGTGAGCCTTATGGTCGTGTTGGTAGGCAGTGTTCAAGCAGGGCCTATTTCATGCCCTGCCAGGGATGATATTAAACTGAACGCGACCGCGAAAAATACCACCTATACGGCCCCCGTTCGTGCGGTACATGTTAATCATGTAGAGCATGCCCCGCAGTGGACGGGTGAAAGCCTGGTTGATCAAAAAGTCGATTTGAAAAAGCTGAATTTCAAAAAGGCTACCCTACAGGCGCAATCGGTTGCGTGTGACTATCAGGGTAAAACGAACGGTGACAGTGTCAGGATGACACTTAAAACGAAAACGACAGCGAAAGCCGTTGGCACGGCGTGGAAGGGCAACGAATGTCAAGGAGGGCAGTCTCCGGACATATGCAAGTTTGAATAGTCAACTGAGTAGTTTAGACGGGCTCCTATGAGCCCTATTTATGTATCGAACTTAGGGAAACAGCACAACGATGACACGTTGTTGTCATCTGGGGCGGCAGTCGCTATACCTGGGCCTATTACCCGGCAGGGATGCTTGTTGGTGGCACAGACCTGAGCGGTGGGATATGTTTAAGAAAAAGTACTGCCTTGTTATGATGGGTTATGACTGCCTTGTTATGATGGTTACGTTATTAAATGGCTGCGCTGCTGTCGTTCCTGACAGTATAAAGTCAAATCGAACCGACTATAACATAGCGATTCAAAGCATCAATGATCAAGAGTTGTTACTGAATATTGTCAGGGCGCGTTACAGAATCTGTACTTTACAACCGTTGAGCAGATAGCGGCGTCACAACAGCTGTTACGATCATCCAGTGTCGGATTCACGGCGGGCGTCGTAGATAATATGCCCTTGGTCAACTCTAATCTTTCCTCGTCGGTTATTAGCAAAGCGCGAAGTTCAATGCTAAACGTGGGGTTTGCTTCAGTGGCTTTAAATGAAAAGCCCACTATCTTTCTTTATGCACCCATTGATGGCGCAAAATTCGTTCGTCAAATGATGACGCCGATAAAGCCTGATATTCTGGTGCTGCTGATCAAGTCCGGGTGGTCAATCGACCGGGTTTTGATCCTCGGTGCGCAATCCATGAACGACCTGGAAAATGCGCCAACAACCAGCGGCCCGAAGCCCTCTTATGCTCCTGAATTTGCATAATTCCGGGAAGCGGCGCGGCTATTGCGAGATATGCAAAGAAAGCATCTGTTGAACATTGTGGTCAATGCGAGGGATAAATCCATTGGTGTAGCGTTTTCCAAAGCGTCGGAAAATACCGAGACGGCGATTAAAATAATGTCACTGCTAAAACTAAACAGTGACCTAAAGTATTTCAGGTTGGCTAATGAAACTCACCAGCAAGATAGAGCGAACGTGGTGGTGGTCACTCGACCAATCGCAGCAACGATTAATTATATATCGCAGAGGGTTCAGTTCTAAAAAGCAATATTGATGCCGGTACGGTGCGGCTCACCTTACAAGATGATGAGGGCACGCCATTTGACTGGCAAAGTTTATTGCGCGGTGTTTTCCACGTAGAAGAGTGCATGATGTTCCGGAGCTATCAAGTGTCAGCGTGTACTATAGAGGGAAATGGTTGTATATTTCCGATAATGATTTGGACAGTAAATCCAGTTTTATGCTGTTGACCCAGTCAATGGCGCTGCATTCCACCCCGCCGGAGTCCGGAACAGCGCTCACTTACTCGGTTGGGGGATGATCGAATTTCGCATGAGTGATTTTTGATGTTGTCGGCCATTTAAAATATTGACTGTGAGTACTTCTACTGGACGTGCCTGGGATTCACGGCTCTGAGCATTGCCTGGTCGGTTCACCTTGCGTTTAGATACGAGACTTTTATGAGCCTTACTTTTGCTTGCTTGCAAGAAGCCCAATTGTTTCTTGAACAGCACCCTGACATTGAGATGTTCGAACTGTTCATCCTCGACAATAACGGCGTACCGCGAGGCAAGTTCTTGCACCGTGACGAACTATTGGCGGTGTACGAAAGTGGTCGACCGCTGCCGAACACTATTCTGGGGTTGACAATCAACGGCGAGGATGTGGCGGACTCGGGTCTTGTCTGGGATGTGGGTGACATTGATTGCCGGTGCCTACCCGGTGAGCGGCAGTTTACAACGCATGCCGTGGCGGTTGATCCCGACGGCTGCGGTACAGGTCAGCATGCATCCGCAGGAAGGTATGCCCGCATCCGTGGCCGATCCCAGACATTTGTTGACCAAGGTGATTCAGACGTTGCAAGACGATGGGTATCACCCTGTGATGGCCGCCGAACTTGAGTTTTACTTGTTGGATCGTGAGCGCGACAGTCAGGGGCGTCCGCAACCGGCACGAGATAGTGATGGTGGCCGGCCGTTGACCACCCAGGTCTATGGCTTGCGTGAACTGGAACAAATTGAACCGTCCCTTGCCGATCCTTACAGCGGGTGCAAGTTGCAAGGAATTCCTGCGCGCACGGCGATTTCCGAGTATGCCCCGGGGCAAGTCGAAATTACCTTGGAGCACAGCAGCGACGCCTTGCAGGCGATGGATGAAGCTGTGCCCTATAAACGACTGGTAAAGGGCGTGAACCATAAACACGGGATGGTCGCGTGTTTCATGGCCAAGCCTTTTTACGATTTGGCCGGCACAGGCATGCACATGCATATCAGCCTGGACGACAAGGATGGCAATAACCTGTTCGCCAGCGACGCTCCCGATGGCACGCCCCTGTTGCGTCAGGCTGTGGGAGGCATGCTCACCACGTTGCTTGATTTGTTATTAATGTTCTGCCCCAACGCCAATTCTTATCGCCGCTTTCAGGCAAACAGCTACGCGCCTCTGGCGGCTACCTGGGGCGTGGATAACCGCACGGTGAGCCTGCGAGTACCGGGATGGCCTGCGTTTTCCCGGCATATCGAACACCGGATTTGTGGTTCCGATGCCAGCCCCTACCTGGCTGCAGCGGCAATCATCGCGGCATTCGCGAGCAACTTGACCCTGGCCCTCCGTTGGAGGGCAACGGTTACGCACAGGCCACCAGCGTTTTACCTACTGACTGGTTAACTACATTGCGTGCCCTGGAAGGTTCAGACTGGGCCCGGGACGCTTTTGGCGAGACTTTTCTGGGGGAGGGGGACCTGGCGATGAAGCGTGAAGAATATCGTCAATTTATGAGCGAGGTGGGGGAGCAGGACTGGCGCTGGTATTTGCCCCCGGCGTAAGCAAATGCGGCGAGTGATAAGTTATGAACGTGTCATCGCTTTTATCAGGCTATGAGTAAGCGAATTCAGCCATGCACCATAAGAAGCTTAATATTTATTTGGTCTTCGAACGTGAATAGGTGAAATGTGCGCGCTCAGTGTTGTAGATCTTGTCTATGCCGTTGTTTGAGTGGATAGTTGAGGTGCAAGACATTCCCGTAAATAAATTATTTTAAATTTGCTTGGAGCAATACGCATGACTATGGAAATCAAAAAAGTTTCGGCCGGTATTATTGCTATGCTTGCGGTGGTGGGTAACGCTTATGCAACCACAATGACATGCCCCGCTGTTGCCAGCATTTCGCAGACAAAAGAAGGTTCAGGATATGCTTACGTTGCATCTGCACCAGATGCTAAACGATGGGTGGGCGAAAACCCAATGGCCGCAGACGATGACCTGAAAAAGGTTCATTTCAAAATGGCATCTATTCAAAAAGAGTTTGTGGCTTGTGATTACGAGGGTAAAGATGATGCCGCGGTAAGAATGAGCCTTAAAGTAATGGCTAAGCCCGTCGGTAAGGCCTGGACTGGCAGTATTTGCAAAAACGTCAGCGAGTCTGTTTGCACATTTGAGTAACCAACCGGCTGTACTGCCCGGTTTTTAAATCGGGCAGTTCCATCCCTACCGTATTCTTCATACGGGTATCAGTAATGATTTACTCTTGTGAAGAACAACGTCGTTTAAATGATACACCAGTGTGTTAACCCATGTTGGCCGTTGCGCCCAAATAGTCAGGTTGTCTCAGCCAACGACTCTTCTATCGTAGGATCACCGCAGTCGAACCCATATGCGTACGCCGTGTCGACGAAGGCGATCTGTTTCATCATCGAAAGCATGCCTCGACCTACGGACGAGCGCAAGAGATCGGGTGCTCGCTTTCCTTTGCAGGAAGTAGTGATGAATGATCAGTAATTATCTGCCAGCGTGAGTCGCTCCAACGGTAGGAAATACTGTAACGTCCTTGCACCACAGCACCGGTTTTGGCAAAGGTCAGCGTATAACGGCCGGTATCGAGCGCGGTGTTGCAGCCCATGGCAATAAACCGTTGATTAATCTTGGCTGAAGGCCGACTCTCCAAAAAGTGCTGAAAGTAGTCCTCCTTCTCGACGGGTGTAAGGCGCGGCAACTGAGACAGGTCTGCAGCAGGTACGAGGAATTAGCATAGTTTCTGACCACGCGCTCCGCGCTGACGCGTGAGCAATGACTTATTCCAGCGATCAAACAGCGACATTATTTCTTGTTTAGTCGTGGACCTGCAGTACTCGGTGCGTGCTGTCTGGTATCCGGGCGGTGAGCTGTATTTAGTCACGGGAACACATCATGTGAAAGTCACGCAGGCAGCAAGGGCTGCAAGAGCCAGCGGTTTTATTCAAACGATCCTCTATGGTGTAGTTGTAAAGGCGAGGCGCGAGCCAGTTGAATAGGTATCAAGCAACGCTCATGACAGTGAGGCTGGCTGAGCGGCTTTACCTCGGGCGCAGCCTATTCTCGCCTGTTTTTCCAATTCGGTCGTTATAGCGTAGTTGTACTTAGCAAGTTGCGGGGGCAACTCATAATAAATCACTCTCCCGTGCTTAATTCTCGATGAGTACCCAGTGTTGTCAGGGCCGTTCGGGCTTTACCGTGAAATGCGGGTTTTTGTAGCACTGCCATTTCGTGGAACTAACGACGGGGTGTTTAGATTGGCGGCCTGTTCGATTAAGTAAAATGCACGATGATCAGGCTTTTAAAATATGGGCTTATCGAACGCTGAAGATTAAACGCTTCGAGGGCTGACGATTTGATTGTAAATAGGGCAGCTGTGAGGTATTAGCGGTGAACGGAGGTAGTCGGCAAGCCGAACCAAGCGCTAAGTTACGTGATGCTATTGGTGTAACGCGTAAAACATCGTGAATCACTCGATTGTTTCTAGCAAATGTCAAATTTAATACTAAAGTGTAGAGTGTGAGTGAGTTCCCCCTCTTGAGGCGCGGTTTGGATTTATACGCGCCTCTTTTTTATTTTATGTGATAATCCCGCGCGTGCTGGCCTACTTTAATTTTGGCGAGCAAGAGTGTGGCATTGCCTTAACCGGCAATTTCATCATATGTCGCGTGGACTGTCTTCAGGGCGGCATTAAGCAGTAGCGCACAAGGAGGCTCATCATAATCCGCTGTGAAATAAAGTGAAAGTTTGAATGTGCGGTGGTGATTCATGGTTTTTCATTTGAGGTTTTCCTGCTTGAGGCTAACTTCGATATGAAGTCGATATGAAGAAGATAAAGTTTTTTTTCTGGGCTCCGCGTATGGAGTTGAGAGTTGAGAGTATTGGTGGAGTGCAAGATGATGAAGAAATTAATTTCTTTAGGTTTGGTTTGGGCTACGGCGGTAGCGCTTTCGTCTGCTCATGCGGCTGATGCTTCTGATGGTACGATTAACTTCGCGGGCCAGATGATAGAGCAGACGTGTCAAGTCTCTATCAATGGTCAGGCAGGTGCTAACGCTACAATTATATTGCCAACAGTCACCACGGACAGCTTGAATGGACCTGGCACGCAAGGGCAAACCAAGGGAGATACGCTATTAAGGTTCACCTTGTCTGGGTGTGCGGGGCCGGCAACTAAGGCTCGCGTGTTTTTTGAAAATACGGGCTCCGCTGCGGTTTATCAAGTTGGTCCTTACGCGTTTAATTTGAGAAATACCAGCAGTGATAGCTCTGCTGCTACCGGTGTTGGGTTGCAGATATTTGATGCTACGGGTGCTTCAGTTAAGATGGGTGATTTAGGGCAGCGCAACCTTCCTGCAATCAATTTGGGGGCTGATATCGTTTACAGTGTTCGCTATCTCTCTGTGACGTTAGCAGCGTTGCCTGGGCCTTTTTCTGCATTAGCGACGTATTCAATAGACTATTTATAAATAATTCGAGGGTTGTTGGCTTGGGCTGTTTGTCGAGTTAGCTGTTGTAAATAACATTATTTCTGGAGGGATCAGAGTTTTTGAGTAGACTGCTTGTGCAGAAGGTGTTTTGCTTGAGCTGCGTCTTACTCGCTGTTGCTGAATAAGCACTGTCGTGCAGGATGCTATTATTGATTTTAGGTTTTATTAAGGAAGGATGCTCTTAAAATGAAAACTCAACTATTTGCTGCTTCGCTGTTGGTAGTCGCCAGTAGCTTTCAGTTCGCTAATGCTGCTTCTGATGGCACCATTAATTTCACTGGGAATATTTCCGGTGCGACGTGCCAAATTGCTGTCAATGCCGGATCTGCAACCTCGCCAGGAACGGCGAATGTTTCATCTGTCACACTGCCGAATATCACGACATCCGGTATGAACGTGGTTGGTACAACCAAGGGTGATACTGCGTTAAATATCAAGTTGAGCGCATGTAGCCCAGGCTCGGGGACTACCCCGGCAACAGCGAGTGTTTATTTTCAATCGGGAACTGGCGTAGCCACTGATGGCACTGGCAACCTTGTTAATACAAATACAGCGACAGGTGCGGCAACAGGTATTGCACTTCAACTGTTCGATTCGGCGGGCGTTAAAATCGTTCCGGGCACCAACGTTCAAGGTCAAGCCGCCCAGCCGGCGTTTCCGTCTGCGAGTGGAACTGTAACATTGCCTTTCGTTGTCAAGTATGTGTCGACTAGCACTGTGCCAACGGCGGGCGCTTACAGCGGTTCCGTCACTTACTCCATGTCTTACAATTAATCTGTAACGCTTAGCGGGCTGTTGTTGCACTGCAGGATACGTGCAACAACAGCTTATGGACAGAGTGTCGAGGAAGGATATGGTTTGCTCAATGTTGTTTCGTCAAGGAATGGCGACATTACTGTTGTCGATGCTGTGTGGGCATAGTTTCGCCAGCGTAGTGATCACAGGCACGCGTCTTGTCTACCCAGAGAAAACATCAGAAATCACGGTGTCATTAGAGAATAAAGGCGAGTTGCCCATCTTAGGGCAAACCTGGATGGACAGCGGCGATATGAATTCGACGCCCAATAACGCAATCGCTCCCTTTGTTTTGACGCCCCCCGTTTTTCGAATGGATGCCAATGCCGTTCAAAGCGTGCGCGTGAGATTGGTCGATAGCGACCTGCCAAAAGACAAAGAGTCGGTGTTTTATTTTAATTTGCTTGAAGTGCCGACCAAGTCTGAAACGCCATCCACTGGCAGTTCATTACAGATGGCTTTTCGCTCAAGGATCAAAGTGTTTTATCGGCCTAAAGCGTTAAACGGAACGGCCGCTGAAGCTATAGAACACCTTCAGTGGACAGTGTTGCGCGAGGGCAATGGCTTTGTTTTACAGGGGTATAACCCCTCCGATTTTTATGTCTCTCTGTCTGGGATCGCGCTGGTAGATGGCACTCAGAAGTTTACCTCCAACGCAGACATGATCGCGCCGCGAGAGCGTCACAATTTCGCCCTGCCGACCTTAAAGAAATTGCCGTCCCCTCATGGCAAGGTCGAGATCAGCGCTATCAATGACTGGGGCGCCTACGTGTCATCAACCCAACCGCTCACCCAATAATTTTAATAAGTCTGGAACTGTGTAGGCGAGTAATGCATGACGATTTCCTCTTGCTTATGGGCTAACTTTCAGGCTTGGCCTTTATGTGGGCGACGTTCACAGAAAAGTATTCTGGCTTGGGCGATTGCCGTCGGTATCCAACCGTTTTGTGAGTTCGACGCCTGGGCCGCGACGGTGCACTTTAACAGCGCATTTTTGCCGGAAGGCTCTGAGTATTTAGACCTCAGCCCTTTTGAGGCTGGTAATGCTATTGTGCCAGGTGAGTACATTGTTGATGTATTGGTCAATGAACAACCGTTAGGTCGTAAAATAATCCGTTTTATGGCTCAAGAGGGCTCGGACTCAACACCTTGTTTAAGTCCTGCGTTGCTCGATGAGCTTGGGGTTGTCAGACAAGCCTCGTCTGGAGTCACAGATGAGTGCATCCCTTTATCACAACGGGTAAGCGGTGCGAATGTATCGTTTGATGTACCAAGTCAACAGTTGCGGCTTAGCGTTCCACAGGCGGCCATGCGCCGAGACGCCCGAGGTTATGTCAACCCAGAGTTGTGGAATAGTGGCGCCACTGCTGGCACGTTTGCCTATAGCGCAAACGCGACCCGAACGCTCAAAGGGCAGGCCAGTGATACGGCGTACATGGGCTACAACTCGGGGTTAAACCTTGGCCAGTGGCGAGCGCGCTACGACGGCTCGCTCAGTTGGCAGGCGTCGCCGAACCAGTTAACCCACCAGGATCTCAATACTTACGTCCAGCGCGATATCACGACGCTTAAAAGCCAATTGACTCTAGGCGAAACATACAGCAATGGCGATTTGTTCAACTCGTTGAACTTTCGTGGTGTGCAACTGGCGACAGATGATCGCATGCAGCCACAATCGTTGAGAGGTTATGCGCCCATGATTCGTGGCATTGCCCGAACAGGCGCGCGGGTGGTGGTACGCCAGGCAAACAACATCGTACTTGAAACCCTGGTGGCTCCCGGTGCGTTTGTTATTGATGACCTTTACGCCAACGGTTATGCCGGAGACCTGGCGGTTACCGTTTACGAGGCCGATGGCAGCCAGCAGTACTTCATTGTTCCATACGCCTCGGTTGCCCAGTTGCTACGTCCGGGCGTTTCACGATTTAGCCTCACTGCGGGTGAAGTCCGTAAAGGTGCAATCGATAGTTCCCCATCCTTTATGCAGGGGACTTTTCAGCACGGCTTGAACAATACATTTACCCTTGAGGGTGGAGTTCAGGCCAGCGAAAAATATTGGGCATTGCTGACGGGGCTAGCGTTCAACACGCCGATCGGCGCTATGTCGCTGGACTTGACCCAGTCTCGTTCTCAATTTCAATCAGGTGCAGAGCAAGGTGAAAGCCTGAGGTTGTTGTACAACAAAGCATCTCCGGCGACAGGAAGTTATTTCAATGCCGCGTCTTATTGGTATTCAGAAAAGGGCGCGCAAAATCTGAACGACGCGTTACAGCGACTGGCATTTGACCGCCGTGTGCTTGACGGGAGGGCGTATCAGCGAGTGAGCAACCGTTACCAGATTCAGGCATATCAGAGTATGGGGGCGTGGGGTCAGTTGGGTGCCAGTGCCGAGATTCAGCACTACCGGAACGCCTCAGGGCGCGATGTGCAATACCAGCTGAACTACGCCAAGCAAGTTGGCAGAGTCGGTGTGGATTTGAGTGCCATTCGCAGTGCATTTGGTATCGACAAAATGCAAAACAGCTATGTGCTGACGCTTAATTTACCCTTCGAGTTGGGAGATCGCCAAAGTTACTCGCAGCTCAGGGCCAGTGTAGGGCGTGACGTAGCGGGGCACTTCAACGAAAACCTCAATTTAAGTGGTACAGCTGGTGAGAACCATCAATACGGCTATGGAGTGGGTATGCAACATGATGGTGCAGGGGGGACAACGGGGAGCTCGGCGCAAGGACAGTATTTGGGCAGCCGTGTGAGTACCGCAGCCAGCTATAGCCAGGGAGCCGGGTATTCGAGTTTAGGCGTTTCTGCCTCGGGCGGCGTTGTTGCGCATTCCAATGGCGTGACATTCACGCCCTATTCGATTGATACCATAGCCGTAGTCAGTGCGCCGGGCGCGCAGGGTGCTGAAGTGGTGGGGTATCCAGGGGTGAAACTTGATGGTCAAGGTAACGCGGTGGTGCCTTATCTGCGGCCCTATGAATTTAATGACGTTGGTATTGACCCCATTGGTGCACCGATGGACGTAGAGCTAGCCAGTTCCATTCGTAAGGTGGCTCCGCGGGCGGGAGCGGTACTGGCCGTTGATTTCGCGACAACGACGGGCCGTAGTGTACTCATCAAAGTTAAGTCGGTTGACGGCAAGGCATTGCCGTTTGGTGCCAACGTCAAAAATCGTGCGGGCAATTCTTTAGGAATGGTGGGCCAGGGTGGTCAGTTGTACGCCCGTGTTTCCGACGATGATGAGCAATTGTTTGTGAGTTGGGGACCAAGTGCCGAGCAGCAGTGCACGCTATCGATTGGCAAGCAAGATAAGGAACGCCATTCGCCGCAATTGCAGGACGCTCTTTGTAAGCCTGTACAACACTAGGTCCTATTACATATCAAGGAGACGCAATGTACTGGAGAGCAAGCGTGCGCTATAGCGTGATGCTGACAGGGTTGCTCGCTTCGATGAACGCCATGGCGGATTGTTCATTTGTGAGCGGGGCACAAAACGCGACTATGACATTTCAGTTTCCAAAAATTACAGTCGGACGTAATGTGCCAGTTGGCGCTGAGGTGTATCGGCAGGATTTCGTCCCCGGCAGTGCGATTAAACTTAACTGTTTGCTGAATGTTCTCCCCTACCTACTGATAAAAAAACTATCGGGGACCGCAATGTTATCCGGTTTTGGGCCTGGTGTTTACAGCACGGGTGTGACGGGGATAGGCGTGAAGTACCTGGACAGCAGTAATGGCAATCAGACGCTTCCCACAACGGGGCTGTCATTGTTGCAGTGCGTGCTAACCGCGTGTCCCCTTACCCTGCAAGATGAGTTGAGATTTACAGTTTCGTTTATCAAAACCAGCGACACCGTAGTGCCTGGGACTCTTCAAGGAAGCGCATTGCCTGCAGTGCAAAACAATTTTGGGCTGTTCGCTTTGCAGTCACCGATATTGACCGTGACGTTGTCCGGAGGATTACAGGTGGTCTCTCAAACCTGTCAAACGCCCAACGTGACGGTGCCTATGGGGACCCGTAGGCTCAGTGATATTAGCGGCACCGGCTATACGGAATGGCAGCGCTTTAGCATTAGTTTGAACAACTGCCCACCCTTTTATGGAAGCTATTCGCTGGGCAGTTCCAACACGATTGGTCATAAGCTCAACAGCATTACATTTCAACTCGATCCGACGAAGGTGGGTTTACCTGCGCAGGGGATTCTAAATCTCAATAGCACGGGGCTAAAGGATGTGGCGGTAGCCCGAGGCATTGGATTACAGATTGCCTTGGATAATGAGCAGCCTATCGTACTGTCGACGCCTATCCAAAGTGGAATTACGATAATGTCGGTGAGTGCCGGTTATGCCATCAACCTCAAGGCTCGTTACGTAAAGCTTCCGGGGCAGACACCGACAAGTGGTACCGCGAATGCGACCGCCACCTTCACGATGAATTATCAATAAGGCATGCAGCCAACCTTAATGTGACTATTTTATGGCCGACCGGTTATCTGAATCGTAAGGCTGTATTGTTAACTTACTCATCGTCAGTATTCGAGGTCACCGGGCCAGCACACTTATGAAGCGCCGATATGAAAGCGTTAATGCGTTTTGTGATATTGGGTTAAATGAGTGGAAATCATGTACTGATTCCACGTTGGCCTGTCGAGCATCAGCTACAATTAGAAGGTAAGCCGGAAAATTTATATTAAGTAAGCAGCGATACATAACAGACAGAACAGTTAGCGTTATAGCCTAACCATTTTTGAGTGGAATGAAGACGGTCATGAATAACCAAGACACTAATTCGCATGAAGATGCATACGTAGTCCCTAGCCATAAAAAAGATACCGCTTTAGCCATTATTAAGGCGCATTGTCCTGCAATCATAGAAGCCATAAAAGGAAAGGATAAATTTCTGTGTGAAACCGCTGAGTCGACATTATCCTGGGTGGTATTTAATCTTCCAAGCGCGGATTTGGACTATGCAATTAGAGCTATCTCTGACGCCGAGGTTGCTCCTGTTGCCCAGCTTGAAAAGGCTGAAGAGCGCTTTTTGGAAATTAAGCGAATCATCCTAAAGGCTAGGGGTGATGCAGATGTCGAGGTCGTCACCG
Source organism: Pseudomonas sp. FW305-3-2-15-C-LB1 (assembly GCF_058787615.1). NCBI lineage: Bacteria > Pseudomonadati > Pseudomonadota > Gammaproteobacteria > Pseudomonadales > Pseudomonadaceae > Pseudomonas > Pseudomonas sp. FW305-3-2-15-C-LB1. Next base: position 6,570 of record NZ_JBYSZX010000032.1, on the reverse strand, counting down.
AAGAGAAAATTAAAGCCTATGCATTTAATATTTACACGGCCATCAACAAAGTGGATGAAGAAAAGCGAATAAAGCGTTCAGCGGAACAATCATTGAGTGTTGCATTGCTTGGAAAAAAAGGAGCCGATTTTTCTTTTCTGAAGAAATTTATTACTGATAAAGTTCAAAATGAAGAGGATTGGGTTGTCGAGCGTCTCAGAGAGGCCGAATTGTACTTTATTGATCAGAGTTCACTGATTCGATCTGTCATGTCAGATTATGAGACCGCTCAACAAAATGGCACGTCCTCCATCGTCAAGTCAATCCAAATAGGCGTGTCACGATATAATATTATTTTTGTTCTCTTGTTGATTGTCGGCTTAGCGTGGTCAGCGACCAATTTGCCTCAACAGGCGCTGGCTTTGATTTCCGCAAGTATTGGTGCTGCTATTTCTCACTTGCTGGCAGAGCGAAACATGGTGCTTGGTCAAAAAAGACAAAAGGAGAGCGGTGATGAATATAGTAAGTGAATTGCGTTTAATGCAAGTATTCACGGATAAGAGAGCAATGTATAACTGAAGTGGCGTGCGGCGGTAGATGTCGTTTTTTCAGTTGCGCCAGCTGCATTATATATTGTGTGCTTTGTTGGTTTAGATAAGGTGAATTTTTAACTAATGTAGTTGGAATGCTTTCAGGCATGTTTGCATCTTTTTGTGCTTTAGAGTAAAGGTGTGAATAAGGCTGTGGTCATCCGTTAACTAAAATAAATTGCTGGACGTATTGGTTGTTTATGAACCCTGTGTTTGTGTAAACCCGTCGTGGTGTTTCCTGAGTTTGAAGTTGGTCAGGATGAGATGGTTGACGTTATCTGTAAAGCCTTTCCAGCTTAGGATATTTTAGCTAGCGCTTTAAAAATGATCAGTTACTGGGTTTGGTATGCCATCACTCACGGCAATGTTAATAAATGATCTAGGGCTAAGCTTGAACACTCGATAGTTTCCCATTGCACAGCTTGGCTGTTCGGCTGGCGTTGCGGCAATTAACATATTCGGAAAATTCAGTTACCCATGATAACTATTCATGTCATGATGACGTCCTTGCTGATTCATTGCATTCGACTACAGTTGCTAACGTTGATTGAGTTTGGCCCCGAGTGTATTTTTTCAAGCTGTTAATTAATTGCGCGTGATCACAAATACTTTCCTTAATTGTATTTCCCTTGAAGAGGGTAAGAATGCTGAGTAAATCAGAAGCAGTGTTGGTAGCAAAATCAGCCAGTGATGGGTTGGACCGTGCCATCAATTACTGGACTCAGATCGGACATCTAATGCGAGCGCCTTTTGCAGAAACTAAATGTTCTATTCGCTCAGCTGTTACGCCGGCACCCAGCCTTGTAAAAAGTTTCATTCCCGGTCATCCTTTTATTGAGGAGGAACATCCGGAGGTCGATGAATTTATTGCTTTAGTTGTTGATATGCGAAACTCATCTGGCCGCCTGAAAGGCGGCGATGTGTTCCCGCAAATAGACAGTGGCATTCAGCGTGTTTATTACGAAACCTCTGCGTTGTTACCGGCTTTGGCGCAAACGGTCCTTTTGAATAACGGGCATGTCACGGAGTACTTGGGTGATGGTGTGCTAGTTTTATTTAAAGTCGACGCTACAGCGCGTGAGAGCAGTATGAATGATGCCTATGACGCAGCGTATAACTGTGTGCACGACACACGTGCTATCGTGAATGAATTGCTGTATAGGCGTTTTTCTCTACCAGGACTGGATCTTGGTGCGGGACTTTCGATTAGCCAAGCGCTTATAACCTTTGTTGGGATAGCGGGTAATCGGCAGGCCAAAGCAATTGGGCGGTGCGTTTGGGAGGCGTCAAAGTTGAGCGTTGGCGTAAATAGTATTTATGTTTCGTTGTTGTTTCGTGAGTTATGGTCTCACGCGGAAGATCGCAAGCTGATGTTTAGAAAGGCAAAGGCACCAATTGATGGTTTTCTTGTTTGGTAAGGGGGAAAGTTTAGATTGTTATCTCGGTACAAGCGGTCATGATTAGGATAGGGCGGCATCCCAGTTGCATAATTGATGGTTTATATCTACAGTTGCCCGCACTTGTCGATTGTGATGGAGGCGTCAGTCTTTCCTGATTGGCTGCCTTTTGATTCGATCGTGCGAACTACGTTCATGCCCTCAACGACTTCGCCTAATACCAAGTGCTTGCCTTCCAACCAAGAGGTGGCGATTGTAGTGATAAAGAACTTACTGCCGTTGGTGTTGGGTCGGGCGTTAGCCATGGACAGCTCTCCTGGCTTGTCTTGTATGTATTGAAAGTTTTCGTCTTCGAACTTATTGCCATAAATCGACTTACTGCCAGGACCATCGCATATAGTAAAATCGCCAACTTGAGGCATAAAGTTCGGGATGACACGATGAAGTTTTGATCCGGCGAATCCGAATCCTTTTTCGTTAGTGCACAATGCTCGAAAGTTTTCTGCGGTTTTCGGGGTGATGCCGTTGTACAACGACATGAAGATACGACCTGCTGAAGCGCCGACGATAGTAATATCGAAATATACCGTTGTTCTAGCCATTGCATTACCTGTCCTTTGTAATTTCCGTTAGGTTATTTTTTAGGTTATTTTTTTTGCCAATATAAAGTAAAGGGTTTTTAAGAGCTAGAGAACTTAAAAATCATCATATGATAGGTCCTCCGATGATCAATGATAACTCTTCATGGGTGACTATCAAAAACAATACTTTATCACTTGGTAATTTTCATCATTCTGCTGAAATCGTTTTCGTTCCCTGTGCAGCGTAACTTAAGACTAAAGAATGGCAGTCGGAAAGAAATCTCAAAAGACAAATCGGTATGCGTGTTCAGCTACTCTAGTCATGGCAGTCATGGTGGCCCTCTCAAAACCGTTATTGGCTGATTCATTAGCTCCTCATGAAGCCAATCACGGCAATCCCAATATTTTGCTGCAAATCGTTCAGTCTTGCTTGAACATTTTTTCTGATTCGACAGAAGCCCAGTTTCGACAGAAGCCCAGTTTATGAAGTGTCCAACGTTGCCAGTTTTTTTGATATGAGCGATGCAATCACCCAGCCCAATAATAAAACCATTGCATGCTCAACCGATGCTCGATTGAAGGCTGCCACAAGATGTGAAGGCAGGATGCATTTTTGGAATGAACGATTCAGGCATTTTTTCCCAAGCGTCAGAGCGTCGTGACCCCAGCTCTGCTTTTGCGCGATACCTGGCGATTCAGGACGTCAAATGTGCAATTGCGCAAAAGCTGCGTCTGAAAGGACAGATGCGTTTGCCCATGGCTTGGTCATACCCAGAGACCCAATGACGGGGGGTGAAGAGCAAGAGAAGTTTGCCTTTTAGCACGATGTACGGGCTTTAGCATGGAATCTCGGCTTCGAAAAGATGCACCCAGACGCACTAGTACTTGTTGCTAATCCTCCTATTCCAATGCGCTCGTAAAATCAACTTCACATCCACATGGTTCAGCTTAGGCCTGGAGTCCGGGAGGCCATGGATATGGAGCGTCATACCGCTCAATGCTCGGATCAGGAAGGCCTGGACGGATGTGTTTGGGACAAGGTTGTTTCTCTTGCACAAACGGCTGGTTATGTTCCGACAATCGATCAGGGCTATGGGTCGCAGTGATGAGATCAACCGAGAACGACGGGTGGACCATTGCCGTAGTAGGGCCGACGGTTAGCCCGGAAGAAAAGTTCACCATCACCGGTTGCGATGCCCACGACAAACTTGAGTGTTCGCTGCCAACGGCGCAATTGCAGTAACCGCTCAAAGAAGAAATTCGGGCTTTAGCTTCAATCCGTACCGGGTCGAATTTAAATGCAGTTCCGCTGCGGACGCTTGTAAACGGCTGTTATTTAGATCGGATCTTGAGTCATAAGACTTATATATCTATCCGCGGTCTCCCCAATAGCTGTTGGGCCTGCAAGACTCCCCGGCCAATTCATCGTTCTCCAGTAGGCGCCGCAAATTGGCACAGGATTGTGGTACTGAGGCGGTGATTCATCCATCGCCGGATTCCTATGGCCGACCAGTGAGCTATTCACTTGTAGCGCGGTGGAACACGCCGTCGGGAAGAATATTGAAGCGCGCAACACCTTGGTCCTGCACATCGAAAACTTATAAACATGCACGAAGAGAGTGGAAAACGGCTGATTGATTTCAGTGAATCAAAGTGAATTGTTGTGAATTTGCAACTATTGCCTTGCTGAATATGCGGCGATCTCTAAGCTCTATCACTATTTAGCTAGCTAGGCACGCATGTGCCAATTACACCTCAGACTTTCAAAGGATTGCACTAGTTGACTAACTCTTCTATTCATAATGTGTTCCCGCACAATATTCCAAACGGATCTGTGAGTTCTACCGCTGGTCCAATGTTACGAGTGCTATCGATGTATGGGCGTATTCCTTTGGCGTGCTTATTTGCCTTTTCCGGGCAAGGTATTTTGAGCGCCAGTGCTTTTGCGTACTCAACGCCTGCCATCGAAATGGATCTTTCGGTATCGAGCACCGAGATCCCAGGCGCCGCAGGCACCACCGGTACCACAGGGGCCTGGGATAGCACGACCTTATCGCAATTGAGTGCATCGGGTGGCGATGGTGCGAATGGCGGGCAAAGCACAGACGGCAATAGCGGTAGCCCAGTGGGTCAGGGCGCTGCAGGTTCCGCTGGCGTGCTTACTCAGACAAACAATGGTGGTGATGGTGGTGATGGCGGCGCCGGTGGCAACGGTGCTGACAAACTACACTTGGTTGGAGGCTCCACGGGTAGCGGCGGCAAGGGTGGCAATGGGGGCGCAGGTGCAGACGGCGTGCAAGGAGGTAAGGGCGGTAACGGTGGAAATGGTGGCAAAGGTGGTGCCAATGGTGCCACCAACGTCCTTAATAGCGTCGGAGACCGGGGCGATGGCGGCAATGGCGGCGACGGCGGTAAGGGCGGGGCTGGCGTACAGGGTGGGCTTGGCGGTAATGGCACCCAAGGCGCGATTGGTGGTGAAACGCTAGATAGCGCCTCGCTTACGTTGACTGGAAATGTTTCTGGGATGCAGGGGGGGGATGGCGGCCAAGGCGGTCAAGGTCAGGATGGCGGCCAGGGCGGCACCGGTGGGCAGGCCGGTGGGCTCGGTGCTTTGAATTTCTCCCCGTTTGGTAACACCCCTATGAATGCCAACGGCGGCAATGGGGGCAACGGCGGCGACGGTGGAGATGGCGGAAAGGGCGGGAAAGGCGGTAACGGTGCCGACGGTGGTAATGGTTTCGAGATCAATCATACCGGAGTAACTGTAAGCAACTCGGGCACCATTATCGGTGGCAAGGGTGGTGCTGCTGGCTTGGGTGGAGCGGGTGGGGCGGGTGGCCAGCACGGTGCTGGAGCCGCGGGAGGCTCGAACGGTGGCGTTTCGGGAAACAACGGCACTGACGGTCTTGCTGGAGCGCTGGGTGAGTCGGGTGATTTTGCCGGCCAGGGTGGCAATGGCCTGTTGATAAATGCCGAGAGCTCTACCTTTTTTAATCTGGGTAATGTTGTCGGAGGAGACAATGGTGGCATTTCCACTTCCGGCCTTAATTCCAATCAGTTCGGTAACGCCATCTTTGTAACGGCAAACAACAGCACCATCATCAACGCCGGCACTATTAGTGCGGGTTCCGACGGCATGGCAATTAATTACGAACCGGGTACTGCTAATGCCACCCTTGAGCTGCACGGCAGTTCGGTCATTAATGGTCTGGTCAATGCCGCGAATGTCACTGACGCCACGTTGACCCTGGGCAATAGCGCGAGTGCGTCAAACACTGTGTTTGATCTGAGTACGATCAGTGATACTCAAAATAACTCGAGTCAATTTATCGGCTTTCATCATTTCAGCCTGAATGGTGGGAGTGTATGGCAGCTAGAGGGTACAACTGACGTCGCGACCAATTGGATTGTTACCGAGGACAGTACTCTGAGTATTACGGCTGCCGAAAACCTTGGTAACGGTCAGAACGTAACGCTCAACAACGGTACGTTGTCATTGCTCAGCCCGATTCAGACGACCCAATCCCTTACGGTAGGAGGCGGGGTTAATAACCACATCAATCTCAGCCTCAACAGCATGAATAGCATGGCTCACGTTGATGGTAACGGGTCGCCAGATAGTCAGATTACCGTGAACGGCGGTGGTCAATTGAGTTTACTGGGCAATAGCAGTGATTACCTGGGGGCTATTAATATCGGCCAAAACACCACTTTGCAAGTAGGTGATGGCACGGCTGCACAACTGGGTAGCGGCCAGGTAGATATTGCTGACGGCGGTCTGCTGCTGTTCAACAGCAGTCAAGCCGTAACGCAAACCGGTGCTCTCAGCGGGGAAGGTGGACTGACCCAAAACGGCCTGGGCGTATTAACCCTCACCGCCGCGAACAGCCACACCGGGCACACCACTATCGGGGCGGGCTCGACGATTGCCGTGAATACCGGCGGCGCGCTGGGTGCCGGTCAGGTGGATATTGCCAATGGCGGTCTGCTGCTGTTCAACAGCAGCCAAGCCGTGACGCAATC
>NZ_JBYSZX010000031.1:0-29643 GCF_058787615.1 Pseudomonas sp. FW305-3-2-15-C-LB1 | reverse complement strand
TGTCCCCTTCGTCTAGTGGCCTAGGACACCGCCCTTTCACGGCGGTAACAGGGGTTCGAGTCCCCTAGGGGACGCCACGATTACCCGCTCTGCGGGATTTTTAAGGGTCATTCAATTATTGAATGGCCCTTTTGTTTGTCTGCCGTTTGGCCAATTCTTTTTCCTTTCCTACTTTTCTTCTGACCAGCGGTCATGCCCGTCGCTTGCCAAATATTATTATGGTAATAATATTCAACCCATGAACATCGGAGGCGATGATGAGCGATAAAAAAGCGCAAACCCGCGAACGCATTTTGCAGGCCGCCAGCGCCGCGCTGATCCAGCGTGGCCCGGCTGAACCGAGTGTGGGCGAAGTGATGGGCGCGGCGGGGCTGACCGTCGGTGGTTTCTACGCGCACTTCGAAAGCAAGGACGCGCTGATGCTGGAGGCCTTCACCCAGTTGCTGGCCAAGCGTCGAGCGTCGATTGATGACATGGACTCGCAGCTGACCGGAGAGGAGCGCAGAAGCCTGGTGGCGGCGTTCTACCTGTCGCGCAAGCACCGCGACTCCACTGCCCAGGCTTGCCCGATTCCCGCCACGGTCGGCGAGATGAGCCGCCTGCCGGATGAGTTCCGCCAGGCGTTGAACGAGCACTGTGAGCTGATGGCTGCGCAGTTGGCTGCCAGCCCCGAAGACACCGACAAAGCCCTGGCTGACATGGCACTGATGATCGGTGGCCTGGCCCTGGCCCGCGCCTTGGGGCCGGGTGAGTTGTCTGACCGTGTGCTGCGCGCCGCCAAGTCGGCCGTGCGCTAGAAGAGGGCTGCATGATGGGCACGCTTACCTGGGTTCGTCGCTTCAACAGCACGCTGGGCCACCTGGTGCCGCAAACGGTGGCCAACCGAATGCGTCGTGCCTTCATGACGCCCCGCGAGCTGCCGCCGCGTGACTGGGAACTGCCGCTGCTGGCGCAATCGGAGCGCATCACCCTGCGTTTCGGCTTGTCCGCGTTGCGCTGGGGCCAGGGGCCGGCGGTGTTGCTGATGCACGGTTGGGAAGGGCGTCCTACCCAATTTGCCAGCTTGATCAGCGCATTGGTCGACAACGGTTATTCCGTGATTGCCCTTGATGGCCCCGCCCATGGCCGTTCGCCGGGTCGTGAAGCCCATGTGCTGCTGTTTGCCCGCGCCATGCTTGAAGCTGCCGCCGAGTTGCCACCGCTGCACGCCGTAATTGGCCATTCCATGGGCGGCGCCAGTGCGATGCTGGCGGTGCAGTTGGGGCTGCGCACCGAGGCATTGGTGAGTATCGCCGCGCCGTCGCGTTTTCTGGATGTGCTGCGCGGCTTTACCAGGATGGTCGGTTTGCCAGCGCGGGCGCGTTCGGCGTTTATCCAGGAGGTCGAGTTGACTTTCGGAATGCCGCTCAAACACCTGGACGTGGCGCATTACCAGATGAATATTCCCGGCCTGATCGTGCACGCCGAAGACGACACCTTCGTTCCGGTCAAAGCCTCGCAAGCCATCCACGAGGCCTGGTTCGACAGCCGCTTGCTACGCCTGGAGCAGGGCGGTCACCAGAAAGTCCTGGCCGATCCGCGTGTGATCGACGCTGTACTGGCGTTGCTGGCCGGCCGTTGTCTACAGGAGCGGCAAAGCGCCTGATACACTCTCCCCGCCGACATTAATCGACTGGGAGCAAGGCATGGGCTGGGATTTGGCAACGCCGTTCATCATCGATCTGCAGGTCGCGCCTGAAGACATCGACGGCCTGGGGCACGCCAATAACGCGGTGTACGTGTCCTGGCTGGAGCGCTGCGCCTGGCGCCACTCCCAGCGCCTGGGCCTGGACCTGACCGAATATCGTCGCCTGGACCGCGCGATGGCCGTGGTGCGTCATGAGATCGACTACCTGGCCGCCGGTTATGAAGGCGACGAGCTGCAACTGGCCACCTGGATCGTCGACTGGGACCAGCGCCTGAAGATGACCCGGCGCTTCCAACTGGTCCGCCCCCGTGACGGCGCGACCCTGCTACGTGCGCAAACCACCTTCGTCTGCATTGAACTGTCCACCGGCAAGCCCAAGCGCATGCCGGCCGAATTCCTCGACGGTTATGGCCCCGCCCTGACAGGGGGTTAACGGTTGCTGTGGGAAACCCAGTAAACTGCGCCACGATTTTTGTTGAGTGTTTTCCATGCAAATTGCTTTGGCGCCCATGGAGGGGTTGGTCGACAACATCCTGCGGGACGTGCTGACCCGTGTCGGTGGTATCGACTGGTGCGTGACCGAGTTCATCCGCGTCAACGACCGCCTGCTCACCCCGGCGTATTTCCACAAACTCGCCCCGGAACTGTTGCAGGGGGCCCACACCGCTGCCGGTGTGCCGCTGCGCGTGCAATTGCTCGGCTCTGATCCGGTGTGCCTGGCGGAAAACGCTGCGCTGGCGTGTGAGCTCGGTTCGCAGGTCATCGACCTCAACTTCGGCTGCCCGGCCAAGACCGTCAACAAGTCCCGTGGCGGTGCGGTGCTGCTCAAGGAGCCGGAGTTGCTCAACCAGATCGTCGAGCACGTGCGCCGTGCTGTGCCGGCGCACATCCCGGTGACTGCCAAGATGCGCCTGGGTTTCGATAGCCCGGACGGCGCCCTGGTCTGCGCCACCGCCCTGGCGGAAGGCGGCGCGGCGCATATCGTGGTGCATGCGCGTACCAAGACCGACGGCTACAAGCCACCGGCGCACTGGGAGTGGATCCCGCGTGTGCAGGATGTGGTCAAGGTGCCGGTGTTCGCCAATGGCGATATCTGGAGTGTCGAAGACTGGAAGCGTTGCCGTGAAATCACCGGTGCCGAAGACATCATGCTGGGTCGGGGCCTGGTGGCGCGCCCGGACCTGGCGCGGCAGATCGCTGCGGCGCGGGCGGGTGAGGAGGTGGTCGAAATGACATGGGCGCAGATGCAGCCCCTGCTCCAGGACTTCTGGACCCAGTCGGTGGCGCAACTGACCGAGCGACAGGCGCCAGGTCGATTGAAGCAGTGGCTGGCGATGCTCACGCGCAACTATCCGGAAGCGGTGGAGCTGTTTACGGCGATGCGTCGGGAAACCGAGCTGGCCCAAGTGAGCCGTTTGCTCGGTATGGTGCCGGTAGACAGTCAATGAGTGACGGCGCTGAAAAATAGCGTTGATATTTAATAAGTTTTCAAACGCATCGATAAATGGGCGCCCTTGGCGCCCTTTTTTTTGGCGGTGTTTAAGTGAAAGTTCCGGATTTTCAGGGGGGCAGCATTAATGTTTATCGAGGGTGATAGCGTGTTCTGAATGTATGCAGTTATTTGATTGATACCTTAATTTTTCAGGAAAAATACAGTTTTATTAACTTCTGATACGCGCTTGTGCGCAATTAACATACGTGTGAAATCTTGCTGGAGTAAATGGTTTCATTATTTTAGATTTGGGCTTGGTTGTTACCTTGTTTGTCCATGAAATACTCGCTGGCGCAGTGGATTTAGAGCGGTTTCTTGAATAGCCATAGGCTGAAATCTGATTTTTAATTTTGTTTGCCTTTTGTGAGGTCGGATTGTTGGAACTTGATTGCGTTTCGGTCCACGAAAATAGGGACTGCGAGATGATGATTGTTTCCAGTTTTACATTAATTGCTGTCCGGATTTTCAAATGCTTCGAGGCAGCACATAACTAATCATGAGGTTACAAGATGTCCAATGTATCGCTTGGCACTCCTAAGGTTTTTGTTCCGGAACTCCAGTCGGTGAGCCAAAATTCGACCGGTGCTGTGAAAGATGTTGAACGCGCTAGCACGCTTGCTACGGATAGCGGTATTAAAGGGGCTGCACGAGACGTTAATCAGACTGCAACGGGGGCGAAGGAGATTTCCGTTAACTCTGATGCGCTGGAAAAATTATTTGAGATGTTTGATCTGGTCTTCAAAGCCATGCGCAGCCTGTTGTCCGGCAGGGGATTCAGTTCTCACGCCGCGACAGTAGTACCGCATGCAGCCAAGGCGGAGAGTGGTATTGAAGTGTCTGTGGAGGGCGGGGTGAATTCCAAAGGGGAGCCGTTACCTTTTGCCAAGAACAGTGAACGTGTCTCCGCCGGTATTAAGAATGTGAGTACCAATGCAGATGGCTCCACGGATGTGAAGACTGCTGGCGGCAATAATAACTCGACAGTCACTGCGGGTAAGGGCGCTAAAGTCAATGTTGGTGCTGATGGCTCCGTGCAAGTGAAGACTGCTGGTGATAATACATTGAAAACGGTCATCGCGACTAAGGACAGTAAGGTAAATGCTGATGCGGATGCCTCCACGCAAGTGAAGACTGCTGGTGATCATACATCGAGATCGGTCATCGCGGCTAAGGACCGTAACGTAAATGCTTACGCGGATGCCTCCACGCAAGTAAAGGCTACGGGTAATAGTAATAAAACGGTAACAGTCGCTGTGGGTGAGGACGCTCAAGTAAATCCTGATGGCAACACCGGCGCAGAAGTCAACGCGGCAGGCGATACTAAATCGACCAGCGTGACTACCGGCAATAAGGGTAACGTTAATGCCGGCGCGCAGATGAAAATCACTGGTTTTAGCAATAGTTCGTCGGCGGAGACTGTCGGAAAGAGCGTTCAGGGCAAAGTTGGCAGTGAAGCGCAGGTGAGTACGTCGGGTAGTGATGCCCAAGTGCAGGTCATGCCAGATGGCAGTACGCAAGTGAGCGTTACACCTCAGGACGGCAAACAGTTCAGGGTGCGTGTGGAGGCCGGTGTCAACGTGCGGATCAGTTCGGAGGGGTGGGGGGAGAACCAGCCAGTATCAATCCGTGACATCACCCCGAAGCAGTCGACGCGTGTGACAGTGGATTCGCAGCCGGAGGCGGAAGTAAAGACCATTTCTCAGTCGACGGCAGAGGCGAGAGTGGGTACTGAACCCAAGGTGAATAGCGAGTCGAAGGGGGAGCAAAAGGCTGAGGTAGCGGTCGGTGCAGAGCCGAAGGTCCAGACGCCGCCCCCCCCAGAGCACAAGGTCGAGGTGAAGGTCGAGGCTGAACCGAAGGTACAGGTGCCGCCTGCCCCAGAGCATAAGGTCGAGGTAAAGGTCGAAACTGAGCCGAAGGTTCAGGTGCCGCTCACTCCAGAGCCACAAACTTCGGACAAGGTTGATGCAGAGCCAACTGTAGAAGTGAAAAACCCCACCGCCCCTCGCAGGGTCATGAATCCTCGATTGGAAGGGATAAGGGCCTGAGGTGCAGACGAGTCTTGATGTCCCCCGGCTCGTCTTAAACGCTTGATGAGGGATCCAGCCTCCCCGATCGCAGGTGCGATTGGGGAGGGCTGGTTGGGGGCAGCGTTTTTTCACTCATTCAATTTGGTTTCGGAGGGTTTATGACCTTTGCTGTCTTTGCTCCTCCTGTCGGCTGGGGAAATTCACCGGACTACAGGCACGTTACCCACGCTACGGAGCAGGCGGTTGCCAAACCGACCGCAAAGGGCGTCGGCTTTGAGGCTTCTCGGCGGCATTTTGGCGAGAACTTTGATACCAGCACCCTTGCGGCGGTCATCAAGATGATGATGGCAACCTTTGGGCCAAGACCTGAAGACATGTTTGCCCGGTTCGCACCGGCTGCCGGGGGGTATGCCTTCACCATGAAGGATGAGTTCAAGGGAAAGATTTCCCACCACGAACTCGAACAGACAAGGCGCGCCTCCCGTTTCACCGGCGCAGACAGCGACGCAGTCGACAGCGCCAACGTCGCGCTCGCCGCCTATGTTAAGCGCAAGCAGGTGATGGACGGCTATCCCCGCTTTGAGGAGGCTCTGGCTGACACTCTGCAGGGTGAGACGACGCTGCGAGGGCTGCAGGGCATGGGTGTGTACGGGCTGTCGCAATATGTTCCGGCACATCAGATGGTGGGTGATGGGAAGGCGGGTGTACTCGAGACGCATAGCCGAGGCAGTGCGTTTGTTCTCGATGGCGTCAGGCACGACTACAACGATAGACGCCGTGTTGACCGCGGGTACGGCTACCGTTTGTTCAACGACAAAACCCAACCCGATACGGCTTCGCCGAATGGCAGTAACACGGTTGTTTCACAGATGCCGGTGGGCATGAAACCCAAGAATATATGGAGCGGCTTTTATCAAGGTGCCGCAGGTAATTGTGTCACGGTGTCGGCGATCAAAGTCGCGATGATGAGGTTTGGTCAGAATCCCGCGGGCATTTACAAAAGTATCAGCGCTGTACCCGGTGGTTTTGAGGTGATCATGCGTGATGGCTACAAGGTGTTTCTGAGCCATGAAGAGCGGCGCAAGGCCGAGCATGGGTCAAAACTGGAAGGTTCTGACCAGGCGCTCAAGGATGATGCCAATTTCTTGTATGCCGTCAGCGCCAAGCGTGCGCAAATGGAGAACAACGACATGCGTGCTGGCCGCAGTTTCGAGGACGCCATGCACTCGTTGAACGATGGAGAAGCGCCAGGCCAGGCGTTGCGCAGGTTGGGGTTGTCTGCCTACGTGCGGCAGAGCACTGCTCAAGAGTTGGCCAAAGGCGCCATTGGCACGCTCGCTGACAATACCCATTCGGTGGTGGCAGTCAGCGGATCGGTGGATAACCACGGCCAAAAGCTCGGCTTGACCTCATCGGGGTGGTCCGATAGAGCAATGTGGGCATTGAAGCTGGTGTGAGGGGCTACTTCAACAGTTGCCGGAATCCCTCGATCGGCAAGGGTCGGCTATGCAAATAACCCTGGAACAAATGGCAGCCCAGTTTTTGCAGGAATGCCAGTTGCTCCGGGGTTTCCACGCCTTCGGCGATCACTTCCAGGTTCAGGCTGCGGGCCATTGCCACAATCGCACGGATGATTTCAGCGTCGTTGGGGTCATGGGTCGCGTCGCGCACAAAGGACTGGTCGATCTTCAGCGCATCCACCGGCAGCCGCTTGAGGTAAGTGAGCGATGAATAGCCGGTGCCGAAGTCGTCCATGGCAAAACTCACGCCGAGTTTTTTCAGGCGGCGCATTTTGCTGATGGTGTCGTCCAGATTCTGGATCACGATGCCTTCGGTGATCTCCAGTTTCAAAAGGCTGAACGGCAACTGATGTTGCTTGAGGCTGCGCTCCACCCGCTCCACGAAGTCGTTCTGGCGAAACTGCCGGGGGCTGATGTTCACGCACAGGCTGAAATTCAGTGGGTCTACCAAGCCTTCGTGGATCAGTTGTTGAAAGGCCGCGCAGGCTTCATCCAGGATCCAGGTGCCCACCTCAAGGATCAGGCCGCTGTCCTCCAGCACCTTGATGAATTCGGAAGGTGACTGAGCGCCCAATTGCGGGTGTTGCCAGCGTACCAGGGCCTCGGCGCCGACGATCTTGTTGCCCCGCGCGTCCACCTGGGGTTGGTAATGCACGCTGAACTCGCCACGTGATAAGGCCAGGCGCAAGTCTGTCTCCATGCGCAGGCGTTCGCTGGCGGTTTTTTGCATACTGTTGTGGAACATCTGCGTGGTGTTGCGCCCTGAATCCTTGGCGCGATACAGGGCGATGTCGGCACGCTTGAGCAAGTCCGCTGGCGTGGAGCCGTGATCGGGAATCAATGCCACGCCAATGCTTGGCGTGACCTGCAGGCGATGACCGTCCAGAAACATCGGCTCTGAAAGCAATTCACGCAGGGTGTCGGCCAACTCCTGCACCTGGCCGCTGACCTCCATGCGTGACCCTTCCAGGCCGCTGAGCAGCACCACGAACTCATCACCCCCCAGGCGCGCCACGGTGTCTTCCATGCGCACGCTGGCTTCCAGGCGTGCGGTGACAATCTTCAACACGGTGTCGCCCACCGGGTGGCCGAGGGAGTCGTTGATGTGCTTGAAGTGGTCGAGGTCGAGGAACAGCAGTGCGCCGCGCAAATTGTGGCGCTTGAGCAAGGCGATCTGCTGGCTCAGGCGGTCCATCAACAGGGCGCGGTTGGGCAGGTTGGTCAGCGGGTCGTGATAGGCCAGGTGGCGGATCTGCGCCTGGGCGTTTTTCAGCAGGCTCACATCGCGGGCGGTCAGCAACAGGCACGGGGTTTCATTCAGGGTGATGGGCTCCACCGAGACTTCCACCGCCAGCAACTCGCCGCGCTTGTTGTGCCAGAGCATTTCCAGGTGATGAATGCGGCCCTTGATCTGCAACTCGGCCAGCAGCGCGGCGCGCTGGTTTTCATCGGCCCAGATGCCGATCTGATACAGCGTCAGGCCAATGGCTTCCTCGGCGCGGTAGCCGGTCAGGCGGCAGAAGCCGTCGTTGACCTCCACATATCGACCGGTGTCGCGCTCAGTGATGGAAATGGCGTCGGGGCTGGAATGGAAGGCCTTGGCGAACTTCTCTTCGCTGGCCTTGAGCGCCGCTTCCGAGCGCTGCTGCTGGGTGATATCGCGCAGCGTGGTGACGATGCACGACTGGTCGCCCACCTTGATCAGACGGCTGGATATCACGCAGGTCAGGCTTTGGCCGCTCTTATGATGCACCACGATCGCCACATTGTTCAATGCCTGCTCGCGGATCACCCGCTCGATACGCTGCAGGCGCTTGCTCGACTCGTCCCACAGGCCGATCTCTTCGGCGCTTTTGTCGATGACCTCGGCGGCCGTCCAGCCGAAGGTCTGGGTAAACGCGGGGTTGATCTCGATAAACGCGCCGCCCTCCAGGCAGGTGACGCAGATCGGGTCCGGGCTGGCCTGGAACAGGCTGGCAAATTTTTCTTCGGAAGCGGTCAGGCGTTGTTCGCGTTCCACCTGGTCGGTGATATCCAGCAGAGTGCCGGCCATACGCAGGGGCGCGCCGTGCTCATCGCGGTACAGGCGGGCGCGGCTTTCGAGGTAGCGTGAGCTGCCGTCTTCCATGGGCACGCGATACGTCAGCTGATAGTTGCCGGCCGGGCCTTCGCGCAGGGTGCGATAAGCGTTGCGCATGCTCTCGCGCTCGTCATTGGGCATTCCGTCAAAGAAGGCGTCGAAGAACTCATGGAACGGCTCCGGCGGCAGGCCGTGCAATTGGGCGGCGCGGGCCGAGCCGTAGAGCATGCCGGTGGGGATGTGCCAGTCCCAGGTGCCCAGTTGCGCCGAGTCCAGGGCCAGGTCGAGGCGTTCCTGGCTGTCCTTGAGGGCCTGCTCGGCTAATTTGCGTTCGGTGGTGTCCAGAAACGTGCTGATCAGATAGGCCTCGCCCTCCAGCTCGACCCTTTGTGCGCTGAGGGTGCCGTCGTGGATCTGGCCGTTGCTGGCGCAGAACTGCACCTCCATGGTGATGGTCAGGCCCTTGCGCTGGGTGGCCTTGACCAGTTGTGCACGCTGTTCGGGATGACGCCACAGGCCCAGGTCCAGGGTGGTGCGGCCGATGGCATCGGCGACCGGCCAGCCGAAGAGCATTTCGAAGTACTGGTTGGCCTCGCTGATCAACCCGTCGGACTGGCGGGTCAGCAGAACCATGTTCGGGCACAGGTGAAACAGCGTGGCGAAGCGCTTTTCGGAGTGGCTGAGGGCGCTTTCCCGCTCGCGTTGGTGGGTGATTTCGCGGATCACGCCGATCATGCGTCGGCGTCCGGACTTGTCCGGTAACAGGCTGCCGTTGATTTCCAGCCAGTGGAAGCTGCCGTCAGGCCATTGGATACGGTGGTGCATGGCCTGCTCGAACGGCTCGCCCGCCAGCACCGCATGAAAGGCCCGTACCACCCTGGCGCGATCCGCCGGTGCCAGCAGGTCCAGATAGTCCAGGTCCTTGGGCAGTGGCTGGCGCGGGTCAAAGCCGAACAGCGCCTGGGTGCCCCGCGACCAGCTTATCCTGCCGGTGTCGATTTCCCAGCACCAGGCGCCCAGCCGGGCAGCATTGAGCGCGGCCAGCAGTTGCGGGGCACTGTCCCAGCTTTGTTCCGCCTCTTGGGGGTCCAGGGCGTAAATGCGGGGCAGGGGTGGCACGGAGTCGACGGGGTTGCGCATTATCAAAGGGCCTTGGCTCGATGGGCGTATGGCGCGGTACAGTTCAGACCTTGAGGCCGCACGGTTTCATGCCGGTATCCCTGGCAGATCGACCTGTGCATCCAATAGGCTCATGAAGGCCCGCGCAGCATTCGACAGCGTCCTTTCGGTGTGCACGATATAGCCTAGCTGGCGACTGAGCTGTATGCCCGGCAAAGCGATACTTGCCACCTGATCATCGAGCATGGTGCGCGGCAAGACGCTCCAGGCCAGGCCGATCGACACCATCATCTTGATCGTTTCCAGGTAGTTGGTGCTCATCGCGATATTCGGCGTGAGGCCCTGGGCCTCGAACAACCGGCTGACGATATGGTGGGTGAAGGTGTTGCCGCCGGGGAACACCGCCGGGTGGCCGGCAATATCGGCCAGGTTGACGTGGCCGTTGCTGATCAGGCTGTGCTCTGGCGCCACCACGAAATCCAGTGGGTCGTCCCACACCGGGGTGGCGCGCACCAGGTTGTGGGGATCGGGCGCCAGGGTGATCACCGCCACTTCGGCGCGGCCGTGGAGGATTTCTTCGTAGGCCACTTCCGAATCGAGGAACTGAATATCCAGCGCCACATTCGGGTATGCCCGGGTGAAGGCGCGCAGCACCGGCGGCAGGCGATGCAGGCCGATATGGTGGCTGGTGGCCAGGGTCAGGCGCCCGCTGACTTCGCCGGTGAGGTTGGTGAGGGCGCGGCGCGTGTCGTCCAGCACGTTGAGGATCTGATAGGCGCGTGGCAGCAAGGCCCGTCCGGCCTCCGTCAGGCCGACTTCACGGCCCAGGCGATCGAACAGGCGCACCTTCAATTGTTGCTCCAGGCCGGCAATGCGCTTGCTGATGGCCGGCTGGGTCAGGTGCAGGCGCTCACCGGCACCGGAGAAGCTGCCGGTCTCGGCGATGGCGATAAAGGCATTGAGGTTGGCCAAGTCCATGGTGTATTCCAGTTGGTAATCCAAAGCATAAAAAATATGAATTTGAGTTATTTAATGTAGCGCCATACCATCAGCCTCACAAGCCAAAGGGTTATTGAAAAGCCCGGCATAGAGAAACACCGCTGATGAGGACCGACTGATGGCCGGCAAAACGCTTTACGACAAGCTTTGGGATTCCCATGAAGTGAAACGGCGCGACGATGGTTCGTCGCTGATCTATATCGACCGGCACATCATCCATGAAGTGACCTCGCCCCAAGCGTTCGAAGGCCTGCGGCTGGCCGGGCGCAAGCCTTGGCGCGTCGACTCCATCATCGCCACCCCGGACCACAACGTGCCGACCACCCCTGAGCGCAAGGGCGGCATCGAAGCCATTGCCGACCAGGTGTCGCGTTTGCAGGTGCAGACCCTCGATGACTACTGCGACGAATATGGCATCACTGAATTCAAGATGAATGACGTGCGTCAAGGCATCGTGCACGTGATCGGTCCGGAGCAGGGCGCCACCTTGCCGGGCATGACCGTGGTGTGCGGCGACTCCCATACGTCCACCCACGGTGCGTTCGGCGCCTTGGCCCACGGCATCGGCACCTCCGAGGTGGAACATGTGTTCGCCACCCAGTGCCTGGTCGCCAAAAAGATGAAGAACATGTTGGTTAAAGTCGAAGGCCAGTTGCCGTTCGGCGTGACCGCCAAGGACATCGTGCTCGCCGTGATCGGCAAGATCGGCACCGCCGGCGGTAACGGCCATGCCATCGAGTTCGCCGGCAGCGCGATTCGCGACCTGTCCATCGAAGGCCGCATGACCATCTGCAACATGTCCATCGAAGCCGGTGCCCGCGTGGGCATGGTGGCGGCGGACGAAAAGACCGTTGAATACGTCAAGGGCCGTCCATTTGCCCCACAAGGCAAAGATTGGGACGCCGCTGTGCAAGCCTGGAAAGACTTGGTCTCCGATGCCGATGCGGTGTTTGACACCGTGGTCGAGCTGGACGCTGCCCAGATCAAGCCGCAAGTCAGCTGGGGTACCTCGCCGGAGATGGTCCTGGCCGTCGACCAGAACGTGCCGGACCCCGCGCAGGAAACCGACCTGGTCAAGCGCGGCTCCATTGAACGCGCCTTGAAGTACATGGGCTTGAAGGCCAACCAGGCGATTACCGACATTCAGTTGGATCGCGTGTTCATCGGTTCCTGCACCAACTCGCGGATCGAAGACCTGCGCGCCGCGGCGGTGATCGCCAAGGGCCGCAAAGTGGCTTCGACTATCAAGCAAGCCATCGTGGTGCCGGGCTCGGGCCTGGTCAAGGCGCAGGCTGAAGCCGAAGGCCTGGACAAGATTTTCCTCGAAGCCGGTTTTGAATGGCGTGAGCCGGGCTGCTCCATGTGCCTGGCGATGAACCCGGACCGCCTGGAGTCGGGTGAGCACTGCGCGTCCACCTCCAACCGTAACTTCGAAGGGCGTCAGGGCGCCGGTGGGCGTACCCACCTGGTCAGCCCGGCCATGGCCGCCGCCGCTGCCGTCAACGGTCGTTTCATCGACGTTCGCGAATTGATCTGAGGAATACCCGATGCGTGCTTTTACCCAACACACCGGCCTTGTCGCCCCTTTGGATCGCGCCAACGTCGACACCGACCAGATCATTCCCAAGCAGTTCTTGAAGTCGATCAAGCGCACCGGCTTCGGCCCGAACCTGTTCGACGAGTGGCGCTACCTGGATGTGGGCTACGCCTACCAGGACAACTCCAAGCGCCCGCTGAACAAGGACTTCGTGCTCAACGCCAAGCGTTACCAGGGCGCCAGCGTCTTGCTGGCCCGGGAAAACTTCGGCTGCGGTTCCAGCCGTGAACACGCGCCATGGGCCCTGGAAGAGTATGGCTTTCGCAGCATCATCGCGCCGAGCTATGCCGACATCTTCTTCAACAACAGCTTCAAGAACGGCCTGCTGCCGATCATCTTGAGCGATGCCGAAGTGGACGAGCTGTTCAAGCAGGTGGAAGCCGAAGAGGGCTACCAACTGACCGTCGACCTGGCCGCGCAGACTGTGACCCGTCCAGACGGCAAGGTGTATCACTTTGAAGTGGATGCGTTCCGTAAGCACTGCCTGATCAACGGCCTGGACGATATCGGCCTGACCTTGCAGGACGGCGATGCGATTGCCGCGTTTGAAGCCAAACACCGGGCGAGCCAGCCTTGGTTGTTTCGCGATGCCTGATTGGCGGTAACCGTGCGGGCCCCATCGCGGGCAAGCCCGACTCCCACATTGGAATGCATTCCGACTGTGGGAGCTGGCTTGCCTGCGATAGCGCCAGTACCAACACCCCAAAACCCAAGGAAACCACCATGACCACCACCGCCCATACCCAAGTCGTGCAAAAACAATTCGGCGAGCAAGCCTGCGCCTACCTGAGCAGTGCCGTGCACGCCCAGGGCACCGAATTCGCGCTGCTCCAGGCCGAACTGGCCGGGCAGGGCAGTGCGCGACTGCTGGACCTGGGCTGCGGTGCCGGTCATGTCAGCTTTCACGTCGCGCCGCTGGTCAAGGAAGTGGTCGCCTACGACCTGTCCCAGCAGATGCTCGACGTGGTTGCCGCCGCTGCGACGGACCGTGGCCTGGACAATATCCGCACCGTGAACGGCGCCGCTGAGCGCCTGCCGTTCGCCGATGGCGAGTTCGACTTCGTGTTCAGCCGTTATTCGGCCCACCACTGGAGCGACCTCGGCCTGGCCCTGCGTGAAGTGCGTCGGGTGCTCAAGCCGGGTGGCGTGGCGGCCTTCGTCGATGTCTTGTCACCGGGCAGCCCGCTGTTGGACACTTACCTGCAAACCGTCGAAGTGCTGCGCGACACCAGCCACGTGCGCGATTACTCTGCCGCCGAGTGGATGCAGCAGCTCAGCGAATCCGGTCTGCATGTACGAACCAGCAGTCGCCAGCGCCTGCGCCTGGAATACACCTCGTGGGTCGAGCGCATGCGCACGCCGCAGGTGCTGCGCGCGGCAATCCTCGAGCTGCAACAGGCGATGGGTCAGGAAGTGCGCGATTATTACGAAATTCAGGCCGACGGCACCTTCAGCACCGACGTGCTGGTGGTCTTCGCCGAACGCTGATTGATTTTTCCCGACCTGCCCACGGGCGGGTCGCTTGATGAAATGAGGAACGCATGAGCAAGCAGATTCTGATTCTCCCTGGCGACGGTATTGGTCCGGAAATCATGGCCGAAGCGGTCAAGGTGCTGGAACTCGCCAACAGCAAGTACAGCCTGGGTTTCGAGCTGAACCACGACGTGATCGGCGGCGCGGCCATCGACAAGCATGGTGTCCCGCTGGCCGATGAGACCCTGGAGCGTGCGCGTGCGGCCGACGCCGTACTGCTCGGCGCCGTGGGCGGCCCGAAATGGGACAAGATCGAACGTGACATCCGCCCTGAGCGCGGCCTGCTGAAAATCCGTGCCCAACTGGGCCTGTTCGGTAACCTGCGCCCGGCGATCCTCTACCCGCAACTGGCCGACGCCTCGAGCCTCAAGCCGGAAGTGGTCGCGGGCCTGGATATCCTGATCGTGCGCGAGCTGACCGGCGGTATCTACTTCGGCTCGCCACGCGGCGTGCGCGAGTTGGAAAATGGCGAGCGCCAGGCCTACGACACCCTGCCGTACAGCGAGAGCGAAATCCGCCGTATCGCCCGTGTCGGCTTCGACATGGCCCGCGTGCGTGGCAAGAAGGTCTGCTCGGTGGACAAGGCCAACGTACTGGCCTCCAGCCAACTGTGGCGCGAAATCGTCGAAGAAGTGGCCAAGGACTACCCGGACGTCGAACTGAGCCACATGTACGTCGACAACGCCGCCATGCAACTGGTGCGTGCGCCGAAGCAGTTCGACGTGATCGTCACCGACAACCTGTTCGGCGACATCCTGTCCGACCAGGCGTCGATGCTCACCGGTTCCATCGGCATGCTGCCGTCGGCGTCCCTGGACACCAACAACAAGGGCATGTACGAGCCTTGCCACGGTTCGGCGCCGGACATCGCGGGCCAGGGCATTGCCAACCCGCTGGCGACCATTTTGTCGGTGTCGATGATGCTGCGTTACAGCTTCAACCTGAGCGACGCGGCGGATGCCATCGAGAAAGCCGTGAGCCTGGTGCTGGACCAGGGGTTGCGCACCGGCGACATCTGGTCGCAGGGTTGCACCAAGGTCGGTACGCAAGAAATGGGCGACGCAGTAGTCGCCGCGCTGCGGAATCTGTAATCTCTCGGGCCCGCTTGCAGTTGTTGCTGCAAGGCGGCCCACTTTTTAACAAGGTGTAGTTGCGATGAAACGTGTAGGTCTGATCGGTTGGCGCGGTATGGTCGGTTCCGTGCTCATGCAGCGGATGCTGGAAGAGCAGGATTTCGATCTTATCGAGCCGGTGTTTTTCACCACTTCGAATGTGGGTGGCCAGGGGCCGTCCGTGGGCAAGGATATTGCTCCGCTCAAGGACGCCTACAACATTGAAGAGCTGAAAACCCTCGACGTGATTCTGACCTGTCAGGGTGGCGACTACACCAGCGAAGTCTTCCCCAAGCTGCGCGAAGCCGGCTGGCAGGGTTACTGGATCGACGCCGCCTCGAGCCTGCGCATGCAGGACGACGCGGTGATCATCCTCGACCCGGTGAACCGCAAGGTCATTGACCAGCAGCTGGATGCCGGCACCAAGAACTACGTCGGCGGCAACTGCACCGTCAGCCTGATGCTGATGGGCCTGGGCGGCTTGTTCGAAGCTGGCCTGGTCGAGTGGATGAGTGCCATGACCTATCAGGCGGCCTCTGGGGCCGGCGCGCAGAACATGCGTGAGCTGATCAAGCAGATGGGTGCGACCCACGCCGCAGTCGCCGATCAACTGGCCGACCCGGCCAGCGCGATCCTCGACATCGACCGCCGCGTGGCCGAAGCCATGCGCAGCGATGCCTACCCGACCGAAAACTTCGGCGTGCCGTTGGCCGGTAGCCTGATCCCATGGATCGACAAGGAACTGCCGAACGGCCAGAGCCGCGAAGAGTGGAAGGCCCAGGCCGAGACCAACAAGATCCTCGGCCGCTTCAAGAGCCCGATCCCGGTGGACGGCATCTGCGTGCGCATCGGCGCGATGCGCTGCCACAGCCAGGCGCTGACCATCAAGCTGAACAAAGACGTGCCGATCACCGATATCGAAGCGTTGATCAGCCAGCACAACCCCTGGGTCAAGCTGGTGCCGAACAACCGTGATATCAGCATGCAGGAGCTGAGCCCGACCAAGGTCACCGGCACCCTGAATGTACCGGTGGGTCGTCTGCGCAAACTGAACATGGGCAGCCAGTTCCTCGGTGCGTTCACCGTGGGCGACCAGCTGCTGTGGGGCGCGGCCGAGCCGCTGCGCCGCATGTTGCGGATCTTGCTGGAGCGTTGATCGCGTGAGGCAATGATGGAAACCCGCGCTCTGGTGACAGGCGCGGGTTTTTTGTTGTTTGGTCGGGCCTCATCGGGGGCAAGCCCCCTCCCACATTTTGACCTGCGAACCCGTTCGAGTGTGGGAGGGGGCTTGCCCCCGATAAGGCCATCAGCCCTACCACAAATGCCAGCTTAATTGCCTCACCCCCCACCACCCGGTAAAGTGCCGCTCCCCCCGCAATGCCCGAGGCAGCCCCCATGACCCAGACTTTTGAAATCGCCGTGATCGGCGCCACCGGCACCGTCGGCGAAACCCTGGTGCAGATCCTGGAAGAGTTGGATTTTCCGGTGGGCACTCTGTATTTGCTGGCGGGCAACAACTCGGCGGGCGCCTCCGTGCCCTTTCGTGGCAAGAATGTGCGGGTCAAGGAGGTCGACGAATTCGACTTCAGCAAGGCGCAGTTGGCGTTCTTTGCGGCGGGGCCGGCGGTCACCCTGAGTTTTGCGCCGCGAGCCACGGCGGCTGGGTGCTCGGTGATCGACTTGTCCGGCGCCTTGCCGGCCACGCAGGCTCCGCACGTGGTGCCGGAGGCCAATGCCCACGTGCTGCAGGGGCTGAAGAAGCCGTTCCAGCTCGGCAGCCCCAGCCCGTCGGCGACCAACCTGGCGGTGGTGCTGGCGCCTCTGCGGGGCTTGCTGGATATCCAGCGGGTGAGCGTCACCGCCAGCCTGGCGATGTCGGCCCAAGGGCGTGAAGCCGTCAGCGAACTGGCCCGGCAAACCGCCGAGCTGCTGAATATGCGCCCGCTGGAGCCGAAGTTCTTTGATCGACAGGTCGCCTTCAACCTGTTGGCTCAGGTTGGCACGCCAGACGCCCAGGGGCATACGGTCCTGGAAAAACGCCTGGTCCACGAATTGCGTGCAGTGCTGGAATTACCTTTGCTAAAGATTTCCGCAACCTGCGTTCAAGCCCCGGTGTTTTTTGGCGATAGCCTGACAGTGTCCTTGCAACTGGGGGCGGCGGTTGATCTGGCGGCGGTGAGCCGCGCACTTGACGCTGCGCCGGGCATCGAGCTTGTGGATGAAGGGGATTTTCCTACAGCCGTCGGCGATGCAGTGGGCCAGGATGTGGTCTATGTCGGTCGTGTCCGGGCAGGTGTGGATGACCCGGCGGAACTAAATCTGTGGCTGACGTCAGATAACGTACGCAAAGGCGCCGCACTGAATGCCGTGCAGCTGGCGCAGTTGTTGATAAAAGACCTTGCGTAAAAGATACTTGGCGGCAATTTGTAGATTGATTCTAGCCAGGCGCTATGCTTGGTCCCAGGCAGGAAAAGTTGCGCGTCGGTGACCTATCGGCTCGCCATGCCTTATGGCAGCGGTTACCAACCTTCTCGCAGGCCGGGGAGTGTTCAAACAAAGGATGAGGCTATGGTTCAAGTTCGCAAACTGGTGTTAGCAATAGCGGCCGCCTCGGCGCTGTCCTCCGGTATGGCGCAGGCGCTGCAGCTGGGGGAGATGACCCTCAAGTCGAAGTTGAACCAGCCGTTGGCGGTGGAAATCGAATTGCTCGATGTCGGTGGCCTCACGGCCTCCGAGATCACGCCAAGCCTGGCTTCGTCCCAGGCATTTGTGGACGCGGGCGTTGATCGCCAGGCGTTTCTCGATGACCTGACGTTTACCCCGGTGGTCAATCCAAACGGCCGCAGCGTGGTGCGCGTCACCTCCAGCAAGCCGTTGCCTGATTCCTACGTGCGTTTCCTGTTGCAGGTGCAATGGCCTAATGGCCGTTTGATGCGTGACTACAGCGTGTTGCTCGACCCGGCCAAGTTCGAGCAGCCGGCACCCACCGCTGCCACGCCTGCGCCGCGTCTGGCTGCGCCGACCAACGCCGCGCCCGCCGCGAGCAAACCGGCACAGCACACCACCACCTCCCGCGACACCCTGTGGGAAATCGCCGCGAAGCACCGTAATGGCGGCTCCGTGCAGCAGACCATGCTGGCGATCCAGGCGCTGAACCCGGATGCGTTCATCGACGGCAATATCAACCGGCTGAAAACCGGCCAGGTCCTGCGTCTGCCGGATGCCGTACAAAGCACTGCACTGCCGCAACCCCAGGCAATTGCTGAGGTGAGCGCGCAAAATGCCGCCTGGCGCCAGGGCCGACGCGCCGCCACCAACCCGGCAGCGGGCAAGCAGCAACTGGACGCCACCAAGCGCACCCAGGCCGGTAACGCGCCCGCAAGTACCAACACCAAAGACAACCTTAGCCTGGTGTCTGCCGAGGCCGCCAAGAAGGGCGCCAAGGGCAAGGCGGGCGATAGCGCGGCACTCAGCGACAAGCTGGCGATGACCCAGGAGCAACTGGACACCACCCGTCGCGACAACGAAGAGCTGAAAAGCCGCGCGGCAGACCTGCAAAGCCAGTTGGACAAGCTGCAAAAACTGATTCAACTGAAAAACGATCAACTGGCGCGTTTGCAGGCTGAAAAGGCTGTTCCGGGTGCTCCGGCCACTGCCGCGATGCCCGCGCAGTTGGCGGGCGAGCCATCCGCCGCGCCTGCCAAGCCCGAGGCTGTCACCCCTGCACCCGTCGCGCCAGCGCCTGAGCCGGCCAAGGCGGACGCGGCACCGGCCAGCGCCGACGGCAAATTCAACGAACTGCTGACCAACCCGATCGTCCTCGGTGTGATCGGTGGTGCGGCGGGCTTGCTGGTGCTGCTGCTCCTGCTGTTATGGGCGCGCCATCGCAATGCGCGCCGCGAAGAGGAAAAACACCTGCGCATGGCGCGGGCCCTGGCTGAAGAGCCGGAGTTCACCTCGAACCTTCATGACGACCTGCCGCCGAGCAGCTTCGAAGGCCTGGAGACGCCGCCGCCCAGCGTAAAGCTGGCCGCCGCACCGGCCCCGGCTCCGGTGGTTGAACCGGCGGCTGTTGTGCCGACTGTTGCTTCCGTACTTGCGCCGCTGGCGGTTGCCGTGGCTCCGGTGAATTCAAATGATGCGCTGGCCCAGGCCCAGTCCCATATCGATCGTGGTCACCTGAACCAGGCCGCCGATGTGCTTGAGCAGGCGATCAAGCATGAGCCCAAGCGCAGCGACCTGCGCTTGAAGCTGATGGAAGTCTACGGCCTGCAAAGCGACAAGGACGGCTTTGTGACCCAGGAGCGTCAACTGGTGGCCAATGGTGAAAACCACGCCCAGGTCGAGCAGCTCAAGAGTCGCTTCCCGGCCATGGCCGTGTTGGCGGCGGGTGTCAGTGCCGCCGTGGCGGCTGCTGCCCTGGATGCTCAATACGTCAAGGATTTGCTCGAAGACAAACCGGCGCCTGCGCAGCCGGAGGCCTTTGACACTGATTTCGATCTCAGCCTGGACGATCTTGAAGAAGCTTCCCCGGCTCAGATCAAGGACGATCAGCAGACCTTCGAGTCGCTGTTGCAGCAGCAGACCGAAGCCAAGGCCGCGTCGGACGACTTGTCGGACTTCGATCTGGACCTGCAACTGGATGCCCCGGCTTCGGCACAATCCGATGACGACTTCCTCTCGGGCCTGGAAGAGCAGATGAAGGACGTGCCGGCCGTCGAGCCGCCGACCCTCACGCCTGCGGCGTTGGACGACTTCGACTTGCCGGAAGACTTCGACCTGTCCTTGGCCGATGAGCCGGAAACGGCCGCCAAGCCCGATGCTTTCACGTCGGAACTGGATGATGTCAACGCCGAGCTGGATCGCCTGTCCCAGAGCCTGGAACATCCGTCCATCGAGCCGTCCTTTACCGCAGAAGACGCGGCGTTGGGCGATGATGAGCCGGAATTCGACTTCCTCTCCGGCACGGATGAGGTGGCTACCAAGCTCGACCTGGCCCAGGCCTATATCGACATGGGCGATGCGGACGGCGCGCGGGATATCCTTTCCGAAGTGTTGACTGAAGGCGATGAGGTTCAACGCGGGGAGGCCAAGGAAATGCTCGGTCGGTTGGCGTAACAGCCCGTTGTTCAAACAGCGGCGGCCTTCGGGTCGCCGTTTTGCTTTTGTGGGCTCCCCTGCAAACCGGCATAATGGCCGCCTTCGCGCAACTCATCAGGCTCTCAGTTCTTGGCAAATATAGATAACCCGACCGCCGAAATGGCGGCCGCAGGCTTTTACCGCATCGCCTTGGGCGTGGAATATAAGGGCTCGCGCTATCGCGGCTGGCAGCGTCAGGCGTCCGGCGTGCTGACGGTGCAGGAGACCCTGGAGAACGCCCTGTCGAAAGTCGCCGATTCACCGGTATCGCTGATGTGCGCCGGGCGTACCGACGCCGGTGTGCATGCGTGTGGCCAGGTGGTGCATTTTGACACTCAGGCCGAGCGGTCAATGAAGGCCTGGGTGATGGGCGCAAATATCAATTTGCCCCATGACGTCAGCGTCAGTTGGGCCAAGGTCATGCCGGCGCATTTTCATGCGCGTTTCAAGGCCATCGCCCGGCGCTATCGCTATGTGATCTACAACGACCAGATCCGCCCGGCGCACCTCAACGAAGAAATTACCTGGAACCACCGCCCGCTGGACGCCGAGCGCATGGCCGAGGCCGCGCAGCACCTGGTGGGTGTGCATGATTTCAGCGCCTTCCGTGCCGGCCAGTGCCAGGCCAAGTCGCCGATCAAGGAGGTCCACCACCTGCGGGTGACTCGTCACGGCAAGATGATCGTGCTGGATATCCGTGCCGGGGCCTTCCTGCATCACATGGTGCGCAACATCGCCGGGGTGCTGATGACCATCGGCACTGGCGAGCGTCCGGTAGAGTGGGCCAGGGAAGTGCTGGAAAGCCGCGTTCGTCGCACGGGAGGGGTCACGGCACACCCGTTCGGCCTGTACCTGGTGGATGTGGAGTACCGCGACGAGTTCGAGTTGCCGGAGCGTTTCATCGGACCACACTTCCTAACAGGTTTCAGCGAACTTGGCGGCTGACGCCCGGAAAAGCTTTTGTTACCATCCGGGGCTTTCTCGGTCCAACCCTGGAGGTTTCCACGACATGTCAGCCGTTCGCAGCAAGATTTGCGGGATTACCCGCATAGAAGACGCGCTGGCGGCGGTCGAGGCAGGGGCGGATGCCATCGGTTTCGTGTTTTATGCCAAGAGCCCACGGGCGGTGAACGTGCTGCAGGCGCGAGCGATCATCGCCGCATTGCCGCCGTTCGTGACCACCGTGGGTCTGTTCGTCAATGCCAGTCGCTGCGAGCTCAACGAAACCCTGGATGCCGTAGCCTTGGACATGTTGCAGTTCCATGGCGACGAAACGCCTGAGGAATGTGAAAGTTACCAGCGGCCGTATATCAAGGCGCTGCGCGTCAAGGCCGGGGATGATATCGCGGCGGTGTGTTCCGCCTACGGCAGTGCCCGCGGGATTTTGCTGGACACCTATGTCGAAGGCGTACCCGGCGGTACTGGCGAAGCGTTCGACTGGTCGCTGATTCCCGCAGGCTTGAGCAAGCCGATCATCCTGGCCGGCGGGCTCAACCCTGCAAATGTCGGGGCGGCAATCGAACAGGTGCGGCCGTATGCCGTGGATGTCAGCGGTGGGGTGGAGCAGGGCAAGGGCATCAAGGATCACAGCAAGATTCGCGCATTCATGCAGGCTGTGCGCAACAGCAGGGGTGCAATGTGACGGCTGGCAGTCTGCCGCCGTCCATAACTACCACTGTGTAAAACAGCCCGGCGCCGCCTGTGGTGGCCCGGAAACGAAGTGGCAACCCTGCGCTGGCAGGTTGTCTGGAAGGCTGAGGATACAGGCAGGAAAAGGCCGGTCGAACGTCTGACCCCGTCCAGCCTGTGTCATCGCCACATATGAATTTAGCTCAAGGGCATACGCGGGGCTGTGTTCAAGCCACCGGTACTGGAGAAAGAAAGCATGAGCAACTGGTTAGTAGACAAACTGATCCCTTCGATCATGCGTTCCGAGGTGAAGAAAAGCTCGGTTCCTGAAGGTCTGTGGCACAAGTGCCCATCCTGCGACGCGGTGCTGTACCGCCCGGAGCTGGAAAAGACCCTGGACGTTTGCCCCAAGTGCAACCATCACATGCGTATCGGCGCCCGCGCCCGCATCGACATCTTCCTCGACGCCGAAGGCCGTAACGAGTTGGGCGCCGACCTGGAGCCGGTTGACCGTCTGAAGTTCCGTGATGGCAAGAAGTACAAGGACCGCCTGACCGCTGCGCAAAAGCAGACCGGTGAGAAAGACGCCCTGATTTCCGTCAGCGGCAAGCTGCTGGGCATGCCGGTCGTGGTGTCGGCATTCGAGTTCTCCTTCATGGGTGGCTCCATGGGCGCCATCGTCGGTGAGCGCTTTGTCCGCGCCGCCAACTATGCCCTGGAAAACCGTTGCCCGATGATCTGCTTCGCGGCCTCCGGTGGTGCGCGCATGCAGGAAGCCCTGATCTCCCTGATGCAAATGGCCAAGACTTCTGCGGTCCTGGCACGCCTGCGTGAAGAAGGCATCCCGTTCATCTCCGTGCTGACCGACCCGGTCTACGGCGGCGTTTCCGCCAGCCTGGCGATGCTGGGTGACGTGATCGTCGGCGAGCCCAAGGCGCTGATCGGCTTTGCCGGCCCGCGCGTGATCGAGCAGACCGTGCGTGAAAAACTGCCGGAAGGTTTCCAGCGCAGCGAGTTTCTGCTGGAGCACGGTGCGATCGACCTGATCATCCCGCGCGGTGAGCTGCGTCCACGCCTGGGCAACCTGCTGGCGCAAATGATGGGCCTGCCGACTCCGGTGTACGTCGCGCCTAAAGTCGAGCCGATCGTCGTGCCGCCGGTGCCTGCAAACCTATGACCCAACGTACCCTGGGCGAGTGGCTCGCCTACCTTGAGCAGTTGCATCCGTCCGCCATCGACATGGGCCTGGAGCGCTCGCAACAGGTAGCGGCCCGCCTCGGGTTGGGCCGCCCGGCGCCGCGAGTGATCACGGTGACCGGCACCAACGGCAAAGGCTCTACCTGTGCCTTTGTCGCGGCGCTGCTGCAGGCCCAGGGGCTGAAAGTCGGCGTCTACAATTCCCCGCACCTGCTGCGTTATAACGAGCGGGTGCAGCTCAATGGTGTCGAAGCCACGGATGAGCAACTCTGCGAAGCCTTCGCCGCACTCGATGCGGGCCGGGGCGAGATCTCCCTGACTTACTTCGAGATGGGCACCCTGGCGGCGTTCTGGCTGTTCGAGCGTGCGCAACTGGATGTGGTCGTGCTGGAAGTCGGCTTGGGGGGGCGCCTGGATACGGTCAACGTGGTGGATGCCGATTTGGCGTTGATCACCAGTATTGGCGTGGACCACGCCGACTATCTTGGCAATACCCGTGAGTCCGTGGCCTATGAAAAGGCCGGGATCTTCCGCCAGGGCAAGCCGGCGTTATGTGGTGATATCGACCCTCCGCACACCTTGCTGGACAAGGTGCGTGAGCTGGATTGCCCATTTTTCCTGCGTGGCCGCGAATTCAATCTCGAGATCGGCGCCTTTGACTGGCAGTGGCGTGGGCGTGATGCCCGTGGCCAGGTTGTCGAGCTGAGCGGCCTGCCGCTGCTGAATCTACCGATGGAAAACGCCGCGCTCGCGCTGCAAGCCTATCTGCTGCTGGATCTGCCGTGGAATGCCGAACAGATCGCGGCCACCTTGCTGGCGACTCGCGTGGTAGGGCGTCTGGACCGACGTGAATTCGAATGGCAGGGCAAGCGCCTGAACCTGCTGCTGGACGTGGGGCATAACCCCCATGCGGCCGAGTACCTGGCGCAGCGTCTGTCACGTACGCCGCCGGTCGGTCGTCGCTTGGCTGTGTTCGGTCTGCTGGCCGACAAGGACCTGGAAGGGGTGGTCGCGCCCTTGCTGGGCAGTGTCCAGGCCTGGGCCGTCGCGCCGCTGGATACACCGCGCAGCCGCCCGGCCACCGAGCTGGAAGCGGCCTTGCAGAACCTTGCTGCGCCGGTGACGTCGTATGCAAGCGTGACCGATGCCCTTGAAGCACAGTGCGCCATTGCCACGCCCGACGATGAGATTCTGTTGTTCGGGTCATTTTATTGTGTTGCCGAGGCGCTTGAGTGGTTAGCCCGGCGCTCCACGGAGGAAGCTGCACATGGCATTACTGGATAGCGCATACAAGCAGCGAATGGTCGGTGCCCTGGTGCTGGTGGCATTGGCGGTGATCTTCCTGCCAATGCTGTTTTCTCGCCAGGATGAAGAGCGTCAGGTCGTTGTCGAGGCGCCGGCCGCGCCCCAGGCGCCCACGGTGCCTCAGGTGCAGGTTGAGCCAGTGGTGGTTCCAGAGCCTCAGGCCTTGCCGGAGGAGGAACCGGTGCCGACTGATGCTCAGGTAGCCGCGCAGCAAGCGCCTTCGATGCCGGTGCAGCCGAGCGTGCCGGTGGTCAAGCCGGCGCCCGCGCCGACCGTAGCGGCCAAGCCTGCTGCGCCGGCACCTGCGCCCAAGCCGGTAGCGCCGCAGCCCGCCGCGCCGGGCAAGCCGGATGTCGGCCAGAGCCGCATCGATCCGAATGGCTTGCCGATCAGTTGGTCGATCCAGGTGGCCAGCCTGGGCAGCCGCGAGGGCGCCGACGCGTTGCAAAAGAAGCTGCGTAGCCAAGGCTACAACGCCTATATCCGTAGTGCCGATGGCAAGAACCGGGTGTTTATCGGGCCGCTGATCGAGCGTGCCGAGGCAGACCGCCTGCGGGATTTGCTGGATCGCCAGCAGAACCTCAAGGGTTTCGTGACCCGGTTCCAGCCTGAGCGGGGTTGAAAGCGGATTTGCTCGTCCCAAACTACTGATTTGCAAGGCAGCCACAATCACAGCTTACCGATAGCCCGACGCTCTGCTAAAATGCGCCGCCTCATCTGTCCGTAGGCTCCAACGTGCCATTTACCTGGGTTGATTGGGCGATTGTTGCAATCGTCGCCATCTCCGCTTTGATCAGTCTAAGCCGCGGCTTCGTCAAAGAAGCACTGTCGTTGCTGACCTGGATCATCGCAGGAGTCGTAGCCTGGATGTTCGGTGGTTCATTGTCGGTCTACCTGGCCGGATACATCGAGACACCTTCGGCTCGCGTCATCGCGGGCTGCGCCATCATGTTCATCGCCACGCTGCTGGTGGGGGCAATGGTCAATTATCTTATTGGCGAGTTGATACGTGTCACCGGCCTCTCCGGGACCGATCGATTTCTCGGCATGGCCTTCGGCGCCGCGCGTGGCGCGTTGCTGGTGGTCGTGGCGGTCGGGCTCTTGAGCCTGGGGCCGGTACAGCAGGATTCGTGGTGGCAGGAGTCGGTACTCGTGCCAAAATTTCTATTGGTTGCAGACTGGTCCAAGAACCTCATTCTGGGGTGGAGCAGTCAGTGGCTGGCCAGCGGAATCAGCGTACCCGCTGATCTTCCGTTCAAGGAACACCTCTTGCCGGCCAAAACGCCTCAGTAAGTTGTGTTCAGTCAAGATTCATTAAGTAGGGGTTGCGTCGCATGTGTGGCATCGTCGGTATCGTCGGTAAGTCGAACGTCAATCAGGCGCTGTATGACGCGCTAACCGTCCTCCAGCACCGCGGCCAGGACGCTGCCGGTATTGTGACCAGCCACGACGGCCGGTTATTCCTGCGCAAGGACAATGGTCTGGTACGTGACGTGTTCCATCAGCGTCACATGCAGCGTCTGGTCGGGCATATGGGCATTGGCCATGTGCGTTATCCGACTGCCGGTAGCTCGACGTCGGCCGAAGCTCAACCTTTCTACGTCAACTCGCCTTACGGCATCACCCTGGCGCACAACGGCAACCTGACCAACGTTGAACAACTGGCCAAGGAGATCTACGAATCTGACCTGCGCCACGTCAACACCAGTTCCGACTCGGAAGTGCTGCTCAACGTGTTCGCCCACGAGCTGGCCCAGCGTGGCAAGCTGCAGCCGACCGAAGAAGACGTATTCGCCGCCGTTACTGACGTGCACAACCGTTGCGTCGGTGGTTACGCGGTAGTGGCCATGGTCACCGGCTATGGCATCGTCGGTTTCCGTGACCCGCACGGCATCCGCCCGATCGTGTTCGGCCAGCGTCACACCGACGAAGGCGTCGAGTACATGATCGCTTCCGAAAGTGTGTCCCTGGACGTGCTGGGCTTCACCCTGATTCGCGATCTTGCGCCGGGCGAAGCGGTGTACATCACTGAAGACGGCAAGCTGCACACCCGTCAGTGCGCCGTGGCGCCGAAGCTCACCCCGTGCATCTTCGAACACGTCTACCTGGCGCGTCCGGATTCGATCATCGACGGCGTTTCGGTCTACAAGGCGCGTCTGCGCATGGGCGAGAAGCTGGCCGAGAAGATCCTGCGCGAGCGCCCGGAGCACGACATCGACGTAGTGATCCCGATCCCGGACACCAGCCGCACCGCCGCGCTGGAACTGGCCAATCACCTGGGCGTCAAGTTTCGCGAAGGCTTCGTGAAGAACCGCTACATCGGCCGCACCTTCATCATGCCGGGCCAGGCAGCGCGCAAGAAGTCGGTACGCCAGAAGCTCAATGCCATCGAGCTGGAATTCCGCGGCAAGAACGTGATGCTGGTGGATGACTCCATCGTGCGCGGCACCACCTGCAAGCAGATCATCCAGATGGCCCGCGAAGCCGGTGCGAAGAACGTGTACTTCTGTTCCGCAGCGCCTGCCGTGCGTTACCCGAACGTGTACGGCATCGACATGCCGAGCGCCCACGAGCTGATCGCACACAACCGTTCGACACAGGACGTGGCCGACCTGATCGGCGCCGACTGGTTGATCTACCAGGACCTGCCAGACCTGATCGAAGCGGTCGGTGGTGGCAAGATCAAGATCGAGCAGTTCGACTGCGCGGTGTTCGACGGCAAGTACGTGACAGGCGACGTTGACGAGGCCTACCTGAACAAGATCGAGCAGGCGCGCAACGACTCGTCGAAGATCAAGACCCAGGCGGTCAGCGCGATCATCGACCTGTACAACAACTGAGTGACAACCGGCCCTGAGGGGCCGGTTTTGTATCTTAAATAAAGAATTGAGTAAGGAGTGGCAGCATGAGTCAGGAATGGGATGCCGGTCGGTTGGACAGCGACCTCGATGGCGTAGCTTTCGATACCCTGGCTGTGCGCGCCGGCCAGCACCGCACCCCGGAAGGTGAGCACGGTGATCCGATGTTCTTCACCTCCAGCTACGTGTTCCGTACTGCGGCCGATGCCGCTGCGCGCTTTGCCGGCGAAGTGCCGGGCAACGTGTATTCGCGTTACACCAACCCGACCGTGCGTGCGTTCGAAGAGCGTATCGCGGCGCTGGAAGGCGCTGAGCAGGCGGTTGCAACGGCGACCGGCATGGCCGCCATCCTGGCGGTGGTGATGAGCCTGTGCAGCGCTGGTGACCATGTGCTGGTGTCGCGCAGCGTGTTCGGGTCGACCATCAGCCTGTTCGAAAAGTATTTCAAGCGTTTCGGCATCGAAGTCGATTACGTGCCCCTGGCGGATCTGTCCGGCTGGGATGGGGCGATCAAGGCCAACACCAAGCTGCTGTTCGTCGAGTCGCCGTCCAACCCTCTGGCCGAACTGGTGGATATCGCTGCGTTGTCCGAAGTGGCGCACGCCAAGGGCGCAATGCTGGTGGTGGACAACTGCTTCTGCACTCCGGCGTTGCAACAGCCGTTGAAGCTGGGCGCGGATATCGTTGTGCACTCGGCCACCAAGTTCATCGATGGCCAGGGCCGTTGCATGGGTGGTGTGGTGGCGGGTCGCAGCGAACAGATGAAGGAAGTCGTCGGCTTCCTGCGCACCGCTGGCCCGACCTTGAGCCCGTTCAACGCCTGGATCTTCCTCAAAGGCCTGGAAACCCTGAGCCTGCGCATGAAGGCCCATTGCGCCAACGCCCAGGCCCTGGCCGAATGGCTGGAGCAACAGGACGGCATCGAGAAGGTGCACTACGCCGGCCTCAAGAGCCACCCGCAACACGAATTGGCTCAGCGTCAGCAGCGCGGTTTCGGTGCTGTGGTGAGTTTCGAAGTGAAGGGCGGCAAAGAGGGCGCCTGGCGCTTTATCGATGCGACACGCCTGATCTCCATCACCGCCAACCTGGGTGACAGCAAAACCACCATTACCCACCCGAGCACCACGTCTCACGGCCGCCTGGCGCCGCAGGAGCGTGAGGCGGCCGGTATTCGTGACAGTCTGATCCGCATTGCGGTAGGCCTGGAAGACGTGACGGACTTGCAGGCTGATCTGGCTCGCGGGTTGGCGGCCTTGTGATCGAGTGGTCCATGGAAGTCGCAGCCGCCAGTAACGGGCGTGTCGCGCTGGTGACGGGCGCGGCGCGAGGCATTGGCCTCGGGATTGCCGCGTGGCTGATCAGTGAGGGTTGGCAAGTGGTGTTGACCGACCTGGACCGCGAGCGCGGTTCCAAGGTGTCCAAGGTGTTGGGCGAGAATGCCTGGTTTATCAGCATGGACGTGGCCGACGAGAAGCAAGTCGCCCAGGGGGTCGCCGAGGTGTTGGGGCAGTTCGGGCGCCTGGACGCGTTGGTCTGCAACGCGGCGGTGGCCGACCCGCGCAACATCACGCTGGAAAGCCTGGACCTGGCGTACTGGAATCGGGTGCTGGCGGTGAACCTCAGTGGGCCGATGTTGCTGGCCAAGCACTGTGCGCCGTATCTGCGTGCCCATGGCGGCGCTATCGTCAACCTGGCGTCGACGCGGGCTCGCCAATCGGAGCCTGACACCGAGGCCTATGCCGCGAGCAAGGGCGGCTTGCTGGCCCTGACACACGCCCTGGCGATGAGCCTGGGGCCGGAAGTGCGGGTCAACGCGGTCAGCCCCGGCTGGATCGATGCGCGGGATCCGGCGGCCCGGCGTGCCGAGCCCTTGAGTGACGCCGATCACGCCCAGCATCCTGCGGGCAGGGTAGGCACCGTGGAAGACGTGGCGGCAATGGTGGCGTGGCTGCTGTCGCGCCAGGCGGGGTTTGTTACCGGGCAAGAGTTTGTCGTGGATGGCGGCATGAGCAAGAAGATGATTTACAGCGAGTAGGGTGGATAGCTGTCTTGAAGCAATTTTGTCTTTTTCAGAAAAACTTCAAGCGGGCTATTGACTTAGGTCCGCTACCTGCGTAAATTTCGCGGCCTCAACGAAGCAAAGGGTGATTAGCTCAGCCGGGAGAGCATCTGCCTTACAAGCAGAGGGTCGGCGGTTCGATCCCGTCATCACCCACCACTTCTTGAGAGTTTTGCTTCAGGGCAAGACGCAACGTTAAAGGTTGCACCGACGCGCAGCGGTAGTTCAGTCGGTTAGAATACCGGCCTGTCACGCCGGGGGTCGCGGGTTCGAGTCCCGTCCGCTGC
>NZ_JBYSZX010000030.1:0-30961 GCF_058787615.1 Pseudomonas sp. FW305-3-2-15-C-LB1 | reverse complement strand
GAAGGCCTTTTGCTTACTTTTGGCTGGGCCGGCTTCCGGCCTTTCCAAAAGTGAGCCGCTGTAAGAGCGGAACCATAGGTGGCCGTTACCGAAGCAACGGATATGTACACAACACGACACCACCCCGCCATCACCCCGGCACCGGAATCACCCGCAACCCCCTCACCGACTTATAGGAAAAACTTGAATAAATCTCCTTGACGCAAGGCAACGTCTGCAACACCTCCCGCGCAAACTCCCCAAACGACTCCAGATCCCTCGCCACCACTTCCAACAAAAAATCATACCGCCCCGACACGTTATGGCACGCCACGATCTCGGGAATCGCCAACAACCGCTGCTCGAATGCCCGGGCAATTTCCTGGGTATGACTCTCCATCATGATGCTGACAAACGCCGTCACCCCATACCCCAGCGCCTTGGGCGAGAGAATCGCCTGGTACCCGCTGATCACCCCGCTCTCCTCCAGGTTGCGCACCCGGCGCCAACAGGGCGAGGTCGTCAGGGAGACGCGGTCGGCCAATTCAGCCACCGTGAGGCGGGCATTGCCTTGCAGCGCGTTTAAAAGCGCTTTATCGGTGCGATCCAGACGGATGGGCATAACGTGCCTCTATTCGTTATTTTTATGAGGTTTTTATCCCGGGACGCGGGAATTACCGGCAAATATTGCAAAGTTCATCTCTGGTTATGAGCATAGCATTGTAGGAAATAAGGAGCGTCCGACATGAACAATAAACACAATGCATTCGGCTTTTCCACCCGCGCCATCCACCACGGCTACGACCCCAAAGACCACCACGGCGCGCTCGTCCCGCCGATTTATCTGTCGGCCACCTTTGCCTTCCCCACCGCCGAATACGGCGCCGCCTGTTTTGCCGGCGAAGCCAGCGGCCACTTCTATACGCGCATTTCCAACCCGACCCTGGCGCTGCTGGAGTCACGCATGGCGACCCTGGAAAACGGCGAGGCGGCGGTGGCCTTCAGTTCCGGGATGGGGGCGATTGCCGCGACGTTCTGGACCCTGCTACGCCCCGGCGACGAGGTGATCGTCAGCCAGACGCTGTACGGTTGTACCTTCGCCCTGCTGCACCACGGCATCGGCGAGTTCGGCATCAAGGTGCGGCATGTCGACCTCACGGACCTGGCGGCCCTGCAAGCCGCGCTCAGCCCCGCAACGCGCATGATCTACTGCGAAACCCCGGCCAACCCCAACCTGCAACTGGTAGATATCGCCGCCGTCGCCACCCTCGCCCACCACCAGCCCAATGTCACCGTAGTGGTCGACAACACCTACTGCACGCCCTACCTGCAACGCCCCCTGGAACTGGGCGCCGATGTGGTGGTGCATTCGGCCACCAAGTACCTCAGCGGCCACGGCGATATCACCGCGGGCATTGCCGTGAGCAGCCAGGCGCTGGCCCAGCGTATTCGCCTGCAAGGCCTCAAGGACCTGACCGGCGCCGTCATGTCGCCCCAGGATGCCTCGCTGTTGATGCGCGGCCTCAAGACCCTGGCCCTGCGCATGGACCGCCACTGCAGCAACGCCCAGGCCGTGGCCGAAGCCTTGCAGGCGCACCCGGCCGTGGAGCGCGTGACTTACCCGGGCCTGCGTTCTTTCCCTCAATACGAACTGGCGACACGCCAGATGAAAATGCCCGGTGGCATGATCGCCTTCGAACTCAAGGGCGGGATCGAAACCGGCCGGCGCTTCATGAATGCACTCAAGCTGTTTACCCGCGCGGTCAGCCTGGGCGACGCCGAATCACTGGCCCAGCACCCGGCGAGCATGACCCACTCCACCTACACCCCGGAAGAGCGGGCCGCACACGGCATCAGCGAGGGGTTGGTGCGCTTGTCGGTGGGGCTTGAAGACATCGCCGACCTGCTGGCGGATGTACAGCAGGCACTGGCCAAATGCACGCGCACGCTGCAACGTCCTTCCAGGCTCGTGAGTCTTTAAATCCGATTTTTTAAGATTGGATCCCCTTCCCGCCGCCAGGCTGTACTAGCATAGGTTCCGGCGGGAAGGACTATCACGGTAGGTTATTCGCATTGGCTTGCATCTTAATCCCCGCTGCTATAAGGCCGAATACCTGCACGCCTCATGGATGAATTGATGAACTCACAGTTGTTTCCGCATATTGGCAAGGTCATCGCCAGCACCGGCAGCCGCCATTTTCCGCGCATGCTGCATGACCTGATCCTCACCCAACTGGCCGTGGACGCCACCCATATCACGCAACTGCAGGTGAGTGCCGAAGGGCAGGTCCGGCGCAAGATCAGCCCGGTCTACACCGACTCGGTAGAAGCCTTGGGCGAAGAGCAACCTGCCGCACAATTGCACCTCACCCGCCGCCGGGACGACGTGCGCTATGTGTTGTCGGTGTATCGCTCACACCAGTCCGAAAATTTCTCGCCGCAGGAGCGCAGCATGCTGCAGGACTTCTCCACCCTGCTGCTGCCCATGGTCGAAAAACACATCGCCGCGATCCAGCCTTGCCGCCAGGACAGCGAGCCGGTGACCCCGGAAAACCAGGGCCTCGAAACCCTGCGCCGGCGCATCGAGGAACGCCTGGTGCAATCGGGGCTGACCCTCTCCAACCGTGAACTCGAAGTGTGCGTCGGCCTGCTGGCCGGGCGCACGGCGCCGGAGCTGGCGGAGCAATTGGCATTGAAGGTCAACACCATCGAGAGTTACCTCAAACGTGCGGCGATCAAGCTGGGGATCAGCGGGCGGCATTCGTTGTTGCGGTGGATGTATGCCACCGAGGAAAGTACGGGGCTTTAAGCTCACACCGATCAAAATGTGGGAGGGGGCTTGCCCCCGATGGCGGTGGGTCAGCAACCGAAATTGTGGCTGATACACAGCAATCGGGGGCAAGCCCCCTCCCACATTGGGTTCTCATTGACAAGCAGGACTCAATCCCTTGCCAAGGCCTCGATCGGATCGAGCCGCGCCGCATTCCGCGCCGGCACAAAGCCAAACACGATGCCGATCAATGTCGAACAGGCAAACGCGGTCAGAATCGAGCCCAGGGAAAACACCATCTCCCATTCCTTCACGAACACTGAAAACAAAAAGCCCAGGGCATAGGACAGCGAGATTCCGATCAGCCCACCGATCAAACACACCATCACCGCCTCCACCAGGAACTGCTGGCGAATGTCCGATTGCCGGGCGCCTACCGCCATGCGAATACCGATCTCGCGGGTACGCTCGGTCACCGACACCAGCATGATGTTCATCACCCCGATACCGCCCACCAGCAGCGAAATCACCGCGATCAACGACAGCAACAGCGCCAGGGAGCGACTGGTTTTCTGCACCGTCTGCATGATGCTGTCGAGGTTGTTGGTGAAGAAATCCTTGGTGCCGTGACGTTGCAGCATCAGCTTGTTGACGTTGTCTTCCACCACCTTGCTTGGCTGACCGTCCTTGATGCGCACGGTGATACTGTCCAGATGGCGCTGCCCCAACAGGCGCCCCGCCGCCGTTTCATAGGGCACCCACACATTCAATGCCTTGCTGGCGGCGAACATGTTTTTATTGTCGGCCGTCACGCCGATCACCGTGCACGGCAGGTTACCCACCAGGATCACCTGGCCCAGCGGGTCGACGTTCGGCCCGAACAGTCGATGGCGGGTGTTGTGGTCGATCACCACCACTTGGGCCTGGCGCCGTGCGTCGCTTTCGCTGAAGGCGATGCCGGCTTCAAGCTTCAGGCCCTTGACCTTGAAATAGCGGTCACTCACACCGTTGACCTGCGCATCCAGGTCGATATTGCCAAAGCGCAGCAACAGGTTGCGGCCCACCACCGGCGTGGCGCTGTCGACGTAATACAGCTGGTTCAACGCGTCGACATCCGAGGGCATCAACGTCTCGATGGCCGAGGCGCGGCTGTCACCGAAACTGGTGCCGGAAAAGATATCGATGGTGTTGCTGCCGATCGCCTGAATGTCCTTGAGCACATAACGCTTGGCGCCTTCGCCGATGGCCGAGATCGACACCACCGAGGTAATACCGATGACGATACCGAGCATGGTCAGCAAGGTGCGCATGCGATGGGACACCAGCGCGACCCAGGCCATGTTGAACGCTTCCTTGAACAACCCCAGGCTCGCCACCAGACGCCTGGCGCCACTGCGCCTGGGTTCGATGGGCGTTTCGCCGGGCAGCGCCAGGCCGACACTGTCGTTGGCCTTGTCGCTGACAATCTCGCCATCGCACACCTCGACGATGCGCTGGGCGTTCGCCGCGACCTTGGGGTCGTGCGTCACGATAATCACCGTGTGCCCCGCAGCGTGCAGCTCGGCGAGGATACGCATGACCTCCTTGCCGCTGTGGGTGTCGAGGGCGCCGGTGGGTTCGTCGGCCAGGATCACTTCACCGCCGTTCATCAACGCACGGGCAATACTCACCCGCTGCTGCT
This sequence comes from Pseudomonas sp. FW305-3-2-15-C-LB1, assembly GCF_058787615.1. Taxonomy (NCBI): domain Bacteria; kingdom Pseudomonadati; phylum Pseudomonadota; class Gammaproteobacteria; order Pseudomonadales; family Pseudomonadaceae; genus Pseudomonas; species Pseudomonas sp. FW305-3-2-15-C-LB1. The sequence continues at coordinate 26,531 of NZ_JBYSZX010000030.1, read as the reverse complement.
GCCCGCCCGACAGCTGGCTGGGACGATGGGTGGTGTGGCTGGCCAAGCCCAGGCGGGCCAGCAACTCCCGCGCACGGCTATGGCGCGCGGTCTCCGGCGTACCGGCATAGATCGCCGGCATCTCCACGTTGTGCAACGCGCTCAAGTGCGCCAGCAAGTGGTAGCGCTGGAAGATAAAACCGAAGTAGTCGCGGCGCAGTTCGGCCAATTGCTCGTCGCCCAATGAGCGGGTTTCGATGCCATTGATCTTGTAGCTGCCGGCCGTGGCGTAATCCAGGCCGCCGAGGATGTTCATCAGGGTGGACTTACCCGAGCCCGAGGCGCCGATGATCGCGACCATTTCCCCGGCGTGAATCGTCAGGTCGATGCCCTTGAGCGCAATGAACTCACGCTCGCCGGCCATGAAACTGCGGGTGATGCCCTTGAGTTCCAACAGTGGCTGGGTCATCCGTCAGTTCCCCGCCACAGCCGGCGTGGCTTCGCCGATCACCACTTTGTCACCTTCGGCCAGGCCTTCGAGGATCTGCACCTTGACGTTGTTGTTGATCCCGGTCTTCACATCCCGCGACACCGCCTTGCCCTTGGCATCCAGCACCCGCAGCGGGTAGCTGCCATCGTTGTTGCGCACACCGAGCGCCGCCACCGGCACCATCAACGCGGCCTGGGCGGTGTCGAGCACGATACGCACCTGGGCGGTCATGGCGATACGCAGGCGGTGATCGGGGTTGGGCACGTCGAACAGCGCGTTATAGAACACCGCGGTGTTCTGCTTTGGCGTACCGGCGGTCTGGGTTTCCAGGAAATTCTGCGGCGCCGGCTCGGTGCCGCGCAGCTTGGCGTAGTAGCGCTTGTCGGCCTCGCCGAGGATGGTGAAGTACACCTGCTGGCCGGGGCTGATGTGGATCACATCCGCCTCGGAGACCTGGGCCTTGACGGTCATGGTGTCCAGGTCCGCCAATTTGAGCAGTACCGGCGCCAGTTGGCTGGCGATCACGGTCTGGCCTTCCTGGGTGACAATGCCCACCACATCGCCGTCGATGGGCGCGACGATGCGAGTGTAGGCCAGGTTGACCTTGGCGGTGTCGATCTGGATGTGCGCGCTTTTGATCTGCGCATCCAGGGACAGCAGGTTGGCCTGTTGCACCTGGAAGTTGGACTCGGCGTCTTCGAAGTCCTGACGGGATACCGACTCGTCGATCTGCAGGCCTTTATAGCGCTCGTACACGGACTTGGCCTGCTTGAGCTGGGCCGCCGTGGCGCGGCGTTGGGCCTGAAGGTTTTCTTCGTCGACCTGGGCCTTGCGCAGGGTGTTTTGCAGGACCAGTGGGTCGATTTCGGCGAGCCATTGACCCTTTTTCACTTTATCGCCGACCTTTACTTTCAGGGACTTCAATTGGCCGGAGACTTGGGCGCCCACGTCGACCTGTTTGATGCCTTCGAGCAGGCCGGTGGCCAGCACGGCGTTTTCGATGTCACCGCGTTGAGCGGTGGCTGTGAGGTATTGGGGGGCGTCGGCGGGGGCCTGGACCGTGTAGATGATCAGGCCGATGGCGACTGTGATTACTGTGAGCATTCCTAGTTTGCGTAACTTTGACTTTTCCATGGGTGGCCTTTGATCGAGTACATATCCGTTATTTAGGTAACGGCCGCTTAGGGTTCCGCCCTTACGGCGGCTCACTTTTGAAAAGCGCAAAAGTAAGCAAAACGCTCTTGCCCCAACACTCGGGCTCGGTGTGCCCGAACGAAGATCAGCGTGGTTTTACGGGGCGTCTGGGATCAAACGCCAGATCCCCAGCAGATCAAAAGCAGGCTGATATCTACCTGATGTATGGAGATCAAACTGTGGGAGGGGGCTTGCCCCCGATTGCAGTGGGACAGCCACAGATGCATCAACTGACACACCGCCATCGGGGGCAAGCCCCCTCCCACATTTGAGCCGCGCTCGACAAACACAATACCGGTCGGCCCTGAGGCCGCCGGGCTAGCCGTTACCGAAGCAACGGATATGTACACCGACAATCCACTCACGAAACCACCTCCCCAACCACCACGCCCCCCAGCCACCACCGTGCCAACCCCGCCACATTCGGCGCCTTGAGCAACGTAAAGTGATTCCCCCCGCCATACCAAACCTGCAACCCACTCCCCTGTCGCCGCCACCCCTCGACCATCATCCCCTGCTCCCGCTGATTCCCCGCCGCATCCAGCGCCGGATCCTCAGCCAACACCAACCGCACCACGCCCTTGAACCGCGCACCAGGCCGATACGCCGTACGCAACGCCGCCGCATAAGTGCGCGCCGGCCCCTCCATCGCATCCACCGCAGAACGCCCCGGCAACAATCCCACCCCGACCATGCCGGCATGTAACCGCTGCCGCTGCGCCTCCTCATCACACGCGGCAAAATCTCCAGGATCAATTCCCAGCGACCTGCCCGCCGACAACTGCATCGCCTCGATCAACCGCAGCAACGCCGCCGTCGTGGTGTACACCTTCGCGGTCCCCCCAGGTGCCTCACTGTCGATCACCGTCAATGACGCCACCTCCCGCCCGGCCGCCTGCAACCGCAGCGCCATCTCCAGCGCGACCCAGCCCCCGAACGAATGCCCCACCAGATGCACCGGCCCGTGCGGACATTCCTGCTCCAAGGCCATCAAGTAACAAGCCGCCGCCGCTTCCACCTGGCTATGGGGCACCGCTTCGCCGTCCAGCCCACGCGGCTGCAAGCCAAACAAAGGCCAGTCACGCCCCAGTGCCTCGCCCAAGCCGACGAACCCGGTGACACTGTCCCCTGCCCCCGGTACACAGAACACCGGCGCATACCCCGCCCGGCCACTCTGAATGCGCAACAACGGCTGATGCGGCGCCTGGGCCTGCGGCAAACAGGCCGCCAGCACCTCGCTCATCGCTCGCCCCAGTGCCTGGATATGCGGCGTTTGCATCATGCTCTGGTGATCCCCCGGCACCTGTACCTGGCGCAACTGGCCTGGCGCCAATACCTCATGCCACCCCAGGGACTCACTGCGCCGCGACAACTCGGTCGGCCGCTCATCCGCGCTGAACAGGTGCACCGCCACGGGCAACGGGAACAGGCTGTAGTGCGCCAGCGCATGCCCGTGCCCCACTTCCCGTTCGATAAAGCTCAAGAGGTCCGCGTCCGCAGCCGCCGCCATTTGCGCGTATAGCAGACCTTGATCGCGACAGCGTTGCAGCAGGCCCGCAAAGTCCAGCTGTTCAATCTGCGACGCCAACTGCCCAACGTTCGCCAGTTCATCCACACCTCCCTGTGCTTTCCAATACGCCGTGCACTGCAGCAACAAATGCCGCTTGAGCGCGTCCGGCCCACTCCAGCGCGCCTTGCCCTGGTCGGTCATACGCGGCACGTAGCTGTCGATCAAACCGAGGAATGCCACCGGTTCATCCAGCCCCACTAGTTGCATCGCCACTTCATAGGCCAGCACCCCGCCAAACGACCAGCCGGCGACCCGGTAAGGCCCATGGGGTTGAATACCCCGGATCAACCCGACCAGGCGCGCCGCCAGGCCTTCCATGGTGTCCAGGTGCGGCTCGCCGAGCGCCAGGCCCGGCAGGCCGTAAATCGGGTAGTCGCCGGGCAGATGCTGGCCCAGCGCCGGGAAATACACATCCATGCCACTGAATTCATGCACAAGGAACAGCGGCGCCTGCGAACCACTGCTGCGCACCGTGATCACCGCAGGATCGCGCACAGGCTCATCAGTGCGCTGACGCAGCATCGCGGCGACGGAGGCAACGCTGGCATGCTGGAACAACTCCGCCAGGGACACGGGCAAACCCGCTTCCTCCATCAGGTTGACCAACCGGATCGCCAGCAGTGAATGCCCGCCCAGTTCGAAAAAGCTGTCGTGACGCCCGACCTGTTCCAGCTTCAATACCTCTGCCCACAGCGCTGCCAGGGTCTGCTCCAACGCATCCACCGGTGCTTCAAACTCGCGGCGGTGCAGAGCTTCCAGGGCGGGCACCGGCAAGGCTTTGCGGTCGATCTTGCCATTGGCTGTCAACGGCAGGGACTCCAGCGGCACAAAGGCCGACGGCAGCATGTAGTCCGGCAACTGGTCTTGCAGGCAAGCCCGCACGCTGTCGATGCCGACAGGCGTGTCGGCCCAGGTGAAATACGCCACCAGGCGCTTGTCCCCTGGGGCGTCCTCGCGGGCCAGCACCACCACATCCTGGATACCCGCAACGTTGGCCAGGCGCGCTTCGATCTCACCCAGTTCGATACGGAAACCACGGATCTTCACCTGGTCGTCATTGCGCCCGATGCACTCCAGCAAACCCTGCGCCGTCCAGCGGCCAAGGTCGCCGGTGCGGTACATCAAGGCGCCTGGGATAAACGGGTCCTGCACAAACTTTTCAGCGGTCAGTTCAGGACGGTTCAGATACCCCTTGGCCACGCCATCCCCACCGATGCAGATTTCACCGGTCACGCCCACGGGCACCGGTTGCAACTGCGCATCCAGCACATGCACCTGCGTATTGGAGATCGGCCGGCCGATGGGCACGCTGTCGGCCGTTTCGGCCAGCGACCGCACTTCGTAGGTGGTGGCGTAGGTGGTGGTTTCGGTCGGCCCGTAGCAATGCACCAGGCGCAATGCCGGTGCCTGGGCCAACAGACTGCGGAACGCCGCCGGGTCGGCCCGTTCACCACCGCACAGCAGGATGCGCAGGCCCGCCAGGGCCTGGGGAATCAGCTGTACGTACTGGTTGAACAACGCCGTGGTGACGAACAATACCGTCGCATCCGCCAACGCCAGGCCAAACGCAGCCGGATCGAGCAAGGTGGCGTGGTCGATCACCTGCACCTGGCCGCCATTGAGCAACGGCCCCCACACGTCCATGGTACTGGCGTCAAACGCCGGGTTGGAGGCGAAGGCGACGCGGTCACTGGCGTTGAAGTCGGCGTAGCCGTTATTCAGCACCAGGCGCGTGATGCCGCGATGGGGCACCAACACGCCTTTGGGCGTGCCGGTGGAGCCTGAGGTGTACATGATGTACGCCACGCTGTCCGAGGACTGCGACAGGTCCGGGTTGTGGCTCGGTTGCGGATCGAGGGCCAGGGTGTCGAGGTCCAGGCGTTGCACGGCGTAGTCGACGGCACGCTCGCTGCCGGTCAACAACCAGGCCGCGCCGCTGTCCTGCACCATGAACGCCTGGCGCTCCGCCGGGGCGTTGATGTCCAGCGGCACATAGGCGGCGGCGCACTTGAGCACGGCCAACTGGCTGACCAGCAGGTCCAGCGAACGCGGCAACAGGATCGCCACATGATCGCCGGGGCGTACTCCAAGGCCCAGCAAATGATGGGCCAGGCGATTGGCGCGGCTGTTCAGCTCGCCATAACTGAGTGACTGCTCGCCCTGCAGCGCCGCCAGCGCAGCCGGCCGTGCATGGGCCTGGGCTTCGAACAGGCGTTGCACCGTATGTTCACGCGGGAATGCCCGGGTGGTGGCGTTCAGGTCCAGCAATTGCTGGCGTTCGGCGGCGGGCAGGATCGGCACATAGGCGATGGCAAGCGTACCGCCCTGTTCCAACGCCTGTACCAGTTGCTCCACCGCGATGTGCAGGTAGTCGCACACGCGACGGGCGCCCTGCCCCACGACTTTCAAGGAGAAACCCGCGCCCAGGTCATCCACGCTCACCGACAGGCCATAGTTGCTGTGTTCCTCGGCCTTGAGCAACCGGATGCCCTGCCAGGCCTCGCTCGCCACCTGCGGCGCACTGTGGCGATAGTTGAACAGCGTATCGAACAGCGGCGTGGTCACCGGCACGCCACTGCAGCGCTGGGCCAAGGCCAACGGCGCCTGCTCATGGCTGAGCAATTGAGTGAGGCGTGCGTGGGTGGCGCGCAACGCGTCGCGCACGCTGTGCCGACCCAGGTCGACCCGCAGCGGCAGGGTGTTGATGAACACGCCCATGGCCCGCTCGGCCCCTTCGCCGCCTTGCAGCCGGCCAAGCATCACGCTGCCGAACACCACTTGCTCCCGACCCGAGACCTTGCCCAGCACCTGCGCCCAGGCCAGGTGCATCAGGCTGGCGGCGCTCACCCCGGATTGCCGGGCCTGGGTGCGCAGGCGTTGGCTCAGCTCCAGGTCAAGGGTGCAGTGAACCTGCTCATTGCCGCCAAGGGTTTCCAGGCGGGTCGGCTCGTCGATCTCGCCCAGCATCTCACGGAAGAATGCCTCGTGATCGTCAACCCCCAAGCGGGTCTGGGCCACATAGTTGCGATACGGCACCGGCGCGCCCAGGGTGTGTGGCGTGCCCGAGAGAAACGCCTGCATTTCGTGCTGCAAAATCTCCAGGGCGATGTGGTCCATCACCAGGTGGTGGAACAGCAAGATGGCACTGCCGTCACACACCACCAGGCGCATCAGCGGTGCCTGGGACAGGTCCAGACGCTCCGGCACCGGCCCGTGTTCGACCCGCAGCGAAGCCTCGCGCCACACCACCTGAACCGGTTCTTCCAGGCCGTCCCAATGGAACGACGAACGCAGGATGTCGTGACGCTGGATCACCGCCTGCAAGGCCAGGGCAAATGCCTCCAGTCGCCGGGCGCTGTCGAATGCAAACTGCGCCCGTAGCACATAGTCGTCACCGCCCTGCGCGGCGCGATGGTGATAGAGCATGCCGGCCTGCAACGGCGCCAGCGGGTAGATGTCCTGCACATTCGCCGCGCCGCCGGGGATACAGGCGACGATACGCTCGATGGCCGGCTGATCCAGTTGGATCAGCGGCAACATGTCCGGGGTGATCGCCGTGCAATCGGCCGTAATGCCATTGACCGGCACCGCCACTTCACGCCCTGCGCCCAAGGCCGCCGCCAGGGCCGACAAAGTCGGCTGGCCAAACAGCACTTTCACATCCGCCGACAACCCGAGGCCGCGCATGCGCCCCATCAGGCCCACCGCAAGCAACGAGTGGCCGCCCAGCTCGAAGAAGTTGTCGTGACGGCCCACGCGCTCCACGTTGAGCAGCTCGGCCCACAGGCTGGCCAGGGCGATCTCCGTGTCGCCCTGGGGCGCTTCGTACTCGCGCACCACCACCGAGTCCAGGCCCGGCGCGGGCAGTGCCTTGCGGTCAAGCTTGCCGTTGGGGCTCAAGGGCAAGTTATCCAGGTGCACGAAGATCGACGGCACCATGAATTCCGGCAGATGCTGCAAAAGATGCGTGCGCAAGGCGTCGATCTCGCTGGACACACCGGTGTAGTAGGCAATCAGGCGATTGTCGCGGGCGATCACCGCGGCTTCATTGACCTGCGGGTGGTCGGTGAGGCGCGCCTGGATTTCCCCCAGTTCGATGCGCAGGCCACGGATCTTCACCTGATCGTCGTTGCGCCCCAGGTACTCGATCGTCCCGTCCGCCAGGTAGCGACCAACGTCGCCGGTGCGGTACAGGCGCCCATCGGTGAACGGGTCCTTGAGGAAGCGTTCGGCGGTCAGTTCCGGCCGGTTCAGGTAGCCGCGCGCCACTTGCACGCCACCGATGAACAGCTCGCCGACCACGCCCAATGGCACGGGCTGCATCTGTGCGTCGAGCACGTACATGCGGGTGTTGGCGATCGGTTTGCCGATCGGCGTGTTGTCCGGCGTCACCGGCCCGGCGCAGTTCCATGCGGTCACATCGACAGCGGCTTCGGTCGGGCCGTACAGGTTATGCAATTGGCTACCTGGCAATTGCTGCTTGAAGCGCCGCACCAGGCTGCCCGGCAGGGCTTCGCCGCTGCACATCACACGCACTAACCCTTCGGCCTGGCTCACATCGCCATGGGCCAGGAATACATCCAGCATCGACGGCACGAAGTGCAGCGTTGTGATCTGCTCGGCGGCAATCACCTCGCACAGGTACGCCGGGTCTTTGTGCCCGCCCGGGCGCGCCATCACCAGGCAGGCGCCGGTGAACAGCGGCCAGAAGAACTCCCACACCGACACGTCGAAGCTGAACGGCGTTTTTTGCAGCACCCGGTCATGGGCTTGCAGGCCATAGGCGTCCTGCATCCACAGCAGGCGGTTGACCACGCCGGGGTGGTCGTTGATCACGCCCTTGGGCTGGCCGGTGGAGCCGGAGGTGTAGATCACGTAGGCACCGACGGCTGGCACGTGAGGGTTGTCGACAGGCTGGTGCTGCCAGCTCGGCTGGTCCAGATCGACCACCGGCACCTCCCCCAGCAATGCCCGCGTCGCGCCCTGGGCCAGCACCGCTACCGGTGCGCTGTCCTCCAGCATGTAGGCAATGCGCTCCAGCGGATACGCCGGGTCCAGCGGCACATAGGCGGCGCCGGCCTTGAGGATCGCGTACAGGCCGATGACCATGTCCAGGCCGCGCTCCACGCAGATCGCCACCCGTGAATCCGGCTGCACACCCAATTCCAGCAGGTGGCGGGACAGTTGATTGGCCAGCGCATTCAGCTCGGCATAGGTCAACACGCCGTCATCGGCTTTGACGGCAATGGCGTCCGGCGTCCGCGTCGCCTGCGCTTCGAACAGGCCATGCAAGGTCTGCTCGAGGTCATAAGCGACTTCGGTGGCGTTGAAATCAAACAGCAGGTGCTGGCGCTCACGCTCATCCACCAGCGGCACCTGTTCCAGCACCGCCTGGTCGTTATCCACCATGGCCTGCAACACGCGGGTGAAGTAGCCGACGTAACGCTGCACCGTCGATGCGTCGAACAGCGCCACTGCGTATTCCAGCGCGCCGATGAGGGTGCCCTGCACTTCCGACAGGTCCAGGGACAGGTCGAACTTGGCGAAGTGACTGTCCTCGACGATGCCTTCCAAGGCCAGGTCGCCCAGGGCCAGGGTCGGCGCACTGCTGTCCTGCCAGGTCAGCAGGGTCTGGAACAGCGGGCTGTGGGCCAGGCTGCGCGGTGGCCGGGTGATCTCTACCACTTGTTCGAACGGCAGGTCCTGGTGGGCCTGGGCTTCCAGGGCCTGGGCCTTGACCCGCGCCAACAGCGCTTCGGTGCTCAGCTCGCCCGAGGTGTCGATGCGCACCGCCAGGGTGTTCACAAACAGGCCGATCAGCCCTTCCACTTCGCTGCGCGTGCGGTTGGCCACGGGTGAGCCGATCACCACATCGTGCTGCCCGGAGAGCCGTGCCAGCAGTGAGGCCCAGGCGCTCATCAAGGTCATGTACAGCGTGGTGCCGTGGCGTTGGCTCAAGGCCTTGAGCCCGGCGGTGAGGCGTTCGTCCAGGCGCACCTCGACGCTACTGCCGGCGTAGTCCTGCTGCGCCGGGCGCGGGCGGTCGGTGGGCAGCGTGAGCAAGGCCGGCGCACCGGCCAGCGCCTGTTGCCAAAAGGTGCTCTGGCGCTGCAGCACTTCACCGCTGAGCCACAGGCGCTGCCATACCGCGAAGTCGCCGTACTGGATCGGCAGCGCCGGCAAGGGGTCGGGCTGGCCGTGGCTGAAGGCCTGGTACAGCGCCATCAGTTCGCGGGTGAGCACGCCCATGGACCAGCCATCGGACACGATATGGTGCAGCGTCAGCAACAGCACATGGTGATCGTCGGCCATTACCACCAGACGCCCGCGCAGCAGCGGGCCGCGCTCCAGGTCGAACGGCGCCGAGGCCTCGCCATGGATCAACGCGTCCAGCGCCTGCTGTGGTTGCGGGTGGCGGCGCAGGTCCTGCACTTGCAGGGGCAACACGTCTTCGGCGGGCACGATCACCACCTGGGCCTCGTCGCCGCGCTGGGCAAAGCGGCTGCGCAGGGTTTCGTGGCGCGCAACGATGCGCGCCAGCGCCCGTTGCAGCGCCTCCACATGCAACTGCCCACGCAGACGCAGCCCGATGGGAATGTTGTAGGCAGTGTTGGCGCCTTCCATCAGCGCCAGGAACCACAGGCGCTGCTGGGCGAAGGACAGCGGCGTGGGCTCATCACGATTGGCCGGGAGGATAGCTGGCAAGGTGCTGCGACCGGACTGGGCCAGCACCTCGGCCACCGCCGCCAACTCGGCATTGGCAAACAAATCGCCGAGCAGCAACTCCACACCCAGGCGCTGGCGGATCTGCGAGACCATGCGCATCGCCAGCAAGGAATGCCCGCCCAGTTCGAAGAAATGATCGCGACGCCCGACGCGCTCCACCTGCAGCACATCGGCCCAGATCTGCGCCAGTACGGTTTCGATTTCACCTTCGGGAGCCACGTACTCGCGGGTAAACACTGCGGCCATGTCCGGCGCCGGCAGGGCCTTGCGGTCGAGCTTGCCGTTGGCGGTCAGGGGCAACGCGTCCAGCTTCACATAGGCGACCGGCACCATGTAGTCCGGCAGGTGCGCCACCAGGTGGGCGCGGAGTTCGGCTACCACCAGCGGGTCGAGCTGGCGGTTTTCGGTGAAATACGCCACCAGCCGCTCTTCACGCACCAGCACCACGGCTTCCTGGATACCCGCCAACTGGTTGAGTTGGGCTTCGATTTCGCCCAGTTCGATGCGCATGCCACGGATCTTCACCTGGTCGTCATTGCGCCCCAGGTACTCGATAGTGCCGTCCGGCAGCCAGCGTGCCAGATCGCCGGTACGGTACATGCGCCCGGCGTTGAATGGGTCCTGCAGGAAACGTTCGGCCGTCAACTCCGCACGGTTGAGATAACCCCGCGCCACGCCTTTACCGCCCACATACAACTCCCCCGCCACCCCCAGCGGTACCGGCCGCTGCTGCTCATCCAGCAGGTACACCGTGGCATTGGCGATGGGTTTGCCGATGTGCAACGGCTGGCCGGCCTCGACCTTACCGGAGGTGGCGACCACCGTGGCTTCGGTCGGCCCGTAGTTGTTGATCAGGTCGAAACGTTGGGCGCGACCGAACTGGCGCAAGCGATCACCACCGATCAGCAGCGTGCGCAGCGTCGGGTGTTCGAGCTGCTGGCTGAATGCGTACTCGGCCACCGGCGTGGGCAGGAAGCATACGTCCAACGGCTGCGCGCACCACCAGGCCAGCAGTGCGTCGACATCCTCGGTGCCGTCATGGGCCGGTGGCAGGTGCAGGGTCGCGCCCACGCACAGCGCCGGCCAGACTTCCCAGGCCATCGCGTCAAAGCCGAACCCGGCGACGCTGGCGGTGTGGCGCCCGGCGCACAGGTCAAAGGCATGGCAATGCCAGTCAACCAGATTGGCGACGGTGTGGTGCTCCACCATGACGCCCTTGGGCAGACCGGTGGAGCCGGAAGTGTAGATCACATAGGCGAGGTTGGACGGCGTGACCGCAACCTTCGGGTTGCTCGCCGAATGGTGCTGCCAGGTGTAGCGGTCGAGGTTGATCACCGGCACGTCAAGGGCCGGCAGGCGCTCGAGCAAGGCGTGCTGGGTCAACACCGCCACCGGGGCGCTGTCGCTGAGCAGGTAGTTGAGGCGCTCGGCCGGGTGCGATGGGTCCACCGGTACATAGCAGGCGCCGGCCTTGAGAATCGCCAGCAGGCCGGCCAGGGTATCCAGCCCGCGACGGGCGACGATGGCGACGCGGTCGTCAGGCCTGACCCCCAGCGCCAGCAGATGATGGGCCAGCAGGTTGGCTTGCTGGTTGAGTTCGGCATAGGTGAGCTGGCGGCCCTGATGCACGGCGGCAATGGCGTCGGGGCTCAGCGCGGCCTGGGCTTCGATGCGCCCGTGCAGCGTGGTGCCTTGGGGGAAATCCGTGTGGGTGGAGTTGAAGTGTTCCAACAACCACTGCTGCTCGGCGAACGGAAGCACTGACACCTGGTTGAGCGCAGTGTCTGGCGCCTGTTCGAGCGCAGTCAGCAGGTTTTCCAAGGCGGTCTGCACGTAGGCACAGACGCGCTGCGGATCCACCAGGGTGCTGGCCAGCAGACTCAGGGCAAAGTCATCGCCGAAGTCGTCGACACTCAGGGTCAAGGGGTAATTGGTACGTTCCTCGGCGCTCAGCGCAGCGATGCCCTGCCAGGCGGAGATCGCTTCGTCACTGGCCGCCGAGGCACTGTGGCGATAATTGAGCAAGGCGCTGAACAACGGCGTCGGCGCCACCACGCCGCTGCACCGCTGGGCCAGCGCCAACGGTGCGTGCTCATGCCGCAGCAACGTCGTCAGCCGCGCATGAGTCGCCTTGACCCCGGTGCGCACGTCCTCGCGGCCCACGTCCACGCGAAACGGCAAGGTGTTGATGAAGATACCCAGCGCCCGGTCTGTGTCATGACTGCCCTGCATGCGGCCCATCAATACCGTGCCGAACACCACCTGTTCCTTGCCGGCCAACACCCCCAGCACCTGCGCCCACCCCAGATGAAACAGGCTGGCTGCGCTGACCCCCAGTTGCCGTGCCTGTGCTCGCAACCGTTGCGACAACGCCGCCGGCAGCGCCAGGTGTACCTCGGTAATCCCCCGCGCATCGCCCTGCACATCGCTCAAGCCAAACGGCAAGGTGGGTTCGCTGATGTCGCCAAGCATCTGGCGGAAGAAGTGTTCGTGCGCCTGCTCGCTGATCCCCAACCGCGCCTGAGCCACGTAGTTGCGAAACGGCACGGCCTGGCCCAACGTCGCGCCCTGCCCCAACAGGCAGGCCTGCAGCTCGTGGCACACGACTTCCAGGGCACTGTGATCAAGGGCCATATGGTGGAACAGCAGGCTGGCAACGATACGTTGATTGGCCACGTCCTCGGCCCGCACCAGACGCAGCAACGGCGCCTGGGACACGTCGAGGCGATAGTGGCGGGCATCAAACAGCGCGCGCAGTTGCGTGGCGATGTCGCCGTCGGCCGGGTCCAGCGCCAAGGCCTGCACCGGCAGGCGCGCGCGGCGCCACACCACTTGCGACGGTTGCTGCACACCCTCCCAGACCACTCCTGTGCGCAGGATGTCGTGGCGGTCCATCACCGCTTGCAGTGCCTGGGCAAACGCCTCGAACCGCTCCAGGCTGTCGAAGGAAAACTGCGATTGCATCACGTACGGGTCGCCCCGCTCGGCACTGACGTGGTGGAACAGAATGCCTTCCTGCAAGGGCGCCAGCGGGTAGATATCCTGGATATTCGCCACGCCGCCATCGACGCTGGCGACGATGCGGTCGACCTCATCCTGGCTCAGCGTCGACAACGTCAACATCGACGGCAGGATGCGCTCGGCGTCCGCCGGTATGCCATTGGCGGGTACGTCGACTACGCCCGCCTTCGTCGCCGAGTATTCACCGGCCTTGATCAGCTCGATCAACGCCGGTTTGTGCTCGCGCAGGGCGGCGAGGATCGCCGGGTCGCTCAAGGCTTGCTTGTTGCCCTGGACCGATAGCTGTTCGCCCTTGAGCGCCAGTTGGATGTCCTTGGTCTTCAGCGTCGCCAGCAGTTGGTTGATGCTCACAGGACGATCTCCATTCGTTCAGTCAATGCGGCGTAGCCAGCCAGGGTCGGCTGTTCGAACAACGCGCGCACGTCGGCTTCCATGCCTTCCTGGCGCAAGCGCCCGATGAGGCTGACGGCGAGCAGCGAGTGCCCGCCCAGTTCAAAGAAATTGTCGTGGCGCCCTACCCGCTCCACGTTGAGCAGTTCTGCCCAGAGCCGGGCCAGCAGGATTTCGGTCTCCCCTTCGGGGGCTTCGAACGCGCGTACCAGCCGTGCTTCCATGCCCGGTGCCGGCAGGGCCTTGCGATCGAGTTTGCCGTTGGGGCTCAAGGGCAACGCGTCGAGGTGCACGAACAGCGCGGGCACCATAAAGTCCGGCAGGTGCAGTAGCAGTTGGGCACGCAGGCTTTCGACGGGCGCATGTTCTCCGGTGTAGTAGGCGATCAGGCGCTCGTCGCGGGCCACCACCACGGCGTCCTTGACTGATGTGTGCTCGCGCAATCGCGCCTGGATTTCCCCCAATTCGATACGCAGGCCACGGATTTTTACCTGGTCGTCGTTACGCCCCAGGTACTCGATATTGCCATCGGGCAGGTAACGACCCACATCCCCTGTGCGATACATGCGCCCGCCGGTGAACGGGTCTTCGAGGAAGCGCTCGGCCGTCAGTTGCGCACGGTTCAAGTAACCCCGCGCCACTTGCACCCCGCCGATGAACAACTCGCCCACCACGCCCAATGGCACCGGTTGCAACTGTGCATCCAGCACGTACAAGCGGGTATTGGCGATGGGTTTGCCAATCGGTGTGTTGTCCGGCACCTCGGGCCGCGCACAGTTCCAGGCGGTCACGTCCACCGCCGCTTCGGTAGGGCCATACAGGTTGTACAGGCCGATGCCCGGCAATTGCTGCTTGAAGCGCCGCACCAGGCTGCCCGGCAGGGCTTCGCCGCTGCACATCACACGCACTAACCCTTCGGCCTGGCTCACATCGCCATGGGCGAGGAATACGTCGAGCATCGATGGTACGAAGTGCAAGGTGGTGATCCGCTGCGCCTCGATCACTTCGCACAGATAGGCCGGGTCCTTGTGCCCGCCCGGGCGCGCCATCACCAGGCGTGCGCCAGTGAACAGCGGCCAGAAGAATTCCCACACCGACACGTCGAAACTGAACGGGGTTTTCTGCAGCACTGCATCCTCAGCATTGAGCCCGTAGGCGTCCTGCATCCAGAGCAAGCGGTTGACCACCCCAGCGTGCTCGTTGATCACCCCCTTGGGCTCGCCGGTGGAGCCGGAGGTGTAGATCACGTAGGCGGCGTGGCGAGCGGTGAGGCCCGGGACCTGGAGGTTGGTCGCGGGCTGGCGTTGCCACGTGACGTGATCAAGCTCGATCACCGGCACGTCGCCCAGCAGCGCACGGGTGGTCGCTTGCGCGAGGACCACCACCGGCGCGCTGTCCTGCAGCATGTAGGCGATGCGCTCCTGGGGGTAGGCCGGGTCCAGCGGCACGTAGGCGCCGCCGGCCTTGAGAATGGCGAACAGACCTACCACCATGTCCAGGCCACGCTCGAGGCAGATCCCCACCCGTGTATCCGGCTGGACGCCGTGCTCACGCAGATGATGGGCCAGGCGATTGGCGCGTTCGTTGAGTGCCCGGTAGGTCAGCCGTTGCTCGGCGGCAATCACTGCCACCGCCTCCGGCGTGCGCTCGACCTGGGCTTCGAACAGCGCCTGCAGGGTCTGATCGAGATCGTACGGCACCTCGGTTGAGTTGAATTCGACCAGCAGCTTATTGCGCTCTTCAGCGCCCAGGATCGGCAAACGATCGAGCGCGTGTTGCGGCGCGTGCTCCAACGCCTCGACCAGGCCCGACAACGCCGTGTGCAGGTACTCGCACACGCGTTGCGCATCGGCGCGTGCCAGAGCGGTGATGTCATAACCGTCGCCCAAGTCGTCCACGTTCAAGGTCAACGGATAGTTGGTACGTCCGTCGTTGGCCAGGGTCTGCATGCCTTCCCAGGCCTGCTGCGCCTCCTGCGAGCGGGTGGCCGTGCCACGATGACGGTAATTGAGCATTGAGCTGAACAGCGGGGCCGGGGCAGCGACCCCACTGCAACGCTGGGCCAGCGCCAGGGACGCGTGTTCATGGCCGAGCAAGGCGCTGAGCCGTTCATGGGTCGCCCGTACGGCGGCACGTGCGCCTTGACCGTCGATATCCAGACGCAGCGGCAAGGTATTGATAAATACCCCCAGGGCGCGGTCGGCGCCCTCGCCACCTTGCAGGCGACCGACCAATACGGTGCCGAACACCACGCTGTGGCGGCCCGATGTCGCCGCCAGCACCTGGCCCCACGCCAGGTGAAACAGGCTCGCCGTGCTCACCCCCATCAGCCGGGCCTGGGCCCGCAAGCGGCGGTTGAGGTCGCTGTGCAGGCGCAGGCTGTGTTCCTCGACGGCGCTGCCGTCGCCGCGCACGTCCTGCCAGCCGAAGGGCAAGGTCGGCTCGTCGATATCGCCGAGCATGGCGCGGAAAAAGCCTTCGTGCTCCTGTTCGCTCACGCCCAACCGCGCCTGCGCCACGTAGTTGCGGTACGGCATCGGTGCAGCCGCGGGCACTTGCCGGCCGAGCAGGAAGCCCTGCATTTCCCGCAGCACGACGTCAAACGCGGTGTGGTCGAGGACGATATGGTGATACAGCAATACCGCGACCACCCGTTGGTGGGAGGGATCCTGGGCGTACATCAGGCGGATCAGCGGAGCCTGGCTGATGTCCAGGCGATAGCGTCGTGCATCGAAACGTTGGTGCAGGCCGGCCAGTACATCGCCTTGCAGGTGCAGCGCCTGCACCTGCAGTTCGGCGGTGCGCCACACCACTTGCAGCGGTTGCGCCAACCCCTCCCAGACCACACCGGTGCGCAGGATGTCGTGACGATCGATCACCTGCTGCAACGCCTGGGCAAAGGCATTCAGGCGGTCGAGGCTGTCGAACGCCAGGTGCGTTTGCAGCAGGTACGGGTCGCCCTGCTCAGCGGTGATGTAATGGTAGAGGATGCCCTCTTGCAACGGCGCCAGCGGGTAGATGTCCTGCACATTGGCCACGCCACCGGGCACTTGCGCGACCACTTGATCGATGGTTGCCTGGTCGAGTTCCACCAATGTCAGCAGGTCCGGCGTAATGCGCCGGCAGTTGGCGGGAATGCGATTAACCGGCACCTGCACTTCGCGACCGCTGCCGACAGCGGCGGCCAGAGCGGCCAGGGTCGGCTGGCTGAACAGCACGCGCACATCGGCACTCAGGCCGACCTGGCGCATGCGTTCGATCAGACTGACGGCCAACAATGAATGGCCGCCGAGCTCGAAGAAGTGGTCATGGCGACCCACCCGTTCAACCTGCAGCACTTCGGACCAGATGCGCGCCAGAGTGGTTTCCACGTCGCCCTGGGGGGCTTCGTATTCGCGGGTCAGCAGCGCGGCCTGATCCGGCTCCGGCAGGGCCTTGCGGTCCAGTTTGCCGTTGGCGGTCAGGGGCAGTGCCTGCACCTGCACATAGGCGACCGGCACCAGGGCCTCGGGCAACCGGGCTTGCAGGTCGGCACGCAGGGTCTCGATAGCCAGCGGTTGCCGTGCGGTGAACCAGGCGATCAGGCGGCCTTCACGCACCAGCACCACCGCTTCGCCGACGCCTTCCACGGCAGCCAGGCAGTTTTCGATCTCCCCCAGCTCAACCCGCACGCCACGCACCTTGACCTGGTCATCGTTACGGCCCAGGTACTCGATATTGCCATCGGGCAACCAGCGCGCCAGGTCGCCGGTGCGGTACATGCGACCGGCGTTGAACGGGTCTTGCAGGAAGCGTTCGGCGGTCAGGTCCGGACGGTTCAGGTAACCCCGTGCCACGCCGCTGCCGCCCACGTACAACTCGCCCGCCACGCCCACCGGCACCGCACGCAAGTGCGCGTCCAGCAGGTAGACACGGCCGTTGGCGATGGGCCGCCCGATATGCAGCACCTGCCCGGCGCGTACGCGGCCAGAGGTGGCAACCACCGTGGCTTCGGTGGGGCCATAGTTATTGATCACGGCAAAGCGCCGCTCCTGGGTGAACTGGCGCAGGCGATCACCGCCGATCAGCAGGATGCGCAAGGTCGGGTGTTGCAACTGCTGGCCGAAAGCGTATTCGGCCACCGGGGTCGGCAGGAAGCTGACGTCCAGTGGTTGTGCCAGCCACCAGGCCAGCAGTTCGTCGATGTTTTCATTGCCGACATCGGCCGGCGGCAGGTGCAAGGTAGCGCCCACACACAGCGCCGGCCAGACTTCCCAGGCCATCGCGTCAAACCCGAAACCGGCGACGCTGCTGGTGTGGCTCGTCGCATCCAGACCAAAGGCCTCGCAGTGCCAGTGCACCAGGTTTTCCACGCTGCGGTGTTCCACCATCACGCCCTTGGGCTGGCCAGTGGAGCCGGAGGTGTAGATCACGTAGGCCAGGTGCGCAGGGGTCAGGAGGCTGAGCTGCGGATTGCTGACGGCATGCTGCTGCAGACATGGGTCGTGCAGGTCCACCGTGGCGATGTTGCCCAACAGGTCGCGGGTACTGGCTTCGGCCAGCACCGCCACCGGCGCGCTGTCGTGTAGCAAATAAGCGATGCGCTCGGCGGGATACGCCGGGTCGATGGGCACGTAACCGGCACCGGCCTTGAGGATGCCCAGCAAACCCACCAGCATCTGCGGGCCGCGACGACAACACAGGGCTACTCGGTCGTCGGGCTGTACCCCGAGTGTCAACAGGTAATGGGCCAGTTGGTTGGCGCGCCGGTTGAGCTGTTCGTAGGTCAACGCCTCACCGTCTTGCATCACCGCGATAGCCTGGGGTTGGCGTTCGGCCTGCACCTCGAAGGCACCGTGGACGGTGTGCCCCTGCGGGAAATCCTCGGCCGTGGCGTTGAAATCACGCAGCAGGGTTTCACGCTCTGCCGCCGGCAGGATCGTCAGCTGGTTGAGCAGGGTCTTCGGTGCGTTTTCCAGGCAGGCCACCAACTGTTCTACGGCGTTATGCATATAGGCACACAGGCGCTGGGCGCCGATCTGCGGCAGCGCCAGTACCGTGAGGCCAAAGCCTTCACCCAGGTCATCCACGCTCAAGGTCAGCGGGTAGTTGCTGCGTTCTTCGCCGCCGAGCAATTGCACGCCTTCCCAGATGCCGTGGCCGTCGCGGGCCATTTCACCGGGGCTGCTGTGACGGTAGTTGAGCAAGGCGCTGAACAGCGGCGATGCACCTGCCACGCCGCTGCAACGCTGGGCCAGCGCGAGGGACGCGTGTTCATGGCCGAGCAAGGCACTCAAGCGCCCGTGGGTGGCCTTGACCGCAGCGGCGGCAGTGGCTGCCACGTCCACGCGCAAGGGCAAGGTGTTGATGAACATGCCCAGCGCACGGTCCGCGCCGTCACCGGCCTGCATGCGCCCCATCAACACGGTGCCGAACACCACGTCGTCACGCCTGGATACCAGCCCCAGCACCTGCGCCCAGGCCAGGTGCATCAGGCTCGCGGCGCTGACGCCCAGTTGCCGGGCCTGCTCGCGTACCCGTTGGGCCAGCGCGGCATCCACGGCCTGTTCGGCTTCCTCGATATCGCCCCCATCGCCCTGCACGTCCTGCACGCCGAACGGCAAGGTCGGCTCATCCACATCGGCGAGCATGTCGCGGAAGAACGCCTCGTGTTCCTCCACGCTGACGCCAAGGCGAGCCTGAGCCACGTAGTTGCGAAACGGCGCCGCCTCGGGCAAGTCCTGGGCCTGGTTGAACATGAACGCACGCATTTCCTGGCCCACCACCTCCATGGCGGTGTGATCGAGCGCCAGGTGATGGAACAGCAGGATCGCCGCCACACGGTGATTCGCCGGATCCTGGGCATACACCATGCGCAGCAACGGCGCCTGGGTGATGTCCAGGCGGTAGTGACGGGCATCGAAGCGTGCATGCAACTGCTCGATGATGTCGCCTTCGGCCGGGTCCAGGTCGACCTCTTGCACGATCAGTTTCGCCTCGCGCCACACCACTTGCACCGGGCTGTCCAGGCCTTCCCAGACCACGCCGGTACGCAGGATGTCGTGGCGGGCCACCACCTGTTGCAGCGCACCCATGAACCCCTGCAAACGCTCCAGGCTGTCGAACGCCATGCGCGATTGCAGCAGGTACGGGTCTCCCTGCTCGGCGCTGATGTGGTGATAAAGAATGCCTTCCTGCAACGGC
Organism: Pseudomonas sp. FW305-3-2-15-C-LB1; assembly: GCF_058787615.1. Classification (NCBI taxonomy): domain Bacteria; kingdom Pseudomonadati; phylum Pseudomonadota; class Gammaproteobacteria; order Pseudomonadales; family Pseudomonadaceae; genus Pseudomonas; species Pseudomonas sp. FW305-3-2-15-C-LB1. The sequence goes on along the minus strand of NZ_JBYSZX010000030.1, from coordinate 6,978 downwards.
GCCAGCGGGTAGATGTCCTGCACATTCGCCGCGCCGCCCGGCACGTTCGCGACGATACGTTCGATGGCTGCGGGGTCGAGTTGCACCAGCGTCAGCATCGACGGCGTGATCCGGGTGCAATCCTTGGGGATGCCATTGGCCGGCACCACGATTTCCCGGCCACTGCCCACGGCAGCGGCCAGCGCCGCCAGGCTTGGCTGGCTGAACAACACGCGTACGTCGCAGCTCAGGCCGACCTGGCGCATGCGTTCGATCAGGCTGACCGCCAGCAGCGAATGCCCGCCCAGTTCGAAGAAATGATCATGACGGCCAACCCGCTCCAGCTTGAGCACGTCCTGCCAGATCTGCGCCAGCTGGGTTTCCACTTCGCCTTCCGGCGCCTCGAAGCCGCGGCTGAGCAGCGCGCTCTGGTCCGGCACCGGCAGGCCCTTGCGGTCGAGTTTGCCGTTGGCGGTGAGCGGCAGCAGCTCCAGCCACACATACGCCGACGGCACCATGTAGTCCGGCAACTGGCCTTGCAGGTGAGCGCGCAGGGCTTCAATCTCCAGCGCCACACTGGCCGTGTAGTAGGCCACCAGGCGCTTGTCACCGGGCTGGTCTTCGCGGACCAGCACCACCACGTCCTTCACGCCCGGGAAACTGGCCAGGCAGTTCTCGATCTCGCCGGGTTCGATACGGAAACCACGGATCTTCACCTGCAGGTCATTGCGCCCCTGGTACAGCAAGGTGCCGTCGGCCTGCCAGCAGGCCAGGTCACCGGTGCGGTACAACAGGCCCTCGCCGAAGGGGTTCGGGATAAATTTCTCGGCTGTGAGTTGCGCTTGGTTCAAATACCCCGTCGCCACGCCCGCACCGCCGATGTACAGCTCGCCGACCACACCCAACGGCAGTGGTTGCTGGCGCGGGTCCAGCACGTACGCCTGGGCATTGGCGATCGGGCGCCCGATGGGGATGCCGCCCTCGCCGACCCGGGTGATTTCGTGGGTGGTGGAAAACGTGGTGGCTTCGGTGGGCCCGTAGCCATTGAGCAGGTGCCGGGGCTTGCCGTGCCTGAGCACCCGGTCGATCACCTGCGGGTCGAGGACGTCGCCGCCGACGATCAGGTAGCGCAACTGCGCGAATACCGGCAACAGCGCGTCAGCGTACTGGTGGAACAGCCCGGCGGTCATCCACAGCACGCTGACGGATTGCTCCTGCAACAACGCGGCGAACGCGGCCTGGGACAACAGCACCGCATGCTCGACCACCACCACACAACCGCCATTGAGCAGGGGCGCCCACACGTCGAGGGTGCTGGCGTCGAATGCCGGGTTGGAGGCGAAGGCCACGCGGTCGCGGGCATTGAAATCGGCATAGCCGTTATTGAGCACCAGGCGCGAGATGGCGCGGTGCGGCACTTGCACGCCTTTGGGCGCGCCGGTGGAGCCGGAGGTGTAGAGGATGTAGGCGACGCTTTCGGCAGACTGCGGCAGCTCAGGGTTGCGCGGCGACAACGTGTCCAGGTTCAAGTCGGCCAGGGTCGTGAGCACCCGGTGCGCGCCGCTGTCCTGCACGATGAATGCCTGGCGTTCGACCGGCGCGTTGATGTCCAGCGGTACATACACCGCACCGCACTTGAGGATCGCCAGTTGGCAGATCAGCAGGTCGAGCGAGCGCGGCAGCGCAATCGCCACGCTCTCGCCAGGTTGCACACCCTGGTTGAGCAAGTGATGGGCCAGGCGGTTGGCACGCCGGTTGAGGTCGCGGTAACTCAGGGACAATGCGCCCTGCACTGCCGCGACCGCTTCCGGACGGGCCAGCGCCTGGGCTTCGAACAACTGGTGCACGGTCAGGTGCGCCGGGTACTCACGGGCGGTGGCGTTGAAGTCCACCAGTATCTGATGACGCTCGGCGGCCGGCAGGATCGACACGGCCTGCAACGGCGTGGTCGGTGCCTGTTGCAACGCCGCCACCAGGTGGCGCAGCGCGGTGAGCATATAGTCCCCCACGCGCTGCACATCCAGGCTCGCGACGCCTTGTACCGTCAGGGCAAAGCCTGTGCCCAGGTCATCGACGTTGAGCACCAGCGGGTAGTTGCTGCGTTCCTCGGAACTGAGGATCTGAATGCCGGAGGCCGCGAACGGGTTGTCTCCCGGCGCGTCCCCCGGCGCACTGTGGCGATAGTTGAGCAAGGTGCTGAACAGCGGCAGCGAACCCGGCACGCCACTGCAGCGCTGGGCCAGGGACAACGACGCATGTTCATGCCCGAGCAACTGCGCCAGGCGCGCATGGGTGGCGCGTACGCCGGCTTGCACACCCACGGCACCGAGGCTGACCCGCAGCGGCAAGGTATTGATGAACATCCCCAGCGCCCGGTCGGCACCTTCGCCGCCTTGCATGCGCCCCAGCAGCACGGTGCCGAATACCACCGACTGCTGGCCGGACACCTGCCCCAGCACCTGCGCCCAGGCCAGGTGTACCAGGCTCGCGCTGCTCACGCCCAGTTGCCGCGCTTGTTCGCGCAGCCCCAGGCTCAGTGCCGGCTCCAGGGGCAAGTGGGCCTCGATGATGCCGCTGCCATCGCCATTCACGTCCTGCAGGCCGAAGGCCAGGGTCGGCTCGTCGATATCGCCGAGCATCTCGCTGAAGAACGCTTCGTGCTGGGCCTGGCTGACCCCAAGCCGCGCCTGGGCCACGTAGTTGCGGTACTGCACGGCGGCGGGCAGTTGCGCGCTGTTGCCGGCCAGGCTGGCGCTCATTTCTTCCACCAGCACTTGCAAGGCCGTGTGGTCGAGCAGGATATGGTGCAACAGCAGGATGCCGACAAACCGGCCCTGCTCTTCGGCGTAGACAAAGCGCATCAGCGACGCACGGCTCAAGTCCAGTCGGAAGTGACGCGGGTCGAAGCGTTGCTGCAACTGCGCCAGCGGTTCGTCGATACGTTCAACGGTCAGCGCCGCCTGGCGCAATACCACCTGCACCGGCTCGTTGAGGCCTTCCCAGAGGATCGCGGTGCGCAGGATGTCATTGCGCTCGATCACGCTGTGCAGCGCCTGGACAAACGCGTCCACCGCCACCTGGTCGTCGAAGCTGAACTGCACCTGCAACACGTAGGGATCGCCCTCGGTGGTTGCCAGGTGGTGATACAGGATGCCGGCCTGCAACGGCGCCAGGCCGTAGATGTCCTGCACATTGCTGATGCCGCCGGGCACGCCCTGGATAATGTGGTCGAGGCTGGCCTGGTCCAGATCCACCAGGGGCAGCATGTCCGGGGTGATGTGCTGGGTGGCGGTGGTGATCCGGTTGGCCGGTACCAGCACCTCTTGCTCCCCCCCCACTGCGGCGGCCAGCGCCGCCAGCGTCGGTTGGCCGAACAGCACGCGCACATCGGCGCTGAGATCGACCTGGCGCATACGCTCGATCAGCTTGACCGCCAACAGGGAGTGGCCGCCGAGTTCGAAGAAGTTGTCGTCACGCCCCACCCGGTCAAGCTTGAGCAGGTCTTGCCAGATCGCCGCGATGGCCGTTTCCACCGCGCCTTGGGGCGCCTGGTAACCCCGGCGCGCCAGGGCATCGGCATCGGGTGCGGGCAGCGCCTTGCGGTCGAGCTTGCCGTTGGTGGTGAGCGGCAATTTATCCAGTTGCACAAAGGCACTGGGCACCATGTAGTCGGCCAGGCTCTGCAACAGATGGTCGCGCAGATCGGCCACACGCAGCTCGCCCTCGCTTATCACGTAGGCCACCAGGCGCTTGTCGCCCGGCTGGTCTTCCCGGGCGATGACTACCGCGTCACGCACGCCCTCCGCGCTGGCCAGGTGCGCTTCGATCTCGCCCAGCTCGATACGGAAACCGCGGATCTTCACCTGGTCATCGTTGCGGCCCAGGTATTCGACGCTGCCGTCGGCCAGCAGGCGGCCAAGGTCGCCGGTCTTGTACAGGCGCTGGCCGCTGGCCGGGTCGACCAGGAAGCGCTCGGCGGTGAGCGCCTCACGGTTGAGGTAACCGCGCGCCACCCCGGCACCGCCCACGTACAGCTCGCCGACTACGCCCAGCGGCAACGGCTCGCGGCGCGCGTCGAGTACATACAACTGCAAATCGGGAATGCGCACGCCAATCGGGCTGACGCCGACCAACTGCGCATCCGCCGCTTCCAGGGCGCGATAGGTCACGTGCACGGTGGTTTCGGTGATGCCGTACATGTTCACCAGTTGCGTGCCGGCGTTGATCGCCCGGGCGTACCACGGCTTCAGCACGCCCGGTTCCAGCGCCTCGCCGCCGAAGATCACCTGGCGCAGGGAATGGGACCGGGGGTTCTGGCCTTGCGCGGCGATCAATTGGCGGAAGGCGCTGGGCGTCTGGTTGAGGATGCTCACGCCCGCTTCGCAGAGCAGCGTGTAGCACTCGTCCGGCGAGCGGCTGACCAGTTGCGGCACGATCAGCAACTGGCCGCCGTGCATCAGCGCGCCCCAGATTTCCCATACCGAGAAGTCGAAGGCAAAGGAATGGAACAACGCCCAGACGTCGTTGCGGTTGAAGCCGAACCAGTGTTCGGTGGCGGTGAACAAGCGTGCGACCTGGCGGTGTTCGATCATCACGCCCTTGGGCTGGCCGGTGGAGCCGGAGGTGTAGATCACATAGGCCAGGTGGGCCGGGCTGAGGTCGACGCGGGGGTTGACGATGGATTCGCCGCGCAAGCCGTTGAGGTCGATCTGCGGCAGGTCGCCGACCAGATGGCGCGTATTGGCCTGCACCAGCACCGCCAAGGGTGCGCTGTCGGCCAGGGTGTAAGCGATGCGTTCCTGCGGGTAGGCCGGGTCGATCGGCACGTAGCCGGCGCCGGCCTTGAGGATGCCCAGCAGGCCGATGATCATCTCCGGGCCGCGCTCCACGCAGATCGCCACGCGATCATCCGGGCGGATGCCCTGGGCCAGCAGGCGATGGGCGACCTGGTTGGCACGTTCGTTGAGTTGGCGGTAGCTGATGCGCTGATTGTCGAAGCGCAGCGCAATGGCGTCAGGCTGGGCGGCGGCGTGGGCTTCGACTTGAGAGTGGATCAGCGCGGTATCGGCGTAATGCGTGGCGCTGTGGTTGAGGCCGTGCAGCAGGGTATGGCGTTCGGCGTCAGGCAGGATGTTCAGGCCGCTGAGCGGCATATCCGGTCGCTGCTCAAGGGCGTCGGCCAGGCTTTCCAGGGCGGTGTGCAGGTAGGTGGCGACACGTTCGGCGCCGATGGAGGCATCGACCATCACCGTCAGCGCGAAATCCTCACCCAGGTCGTCGACGTTGACCGTCAGCGGGTAGTTGGTGCGCTCCTCGGCGCTGAGCACGCGGATGCCCTCGGCCACCTCGATCACCTCGGCCATGTCCGTGGCGGCGCTGTGGCGGTAGTTGAGCATGGCGCTGAACAACGGCGTCGGTGCCGCCACGCCACTGCAGCGCTGGGCCAGCGCGAGGGACGCGTGCTCGTGGCTGAGCAATGCCGTGAGGCGCTCGTGGGTGGCCTTGACCCCGGCCCGCACGCCCTGCTCGCCCACATCCACGCGCAATGGCAGGGTGTTGATGAACATGCCCAAGGCCCGTTCACCGCCCTCGCCCGCCCCCATGCGCCCGAGCATCACGGTGCCGAACACCACTGAGTCACGCCCGGCGACCACGCCCAATACGCGGGCCAGCGCCAGGTGCATCATGCTCGCCACGCTCACACCAAGCGGGCGGGCCAGGGTGCGCAGACGGCGGCTCAGTGCGCTGTCGACGGGCACCCGTGCCTCGTCGATGCCCAGGCCATCGCCCTGCACATCCTGCAAACCGAACGGCAGGGTCGGCCCGTCGATATCCGCCAGCATCTCGCGGAAAAACGCCTCATGGGCCTGCTCGCTGACGCCATGGCGCACCTGGGCAATATAGCTGCGGAACGGCACCGGCTCACCGGCCTGGGCTTGCTCGCCGGCCAGGTACAGCTGGATCTCGTGGCGCACTACGTCAAGGGCGGTGTGGTCGAGGATGGTGTGGTGAAACAGCAACGTTGCCGCCACACGCCCGTCCGCTGGATCTGCGGTATACACCAGGCGCAGCAGCGGTGCCTGGCCCAGGTCCATGCGATCGGTGCGCGCCTCGAAGCCAACGGCCTCGCACGCCAGGGTCGCCTTGCGCCACACCACCTGCAACGGCTCATCAAGTCGCTCCCAGACCATCGAAGTGCGCAGGATGTCGTGGCGATCGATCACCCACTGCAAAGCTTCGGCAAACGCCTGCAAACGTGCGTGGCTGTCGAACTCGAACTGCGCGTGCAGCACGTAGGGATCGCCCTGTTCAGCCGACAGATGGTGGTAAAGCATGCCCTCCTGGAGCGGCGCCAGCGGGTAGATGTCCTGCACATTCGCCGCGCCACCGGGGATGGCAGCGACGATACGGTCGATGGCCGTCTGGTCGAGGCTGACCAGCGGCAGCATGGCCGGCGTGATGCGGTAGGCCGGGCTCAGCCAGTCACCGCCATGTTCGGCGACCAGCTCCAGCAGGCGCGGCTTGTGGGCGATCAGTTGGTCCCACAGCGCATCGTCCAGCGCCTCGTCGTCACCCAGGATGACCAGGTCGCCTTCTTCCCGTTGCAGACGGATCGCATGGGTGGAAATCGCTGCCAATAATTCGCTGAACTGCATGGGGGTAACCTGCCTGATAAGTCACGGTTGAGGAGAAAGTCCATTTTCAGCTGCCGCTTGGATCGGGTCTGCTGGACGCCCGCCATTAAAAAAAGCGGGCGCAGCCGGGGGCCTGGAGAGGCTTCCGGCAGGCTTGGAAAATTAAGGGATTTGGCGGACGGGGGGTGACATGGGAAGCGGGGACAAGGCGGGAGGGGGTTGGTTCAATTTAGCTTGCTGTGGCGAGCAGGCTTGCCCTGCGTTGGGCTGCGAAGCGGCCCTAATCCGGGGACTGTCAGAAATTTTGTGTTCGGGCATAACATGAGTAAGAGGTGCATGTATGCCAACCAAAAAGAAACCGCTT
>NZ_JBYSZX010000029.1:0-32310 GCF_058787615.1 Pseudomonas sp. FW305-3-2-15-C-LB1 | reverse complement strand
GGGATCGAACCGCCGACATTCTGCTTGTAAGGCAGACGCTCTCCCAGCTGAGCTAATCACCCTTCGTTTCGGTGTGGCGCGCATTCTACGGAGCGACCTTAAGTCTGGCAAGCACTTTCTTAAATCTTTTTTTTGATAGCTTCCAATGGCTTAGGCAGGGTTGGCCTGGGACGTTATCAAGAGAATAATGCCACCCTTTGTATAAAGGAGAGACTCACCCCATGTGGTTCAAGAACCTGCTTATCTATCGCCTGACCCAAGATCTGCCTGTTGATGCCGAGGCGTTGGAAGCGGCCATGGCCACCAAGCTGGCGCGCCCTTGTGCCAGCCAGGAGTTGACCACTTACGGTTTCGTCGCGCCGTTTGGTAAAGGTGAAGACGCTCCCCTGGTTCACGTCAGCGGCGACTTCCTGCTGATCGCCGCGCGCAAGGAAGAACGTATCCTGCCGGGCAGCGTGGTGCGTGACGCACTTAAAGAGAAAGTCGAAGAGATCGAGGCCGAGCAAATGCGCAAGGTCTACAAGAAGGAACGCGACCAGATCAAGGATGAAATCATCCAGGCCTTCCTGCCCCGCGCCTTCATCCGTCGTTCGTCGACCTTCGCCGCCATCGCGCCAAAGCAGGGCCTGATCCTGGTCAACTCCGCCAGCCCGAAACGCGCCGAAGACCTGCTGTCGACCCTGCGTGAAGTGATCGGCACCCTGCCGGTTCGCCCGTTGACCGTGAAAACGGCACCGACGGCGATCATGACCGACTGGGTCACCACTCAGAAGCCGGCCGATGACTTCTTCGTCCTCGACGAGTGCGAACTGCGCGACACCCACGAAGACGGCGGCATCGTGCGCTGCAAGCGCCAGGACCTGACCGGCGAAGAGATCCAGCTGCACCTGACCACCGGCAAAGTCGTGACCCAACTGTCCCTGGCCTGGCAGGACAAGCTGTCCTTCATGCTCGACGACAAGATGACTGTCAAGCGCCTGAAGTTCGAAGACCTGCTGCAAGACCAGGCGGAACAGGACGGCGGTGAAGAAGCCCTGGGCCAGCTGGACGCAAGCTTTACCCTGATGATGCTGACGTTCGGCGACTTCCTGCCGGCGCTGGTTGAAGCACTGGGCGGTGAAGAGACCCCGCAGGGTATCTAAACCGTGTGAAATTCAAAATGTGGGAGGGGGCTTGCCCCCGATAGCATTCTGTCAGTTAAAACACCTATGACTGACAGACTGCAATCGGGGGCAAGCCCCCTCCCACATTTGATCGAAACCAACAAAAAAGGACATCCCATGCGCGCTCTCGCCGCCTTGAGCCGCTTCGTCGGCAATACCTTCGCCTATTGGGTGCTGATTTTCGCCGTCGTCGCTTTCCTCGAACCTGGTTGGTTCATCGGCCTGAAAAGCGCCATCGTCCCTCTGCTGGGCCTGGTGATGTTCGGCATGGGGCTGACCCTCAAACTCGATGACTTCGCCGAGGTCGCCCGCCATCCCTGGCGCGTCGCCCTGGGCGTGGTCGCGCACTTTGTGATCATGCCGGGTGTGGCATGGCTGCTGTGCCAGGCCTTCCACCTGCCACCGGAAATTGCCGTCGGCGTGATCCTCGTCGGTTGCTGCCCAAGCGGCACATCGTCCAACGTAATGACCTGGCTGGCCCGTGGCGACCTGGCGTTGTCGGTGGCCATCGCCGCCGTCACCACCCTCCTCGCCCCACTGCTGACGCCAGCATTGATCTGGCTGCTGGCGTCGGCCTGGCTGCCGGTGTCGTTCATGGAGTTGTTCTGGTCGATCCTGCAAGTGGTGCTGCTGCCGATCGTGCTCGGCGTACTGGCGCAACGCCTGCTCGGTGAGAGGGTCCGCCATGCGGTCGACGTGCTGCCACTGGTGTCGGTGGTGAGCATCGTGATCATCGTCGCGGCGGTGGTTGCCGCCAGCCAGGCGAAGATCGCCGAGTCGGGCCTGCTGATCATGGCGGTGGTGATGCTGCACAACAGCTTCGGTTACCTGCTGGGTTACTTCACCGGCCGTGTGTTCAAGTTGCCGTTGGCACAGCGCAAGTCGCTGGCGCTGGAAGTGGGCATGCAGAACTCCGGGCTGGGCGCCGCGCTGGCCAGTGCGCATTTTTCGCCGTTGGCGGCTGTGCCCAGTGCACTGTTCAGCGTCTGGCACAATATTTCCGGGGCGTTGCTGTCGACCTACTTCCGCCGCATGAGCGAAAAGGAAGACCGTCGCGTGCTGGAGAACACGCCGCAAACTTGATCAGCCGGGCACTTTTCGGCACTCTACCGAGCTTCGCGGGGACGACCCTGCGACGCTCCATAGCGCAGAATCCGGGGACGACCCCATCTATAGAAGGGGAATCACCATGTCCTGGATCATTCTGTTCTTTGCCGGGTTGTTCGAAGTCGGCTGGGCCGTCGGCCTGAAGTACACCGACGGTTTCAGCAAGCCGTTGCCCACCGCCCTGACGATTGCCGCCATGGCCATCAGCCTCGGTCTGCTGGGGCTGGCCATGAAGGAACTGCCGCTGGGCACCGCCTATGCGATCTGGACCGGTGTGGGTGCCGTGGGCACTGTGATTGCGGGGATTATCCTGTTTGGCGAGTCCATGGCGTTGTTCCGCTTGGCCAGTGTGGCGTTGATCATCTGCGGGCTGATTGGCCTCAAGATCAGCACCTGAACCACTATCCTCATCGGGGGCAAGCCCCCTCCCACATGTTGACTGTGTTCACACATCAAAGGTGGGAGGGGGCTTGCCCCCGATAGGGCCGGTACAGCCAAAACCAAAACTACCTGACACTCCCCCGCAACCCGCCTACCACTTCCTGCAACCTCGCAGGCGTCGGCCCCTCCACCGGCTCCCCCGCCACCAACACCACTCGCGACCAGATCCGATGAAAGAAGCCCTTGTTCGGATCGCGGCTGAAAAAACTCCCCCACAACCCCTGCAACGCCATCGGAATCACCGGCACCGCCGTCTCTTCCAGGATGCGCGTCACACCACCGCGGAATTCGTTCATCTCGCCATCGGCGGTCAACTTGCCCTCCGGGAAGATGCACACCAATTCCCCTTCCTTCAGGTACTGCGCAATCCGCGTGAAGGCCTTTTCGTAGATCTGGATATCTTCGTGACGCCCCGCAATCGGAATCGCCCCGGCGGTACGAAAGATAAAGTTGAGCACCGGCAAGCGGTAGATCTTGTAGTACATGACAAAGCGAATCGGCCGACGCACCGCGCCGCCAATCAACAGCGCATCGACGAACGACACATGGTTGCACACCAGCAACGCCGCGCCTTCATCCGGAATCGCCTCCAGGTTGCGATGCTCCACACGGTACATGGAATGACTGAGCAGCCAGATCATGAAACGCATGGTGAACTCGGGGACGATCTTGAAGATGTAGGCGTTGACCGCGATGTTGAGCAACGATACCACCAGGAACAGCTCGGGAATCGACAGCTTGGCGACGCTGAGCAGCAGGATCGACACGATTGCCGAAACCACCATGAACAGCGCATTGAGAATGTTGTTGGCGGCGATGACGCGCGCGCGTTCGTTCTCGGCGGTGCGCGACTGGATCAGCGCATACAGCGGCACGATATAGAAGCCGCCGAACACGCCCAAACCGAGGATATCGAACAACACCCACCAGGCCTGGCCGTAGCTGAGCACGGCGAGCCAGTCGTTGGCCTGCACGTTCTGCGGGAAGCCGCCGGAGTGCCACCACAGCAACAGGCCGAACACCGTCAGGCCGAATGAACCGAACGGCACCAGGCCGATTTCCACCTTGCGCCCGGAAAGCTTTTCGCAAAGCATCGAGCCCAGTGCGATGCCGACAGAGAACACCGTCAGGATCAGCGTCACCACGGTCTCGTCGCCGTACAACCATTCCTTGGCGTAGGCCGGGATCTGCGTCAGGTAGATCGCACCGACAAACCAGAACCACGAGTTGCCGACAATGGAACGCGAAACGGCCGGCGTCTGCCCCAGGCCCAGGCGCAGGGTGGCCCAGGATTCGCTGAAAATGTTCCAGTTCAGGCGCAACCCCGGGGTCGACGCCGCCGCCCGGGGAATACTGCGACTGGCCAGGTAACCCAACACCGCCACGCCGACAATCGCCGCTGCCACCACCGGCGCATAATGGGTGGACGACATCATGATCCCGGCGCCAATGGTGCCGGCCAGGATCGCCAGGAACGTGCCCATTTCCACCAGGCCGTTGCCGCCCACCAGCTCATCTTCATGCAGGGCCTGGGGCATGATCGAGTACTTCACCGGCCCGAACAGCGCCGAGTGGGTCCCCATGGCAAACAGTGCCAGCAGCATCAATTCCAAGTGATTGAACAGGAAACCGGTGGCGCCCACGGCCATGATCACGATCTCGCCGATCTTGATCGCGCGGATCAACGCGTCCTTGTTGAATTTCTCGCCAAACTGCCCGGCCAGCGCCGAGAACAGGAAGAACGGCAGGATAAACAGCAAGGCGCAGAGGTTGACCCAGATGGAACGGTCGCCGTCGATGGTGAGCTTGTAGAGAATGGCGAGGATCAGCGATTGCTTGAAGATGTTGTCGTTGAACGCGCCCAGCAACTGGGTGATGAAAAACGGCAGGAAACGCCGTGTGCGCAGCAAGGTGAATTGCGAGGGGTGGCTCATCGTCCGTGTTCCTGCGTGGCCTAATAGTTATCAGGCCACGACTTTACCTAACTCCGCTTACTTATTCCCTAGTCCCGCAATGCACGGCGAAACAAAAAGCTCACCTTTATAGGCACCCTGCACCGTGCGCTTGGCGACGATCAGCCACATCAGCGCCAGCGCCATCACCAGCACACTGCCGAAGACGCTGAAGAAACCCAGGTGCAACAGGCTCGCCAACTTCAACGTGGCCAGCGCGTACACCCCCAACGGGAAGGTGAAGCCCCACCAGCCCAGGTTGAACGGGATGCCTGCGCGCAGATAACGCAGGGTGATCAACACTGCGATCAGCATCCACCACAGGCCGAAGCCCCACAGGGTAATACCGGCCACCAGCCCCAGGCCGTTGGCCATTTCACCCACGCCCGGCAAACCGTTGGCCGCGAAGATCGCCGGCGCATCGCCGCCCAGCAGCAACATGCCAAGGGCACCGGTGCCGATAGGCCCCAGGGCCAGCCAGCTCGACGCGGCCATATTGGCGTGGGGCAGTTTATGCAAGGCCATGCGCAGCATCAGGATGGTCAGGATGCTGAACGCCACCGGCAGCGAAAACGCCCACAGCACGTAGCTGGTCACCAGCATCACCAGTTGCGAATGCGCATCTGCCAAGTGCGGCGCCAGCAGGCCACCGCTGGCGGCAGCGACTTCGGCGGCAACCACGGGCAGCAGCCACACGGCGGTCATCTGGTCGATGCTGTGTTCCTGGCGGGTGAACATCATGAACGGGATGAGTACGCCACAGGCCATGGCCATGGCCACGTCCAGCCACCACAAGGCTTCGGCCAGCGGTATCACGTCGCTGCCCCAACGCGGCAAGCCGAACAGCAGCAAACCATTGAGAATCGTCGCAAGGCCCATGGGAATCGTGCCGAAGAACATCGACACCGTGGAGTGCCCGAAAATCCGCCGCGCCTCTTGGAAGAACATTACCCAACGGGCCGCATACAGCACGCTGAACAACACGAACAGGCCGATGGTGAACAACCACAGCGCTTCGGCGATGGCGTGCAAACCTGGCAGGTTGACCGGCAGTTGCGCCAGGGCCAGCGCCAGTACGCCGGTGCCCATGGTCGCGGCGAACCAGTTGGGGGTGAACTGGCGAATCACTTCCCGTGGACGGGCCAGGTGACTGAAGGGTTTGTAGCTGAGGGTATTCGTGCAGGGCATGATGGCGTGCCTCTTTCTCGTATGAGGTTGAGGCCATCATAGAACCTGATCGAATATCTATATAACGGGTAATATCTCTAACTGTTATCTGTTTTACCAATATATGCGCAGTAACCATTACCGTCAGCTGTCCGTGGTCACCCGCACCCGCGCTGAATCCTGCCACAACAATGCGACGAGTGCGCCGAGCGCCAGCAGGATGAGGACCGCGCCGTAGCCGTCGGTGGTGGCGATCAGGCCAACGCTGCGAATCAGGTTGCCTGCCAGCAATGAAGGCAAACAGAACGCCAGGTAGCTCAGCACATAAAACGCCGACATCAGCCCCGCACGTTCATGGGGCAAGGCCAGTGGCACCACACTGCGCAAGGCGCCGAGAAAACCCGCACCAAAGCCGCTGCCGGCGATCAGGGTAGCGATGAAGAACAGTGCCAGGCTGGCGCTGTGCACGGCGGTGAGGATCAGCGTCACGCCGATGGCGAGCAAGCCGGCGCCCAGACGCAGCACCTTGTCGGCCGCACGATTGCGCAGGGTAAAGATCATCAGTGCGCCGCTCAGGGTCAGCACGGCCACCAGGCCGCCACCGATCAGGTTTGAAGTGGAGCCGGTGGCCGCACGCACCAGCGATGGCGCAAGGGACAGGTAGAACCCGCCCATTGCCCAGACGGCGATATCCACCGGCAACGACAGCCACAATGCCCGGCGCGCCTGGGGCGGTACGTGCAACGTCGGGCGCAGCGACGCCAGTGCGCCGGGGATACGGCTCACGGTCTCCGGCAAACGCCATACGTAGAGGGCCTGCAACAGCATCAAGGCCAGCAGCGCCCAGTAGATCAACTGGGTCGGCAACGGCGCGTACTCCACCAGCAGACTGCTACCCATCGCCCCGCAGGCCATGCCCAGAAGCGGCGCCACGCTGTTGACCAGCGGGCCCTGCTGGCGGTCGGTGTCGAGCAATGCCGCGCCCAGCACGGCGGTGGCCATGCCGGTGGCAAACCCTTGCAGGGTACGGGCGGCAATCAACCAGACCACGCTGCCTTCATTGATAAACAGCAACATCGCCAACATATTCAGAAGCAGCGCGGCGAAAATCACCGGCTTGCGCCCCAGGTGGTCCGACAATGAGCCAACGGTCAGCAGTGCCGCCAGCAGGCTCAGGGCGTAGACCCCGAAGATCAGCGTGAGCATGCCTGCCGAAAAATGCAGGCCCTCCTGATACAGGTGGTACAACGGCGTCGGCGCACTCGAAGCGGCCAGGAAGGTCAGCAAGGTGATCGCGAGGAACACCAGGCTGGAACGATGGGAAACAGGACTGGACATACGCACGCTCCGCTAAAGCTAATATTTTGCTTTTGCGGAGTGTGCTACCGGCCAACGCTTAAAGCAAATTCTTTGTGTTAAGGTCACCAGCATGGCGATTAAAGAAGGCCTTCGCCCGGGGGGCCGCAGTGCCCGGGTCCAAGAATCAGTGCACAACGCGGTGCGCGAACTGCTGGAAACCCATGAGCGCTCCAGCGTCACCGTGCCGATGATTGCGGCGCGCGCGGGGGTTACGCCCTCCACCATCTACCGACGCTGGGGCGATCTGTCCGTGCTGTTGGCGGACGTGGCACTGGCACGCATGCGCCCCGACAGCGAGCCGGCCAACACCGGCAGCCTGCGCGGCGACCTGCAGGCCTGGGCCGAGCAGTACCTGGATGAAATGAGTTCGGAACCGGGTCGCAACATGATGCGCGACTTGCAGTGCTTGATCACGCCGGGGTACTGCGTGAGCATTCTGAGCGGGCAGTTCCAGGCGATTATCGAGCGCTATCCGGACGAGATGCCACCGAACGTGGACCATCTGATCAACCTGATCGCAGCGCCGACGGTGTTTCGCATTCTGTTCTCGAACGCGCCGCTGACGGTTGAAGAGCTGCACGGGCTGATCGAACTGGCACTGAAAGCCTGACATTACTCAAATACAAATGTGGGAGGGGGTAAACCCCCTCCCACATTTTTGACCGCGTTTACGTACGCATCCCGCGCCCACTCACCAGCAACCGTGCACAACCGATATACAGCACCACGGTGGCAATCAACATGAACGTGATCGCCACGCTGATCTTGATATCCGACACACCCAAAATGCCGTAGCGGAAGGCGTTGACCATGTGCAGCACCGGGTTGGCCAGCGACACGGTCTGCCAGAACGGCGGCAGCAAGGTGATGGAGTAGAACACCCCGCCCAGGTAGGTCAGCGGCGTGAGCACGAAGGTCGGGATGATCGAGATATCATCGAAGTTGCGCGCAAACACCGCGTTGATGAAGCCCAGCAGCGAGAAGATCGTCGCCGTCAGTACCACCACCAGGATGGTGACCCCAAGGTGATGCACCTGCAGGTGGGTGAAGAACAGCGACAGCAAAGTCACGATCACGCCGACCATCAGGCCCCGCAGCACGCCGCCCAGGGTGTAGCCGATCAGGATGGTATGGGGCGACACCGGCGACACCATCAGTTCCTCGATGGAACGCTGGAACTTGCTGCCGAAAAAACTCGAGACCACGTTGCCGTAGGAGTTGGTGATCACCGACATCATGATCAGGCCCGGCACGATGTACTCCATGTAGGTGAAGCCACCCATGTCGCCGATCTGCCGGCCGATCAGGTTCCCGAAGATCACGAAGTAAAGGACCATAGTGATCGCTGGCGGCAGCAGGGTCTGCGGCCAGATCCGGGTAAAGCGCTTCACTTCGCGGTAGACGATGGTTTGCAGTGCGACAAGGTTGGGTTGCAGTTCGGAACTCATACCGCCACCTTCGTCAGATTTTTCTCCACCAGGGACACGAACAGCTCCTCAAGGCGATTGGTTTTATTACGCAGGCTCAGTACTTCGATGTTCTGGGTCGCCAACTGCGTGAACAACGCGGTGATGCCCACGGCCTTGTCCACCTGCACTTCCAGGGTGTGGCTGTCCACCAGGCGGCTCGGGTAGCCGAGCAACTGTGGCGCCACCGACAGGTTGTTCTTCAGGTCGAGCAAGAAGGTCTCCACATGCAGCTGGCCCAGCAGGTTGCGCATGCTGGTGTTCTCGACGATGGTGCCGTGGTCGATGATGCCGATGTTGCGGCACAGTTGCTCAGCCTCTTCCAGGTAATGGGTGGTGAGGATGATGGTGATGCCCTTCTCGTTCAGCTCGGTGAGGAAGGTCCACATTGAACGGCGCAGCTCGATGTCCACGCCCGCAGTGGGCTCATCGAGGATCAGCAGGCGCGGTTCATGCACCAGTGCGCGGGCGATCATCAGGCGACGCTTCATGCCACCGGAGAGTGAACGCGAAGGCACATCGCGCTTGTCCCACAGGCCCAGCTGGGTCAGGTACTGCTCGGCGCGTTCCTTGGCGATTTTCGCCGGGATGCCATAGTAGCCCGCCTGGGTCACCACGATATCGAAGGTCTTTTCGAACTGGTTGAAGTTGAATTCCTGGGGCACCACGCCGATGGAGCGCTTGAGCGCCGCCGGGGATTTGTCCAGGTCGTGGCCGAAGATATTCACCGTGCCGCTGGTCTTGTTGACCAGGGTGGAGAGGATACCGATGGTGGTGGATTTGCCGGCACCGTTGGGGCCGAGCAAGGCGAAGAAGTCACCTTCGGCTACGTCCAGATCGATACCACTCAGGGCCTGGAAACCGTTGCCGTAGGTTTTGGTTAGCTGCCGGATGGACAGAGCGGAACTCATATCGGAATACGCACCAAAGAAGGGAATAGAAAGAGTAGATGGGGGCGCAGCCCAGGTAGTTCAACGGCGGCGCATGACAAGCATGGTGCTTGCCCGCGCCGCACAAGTACAGTCACCCGTATTAATAGTGGGTATTAAGTCAACGCGGTCATGACCGCTTTGCGGTAGGCCGGGCGCTGCTGCAGGCGCTGGTACCACGCCTCCAGATGGGGCATCGCAGGCCGTTCGATAGGCATTTCAAACCAGGCGTAGATAAAGCTGCCCAACGGAATATCGCCCATGCCGATCTCGTTGCCCGACAGATACGGCTGTGTGGCCAGGGCTTGATCAACGGTTTGGAGTACATCGATGCAGGCCTGGCGACCGGCGTGGATGTTGTCCCAGTTCTGTTTTTCCGCCGGGGTGCGCAACACGCCCCAGAACACGATCTTGAACGGTTCGGCGAAGGTGGAGGTGGTCCAGTCCATCCACTTTTCCGCAATGGCGCGAGCCTTCAGGTCGCTCGGGTACCAGCTGGAGGCCTGCCTGGCGCAGAGGTAGCGCACGATGGTGTTGGACTCCCACAGCACAAAGTCGCCGTCCTCGATCATCGGCACCCGACCGTTGGGGTTCAGCGCGCGGTACTGCGGCGTGTCGACCACGCCAAAAGCCCCGCCCGCATCAATTGCTTCATAGTCCAGGCCGAGTTCCTCGGCGCACCACAGTGCCTTCCTGACGTTTGATGAATTTTTACGACCCCAGATCTTCAGCATGACCGCGCCTTTATTGTTGATGAACATGGCTTGATGAAGGCAGCAGCATACGCCGGTTCACGCGCGGCTCAAATCGCTCTGCATATCACCCAGCAGGGGCGGCATGTCCTCGGCAAACAGGTGGGGGTAACACTGCTGGATATGCGCGAAGAAAAACGCCTCGGGCACGTCGGGAAATTGCCCATGGTCGACCACATACTCCATCGAGCGCAGGCCCTGGCGGTTGAACGCATGGAAGACGCTGTCGTGAATGCCATCGAAGTCCAGCGGCGGCACATCGAAGAGATCGCACAGCTGCTGGTTGAATGCGGGCGTGGCCTTGACCCAGCGATGGTTCAGGTAAAGCTCGGTGTAACCGTGCATGGCGAACACATCACTCTTGAGCAAGGCGATCAGGCGCGGTGTCGACAGGTGATTGCGTACATCCGCCAGGCCGATGCGCGCCGGGATGCCGCAGTGTCGGGCGCAAGCTGCGAGCAAGGTGGCCTTGGGCACGCAATAGCTTTCGCCGGTGCTCAACGCGAAGCTGGCACTCAAGGTGCCTGGATCACGGCTGAAGGTGTAGGGGTTGTAGCGAATCGCCTCACGCACGGCGTAGTAAAGGCTGACTGCCTGGTCACTTGGAGCCGCGTGGGTTCCGCGATGTTTTTCGGCGAACTCCACCACCGCAGGGTGGTCACTATCGATGAAGCGGCTGGGACTCAGGTACGTATCCATGAGCTTTATCTCCGAAGGAAGCCTGGAGTTTAACGACAGGTCTGCCACGGCGATAACGACGAATCGGCCAAATCTCGTTACACCCTGATCACCCCGCTTGTTCGGATGCCGACTAAGCTCCCTGGTGGTTTCGCCCCTGGTTTCACGGAGGATTGAATATGCTGTTGTTGTGGATACTGGTGCTGGTGGTCGGCATTGCCTACCTCGCACACCGCCGCGTCGCCCCCCTGCCCGCCCTGGGCGTGGTCGCCGTCTACCTGCTGGCTATGGGCGCCTGGGGCCACGCACCGGGTTGGCTGCTGCTGATCTTCTGGGTGTTGATCGCCGTGGTGGCCGCGCCCCTGCTGTTGCCTGACCTGCGCCGCCAATACTTCACCAAGCCACTGTTCAATTGGTTCCAGAAAGTCCTGCCGCCGATGTCCGAGACCGAGCGCGACGCCATCGACGCCGGCACCGTGTGGTGGGACGGCGAGCTGTTCAGCGGTCGCCCCGACTGGGACAAGTTGCTGGCCTATCCCAAGGCCCGACTGACCGAAGAAGAACAGGCCTTCATCGACGGCCCCACCGAAGAACTGTGCGCCATGGTCAGCGACTGGGAAATCGGCCAGGCAATGGACCTGCCGCCCGCCGCCTGGGAACACATCAAGACCCACGGTTTCTTCGCCTTGATCATTCCCAAGGAATACGGTGGCAAGGGATTCTCCGCCTATGCCCACTCCCAGGTCGCAATGAAGCTCGCCACCCGTAGCGGCGACCTGGCCTCCACCGTGATGGTGCCCAACTCCCTCGGCCCGGCCGAGCTGCTGTTGCACTATGGCACCGAAGAACAACGCAACTACTACCTGCCGCGCCTGGCGCGTGGCGATGATATCCCGTGCTTCGCGTTGACTGGCCCGCTGGCCGGCTCCGATGCTGGCGCGATGCCCGACACCGGCGTGATCTGCAAAGGTGAATGGGAAGGCAAGGAAACCCTCGGCCTGCGCCTGAACTGGGAAAAACGCTACATCACCCTTGGCCCGGTTGCGACCTTGCTCGGGCTGGCCTTCAAGGCCCATGACCCGGATCACCTGCTGGGTGACGAGGAAGACCTGGGCATCAGCCTGGCGCTGATCCCCACTGACACTCCCGGCGTGGAAATCGGCCGGCGCCACCTGCCCCTGGGCGCCGCGTTCATGAACGGCCCCAACTCCGGCAAGGACGTGTTCATACCCCTGGAGTTCCTGATCGGCGGCCAGGAAATGCTCGGCAAGGGCTGGATGATGTTGATGAACTGCCTCTCCGTGGGTCGTTCGATTTCCCTGCCGGCGGTCGGCACCGGCGCGGCCAAGTTCACCAGCCTGGTGACCGGCCAGTACGCCCAGGTGCGCGAACAATTCAACGTGCCACTGTCGGCCTTCGAAGGTATCCAGGAAGCCCTCGCCCGCATCGGCGGCAACGCCTGGCTGATGGACAGCGCGCGCATGCTGACCGCCAATGCGGTGGACCTGGGGGAAAAACCGTCGGTACTGTCGGCGATCCTCAAGTACCACCTCACCGAGCGCGGCCGCGAGTGCATCAGCCACGCTATGGACGTGCACGGCGGCAAGGGCATCATCATGGGCCCGAACAACTACCTGGGCCGCAACTGGCAAGGCGCGCCGATCTTCATCACCGTGGAAGGCGCGAATATCCTGTCGCGCAACCTGATGATCTTCGGCCAGGGCGCGATCCGCTGCCACCCGTTCGTGCTCAAGGAAATGGCCCTGGCCGGTCGCGAAGACCATGACCAGGCGCTGAAGGAATTCGACAGCCTGCTGATGCAACACATCGGTTTTGCCGTGAGCAACGCCGCCAGCACCCTGGTGCTCAACCTCGGCGTCGGCCATTTCGAAAAAGCGCCAGGCAACCGTTTGAGCCAGGGTTATTTCCGCGCACTCAACCGCCAGGCCGCCGCGTTCGCACTGCTGGCCGACCTGAGCATGATGCTGCTGGGTGGCGAGTTGAAGCGTCGTGAACGCCTGTCGGCGCGCCTGGGTGATGTGTTGAGTCATATGTACCTGGCGTCGGCCGCACTGAAGCGTTACCACGACCTGGATTCGCCGGATCACCTGGAACCGCTGTTCGCCTGGGCCATGGAAGAAAGTCTGGGCGAATCGGAGCGCGCACTGGATGAGCTGCTGAGCAACTTCCCGAACAAGGTGCTGGGCTGCCTGCTGCGGGTGATCGTGTTCCCGTTCGGGCGCCGCCATACCGGCCCGTCCGATGCGCTGGACGCCGAAGTCGCCGCCGTGATCGGCCGCGCCAAAGGCGACCCGACCCTGGAAGAGTTGCTGGCCGGCTGCTACCGCCCGCAATCGTCGGAAGACCCGGTGGGTGCCCTGCAACATGCCTACGACCTGCTGGGCGCCAGCCATCCGCTGCAAAAGAAACTGCACACCGCGCTCAAGAGCGGCCAGGTCAAACCTGCTGCCGGCGAGCATGCCATTGATGCGGCATTGCACGCCGGCGTGCTGCAACCCGCCGAAGCGCAGACCCTGCGTGACGCTGAAGCAGCGCGGCGCAAGGTGATCGACGTGGATGACTTCAGCAAGGAAGAGTTGACCCAGGCTGAGGGTAAAGTCCGCTGAGTCGAGTGGTCATATAAAAACGGGCGCGAGGGGCATATACTCTCGCGCCCGTTTTTGCTTTAGAGGACTTATCTCGTGTCCAACGTCGTTGCCGATCATCTCGTCTTGCTCGACCACTTGCGCAGCATCCTGGTTGCCGTCGGCGAAGCCGAACAGGTGCCCGAGGAAAGCCATTCCCTGTTCCTGGAGCGCTTCGACGAACTGCGCGCCCTGCTGCCGATCGACCCGATCGAAAGCCAGTACCTGGGCCAGGACCTGATGAGCCAGGTCATCCTGCGCTACCCACAGATCGCCCACCTGGTGCCACGCGACCTGCTGTGGTTCTTTGGCGGTGACTGCCTGCACTTCATGCCCGATGAAGAACTGGACCTGTACCAGGCCCTGGAAGAGCGCCGCTTCGAAGCCGAACAGAACGACGAACCGTTCGACTGGAACCAGGAAAAACAGCTGCTGGCCATGCCCGACGACCAAAGCAAGCACTGATCAGCGATCCGGAATGGGCCGTCGCAATGTCGGCTCCTTCGCCATGCACTCCACTAGATAATCAATGAACACCCGCAACTTCGGCGGAAGATAGCGCGTGGGCGAATGCAGCAACCACGCCTCGCCATGATAGGACGCGATAAAGTCCCACGCCGGCAACACCCGCACCAAACGCCCCTCCTCCAGCGCATGGCGCGCCGTAAAGTACGGCAGGCTGCCAATCCCCACATGCTGCAACACCGCATCCAGCCGCACCCCGGTGTGGTTCGCCGCATACCGCCCGCGCACCACCACCGTCACCGCCTTGCCCGCCTGGCGGAATTTCCAGCGCGAGTCCCCTGGCGTTTCCCCCAGGTAAATACAGCTGTGTTCCAACAGATCATGGGGATGGCCCGGCACTCCATGCTCGGCCAGGTACTGCGGCGTCGCGCACAACAAATGCTCGATGGGCAGTAACTGCCGGCCAACCAACCCCGGCGGCGGGCTGTCGGTGATGCGGATGCTCAGGTCGACATTGTCATCAATCATGTCCACCTGCCGATCCTCCAGGAGCAACTGCACGTCGACCTTGGGATAGCGCCGCAGGAACTCCGGCATATGCGGGTGCACCACAAACCGCCCCACCGCCTTGGGCACGCTGACCCGCACCAGCCCTTCAGCTTCGTGGGTGAACTGGCCGCTGATCTCCATCACCGAACGCGCCGCGTTGACCATCTCCTGGCAACGCTTGAACACCTCTTCCCCGCCCTCGCTCAGGCGCAATTTGCGCGTGGTGCGTTGCAACAAACGCGTGGCCAGGGCTTTTTCCAGGCGCGAGATGCTGCGGCTCACCGAGGACGGCGAAGCGCCCAGTTGCCGGGCGGCTTCGGAGAAGCTGCCGGTTTCCACCACTTTGACGAAGATCGCCATCTCGCCCAGCAGTGGCAACGGTAGATTGATGCTCATGGTGCACAGGTCCATTGATAATTGAGCGGATTATCACCCATCTGCGCACTATTTATACTGCCCGCAGAACCCTGATGCGGATGTAGATCATGACCGAACGCCTGTTTTTCACCCACGACCACCTGACTGCCGAACTGGAGGTGCTGAGTTGCACGCCCCACGAAGACCAGTTCGCGGTGATCCTGCAGTCGACGATTTTTCATCCACAGGGCGGCGGGCAACCTTTCGATACCGGTTGGCTCGGTGAAAGCAGCGTGCTGCGCGTGACCCAGGAAGCCGATCACGTGGTGCATTACGTCGACCGCCCGCTGGCGCCGGGCCCCGCCACCGCACGGGTCGATGAACAGCGCCGGGCGTTGCACACCCGTCTGCATTCCGCCGGGCACTTGATCGGCAACGTGGGCGAGACCCTGGGCTGGATGCCCATCAAGGCTCATCACTGGCCAGGCGAAGGCAAGATCACCTTTATCCGTGGTGAAGCCGCGCAGAGCATGGACGCCGAGACGATCCAGCAACAGGTCAACCAATGGATCGCTGCGGACTACCCGCGCCATATGAACCTGGAAGACGGTACCCGCCAGGTCGGCTTTGGCCAGTTGCCTGCGTATGCCTGTGGGGGCACTCATGTGCAGACCTTGGGTGAACTGGGCCAAATCACCATCCTGGCGTTATCGGAGAAAAAGGGCGCGTTGTCGGTACGCTACGAAATCACCTGAACCAGCCCCATTCACCCTTGTGGCGAGCGGGCCTGTTGTGGCAAGCCCGCTCACCACAGAAAATCGGCTTGTCAGAACAAACTTCCCTACACCTCAACCGCCCCCGCCCGCCCCGACTCCACCACAAACGACTTCAGCGTCGACACCCTGGCCGCCGGATCACGCGGGTCGGTAATCACGCGCAAGTGCGTGAGCATCCTGCCCGCCTCCACCTCCACCGACACATACCCCCGCTGGCGACTGTCAAAGAATTTCACATGGGGGTTAAGCGGCAGGATCTTGCTGAACGCCTCAAACGGCGGCCCGTCGGACGTCACCGACGTACCGACGAACTCCGTGGCGACCACCGGCGAATCCGGGTTGTTGCCATCGGCATGCAAGTCCGTCACCCAGAACGAATGGATATCGCCGCCCCAGA
Organism: Pseudomonas sp. FW305-3-2-15-C-LB1; assembly: GCF_058787615.1. Classification (NCBI taxonomy): domain Bacteria; kingdom Pseudomonadati; phylum Pseudomonadota; class Gammaproteobacteria; order Pseudomonadales; family Pseudomonadaceae; genus Pseudomonas; species Pseudomonas sp. FW305-3-2-15-C-LB1. Next base: position 16,107 of record NZ_JBYSZX010000029.1, on the reverse strand, counting down.
ACACCGGATTGTTGACCCGGTTGCGCTCGAGGGAAGCCAGCATCCGCGAACGATTGGCCATGTAGCCATCCCAGCCATCGGTCCAGCGCCCCGGCTTGTGGTTGGTCAGGTCGCGCTGGGTCAACGGCGCCACCAGCAAGTCCTGGGCGATGATGTTCCACTGTGCCTTCGATTGGGCAAAGCCCCGGTCCAGCCAGGCCTCCTGCTGCCAGCCGAGCAGGGTGCGGGCAGGGTCGCGCAAGTCGTGGCAGAGGTTATCGGCGATATGCCCCTGGTGGCTGCCATTGGCCAGGACGCACGGTTGTTCGGAGCGATACTGTCGGCCGTCCAGCACGTGGAAACGGGCCAACCGGCCGTAATCCATACGCCGATAAATGCGCATGTCCGGCCCTTTCGGCAAGCTGCTGGCACGCAGCGGCATGTGCTCATAAAAGGCCTGGTACGCCGCCGCCCGTTGCTGCAGAAACTGCCCCACCGGGATCTTCGGGTCCTGGGACCAGCGATTGGCGTAATCATTCTGCACTTCGTGATCGTCCCAGGTCGCCACGCTCGGTGCAGCAGCGTGCAGGGCCTGTAGATCCGGATCGGTTTTGTACAAGGCATAGCGGTTGCGGTAGTCGCTGAGGCTCACCGCGTTGCCGCTGCCATGGGGACGAATGATCTTGCCCGAGTCCGCTGCGTAGGAACTGTCGTAGATGTAGTCCCCGAGAAAAAACACCAGGTCGGGTTGCTCCTGCGCCAAGTGGCGATACGCACTGAAATAGCCACGCTCCCAATGGGAGCACGAGACAAACCCCAAGCGTGCCGACACCATGGCATGCACCGCCGGTGCCGTGCGCGACTGCCCCACCTGACTTTGCGCGCCGAGCCCTTCGAACTGGTACCAGTACGGTCTGCCCGGCTCCAGGCCCGCCACCTCCACATGCACCGAATGCCCCCAGCGCTCGCTGGCCATGACCTCGCCCTGGCGCACCACGCGGGTCATCGCCGCATCGTGGGCAACCCGCCAACGCACCGGCACCGGGCGGCTCAAGCCACCCCGGCCATCGCCAGCATTGAACAGCGGCGCCAGGCGCGTCCAGATCACAAACCCGTCAGGCAATGGATCGCCGGAGGCCACGCCCAAAGTGAACGGGTAGTCCACCCCGGCACTGCGCGCAAACGGGCTGAGGATCGAAAAGGTGGTGGCAACGGCTAGCCCGGCGAGGACCCGCCGCCGACCGTGATCGACGTCGACGCTCACAGCCGAAACTCCCAATCCTCACGCAGGGTGGCGAACACCAGCATGTCTTCATGCACCCCATTCTTGAGGAACGCCCCGCGCAGGCAGCCTTCGTACTGCAGACCGATTTTCTCCATGACCCGCGCCGATTCCTTGTTGCGACTGAAACACTGGCTGCCCACACGGTGCAGGCCAAGTTCGCCAAAGCCGTAGTCCATCAGCGCGGTCGCCGCCTCGGTCGCATACCCCAGGTTACGTGCATCCGCCGCCGTCCAGCCGCCAAGGTGCCCATAGTGATGAGCCGCATTGATGCGCAGGCTGGCGATGCCGATCAGTTCGCCGCTGTCGCGTACATGTACGCCCAGGCTCAACAACCCCACCGAGCGAAATTTCTCCTGCATGCCGTCGATAAAATCCTGCGCCGTTTGCAGGGTATAGGGCGACGGAATGCTCGCCGTGTTATCGGCGATCTTCGGCCCGTTGGCGAGGGTGCACAACGTCTCGGCCTGGTGCTTTTCCAGTGCTTTCAATAGAAGTCGCGGAGTGGAAAGACATGGCAATTCGCTACTCATCTTTGGGGGCCCTCGATGTAAAGTTTTTGAGAATGCCCCTGTCGGGTTTCAATTCTGTTACGTCACGAAAATGACTCAAGAGTCGCCTGTAATACCCGTCCTAGAGCCCTCAAAACGTCAATTAAAGTTAACCAATCGGTCATTTTTGGTTGTTAGCGTGTCGCCCCTAATTCAATGACGGGGTAGCGGAATGAGAACCTGGGACGAACCGAAAAAACGCAAGGCGCACATCGAACTGATCCCGATGATCGACGTGATGATGTTCCTCCTGGTGTTTTTCGTACTCGTGAGCCTGAACGTGATTCCGGCCCTCGGCATGAAGACCCAACTGCCGAGCGCCAGCAGTTCGCAGCAGCTCAAGCCGCAGAACAAATTCATCCTGACCCTGGGCCTGGAAGGCCAGTTGCAACTGGATGGCAAGGACCTCACGGTCGATGGGCTGGTGCCGGCGTTGAAAGCGGCCGAAAAGCCTGACACCAAGTCGACCATCATCGTGAACAGCGACAAAGGCGTCGAGGTTTCCCGCCTGGTGGAGGTGATGGACACCCTGCGTCTGGGTGGCTTTACCTCCGTGTCCATTGCCACGCGTAAGTCCTGATCATGTACGTATTGTTTCGTGCGCGTCAGCTGCTGGGCAGCGTCCCGGCCCTGATCGCTCTGGTGCTGATTGCACTGGGTATCCAGTCCCAGACCTTGAAGGTCGAACCGGTGTATGACGAGTCCGCCGTCGAGTTGGCGCTGGTCGAACCGGAGCCGGAGGTGATCCCGGAACCGGTGGTGGAACAAGAGCCGCCACCGCCGGTGATCGAGGATGAAGAGGCCGAGCCGGCCCCGCCGCCGCCGCCCAAGCCGCTGCCAAAACCCAAGCCTGAGCCTAAACCCAAGCCCGTGCCCAAACCCGTGGTGGCCAAGCCAACGCCTGCGCCGACGCCGCCACCGGTCGCCGCCAAACCGGCGCCTGCGGCCGTGGCCCAGACTGCGCCGACACCTGCGCCGCCCGCCCCTCCCAAGGTCGACGGCCAAGCGCTGGAAGGCAGTTACCTCAAGGGGCTGCGCAACGAGTTGGACACCTACAAACAGTACCCCACCGGGCGCCAGGCCTCCCTCGAACGCCCGAGCGGCGAAGTGGTGGTGTGGTTGCTGGTCGACCGCCAGGGTCGGGTTCTCGACTCCGGCTTGCAAACCCAGGCCTCGAGCATGTTGCTCAACCGGGCCGCCACCAACAGCTTGCGTCGCATCAAGCAAGTCAAGCCGTTCCCCGAGCAAGCCTTCGGGGGCCGCAATGAGCAGCGCTTCACCGCCACCTTCAACTACAGCGTGCAATAAGCACCCGACACCAGGACGACAGAGATGAGGTTCACACGGATTCATCTGGCACTTGTTGCCGCAAGCATGGGCCATGGAATGGTCATGGCCGATACCAGTGACAGCGACGTCGGGACCATTGGGGTTCAGGGCAAGGCCACGGCAGGTGGCGGTTACATGGTGCAGGAAGAAAGCATCAAGGGACGCTCCACCGTGACCAAGGAAGCGCTGGATAAACAGACCGCCACCGGCAACGCCGTGGACAAGCTCAAGTACACCCCGGGCTTGAACATTTCCAGCGAAGACAACACCGGTCTGTCGGGCTTTCGCTTTACCATGCGCGGCCTCAACTCCGACCAGGTGGGGATGTCGGTGGACGGCATGCCGATCAACGACTCCGGTAACTACGCGTTGTACTCCAACCTGCTGGGCGACCCGGAAAACATCGAGCAGATCTTCGTCACCCAGGGCTCTTCGGAAGCCGACGGCCCGCACATCGGCTCCAGCGGCGGCAACATCGGCATCGTGACCATTCGCCCGACCAAGGAAACCGGTGCGTTCGTCAAACAGATCATGGGCAGCAACGCCACCCGCAAGACCTTCGCCCGCCTCAACACCGGCGAGATCAACGGCCTGAGCAACTGGCTGTCGGCCTCCCATACCGAAGGCCAGATGTGGCGCGGTTCGGGTGCCGTGCGCGCGGACAAAGTCGAGTGGAACAGCTTCTTCGACGCCGGCGATGGCAACACCGCCAACCTGATCCTCAAGTACCACGAGCAGGACAACAACAGTTACAGCCAACTGACCAAGGCGCAGTTCCAGCAGAACGGCCGCAAATACGACCCTTACCCCGCCACCCCCACCGTGGGCAGCAACGGCAAGTACAACAGCTACTACGCCCTGGCGCAGAACCCGTTCCAGACGTTTACCGCGGTGCTCAACACCCAGTTCAAACTGGCCGACAACCTAGCGCTGTCGGTGATCCCGTATTACTACTGGGGTAACGGCAGCGGCGTCGGCTCTTCCAGCTATGCCCTGAACCGCGGCTCGAACCAGGGCGGCGTGTTCGACCTGGGCAACCTGCCCACCGGCGCCCAATACAACGCCGACGGCACCCCGAACAGCGGCGTGTACTATCGCCCTTCACGCACCCAGACCTGGCGTCCGGGCATCACCACCAAGCTTAACTGGGACCTGGGCGATCACAGCCTGCAAGTGGGCTACTGGTACGAGCGCGCACGCCAGAGCCAGACCCAGCCGTTCATTCCGCTCAAGGCCAGTGGCAAGCCGGTCGACACCTGGCCGGACGCTAACGAGGCGGTGGTGGATGCCAATGGCAACACCATCCAGGGTCGCGACCGCTTCACCATCACCCCGGCGCAGAAGGTCTGGGCCCAGGACACCTGGTACATCAACTCGGACTGGACCCTGATCGGCGGCCTGGCCTATATGAACGTCAAGCGTGACGGCACCAACCATGGCAGCCTCACCGAGCAAGCAGAAAAACGTAACCAGACCTACAACAAACTGCTGCCCAACGCCGGCCTCAAATACCAGGTGGATGAACGCGACCAGGTGTTCTACAGCCTGTCGCGCAACATGCGCATCCCGCAGAACTACGTGCTGTACGACAAGGGCGCAGGCTCCATCGACGCCAAGCCGGAAACCAGCTGGAACCACGAACTGGGCTGGCGCTACACCGATGAAGACATGACCGTGGCCGCCACCTTGTTCTACATGCAGTTCAAGGATCGCCAGGTGTCGTCGCGCGATATCAACGGCGACTTCGCCGACATCAACGCCGGCTCCGTCAACAACAGCGGCCTGGAACTGGAGTGGAGCGGCCTGTTGCCCAATCACTTCAACTACTACACCTCCTACACCTACACCAAGGCCGAGCAGCAAGACGACTTGACCGTGTACAACGCTGGCAAAGCGATCGTACTGCCCACCAGCGGCAAGCAGTTCGCCAACGTGCCGAAAAACATGCTGGCCGCCAACATCGGCTACGACGACGGCCGCTTCTACGGCACCTTCGGCGGCAAGTACACCAGCAAGCTCTACGGCGATTTGACCAACGACGAAGCCATCTCCGCACGCACCGTATTCAACGCCGGCGCCGGTATCTACCTGCCGGTGGACAAGAAAGTGGTCAAGGACGCGACCCTGCGCCTGAACGTCGACAACCTGTTCGACAAGAAGTACCTGGACGGCGTGTACACCACCAAGACCAACGCGGCCACCTACGGCGGTTTCCGTGACGGCGACCCGGCCTACATCGTGGGCCTGGAACGCACCGTGACGGTTTCCCTGGAAGCCAATTTCTAATTGCGAGGTAACTGAACATGGACATGAACCTGCTCCACGACATCACCTTCTATGTGATGTATGCCGCGATGGCCATCGCGATCTTCATCACCATCGAGCGCGGGATTTATTTCGCGTATGTACGCCGCCAGGCCCATGCACTCACCGAAGTGCTCGGCGCCAACGTGCACAGCGAACGCGACCTGCCGGAGAGCCTGACCCGTCGTGACAGCCTGCCGTTGAGCATGGTGCTGCCGGTGCTGGCACAGAAGGCGTCGAACGGCTCGCGCAAGGACCTGGATGACGTCATCGAGACCCAGTACCTGACCACCCGCGCGCCGCTGGCCCGCAGCCTGTGGATCATCGAAACCATCACCACCGCCGCGCCGCTGTTGGGTCTGCTGGGTACCATCCTCGGCATCATCGACACCTTCAAGGCGTTGGCGACGACAGGCGTGTCGGACCCGGGCCAGATCTCCGGTGGCATCGGTACGGCCCTGTTCGCCACCGGGTTGGGGATCGCCATTGCACTGTTTTGCGTGGTGTTCCACAACTTCTTCCAGGACCGCCTGGAGCGCATCAACGACCAGCTGAAAATCCTGCTGATCCGCGCCGCCACCGGTGCCCGTGTGCAGAGTGAAGTGCCGCATCGGGTACCGACGCCGCTGCACAGCCGCACCGCATAAACCTGTGGTGAGCGGGCTTGCCCCGCGTTGGGTGGCGCAGCCACCCCATATCCAGGCACCTCGGTCTTTCTGGGACAACGCGGTGGACTGTTTGGGGCGGCTGCGCCACCCAGCGCGGGGCAAGCCCGCTCACTACATCAGTGAAGAGAGTGTTATGTCCGTCTCCTTGAAATTGCGTATCGCCGGCCTTGCCGGCTTGCTCCTCAGTCCGCTGGCCCAGGCGGACTTTTCGATTCCGGGGTTTGAACTGGTACACACCGTACCGGTGGACACCGCCCTCGGCACCGACGACCTGCGCCAGCCCGGCCCGGTATGGAGCGAACTGTTCGACGGCGCCAAAAGCCGCATCGATATCGGCCAGTTCTACGCCGCCGATCACCCCGGCTCGGTGATGGACCGTGTGATCGAGCGCCTGGAAGCCGCCGGCAAACGCGGTGTGAAGATTCGCTTTTTGCTCGAAGAAAAAGGCATCAAGTTGTCGGAGGCCTCCACCCTGGAACGCCTGCGCGCGATCCCCAACCTGACCTTTCGCGTGTTGCCCTACGCCCGTGTAAGCGGCGGGATCATCCACGCCAAGTACCTGGTGGTGGATGGCAAGCAGGCGTTTGTCGGCAGCCAGAATTTCGATTGGCGCTCGCTGGAGCACATCCACGAAACCGGCCTGCGCATCACTGATCCGACGGTCGTGGGCCAGGTGCAGGCCATCTTCGAACAAGACTGGAAAGCCCAGCAGGCGTTGGCCGACAATCAGCCGGTGCCACTGCCCGTCGCGGGTAAAGAACCACCGCGCACCGGCAACTATCTGGTCGCCAGCCCGCAGCGCTACAACCCGCCCGGCGTGGGCGACTCGCAGCTGGAACTGCCGCGTTTGTTGAGTGAAGCCAAACAGGAAGTGCGCGTGCAACTGCTGGACTACGCACCGTTGTCCTACGGACCGGACAAGACCCGTCCGTACTACGCGGTGATCGACAATGCCGTGCGCGCGGCGGCGGCGCGTGGGGTGTCGATCAAACTGATGGTGTCCAACTGGAACACCGACAAGCTGGAACTGCCCTACCTCAAGAGCCTGGCGGTGCTGCCCAACGTGCAGATCAAGATCGTCACCCTGCCCGAGGCCAGGCAGGGATTCATTCCTTACGCGCGGGTGATTCACAGCAAGACCATGGAGATCGACGGCCAGGTTGCGTGGGTCGGCACCAGCAATTGGCTGGGTGGCTACCTGGATAATTCGCGCAACCTGGAAGTGGTGATGCGCAACGAAGCGATGGCCAGGCGTGTCGGGGAATTGCATGAGCAGCTGTGGGATGGGCCATATGCCAAGGCATTGGATGTGACAGCTGAATACGCGGCTGCGCACCCGGGTACTTTGTAATACACCATCAGTTGCGGACATTTGAATTCTTGAGATTGGCAGCTAGCCTTCTCAGGCTCCGGACGCAGCTTTAGCGGTGCTGCGGCTGGAGCCCACTGACATGAGAGCATTGCCATGAAAACCGCACCCTTTCGCACCTTGTGTACATTGCTTCTGCTTATTCCACTCAGCGCCTGCGTCAACAGCCCGCCAACACTCACTCTGGTGACCTTTGCCGACGGTACACGGGGCCTCAAGACGCCCGTGGATACTGGCGCACCGGGGCCTTCCCAAGGCGACCTGTTTGTCTTCGCTCAACCCCTGATGGATCAGGATCGCCAGGACATCGGACACAACAATGGCTATTGCGTCACCACGCAGCCTGGCGTTCACAGCCAATGCCAATGGACACTGATGTTCGTGGATACCGCCGGGCAGATCACGGGCACCCTTGTCGTCGGCGGACAGGAGTACGAAACCGGCTTATCCACCGTCGCACTCCTGGGCAGTACCGGCAAGTATGCCGGCTTCACTGGCCATATGACTTCCGAACCCATGCCCGACGGTACATTCAAGCAAACCTTGTATCTGACTCCTCGCTGAACCCGCAAAACGCCGCTCATCAACGCGCGGCGTTTTCTTATTGAAGTAGGACATTTCACTGATCCGCACCTCCCATCTCACGCCTTCACAGTGTTAGTGTGTGGAAATGTTTCTGACAGATCGATCAGAAACCTCCTACTTACTACCTGCAAAGGAATGCGTCTCTCCATGCACTTTCCACTCAAGCAATTGGCGGCTGCCACCCTGTTTGCGGCGAGCCTTTCGGCTGTTACCTGCCCCGCCTTCGCCAACATCACGCCCGAGCAAAGCACGGCGATTCTCAAGAACTTCAACGAAACGTCCGTCACCGATTTTCGCGGTTTCCTCGGCGCGCTGGCTAAAGGCGACCTGGGCAAGACCAGCGACGTCGGCCCGGCAATCAGTGCCTTTCTCGACAACAAAACCCTGAGCGCCGACCAGCAGAACGAAATCAATCGCCTGCTGGGCATCTACACCCGGGTGAAGTACGGCAAAGCCGCCCTCGAAACCCTGCGCGAGCTGGTGGAAATCCCGACCTTCAACGTGGATGGCCTGCCGCAGTACAAGAACCCGGAATTCATCAAGATCGCCGGCAAGCTCCAGGACCTGGCCAAGGCCTTTAACCTGAACTTCCGCAACATCGACAACCGCGTGTACGAAATTTCCCTGGAAGGCAGTGGCGACGAAGTCGTCGGTATCCACGCCCACGCCGATGTGGTGCCGGTGACGCCGGAAAATTGGGTGCTCAAAGATGGCACCAAACTCGACCCGTTCAAGGTCACCCTGATCGGCAACCGCATGTATGGCCGTGGCACCGAAGATGACAAGAACGGCATCGTCGTGGCGATGTATGCCATGAAGGTGATCAAGGAAGAAAAGCTGCCACTGGCGCGCAATTTCAAGCTGCTGGTCGACACCACCGAAGAAACCTCCGGCGACGCGATCCCCTACTACTTCGAAAAGAACCCGACACCGCAATACAACCTGGCGCTGGATGGCGGCTACCCGGTGGTGATTGCCGAGAAAGGCTACGGCACGGTGATGGCAACCTTCCCGCGCCGCAAGGGTGAAGGCAAAGGCGCGGAAATCATCGCGATGACCGGCGGCATGGCCACCAACCAGATTCCGTCGGCATCGGTGGCGACTTTCGTCAGCGACAAGCCTGCCGAGTTGGCCGCCAGCCTGCAAAAGGCCGGCAGCGAATACGCCAAGCGCAACGGCGGCGATTTTGAAGTGGCCGCCAAGGTCGACGGCAAAGACGTCAAGCTGACCGTCACCGGCGTGTCCGCTCACTCCTCCGAGCCGGAGTCCGGGGTCAACCCGGTGGCGCGCATGCTGGAGCTGATCCACAGCGTCGACGGCAAGATCGCCCTCAAGCACAACCACATCACAGACGCGGCGCGGTATGCCTCCGACAACTGGGGCCTGGACTACCTGGGTAGCAAGTTGGGCGTGGGCTTCTCCGACGAGTTCATGGGGCCACTGACTACCTCGCTGACTTTTGTCGGCCTGGATGAAAAAGCCTTCAAGCTGGCGGTGAACCTGCGTGTGCCGAAGGGCAAGTCGCCAGAGAAACTCAAGGCCGAGATCGCCGACAAGCTGAGCGCCTGGGACAAGAAAGCCAAGGTCAAGGGGGACTTCGCCTACTCGGTGGCCGAGCCGATGTACCGCAACCCGGAAGGTGAATGGGTCAAGGCACTGCTGGCAGTCGCCACGGAAAACCTCGGCATGGAGCACAAGTTCGGCACCTCCGCCGGCGCAACCTCCGTGCATGAACTGCCCAACGGCGTGCAATTCGGCCTGGCGCGCCCGGAAGTCAAATACACCGGGCACACCGACGGCGAGTTCAAGACCGTCGACCAGTTCCTGCTCGACCTGCAGATCGTCACCGAAATGATGGGCCGTATCGGCCAACTGCCGAAGCTCTGAGCCCAAAGCACTGATGCAAAGGAGCCCGCCGCAACGGCGGGCTCTTCAGGCTTGCAGCCTCAACATATCCTCGAAAAAACCACCGACCGGTTCCGTGGGATGGCACAGCTGGATTTCCAGCACCCAGGCCATTTCACTCGGTGGGATGTCCAGATCCGCCAGTTCCTTGTTCTCGAACAACGCGTGGGGGAAATCCGCCAGGCGATGCCCCGCAAGGTTGCGCGCCAGCCTCCAGCCTTTTGCCACGGCGCTCTGCTCGGCGAAGTCGTAGAGTTCGCGACCCGTGAGGCCACGCAACCAGGCGTCGCGGGTTTCATCGAACACTTCGTGCAGCGCGGTCGTGCACGCCAGGTGCAGCGGCGCGTCACCGAACACAAAGGTATCGCCGTAGTCGCCTTCATAGCCGTCCCACACCGGGCCCAAATCAACCACGACAATATCGCTGGCGCGCAGCCTGCGCTGGCGGTCGATCCCTTCGCGGGGTGGGCGGACCGTGTCGGCGCCAAAGCGAATATAGGTCGGGTGCCAGGTGTGCGATGCGCCCATGGCCTGCAGTTGTTCGGCGGCCATGTCGAGGGCTTCGCCGGTGGTCATGCCCACCCGCAGTCGGCTGGCAATGGCCGCCAGGGCGCGGATGGATTGGTCACGGGCCGCCAGCATGCCGTCGAACGAGTAACGGGGGCCGACCTTTTCCCAGATCGGATCGAACGCAGGTGTAGGCGCTTGCGTGCCTGCGCCACCACTGGGCACAAAGGCTTCGGCGACAAACCGGTGAGCCGGCAAGCCCGCGTCGAGGCACTGCTCGCGGACCTGGCGGATCATTGCGCCGTTGCCGCACGCGTACACCTGGGCGACTTGCCAGTGATGCCCATGACCCAGCGCAACGTCCTGCACGCGCCCCTGCGAAGCCAGCACCGGGTGCCAGTGAAAACGCGGGTGATCGATGACGGACTGGTCCAGGAACACGCGATCATAGAAGTCTGCCGGCTGCGCGCCGCCCCAGTACAACGTCACCTCGACATTGCGCTTCAAGGCGCTCAGCAGGATCGGTTTGATGCCGGCGTAGCCGGTGCCCGTGGCGAACAGGACCACAGGGCTGTCATCCACGTCCTGCCAGGTGCAGGCACCAAAAGGCCCCTCCAGTTGCAGCACGTCGCCGGCCTCCAGGTCGCCCAGAACAGCCTCGGAAAACAGCCCGCCGCGCACCTGGCGAATCTGAAAGACCAGGCGCCCGTCATCTTCGGCCGGCAGGTTGGCGATCGAGAAACACCGCGAGTCACCGTCGACCAGACGGAACTTGAGGTACTGGCCGGCACGCACCGCCAATGGCAGGTCCGGCATCAGCACCAGCTCAATGATGTCAGGGCTCAATGCGCACTTGCTCAGCACTTGCGCCTCGACACTCAGCGCGGGGGTGTCCAGGGACCAGCCGGGAATTTCCAGGCGCATATCGCCGCAGGCGTGGCTCTGGCACAACAACATTTCATTCGCCGCCAACGGATAGCACGGCGCGGGGGCGTTCGGCGCCAACTGCCTGGCCCGGTACTGCCCTTCTGCGACTACCACCTTGCACGATCCACAGGCACCGCGCCGACAGGAAAACGGCACGGACAGGCCACTGGCGAGCATCGCATCGAGCAACAGCTCATCACCGGCCTCAAAGGTTTTCCCCGAGGGGGACAGTTCGATGACATGACGTGTATTCATAACAACCTCGGGGTGAGTGAGGCTAGATTGTTGCGCTAGACTAGGCCCATTAAAACCTCCAGTTTTGGATACTTCAGATGGTCCAGATGCGTAAATGGCGGCCGCTGCTCAAGCTGGACGAGAGCGCCAGCCAGGCGTCCTACCGCAAGATCGCCGAAGGCCTGGTGACGGCAATCGTCGAGGGCCGCTTGCCGCCCGGCACCTTGCTGCCGGGCACGCGGGAAATGGCGCAATTGCTCGACGTCAACCGCAAGACCGTGATCCTGGCCTACGAAGAAGCCATGACCAAAGGCTGGCTGGTCAGCGAGCCGCGACGCGGGACCTTCGTCAATGCGCAATTGGCGCCCAAGCCAATGCCGAATCGCGCGCAACCGTCCTTCGCACCGCCCATCCTGGCCCAGGCGAACGCGCCGTACTTCACCCAGAACGCCCAGGCGACGGCACTGCAGCACCGGCATGGCGCACTGTTTTTCGACAACGGCACCAGTGACCACCGCCTGCTGCCCCAAGCCGTGCTGCACCGCCACTACCGCAATGCCCTGCGCAACAGCTTCGCCTCCAATACGGTGCGCTATGGCAGTGAGGGCACCGGCTATGAGTTGCGCTGCGCCCTGGCCGAAATGCTGCGCAACAACCGCGGGCTGACGGTCAGCGCCGAGAATATCTGCCTGACCCAAGGCACCCAGATGTCGCTGTACCTGAGCGCCAGCCTGCTGCTCAAACCTGGCGACGTGGTGCTGGTGGAACGCCTGAGCTACCCGCCGGCCTGGGAGATTTTCCGCAAGCTGGGCGCGCAGTTGGTCACCGTGGATGTCGACGACGAAGGCTGCCGCACGGACCAGATCGATCGTCTGTGCCGCGAGCACAAGGTGCGGATGATCTATCTCACGCCGCACCACCAATTCCCCACCACCGTGAGCCTGCACGCAGCGCGTCGGCAACAGCTGCTGGCATTGGCGGCGCTGCATGAGTTCTGCATCATCGAAGAAGATTACGACCACGAATATCACTTCAACGGGCGACCTTACCTGCCGCTGGCCAGCGACCGTTCACAGCGCCATGTGCTCTACGTCGGCTCGTTGTCCAAGGCGCTCGGCTCGACGTTTCGCTGCAGCTATGTGGTGGCTCCCACACCCGTCATTGAAGCCCTGCACGGCAACGCTGCGTTGATGCTGGGCGATGCCGACGCGGTGGCGCAGAAGATGCTCGCGGACCTGATCAACGCGGGTGAATTGAAGAAACACCTGCGTCGGGTATCCAAGGAATACCGCGCCCGCCGCGAAACCTTGCAGGGCTGTTTGCATGCGGCATTCGGTGATCGGATCATGGTGCGCGAACCCGAAGGCGGGCTGGCGCTGTGGGTGCGTTTTGAAGATCGGATAAACGTCGATCAGATGGCGGCAACCGCATTGGAACATGGGCTGGTCGTACGCAGTGGTCGGCAGTTTTCGCCGATGGACCGGCCGGAAAATGCGTTGCGCCTGGGCTTTGCCTCACTCAATCAGGCGGAAATCCGTGAGGCCACGGTACGCCTGGCCAAAGCGGTGAACCTGTGCGCACACAAAAATGCCGATCATCGCTGATCGGCATGCGGTTAGAGCGGCAGCAGGAAGCGGGATTTCTCTTCGGCCCGGGCCAGTTCCGGGAACTCCAGCAGCAGCGCCCGGTTGCCCCGGCCAATATGCTCCATCACCGCCCGTGTAATGTACTCACGCACCATGCCCGTCGAGACGTAATACATGGCCCAGGCTTGTTCGGGCGTACAGTGGCCGATCTGTTCTTCGATTTGCGTGTACGCCTCGTCATCGTCCGACTTCACGTCGCGCTGATATTCCGCTTGGCCCATGATTGATCTCCTTCAACGGCACGCCTGCAACAGCCCGGCATGCCTGGTCATTCAGCCGGTCACGTGCCGCTCTTCACTTTGGTCCACACACGCGTGCGGATTCGCTCCAACTTCAAGGGCAGCGGTTCAAGGGGAACCAGTGTGGCAATGGTCTCTTTGGACGGATAAATCCAGGGGTTGTCGCGCAGCTTCTGCTCGACCAGCTCGGTGGCGTCCTTGTTGGCGTTGGGGTACAGCGTGTGGTTGGAACTCTTGGCAATCACTGTCGGGTCAAGCATGTAGTTGATAAACGCCAGACCCTGTTTGGCATGCGGCGCATCCTTGAGCAGCACGAAGTTTTCCGACCACACCAACCCGCCCTCGCGCGGCAGGCTGTAGGCAATCTTGCGCCCGGTGTTGTTTTTTTCATTGATGGCCTGTGCCGTCAGCGCCCCGCTCGCCCAGCCCACCACCACACAGATGTTGCCATCGGCAAAGTCGGCATCCGTCCTGGATGAATCAAAGTAAAGGACGTAAGGGCGGATCTTCAGCAGCAGCGCCTGGGCTTTCTGGTAATCCTCAGGGTTCTGGCTGTTGCTGGGCAGCCCGAGGTAATGCAAGGCGATCGAAATGATTTCACTCGGGGAATCGAGCATCGCCACGCCACACGACTTGAGCTTGCTGATGTTCTCTTCCTTGAAGATCAGGTCCCAGCTGTCCACCGGGGCATTCTCGCCCAGGGCGGCCTTGACCTTGTCCACGTCGTAACCAATGCCGGTGGTGCCCCACAGGTAGGGCACGGCGTAGCGGTTACCCGGGTCATTGGCGGAGAGCAGCGCCAGCATCTCCGGATCGATATGCGAGAAGTTGCTCAGTTGAGAGCGGTCCAGCGGCGCCAGTACGCCAGCCTTGATCAGGCTGGGCAAGACATTCGACGTGGCGACGACCACGTCATACCCGGTACGCCCGGCCATGACCTTGCTCTGCATGATCTCGGCACTGTCGAAGGCATCCATGTGCATCCGGGTGCCGGTTTTCTGCTCGAATTCCTTGGGTGTTTCCGGGGCGATCAGCCCGAACCAGTTGTAGAGGTTGACCCGGGGTTCGGCCGCCGAGACCGGCGCGCTCGCGCCAACACAGACCAGCGCCGCCATGAACATGGCGCGCAAACGGGGTTGACTCATATTGCTATCCTTGTCAAAAACGACAGGCCATCATGGCCTTCATCCGCTGAGGGGTGAATATACTCGGCACGTCCGCTTAGTAAATACCTAGAAGTACTTAGCCCAGCCCCATGAATGCCTAACCCTAAAGGGGTAGTACATGTCGCTCGACCTTCACAACCTGGCCTGGCATCGGTCGGCCGGGACGCTGATCATGCAACTGAACCGACCGGCGTTCTGGAGCTCACTGGTTCGCGTGCTAAAGGAATACGTCCAGATCGACAACTGGGTCGTGCTGATCTTCAGCGACCACCAGGTACGGGTGGTCAGCGTGACTGAGGTCGCCGATGCGGACGAAGTGGACGCGTTGACCCAGCGCTACGTAAAAGGGCTGTACCTGCTCGACCCGTTCTACATTGCCAACCGCGAAAACCCGCAGAGCGGCTTTTTTCATCTGTCCGACATTGCGCCGGAGCACTTCCTGACCACCGAGTATTACCACCAGTATTTCGCCCAGTACATCAGCGTGGATGAGGTGCAGTACAACGTACAACTCGACGCCGACAGAACGCTGTGCATTTCATTCGGCAGCAACGCGCGATACAGCCCGCAGCAGATCGCGACCCTGGACATTATCAAGCCATGGGTGATGGCGTTGATGCATCAACGCATGTGCTTTGAGACTGATGCGGAAAAAAGCCAGGACGAACCGCCACCCTGGTCAGAGGCCATCGTGCAACTGGGCACACAAATCACTGCGCGCGAAAAAGATGTGCTCAAGTTGCTGTTGAGCGGTTTTTCCAACAAAGAAATCGCCGGCAAGCTGAACCTGTCGGCAGAGACCATCAAAGTTCACCGTCGCAACCTCTACAACAAACTGAACATCAAGTCTCAGTCCGAGTTGTTTGCGCGTTTTTTCATGCCGGCGCAGGAGGCCCAGACGGCGCATTGAACGCTGCCGCAGCGGGCCTGCGGCGTCTCCGCACAAATCACGCACAAACAAAAACGCCGATCATTGCTGATCGGCGTTTTTGTCGAATATGGAGCGGGAAACGAGACTCGAACTCGCGACCCCGACCTTGGCAAGGTCGTGCTCTACCAACTGAGCTATTCCCGCAAATGGCGTCCCCTAGGGGACTCGAACCCCTGTTACCGCCGTGAAAGGGCGGTGTCCTAGGCCACTAGACGAAGGGGACACACAACTGAAACACATGGTGTGCATTTCAGTGTCCAGGGATTAGATCCGAAGATCATGCCCTGGTTTCACTCAGTGCCGCCCGAGGGCCACACTGCTTAAATTGGAGCGGGAAACGAGACTCGAACTCGCGACCCCGACCTTGGCAAGGTCGTGCTCTACCAACTGAGCTATTCCCGCAAATGGCGTCCCCTAGGGGACTCGAACCCCTGTTACCGCCGTGAAAGGGCGGTGTCCTAGGCCACTAGACGAAGGGGACACAC
>NZ_JBYSZX010000028.1:0-40244 GCF_058787615.1 Pseudomonas sp. FW305-3-2-15-C-LB1 | reverse complement strand
CCATCGGTGAGGGTCAGGAGTTCCTCGCCGGTGACCATCGACACCGGGCAGCCGTTGGTGGCGGTCTTGTCCGAAGATGCCGCCGCATCCCCATTCGGGTTGCGAGCAGAAACCGGCACGTCATCCACATGCTCTTGCTGAACTAACACGGTTCGCTGGGACTTGTTGCGCACCACCGGCACCGCGTTGGAAACCACCTGATCCCCAGCCTTCAACGGCGCATTCGGAATCACCCGGATCGGCTTCGCGGAGCTACCCAGCAGCAACGGCCTGGCCGCCTCGACATGCGCCTCCAACCGAGGCCCGACCACCTGGTCCGCCAGCATTTGCAGCCATTTACGCACGCGCTCGGACTTGATGTGCCCCAGCACCTGCATACCCAAACGAAGCTGAACCCCCATGCCTCGCGTGGCCCAGATCAGAAACAGATTGATCAGCACCTCGCCGGTCATCTCGCCCAGCAGCTCGTACATCTGCGGCGGCGGCAGCATGCGTACCCAGGCAACCAGGGCCGACAGATAGATAAACATCAGCGGCTCATCGCTGAGCACAAGCAGGCCCTGGGCAATGGTGTCCTTGCCCAGTTTCAACAGTTCATCCAGTTCGGCCTGGGAGACGTACTGCAGCAGTTTCTGGCTATTGCTCTTGAGGTCCGCCAGCAGGTCGTACAGTTGTGTGAAGTTGTCCCACAGGTTGTAGAGCGCCTTGGCCATGCCGCTGGAAAACGCCATGCCCTGCATCGCACTGCGTTCCAAGGATATGGCGTTGGCAAAGTCGCTCCATTGCGGCTTGAAGGTCTTCGCCCACTCATCACGCAGGCCCATTTCCAGCCCCGCGATCACCGACTGATAAGACGCATACAGCGCCTTGATGTGATCCTTGGAAACGTTGGGATAGAGGGTGATCTGGTAGCGCTGATCGCGGGTGCAGTCGCTGACTTCAAGCATGCCGCTGGGGCCGATGGTGTGATGGATCGGCGAACCCATTGGGCTGCCGTCAGGCGCAATCGCTTGCAGCATCACCGGCGTATTGCCGATAGGCACAAACCGCGTGCTCTCGAACATATGCACCAGGGTCAACGCACCCTGGGCCTTACAGGTGGCAACCGTGCGATTCGGTTTCTTGGAGGACGCCGGAGCGACGAGGGAAACCTCGTCGCCGACCTTGAACACCTGCTCGACTTCCAGCGCCAAGCCGCTCCAGAAGCTTTCGGCCCACTCGTCAAACGTGTTGAGGCATTCACGCAAGTCACGCAGGACGCCTTCAACGTCCGGCGCCTTGGCATCCATGGGCGCCAGGATGAACCGGGCAATAACTGGAGTCATGAGGCTGCCCCATTGAGTGGGGCACGGCTGGAGAAGTGCATCGGCGGTCCCTCGCGCTGATTGATCAGGCGAGAGACTTTGGAGAGGTTGCCAGGGAAAAGAAGTCGGCGTTATTCGTCGGTAGGGCTAGGACGTTTCGCCAAAACCTCGGGCAAACCGAGGCTTTGTTGTAGGCAGAGGATTACGGGTTGAGCAGTCCTACAGTTTCAACTGCCCAATCGCCTTGCTCAGCTCCCCGGCCAAGGTTGCCAGTTCATTACTGGTCGTCGCCGAATCCACGGTTTGCTTCACGGTGTTCTCGGTCACATCCCGAATGCTCACCACCGCACGGTTCATCTCTTCGGCGACGTGGCTTTGCTGCTCGGCAGCGACGGCGATCTGGGTGTTGCTTTCACGCATCTGCGCCACGGCACTGGTGATTTCGGCGAGGGCCGCGCCGGCTTCCTGGGCTTGCTGCACGCAGTCGTCAGCCTTGAACGAGCTTTCCTGCATGAAGTCCACCGCGTCGCGGGTGCCGGCCTGCAGCGCCGAGACCATGCGGGTGATTTCGTCGGTGGAGCTTTGTACGCGTTTGGCCAGGTTGCGCACTTCGTCGGCAACCACGGCGAAACCCCGGCCCATTTCCCCGGCGCGGGCGGCTTCGATGGCGGCGTTGAGGGCGAGCAGGTTGGTTTGCTCGGCGATGCTATGGATCACGCTGACCACACCGTTGATTTTCTGACTGTCCTCGGCGAGCTTCTGGATCATCTCGGCGGTCTGCTGCACGCCCGTGGAGAGGCCGGCAATCGAGCGTTGTACGCGGGTGACCACTTCCTGGCCGCTGCCCGCCAGGGTGTCGGCGGTCTGGGACAGGTCGCGGGTGGCGCCGGCGTGCTGGGCGATGTGGTAGACGGTGGCGGTCATTTCGTTGATGGCAGTGGCGGCCTGGTCGGTTTCGCTTTGCTGGCCGAGCATGCCGTGCTGCACGTCGTTCATGCTGCTGGCCAACCGTGCGGCGCCATCGTCGAGTTGCTGGGCGGTGCGTGCCACGGTGTTGACGACGCGCTGGTAGCCCGCTTGCATGGCGTTGAAGGCGCTGGCCATCTGGCCAACTTCATCCTTGCAGGCCAACGGCACGCGGGCCGACAGGTCGCCGGTTTTCTCTACGTGCAGCATCACGTCTTTCAGGGTGTTGAGTTGGCTGAGCAGGAAGCGGATCAGCAGTTGCGAGGCGCCGAGCATCGCCAGCATCAGGATCAAGACCGCCACTGCATAGTTGGCGAAGCGTTCTTCGAACACCTGGCTCAGGCTTGGCGCGTAGGCAAGCACGGCGACGTATTGACCGTCAGGGCGGGCGATGACTTCGGCACCCATCAGCGGGTTTTCGCCGAACCACGGCATGTGATTGAGTTCGACCCAGCCCAGGTTGCTGCCAAGGGCTGACAGATCCTGCTCCGCCAGTTGTGGGACCTGGCCGCGCTTGAACGTCAGCCAGTGCTCGCCCTTGGGCAATGCTTCGCCAGTCGGCCACGCATTGAACAAGTGTGCCTGGGCTTGCGCCGAAGCCCGGGATGCATCGCTGCGGGACTGTTGTTCAAGCTGCACGGCATAGAGCACCAGCAGCAGGGTGGTAATGAAGGCGACCGCATTGACGGCCCAGAATTTGTACTTCAGCGAGATATTGCTAAGCCAGGCACCCATGGAAGGTTTTCTCTGATAGCGGAAACAGCATTGGCAAGGTGCCATTATTGTGCCGCTATCCAGGAAAACGGTTTTGACATGGGTCAATGCGCCGCATCAATCCACGGCAGGCAGCCCAAAAAAACGACGGGCGCAGGCCGTGCTGTGGCGTGCCAGGTCTTCCACGCTCTCGTTGCGGTGCAGGGCGACTTCGCGCAGCACTTCGGGTAGATACGCGGGCTCGTTGCGACCGTTTTTCGGCTTCGGACGCAAGGTGCGCGGTAGCAGGTAGGGGGCGTCGCTTTCCAGCATCAGACGGCCACGGGGAATTTCCCTGACCAGGGGGTGCAGGTGTGTCCCACGGCGTTCGTCACAAATCCAGCCGGTGATGCCGATGTGCAAGTCGAGGTCGAGGTAGCTGAACAGCGCCTGTTGTTCGCCGGTGAAGCAGTGCACCACGGCGGCAGTGAGGTGGTCGCGGTAGTCCTTGAGGATATCCAACAGGCGCTGGTTGGCGTCACGTTCGTGGAGGAATACCGGCAGTTTCAGCTCGATGGCCAGTACCAGGTGTTCTTCGAGGACTTTTTCCTGCTGCGGACGCGGTGAAAAATCCCGGTTGAAATCCAGCCCGCATTCTCCGACTGCGCGTACGCGGTTTTCTTTCAGCAACCCGCGCAAACGTGATGCGCTATCGCCGTTCCAGTCACTGGCAGAGTGGGGGTGGATGCCCGCCGTACTGAACAGGCGTTGGCCGCTTTCATCGAGTTTTTCGCACAGCGCCAGGGCCTGTTCGCTGCCCTCGATGCTGGTGCCGGTGAGTACTAATTGTTGCACGCCGGCAGCATAGGCGCGCTCGAGCACGGCCTGGTGCTTCTCGTCGAAACTGGGGTTGGTCAGGTTGACGCCGATATCAATGAGTTGCATGGTGCTATCTCCGCCTGCGGCCGGAAAGCATATCAGAGCTGTAGATTTATAAGAAAAACGAAGAACTACAACGAGTTATAGCTGTCTTTGAACGTCGCAAGCGACATTGTGGTTGGCTCGCCGCCTTTCATCATGCCGCCGTTGCGTACCTTGCCAGCGCATAAAGCGCTCTGTTTCTGACCCCACCGCCTCGTTTTTCGCGAGGGCGTTGGCCAGTATTCTTTCCGGAGAGCGGATGATCCGACCCTCGGCGTTGCTTATGTTGTGCCTGACGATGCTGCTGCCCATGGCGGCGGTTGCGCGTCTGGACGGGCCGCTGGAAGTGACCAAGCCCGGCAAGGTGCGCGATTTGGCGGAGATTCGTTCAAGCCGCACGTTGCGCGTATTGGTCAACCAGAGCCGTAACAGCTCCGGTGAGGTGCAAGGCCAGGCCATCGGTGTCGAATACCATCGCCTGCGCGCCTTCGAGCAGTACCTCAATGGCCATGCCCGTGATGGCCAGGAGATCAACCTCAAGATCATTCCCAAGGCCAAGGACCAGTTGCTTGGCGCACTGGCCCGTGGCGAAGGTGATTTGGTGGCGCCCGGTGAAGTGCTCGATGTAAAAGCGGGGCACAAGATCAGCACCAGCGACCCGATTGCCAGCGATGTGCCGTTGTGGCTGGTGGGGGTTAAGGGCGAGCGACGGTTTACCAAGTTGGAACAATTGTCCGGCCGCACCCTGGCGTTGACCACCGGTAGCGCCGCGGCGGATGCCATCAACCAGGTCAATCAAAAACTCGCGCTGCACAAGCAGCCGCCGGTGAAAGTGGAGTGGGTGGACCCGACCCTGGCCGTGGAAGATGTGCTGGAGATGGTGCAGGCCGGTATTTTCCACCTGACTATTGTCGAAAAGCCGATTGCCGAGCGCTGGTCGAAGATCCTGCCCAAGTTGCGTTTCGATAAGCAGGTGGCGATCAGCGAGCCGGGCGACGAATACTGGTTCGTGCGCCAGGATGCCTCGATGCTGCGGGCCAGCATTGATCGATTCCTCAAGACCTATCGAACCCCGTCCGATCAGGATGTGGCATTCCAGCGTATCTACCGTCGCCTTTACCAAGTGCGCAACCCATTGGCCCGCGTCGACCGACAGCGCCTGGAAAAACTGCGCCCGGTCTTGCAGAAACACGCCCGCGAGCAGGGCATGGACTGGTTGAACCTCGCCGCACTGGCCTTCAAGGAATCGGCGCTTGACCCTGGCGCGCGCAACAGCGGCGGCCCTACCGGCTTGATGCAGATCACGCCATCGGCGGCGCAACGCGTGGGGGTCAACAACATCGAAAGTCTCGACAGCAACGTGCAGGCCGGCGCGCGGTACCTGGCAATGATCCGTCGCAAGTTCTTCGCCAGCCCCAAGCTCAACGAGCGCGAGCGCATGGCCTTTGTGCTGGCGGCTTACAACATGGGGCCGGAGCGGGTGCAGGGCATGCGTACTGAAGCCAAGCGGCGGGGGCTCAACCCCAACCAGTGGTTTTTCCAGGTTGAACGCATTGCCATGGAGCAGGTAGGGATGGGCGGCGTCAGCTATGTTAATAGCGTCAACAAGTATTTCTTGGCGTTCGATCGGGAGCGGGAGTCCCTGGAACCGCCAGCGCCGAAAATCGCTTCACGGAAGTAATCGATTTTATCGATATTAATCAGGCATTTTTTCGGCTTTTATCATTGTTTTAACTGATTAATATAGCGGCCAACCAACCCTACTTTGAAAAGGATCTGCACCATGAGCCCACTGATCAACCGTATTCTCTCCACTCGCGCCGGTTACGGCCTGACTATCCTGCGCATTGTGGTAGGCATCATCTTCGCCGCCCACGGTTCGCAAAAGCTCTTTGGCTGGTTTGGCGGCTACGGTCTGGCGGGCACTGCCCAGTGGATGGAAAGCATCGGCCTGGCGCCGGGTACGCTGATGGCGCTGCTGTCGGGCGGTACCGAGTTCTTTGCCGGCCTGGCGTTGATCATCGGTCTGCTGGTTCGCCCTGCGGCATTGGGCCTGACTTTCCTGTCGCTGGTGGCGATCTTCTCGGTGCACATCCATAACGGCCTGTTCATGGCCAACAACGGTTATGAGTTCGCCCTGGCCCTGCTCGGCGGCTCACTGGCGGTACTGCTGGAGGGTGCTGGCAAACTGTCCGCAGACCGCGCCATCGCCCACTGATTGGGCTGCAACACCTTGAATCGGCCCGCCCTGTGCGGGCCTTTTCGTTGCTCGGGATTCTTGACACCGCCCCACCGGCTTCTCTAGGATGCCGCTCATGCGCCGATTTAAACAGCTAATTGCGGGGCGCCATGGGTGATCGTCATCGGTCCCGACAGAAGCGTGTTCCATGCTTCGAAATTCCGCTAAAGCGCTGGTTCGGTGTTGCCTCTCACCTGCCCGCAGACTTTTGAGGCAGAGACACGACACGATGAATGCATTACGCCCCCTGATACGCCTGGCCCCGATCACTGCGGACCTCACTCAACGCAACCCGAAAATTCTTCTTGGCGGCAAGCACCAGCCCACGCTATTGCGTTACCTGGATGGTTGGCCGCGTCGCACTGGCCGACCTTCGGCGTTCCTGATCCAGTTTGTCGAAGATGGCGACTCACTTGCGCGTTTTGCCAGCAACAGCTTTGACCTTGCGGTTATCCAGGCCCCAAGCGCCGACAATGCCACCGAAGTCATCCGCCAGTTGACCCGTATTGCACGACAGGGACTGATAGCCCGTCGCTGAACATTCAGTGAATCATGCCGCCGGCTTGCAACCGGCGTCGGCGCTCTCCAAGAAAGACCATCCAGGCGATCAGGCATAACGTCAGCGGCATGGCAAAGATCGCCACCAGCGTTATCGCCAACTCCAGACGACGCACTTGGGCGTAGGCTTCGCGCTGCAGGGTATTCAGCTCCATGGGTAGGCGCAGTCGTTCCTTGTTGAGTGCTTGCAGCTGGGTATTGGTCTCCACTGCCTGGGTGCCGAGGGTGGTTGTCCATGGGCTCAGCCGTTGCCATTCCTGCTCTGTTCGTTGCAAGCGTCGCTCCAGTTCGCTGGCTTTCGAACGATAGGCCTGTCTTGCGACCTCGCGCATACCCTCCAGCACCGTCGGCATGTCCTGCGTTGCCCTTGGGCGAATCGCGACGAGCATGTCGGGGGCGGACAGGTTATCCAGTGTATTCAGAACAAACAGCGCGTTGCCATCGGGCGCCGCGTCGCTGACCTTATCGGTAAGCATGTCGGTGTCAGCGATGACCACAACATGAATCTGCGCGGCTGTTTGCAACCCGGGTGGCAGGCCCTTGATACCATCGGAAAAGACTGAGTAGCTCGGCCCTTCGATGCGTGCAGCAATGACATGGCGCCGTTCTCGGCTCGAAGCCTCTTCAATCACGGAATCGGACTTTGTTGCGCGAGGGGATTGGTTGGCCTCCAACAGCACGGATTGCTCGGAACTTTGCAGGATCGGGGTGAAGGTTGTGCGGCTTTTGTTCAACTGCACCAGCGCCCCACTGCTCGATACTGTCACCCTGTTGAGGTTCCAGGTGCTGATGTCGTTCAGGTTCATTGCCTGTCGTGGCAAGTTCAGCCTGACTCGATTGGGCATATCTGGCGTCTCCCAGGGCGTGTAGAGAGAGTCGACCACCAGCTTGTCCGTCGGCATCCGGATACCCCAGGCGGCAAGCACCTCGTCCAGTCGGCTATTGGCTGGGAATGGGGTTGAGCGTTGTTCGCTCAACGGGTCGATGAACATCATCAATCTACCGCCCCTCAAGACAAATTGCTCAATCCCATACAAGGTCCGTTCCGGCAGTATCCGTGGCTGTACAACCATCAGCGTTTTGATGTGTTCGGGGATTAGAGCGACATTCGGCTCCAGAGCGACCAGTTCGAATTCTCGCCGCACCGCCTGCAGGAGCCGACCTGCGGATTCGTCCATCGGCAGCCCCGACAGCAGCCCAACAACCGGTCGCTCCGGGTGCTGCAACTTGTAGAGCAGGTGGCTTATTTCATATTCGAGCAAGGGCTCGCGCTCGAGGCTGAAAGAACCGATACGGCGCACGCCATGACCGGGGCTCGTGCTGATGAGACCGAGAAACCCTGTGTTCTCGTCGAGCCCTGACAGCCGTGCCTTATAGGCGTCTTCCGAATAGGGAGCGGGTTCAATCACGTGCAGGTTGATCATGCCCCGAGCCTTCTTTTCGTACTCCTTGAGCAGGTCCTCAATACGTTTGCCATAGCGTTTCACGGCGTAGCTTCGTTTCGGGTCGTTATTTGAATTGAAGTAATACATGTCCACCGGGCTTTCGAGCGTTGCGAGCAGTGGGTATACGGGGGGCGATAAAGTGTGGATTTTTTGTTGAGAAAGATCCCAGCGTATATCAGGAAGTTTACCTATCCACACCAGGTTGAAAGCCAGGAAAAGCAAAAAGGTGACGCAAAGCGTCATACCGGTGCGCAGAATGGACCGCATTAAGGGGTTCCCTTCTCATCTGTGTTTGTAGTTGAGTGTGACTGTCGTTGCGGTGAGAAAGGCGAGGATCATGCTAATAAAATAGAGTATGTTGCGCAGTGTGAGTTTTCCATCATCGATACTGCTGAATCGCCAGGTAGGGCTGAGGGATGTCAGGCTGTCGATCAGCCATATAGGGGTGTGGTGTTCAAGTGAGTCCAGTACATAAGAAAGGCCACTGGTTGTCAGTAACAAGCCCAGTGTCAATACGAAAATAACAGTGCGGTGATGGACCAGTGCGCAAATAAAACAGCCTGCGGATAAGTAACTGCCTGCCAGCAACCAACTCGCCAGAAATTGCGAGGCAATGACACCGTTGTCGGCGTTGCCCAGATAGTTCGCAATGATCACCAGGGGGAACATCAGAAACAGGGCGGTGCTGGCCACCAGCCAGGCGGCCAGGAATTTTCCGACAACCCATTCCAACGTCGTGATGGGCAGGGTTTTCATCAGGCTGAAAAAACCTGCGTTGGTTTCATCGGACCAAAGTTGAGTGGTCAGGGCGGGAATCAGCAATAAGTAAAGCGAAGGGTGGAACCGGAAAAATACCTGTAAGTCACTGCCGTTTTGTTCCCGCCACGGACTTACGTACAACCCTAATGTCACTGACAGTATGAGGAAAATGGCAATGTTGAGGTAAGTGCTGGGGTAGCGCGCATAGCTGGTGAGTTGACGCCTCAGAATGATGGGCAATAGTCTCAATGGGACGCCTCTTTGGTCAGGTGGTGGACCACATCATTCAGGCGACCTGGCTCCAGGTTCAGTGAGGTGATTTTCCAGCGCCGGCTGGCAATCAGCGTGTTGATATGGGGATAGATGGTGTGTCCGGGCATGGCGAGAACCGTCACTGTGCCGGGCGCGTTTCGATGCTCTTCGATGCCTGCCACACCTGGAAGGACAGCCAGTGCCAACAGGTCCAGTGGCGTCTCGGCGGTAAGGGTGACTGCCTGGAAGTGACGCGAGTCGCGCTGTAGATCGGGCAGTGGCGTATCGGCCACCAGGCGACCGTTGGCAATTACCAGGGCGCGTGTACACAGTTCGGACAACTCTTCGCAGTGACGCGAGGCAATGATGACCGTCATTTCTTGAGTCAATGATTGGATAAGTGCCTTGAATGCGTGCTTCTGATCCTGCGCGAGTCCTTCGGTGGGTTCGTCCAGCAGTAACAGGGCAGGGCCATGCAGGATGGCCTGGGCAATCGCGACTTTGCGTTTCCAGGCGATAGAAAGGAGGTCGAGGGGGGCATCGAGCACCGGAAACAACTCCAGTCGTGCGACGGACTGTTCCAGGCGGTCACGTTTTTCGGTACCGCGAAAGCCACGAATGGCAGCAATGAAATCCAGGAACGCCTTGACCGACATCGTTGGATGGCCGAGGTCGTTGGACAGTTGATAGCCGACCAGTTGCCTGGCTTCGAGCGGGTGGGTTTGTGTGTTGAAGCCCTGAATATTTATATGACCGCTGGACGGCTGTGTCGAACCGGCAATGACATCGAGCAGGACTGTTTTGGCCGTGTGATCCTGTCCGAACAACCCAAGGCATTCCTGTTGACCGGCACTGAATGAAAAGTCGCTGACAACAGTATTGTTACCCATATGTTTTGTCAGATTGCTTATTTCGATCATTGTTTTACCGAATAAGTTTGGTATGACGTAGGGAGGTTGAAAAAAGGGTACGGGTTGCTCGCGGTTTTGGGAACGTCGGTCAGCATTAATAAGACAAGTCCTACGTGCAGGGCGGGCGGACCACTGAAACAATGTGTCGTGTTTTGGAGTGTCTAATTTTTGATTGTTTATTTTTTGTTTATATAAGCTTTCTTTCCGAATATTGAGGCCTGATTGCATGATGCTGCTACGTACCCTTGTTCTTGAACGCAATGGTCAAGATGCTCCGGTTAACGGTGCACTGCTCTGTGGGTTTGCTGTCGGTCAGACGGCCTCAAACTTCCTTGTGTATAGCCTGGATGAAGAGATAGAGCCTGGAAGTTCCAGGGTCTATATCGCGGCCTTGCGTAAGAAACTTGATCGTTATTTCCTGGGAAGCGTTGAATCCAAGGAAGACCTGCAGGTGGCATTGCATGTTTTCAAGCAAATACTGACATTAGCCGCTTCGGGCGTTAAACCCGGTAGTGTTACCGAAACCCAAGTGCCTTATCATTTTGTCGATTTGAAAGGTTGCAAGTTGCCACCGGCCAGGCCTGAGGATCATCATTCGGTGATCATCAAGAAAGCGCTGGTGATGAAAGTGATCACCCTGGGCATGTCTGCGCCGACGTTGCCAGCGATCGAAAGTGCTTCAGTGATTGTGCCGTCCATTCGGTTTTCGTCACAAATGATCTCTCCTCCCAAGAGCGCGAGCCCACCCGAGTCGGTCCGCCCTCCGCTGCATGAACAACCGGTTGAGGAGCCCCGGCAGGCACCCTTGAGCACGCCAGTGGACATGGCGCAGGCCGCACCTGCCATTCCACGTGAGCCTGATGCGCCGGTGCCAACGAAGTTCATGTCTTCAGGCGACAACAGTACATTGTTCGAAGTCGATAGCACGCTGACCAACCTTGCCCGTGTCGCTCAAGAGTTGACCCAGCAAAAACTCGCTGCAATCGAGCGGGAGACTGCACTTGAGCAGTGGCAGGCGCGGCTGCAACAGGAACAAAACCAACTGGATGAGAAGGTTCGAGAGCTGGAACAGCGCACCACTCAACTGCATGATCAGTCGCTTGCCGTCAGCCAGAGGACCGAAGCCTTGAAGGTGATGACGTCACAGGTGTCGGGCTTGCGGCAAAGCCTGCGGGGCATGTTGCTGGAGCTGGATCGCACGCTCGATAGCTAGACCGGCCTGGCTACTTTCACCGGTTCATTTATCATCAACGCCAGCCGGCCGAACCCAGGGCATGAAACCCAGGCGTATCGGCACCTATGGACATTGCCTGGGGATGCAAGCGTTTGAGTACCAAGCTGATTACCAAAGAAGGCCATGAAGCGCTGAAAAAGGAGCTGGATTACCTGTGGCGCGAAAAGCGCCCGGACACCACGCGCAAAGTGACGTGGGCGGCTTCGCTGGGGGATCGCAGCGAAAACGCCGACTACCAGTACAACAAGAAACTGTTGCGTGAGATTGATCGTCGTGTGCGCTACCTGCGCAAACGCCTGGAAGACATGCGCGTGGTGGAGTACATGCCTGAGCAGGAGGGCAAGGTGTTTTTCGGCGCCTGGGTGGATATTGAAAACGAGCAGGGTGAAACCAAGCGTTTTCGTATTGTCGGTTATGACGAGATTTATGACCGGATGGACTACATCTCCATCGATTCGCCCATGGCCCGTGCGCTGTTGCGCAAGGAGGTGGATGACGAGGCTATCGTGCAGACCCCAAGCGGTGAGGTGTGCTGGTGGATCACCGGGATCGAATATGTGAAGTGAGCAAAATGGGCCCGTATTCTGTAAGGAATCCGGGCCCATCGCATTTCAACCTTCGCGCAACACCGTCAACGGGCTGGCATTCAGCGCGCGGCGGGTGCCAAACACACCGGCACCGCCGATCAGCACGGCACCGATCACCGGTAGCAGCAACAGCCACGGGTGAGGGTGCCAGGCCAGGTCAAATGCGTAGCGGTACAGCACGAACGTCACCAGCTCCGTGCCCAGCGCCGCCAGCAACCCACTGACGGCACCCAGCAAACCGAACTCGATGCGCCTGGCCTTGACCAGCAGCTTGCGTTCGGCGCCTAACGCACGCAGCAGCGCGCCTTGGCGAATGCGTTCATCCAGGGTGGCTTGCAGGCCTGAGAACAACACCGCCATCCCTGCCGCCAGTACAAACAGCAACACGTACTCCACCGCCAGGGTCACTTGGGCGAGGATGCTGCGCAATTGCTCCAGCAACGCCTCGACTTGCAGGATGGTTACCGCCGGGAACGCTCGGGACAGGTCGACGATCTGCTGGTCATACCCGGGCGCCAGATAGAAGCTGGTCAGGTAGGTGGCCGGCAGGTCCTTCAAGGTACCCGGTTGGAAGATCATGAAGAAGTTGGGCTGGAAGTTATCCCAGTTGATGGTGCGCAGGCTGGTGACCCGCGCTTCTCGATTCTCTCCGCCCACGGTGAAGACCAGGTGGTCGTCGAGCTTGAGTTTGAGGCTTTCCGCTACCTTGGCTTCGACGGAGACACCCGGGATTTCATCGGCAGGTTGCGCCGACCACCACGAGCCCGCCGTCAGGGCGTTGCCTGGTGGCAGGTCGGCGGCCCAGGTCAGGCTCAGGTCGCGTTGCACCGCACGGTCGCCGCTGGAGTCCTTGCTGACGATTTCCTGTACCGGTTCGCCATTGATACTGATCAGGCGCCCCGGCACCACCGGGTACAGCGGTGCGGATTGCGCCTGCAGTTCCAGCAGGCGGGCGCCAAAGGCATCCTTGTCGGCCGGCAGGATGTTCAAGGCGAAATAGTTCGGTGCGTCCTTGGGCAGCTGGTTTTGCCAGGTGTCGAGCAGTTCGCCACGCAACAGGGCGATCAAGCCCATGGACAGCAGGATCAAGCCGAATGCCAGGGATTGACCGGCCGCTGCCAGTGGGTGACGCAGGAGTTGGCCCAGACCCAGGCGCCACGGCAGGGAGGCGCGGGCCAGCAGTCGCCGCAGGCTTTGCAGCAAGAGCAGGAGCAAGCCACCGAGTACCAGTGCCGCAACCACCCCGCCACCGAGCAGGGCGAAGGTCAGCACCAGGTCGAGGCTCAGGCGCCACATGATCAGGCCCAAGGCGAACAACGCTGCGCCATAGACCATCCAGGTGCTGGAAGGGATCGGCAGCAGGTCACGGCGCAATACCCGCAGCGGTGGCACTCGACCCAATGCGGCCAGCGGGGGCAGGGCGAAGCCGGCGAGGGCGACCAACCCGGTGCCGATCCCGGCAACCGCCGGTAGCAGCCCGCCGGGTGGAACGTCCGCGGGTAACAGGTCGTGGAGAAAGTAGAACAGGCCAAACTGCGCCAGCCAGCCAAGCAGGGCGCCGACCAGGCTGGCGAAAAGCCCCAGGACGCTCAGTTGCAGGCTGAACAGCAACATGGCTTCACGTCGTGACAAGCCCAGGCAGCGCAGCAGTGCACTGGCGTCGAAACGTCGCGTGGCAAAGCGATTGGCCGACAGCGCCACCGCCACACCCGCCAGCAATACGGCGACCAGGCTGGCCATGTTCAGGTAGCGTTCTGCCTTGCCCAGGGCGCCGCCGATCTGCTGGTTGCCGTCCCGTGAATCCTGCAGGCGCTGGTTGGCGGCGAGCCCCGGCTTGACCAGATCGCGATAGGTTTGCAGCACTGAGCTGCCCTGTGGCCCGCGCCACAGTTCGCGGTAGCTGACGCGGCTGCCGGGTTGCACCACACCGGTGGCGTCCAGGTCCGCCAGGTTGATCATCACCCTGGGCGTGAGGCTGTAGAAGTTGCCGGCGCGGTCCGGCTCATAGGTGAGCACGCGGGCCAGGCGCAAGGTTTTCATGCCCACATCGATGCTGTCGCCGACCTTGAGGTCCAGCGCCGTCAGCAGCCGCGCCTCCACCCAGGCTTCACCGGGCTTCGGGCCGCCCCCAGGGGTTTGATCGCCAAAAGGCGCGGCTGCGCTTTTCAGTTCACCGCGCAGCGGGTACTGCTCGTTGACCGCCTTGATGCTGGAGAGCTGGATGCCGTTATCGGTGGCAATGACGCTGGAAAACTCCACGACGCGGGCGTGGTCCAGGCCCAGTTCGGTGCCGGACCGGATCTGCTCGGGGCGGGCTGGCGAGCTGCCTTCAAGCACCAGGTCGGCGCCGAGGAATTCGGTGGCGCGCAACAACATCGCACCGTTGAGGCGCGCGCCGAAGTAACCGATGGCGGTGCTGGCGGCCACGGCCACCAACAAGGCGAAGAACAATACGCGCAATTCACCGGCGCGGGCATCGCGCAGTAATTGGCGCATTGCCAGGCTGAACAGGCGCAACAGCGGCAAACGTGCCATCAAGGCTCCAGGGGCGCGACCATCAGGCCGGCTTCAAGACGGATCAGGCGTCGGCAACGGTGGGCCAGGCGCTCATCGTGGGTGACCAGCACCAGGGTCGTGCCGCTCTCCTTATTGAGTTCGAACAGCAGGTCGCTGATGCGCTCGCCGGTGTGGCTGTCGAGGTTACCGGTGGGTTCATCGGCAAACAGCACGTCCGGTTCGGCGGCAAAGGCGCGGGCAATCGCCACCCGTTGCTGTTCGCCACCGGAGAGTTGGCGTGGCGAATGGGTCAGGCGTTGGCCCAGGCCTACGCGCTCGAGCAGGTGCCTGGCCCGTTCGCGAGCGTCTTTGCGGCCGTCCAGTTCCAGTGGCAGCATGACGTTTTCCAGGGCGTTGAGGCTGTCGAGCAATTGGAAGGATTGGAATACGAAGCCCACATGCTCGGCACGGATGCGCGCGCGCTGGTCTTCGTCGAGGGTACTGAGGGCTTGCCCGGCGAGGGTGACTTCGCCGCTGCTGGGCAGGTCGAGGCCGGCCAGCAGGCCGAGGAGGGTGGATTTGCCGGAGCCGGAGCTGCCGACGATAGCCAGGCTATCGCCCTTGTTCAGTTCCAGGCTCAGTTCGTGCAGGATAGTCAGTTCACCTTCCGCGCTGGGAACCACTTTGCTAAGGTTCCGCGCGGTGAGAATGCTTGCGCCCATGGAGAATCCGATGCGAATGTGGTTTTTGAGTGCTGGCCTGGCCTTGATGTGCATGGCCCAGAACGCAGCGGCGGGTACAGTCCTGATCGTTGGCGATAGTATCAGTGCCGGTTTCGGCCTGGATACCAGCAAAGGGTGGGTAGCCCTGCTGCAGCAACGGCTCAAGCAGGAAGGTTTCGACGATAAAGTGGTCAATGCCTCCATCAGTGGCGACACCAGTGCCGGAGGCCTGGCGCGGCTGCCGGCGGCGCTTGCAGAGCACAAGCCGGATGTGGTGGTTATTGAGTTGGGGGGCAATGATGGCCTGCGCGGGCAACCGCCTGCGCAATTGCAACAAAATCTTGCATCGATGATTGACCAGTCCAGGGCAGGTGGCGCCAAGGTGTTGTTGTTGGGGATGCAATTGCCCCCCAATTATGGCCCGCGATACACCACCGCGTTTGCCGAAGTCTATGGCGAGCTGGCCAAGCAAAAGAATGTCCCGCTGGTGCCGTTTTTCCTCGATGGTGTGGGCGGTCACCCGGAGCTGATGCAGGCCGATCAACTTCACCCGGCGGTCGGCGCCCAGGGCAAGTTGCTGGAAAATGTCTGGCCGACGTTAAAACCGCTGCTATGACGCTTTTCTACCGGCAGGCTTTCGGCTAAGGTGGCGCCCCCCCGATTTGGAGCCCCTGATGTCGCGTCCTGCCTGGTCCCTGTTTAACTACCAACTGATCGAGCCGGACGAGCAGCTGGATCTGTTCGCCTGCCAGGAAGTGCGGGTGCATCTGGTGGCACGTCAACTGGAACTGGGTGGCTCCATCGATCGCACGCTGTGCGGCACCCTGTTGCCGGCGCAACCGCGTTGGTCGCGAGTCGATCGTTCGATTTTCCAGGACCAGCGCCTGTGCCCGCTGTGCCGTGCCATCCTGGAGTCCCAGAAGCGCGGCACGCCGCCGATCTGGCCGGAGCTGCGTTTCGAGTTGTAGGGGGCAGCTAGAAGCGCGCTTCACGTATACAATCGATGTTTACCTACCCGTCGTCTGCGAAGGATTTACCGGATGTTGTCGCGCCTTTCCGTCGTCACCTGCTGCCTGTCTCTCGCTGCGCTATGTGCGGCCGGTTCTGCGTCAGCTTTGCAGTTGCCATTGCCCCCACCGGGTGAAGACATCGTCGGCCAGGTCCAGGTGATCAAGGCCAAGTACGAAGACACCTTTGCCGACCTGGGCACCACCTATGACCTGGGCTATTCGGAGATGGTCGCGGCCAACCCGGGCGTGGATGCCTGGTTGCCGGGTGCGGGTACCGAGATCGTATTGCCGACGCGTTTCATCCTGCCGCCGGGGCCGCGCGAGGGCATCGTGATCAACCTGGCGGAATACCGGCTCTATTACTACCCCAAGGGTCAGAACGTGGTCTACACGTTCCCGTTGGGGATTGGTCGTGAAGGCTGGGGTTCACCCATTGCCCATACCAGCATCATCGCCAAGACACCCAACCCGACCTGGACCCCGCCCGCCTCGATCAAGGCCGAGCACGCCGCCAACGGCGACCCGCTGCCCAACGTGGTGCCGGCCGGCCCGGACAACCCGCTGGGGCCGTTCAAGTTCACCCTGGGCACACCGGGTTACCTGATCCACGGTTCCAACATGAAATTTGGTATCGGCACGCGTACAAGCCACGGCTGCTTCCGCATGTTCAACAACAATGTGCTGGAGATGGCCGGCATGGTGCCGGTGGGGACATCGGTGCGCATCATCAACGATGCCTACAAGTTCGGCAGCAGTGGCGGCAAGGTGTACCTTGAAGCGCATACGCCGTTGAATGATGACGGTACGCCGTCGGTGGTCGACAAGCACACTGCGGTGATCAACGCCTTGCTCAAGCGTGAAGACCTGGCCAACAATTTGCGGGTCAATTGGGATCAGGTACGTGACGTGGTCGCGGCGGAAGATGGTTTGCCGACGGAAATCGGTGTGCCCGGCGCAGCGGCGGTCGCCGCCAGCGCGCCGATCGATCTGCAGCAATAAGGCACGACATCAAACGCCCGCCAAGGCCCTGCGCCACGGCGGGCTTTTTATTGCCCGTGATCCAGGCACAAATCCCAGGCAATAAAAAAGCCGACCCATAAATGGATCGGCTTGATAACAACCCCGAGGGATTATTACTTGCGGCTAGCTTTTTCAAGCATGCGCAGAGCGCGCTCGTTAGCTTCGTCAGCAGTCTGTTGTGCCTTTTGAGCAGCAGCCAGCGCTTCATCAGCTTTACGGTAGGCTTCGTCTGCACGGGCCTGGGAGCGAGCTGCTGCGTCTTCAGTCGCAGTCAGACGAGCTTCGGTTTCTTTGGAGACGCTGCTGCAACCGGTAGCCAGAACTGCGGCCAGAGCCAGAGCAGAGAATTTCAGAACGTTGTTCATCGTGTTCCCCTTCAAGGACTTTCTATTAGATGGCTAGTATCTCAGAGTGAGCCAATAGCCGGCGTACATACTACCCATTACTTGTAGTAAGTAAACTGACGTAGCGCAAGAAGCAAAAAAAATTCTCGTGCCGAATCTATTTTGGCTAATCTTTTTGAGGTTTGTATAAAAACTGTCCAATTTTTTTAACCGGGCGCAAATCGGATCCAGGCTGAAAGGGCCGGCCCGCATGTGTTAAGCCCTGTAAACAGATGAAATTTTATATATCCACGCTGACACTTACGTTCAGCATGGCTTCGCGTTGCCCGGTATCTTTTGCGCATGTAGAGGTGACTTTAAGAGCGCCTGTTCGTCTCAAGGTTCAACTGCCGGCAATGTTCAGGCTTTCGATCATCGGTAGATCGAAGCCCTTTCTATATCCACCCGTGGCAGGGGATGACGAGTGCGCCTTGAGCAATTGCAGGATTGGTGCCTACTATTCCCTACGTGCAGGTGTGAGCGCTCAAGGTTTTCTCGTTGTCGAAACCGGCACGGGGTGGCGTAGATGTTCCTTCGCCGGAAAAACATCGGTAAGGTAGGGGTCAGAAACCAAGACCCGCGAGGAGTAGTGATGAGCGAGGCGTTGTCCATCCACCATGACCAGGCTGGTCATCAGTTCGAGACCAATGTGGACGGTCATCGTGCCTATCTGACCTATATGGACCTCGGCAAACAGACCCTGGATATCTATCGGACCTTCGTGCCCAACGCACTGCGGGGCCGTGGTATTGCGGCGGCACTGACCGAGGAAGCCTTGAAGTTTGCCGAGGAGGCGGGCTACACGGTGATCCCGTCCTGCTCCTATGTCGAACGCTACATGGAGCGCCACCAGCGTCATGCCGCGAAGTTGTAAGGCATAAACAGCATGAAAAAAACGCCGGGCTCAGCCCGGCGTTTTTGTGTGCGCTCGATACAGACTCAGGTGCGCTTGCGCTTAGGCAACACGTCCTTGAGCTTGGCGTGCATGCTGCGCAGGGTGTTTTCGGTGGCGGCCCAGTCGATGCAGGCATCGGTGATCGACACACCGTACTGCAAGTCGGCCAGGTCTTTTGGAATCGCCTGGCAACCCCAGTTCAGGTGGCTTTCGACCATCAGGCCGATGATCGACTGGTTGCCTTCCAGGATCTGGTTGGCGACGTTTTCCATCACCAGCGGCTGCAGGGCCGGGTCCTTGTTGGAGTTGGCGTGGCTGCAGTCGACCATGATGTTCGGCTTGATCTTGGCCTTGTTCAGCGCTTGCTCGCACAGGGCAACACTGACCGAATCATAGTTGGGCTTGCCGTTGCCGCCGCGCAGTACTACGTGACCGTAGGCGTTGCCCTTGGTGGTGACGATGGACACGCCACCTTCCTGGTTGATACCCAGGAAACGGTGCGGGCTGGAAACCGATTGCAACGCGTTGATCGCCACAGTCAGGCCGCCGTCGGTGCCGTTCTTGAAGCCCACGGCCGAGGACAGGCCAGACGCCATTTCGCGGTGCGTCTGGGATTCAGTGGTGCGTGCGCCGATGGCCGACCAGCTGATCAGGTCCTGCAGGTACTGCGGGGAGATCGGGTCCAGGGCTTCGGTGGCGGTGGGCAGGCCCATCTCGGCCAAGTCCAGCAGTAACTTGCGACCAATGTGCAGGCCGTCCTGGATCTTGAACGAGTCGTCCAGGTACGGGTCGTTGATCAAGCCTTTCCAGCCGACCGTGGTGCGCGGTTTTTCGAAATAGACGCGCATCACCAGGTACAGGGTGTCGGACACTTCCGCCGCCAGCACCTTGAGGCGCTCGGCGTACTCGTGGGCAGCCTTGAGATCGTGGATCGAGCAAGGCCCGATGACGACGAACAGGCGGTGGTCGGTGCCATCGAGAATGTCACGGATGACTTCGCGGCCTTTGGTGACGGTCTGCAGGGCAGCGTCGCTCAAAGGGATTTCGCGCTTGAGCTGATCGGGCGTGATCAGGGTCTCGTTGGATTCAACGTTTAGGTCATTGATCGGTAAATCAGCCATCGTGTTACTCGTCAGGGTCACGGGTGCCGGCCGCCAGCCATCCCCGTGCGGCGGAGCACAGCATGATTTGAATGCAGGGGGGAGGAACCTTAGCGCGTAACACCGGCCCGCGACAATGGGCAAAGCCCGCTTTAATCCAGTGCCGGCGCCACAAATGCCTCATGGGAGAACTCGCTGGCATGGCGCGATACCCACTCGCGGGCCAGGGCTTCGAGTTGCTGGGGTGTCGGCTCGGCGTCTTCGTGCTGGCGGCAGTAGCGTTCTATCCGGCATGCTTGCTCACCCATGCGTGCACCGAACAACGCATGTTCATCGGTGAACGAGACAGCGACGCGGTAGCCGTTTTCCACCTTGCGACACCACGCCACATAGCCTGGATAACGCGCGCTGGCACCCAGGGACGGGATATGCAGATCAACCGCCGTGCCTTCGCGCCAGGCGCGTGGCCAATGGCAGGCGATGCCGCCCAGGCCGATCGTGTGCAGGCGTTGGCGGGGGATAGCGGGAGAGGGACGTTGGATTAACTCGACAGCGACATCATCAGGGTGAGGTAAAAAACGACCCATGTACACGGACTCCGAGCACCGTCCAATTGACGGCGGTGGCAGCAGTATAGTGAAGGAACTGGAATTGACCGACCTGGATATTGACCAGCAATTGCTGGGATTGCCAGGTATTTCTCTGGTGATCTTTACCAGCGCAGGGTGTTCCAGTTGCCGCTGGGCACGCCAGCAAATGCCGGGCTGGCCGTTACCGGTGGACCGGTGGTGCTGGGTGGACGCCGGGCACAACGGTGGTGCGGTCGAGCGCTACCAGATCTTTCATTTGCCGGCGCTGTTCGTGGTGTGCGAGGGTCAATTCCTCGGGCAAATACAGACACGTCTTACGCGTGATGACGTTTTCGATGCCGTAAAACAGGCACTCACCCGTTCACCTGAGGATTTGCCATGACAGCAGTTAACCTCCAGTCACCCCGCATCGGCATTATCGGCACCGGTGCCATTGGTGGTTTCTACGGACTGATGCTGGCGCGTGCCGGTTTCGATGTGCACTTTCTGTTGCGCAGTGAATACGCGGCGGTCAGCGAGCACGGCCTGCACTTGAACAGCACCGTGCACGGCGTATTGCATCTGCATCCCGTGCAGGCTTATGCCCGCGCTGCCGATATGCCGCCGTGCGACTGGCTGCTGGTGGGCACCAAGTCGACCGGTAACGTCGAATTGGCCCCGACCCTCGCCCAGGTGGCGGCGCCGGATGCCAAGGTGGTGTTGCTGCAAAACGGCCTCGATGTGGAAGATTGCCTGCGTGAACACTTGCCAGCATCGCTGCACTTGCTGGGTGGCCTGTGTTATATCGGCGTGCACCGTTCGGGTCCGGGCGTTATCGAGCACCAGGCGCTGGGGCGGGTCAACCTGGGATATCACAGTGGTACGGCGGCCAACGATGACGCCCTCCAGAAAGCGATTGTCGAAGCGGGCGCCGCATTGTTTCACCAGGCGGGTATCGAGTCCCAGGCCATGGCCAATGTGCATCTGGCGCGCTGGCACAAGCTGGTGTGGAACGTGCCCTATAACGGCCTGTCCGTGTTATTGGGCGCGGGGACCACGGCGATGATGGCGGACGAATCCAGCCGCGAACTGATCCAGGCGCTGATGGCCGAAGTGGTGCAGGGCGCCCACGCCTGTGGTCATGAGATTCCCAAAAGCTACGCCGAACAGATGTTTACCCTGACTGAAACCATGGACGATTACCTGCCGAGCATGTACCACGACCACGTGCACAAACGCCCGCTGGAACTGGCGGCGATCTACGCCCGCCCACTTGCTGCGGCCAGGGCTGCCGGCTGTGAGCTGCCACGGGTGCAGGCGCTGTATCAGGCCTTGAGTTTTATTGATCGGCGTAACCGCTGAGCAGGGGGGCATACCATGGCAAAGGGATTGGGCGACAAACTGGTGCTGGCGATTTCGTCGCGGGCACTGTTCGACCTGAGTGACAGCCACAAGATCTACCTCGCCCAAGGCGTCGAGGCGTACCGCAAGTACCAGATCGAGCACGAAGAAGAAATCCTCGAACCCGGCGATGCATTTCCGCTGGTCAAGAAACTGCTGAGCCTGAACGCCAGCCTGGGCCGTGCGCGGGTTGAGGTGGTGCTGGTGTCGCGTAACAGCGCTGACACCGGCTTGCGCGTGTTCAATTCGATCCAGCATTACGGCCTGGATATTTCCCGCGCCGCTTTCGTAGGCGGGCGTAGTCCTTATCCTTATCTGGCGGCGTTTGGCTGCCATCTGTTTCTTTCGACCCATGCCGAGGATGTACGCAGTGCCCTCGATGCGGGTTTCGCGGCGGCGACGATTCTGTCAGGCGGCCCGAACCGCGCTTCCAGCGAAGAACTGCGCATTGCCTTCGACGGCGACGCGGTGCTGTTTTCCGATGAGTCCGAGCGTGTGTACCAGGCCGGTGGCCTGGCCGCGTTCCAGGCCAATGAGCGGGAGGCGGCGCGCCAACCGTTGCACGGCGGTCCTTTCAAGGGATTTCTGGCGGCGCTCAACCTGTTGCAGCGTGAGTTTCCCGATGAGGCCTGCCCGATCCGCACCGCCTTGGTCACTGCCCGTTCGGCGCCGTCACACGAGCGGGTGATTCGCACCTTGCGTGAATGGGATATCCGCCTGGACGAGTCGTTGTTCCTTGGCGGCCTGGAGAAATCCGCATTCCTGGAAGCGTTTGCCGCCGACGTGTTTTTCGATGACCAGGCCGGGCATTGCGAGAAAGCCATGGAATTTGTCGCCACCGGGCACGTGCCCCATGGAATCAGTAATGAGGTGAAGATCTAGGGCGCTGCTAAGCTGATTTCATCTCCGCCATCCTGGCAGTCCAGGAGGTTCTATGATCCGTTCGATGCTGTACGCCACGGACCTCGGTCTGTACGCGCCTTATGTGATGCAACATGCGCTGGCGCTGGCCCGAACGTTCAAGGCGGACCTGTATGTGATTCATGTGGTCGAGCCCATCGGCCTGTTCGCCGAATCGGTGTTGCAGAGCTACCTTGATGAGAAGGCCCTGAGTGAATGGCAAAGCCAGGGGCTGACCACGGTCATGGCGACGATCGAACAGCGGGTGCTGGACAGTTTTCGCGAGGAATTGGAGGACGGGGAGCAAGACCTGAAGTTGATTCGCTCGGTACGGGTGATCCAGGGGGACCCCTGCGAGGTGATTCTCGACCAACTGCGCAAACTTTCCGTGGATCTGTTGATCGTAGGAAGTCATAGCCATGCAACCGCGGCGGCCACCCCGTTGGGTCGCACCGCTGCACGGGTGCTGCAGCTGTCTACGGTGCCGGTCTACCTGGTGCCTTCGTTGCAACGTCGACGCAGTGATGACGTGTGATGGATGAAAACGATAAAAAGTTCTAGATTTATCCATCAAACCTTTAATATAGTTATATACCGTCGCTGATACCCGTGGCGTCTATCTGCTTTGAGGGACACATATGAAGCTTCAACAACTGCGCTACATCTGGGAAGTGGCGCACCACGACCTCAACGTTTCCGCTACCGCTCAAAGCCTCTACACCTCGCAACCCGGTATCAGCAAGCAGATCCGCCTGCTCGAAGACGAGTTGGGCGTCGAAGTGTTCGCGCGCAGTGGCAAGCACCTCACCCGTGTCACCCCCGCCGGTGAGCGCATCATCACCACCGCCGGCGAGATCCTGCGCAAAGTCGAAAGCATCAAGCAGATCGCCCAGGAATTCTCCAACGAGAAGAAAGGCACCCTGTCCATCGCCACCACCCACACCCAGGCGCGTTACGCGTTGCCGCCGGTGATCCGTGATTTCATCAAGCAGTACCCGGATGTGGCCCTGCACATGCACCAGGGTTCGCCGATGCAGATCGCCGAGATGGCCGCTGACGGCACCGTCGATTTCGCCATTGCCACCGAGGCCCTGGAGCTGTTCGGCGACCTGGTGATGATGCCGTGCTACCGCTGGAACCGTTGCGTGGTCGTGCCGCAAGGTCACCCACTGGCCAAGCTGCCGAAGCTGACCCTGGAAGCCCTGGCCGAATACCCGATCGTGACCTACGTGTTCGGTTTCACCGGCCGTTCCAAGCTCGACGAAGCCTTCAGCCATCGTGGCCTCACGCCGAAAGTGGTGTTCACTGCCGCCGACGCCGACGTGATCAAGACT
Organism: Pseudomonas sp. FW305-3-2-15-C-LB1; assembly: GCF_058787615.1. Lineage (NCBI taxonomy): Bacteria > Pseudomonadati > Pseudomonadota > Gammaproteobacteria > Pseudomonadales > Pseudomonadaceae > Pseudomonas > Pseudomonas sp. FW305-3-2-15-C-LB1. Next base: position 16,545 of record NZ_JBYSZX010000028.1, on the reverse strand, counting down.
TATGTACGCCTGGGCCTGGGCGTGGGTATCGTCGCCAAGATGGCGGTCGACACGGCCCTCGACAAAGACCTGGTGGTGCTCGATGCCAGCGAGCTGTTCGAGTCCAGCGTGACCAAGATCGGCTTCCGTCGTGGCACCTTCCTGCGTGGCTTCATGTGCGATTTCATCGAGAAGTTTGCGCCGCACCTGACCCGCGAAGTCATGGCCAAGGCGATCCAGTGCCACAACAAGCAGGAGCTGGAAGAGCTGTTCGACGGCGTTGAATTGCCCGTCCATTAAGCCAGCGGTTTATTTGGCCTCGGTAACCGTAAAATGTTGCCGGGCGCCTGCCACCAGAATCTCCACCTCATCGCCTTCGAACTTGCCCAGCAGGCTTTTGCCCAGTGGTGAGCGCGGGGTGATGACGGTCACCGGTTGTCCAACCACGTCCACCTTTAAACCGGCCGCATCCGGTGCCAGGAACAGCCATTGCTGGCGACCGTTCTCGTCTTCCAGGCCCAGCAGGGCGCCGACTTCTATGCCGCGCTGATCATCGAAGGCACGTAATGGCATGTTCTGGCACAGCGCCAACGCCTGCCTGATCTCCTCGACGCGCTTGGCTTGCCCGGCCGCCAGATAGGACGCCTCCAGCCCCAGGGTGTCGTATTTGTTTTCAGCGATGTTTTCTTCGTGGGTCGCGGTTTCGTAGGCGGTCTGCGCAGCGCGCTGTGCGATGTCGAGGTCGACGCCGAGCTTTTCCAGGATCAGCAGGTGGACGGCGTGTTTATTCATGGTCATCAATCGCAGAATTGCAGGACATTGGCCCGGGTCTTTTCGTTGGGGGCGTTCTGGTCCTGTTGCAGCCAGAACTGGCATTTGGGGTTGGACAGGTTGCGCGCGTTGTTGCGCGCCTGCTCCAGGCTCTGTTGCTGTTCCTGCTTCTGCAGGTTCTGCTGATATTGCTCGAACATGCGATTCGGCGGTTCAGGCTCCGCCACAGCAGGTTTGCCCAATTGCTGTACGGCCTGGGCCACTGGCGCCAGGCTCTGGGGAAACAGGTAGCGCGACGCCAGCCAGGTGGTCAGCACGATGGCGATAAACCCCAGCCATACGCCAGACGCAATAGCGGCACTGAGCTTGAACAGCGACAACGGACGATCAGACATGGTGCCCTCCTGGCAGGCATTGATGGCGTGGCTGCGATTGTCGCACAGCCACAGTGCAGAATAATCGCGATCAAGCCTTCTGCATCCGCGCATTTATGCGGACAATCGAACCTTTGAGCGTTGGAGCCCGGAATGAAAGCCCGCTGGGATATTTTTTGCAGCGTCGTCGACAACTTCGGCGACATCGGCGTGACCTGGCGCCTGGCCCGGCAATTGGTGGCGGAACATGCCTGTGTTGTGCGCTTGTGGGTCGACGACCTGCGCGCATTCGAGCGCATGTGCCCTGAGATTGATGTGCAACTCGACCAGCAATGGCAGGAAGGTGTCGAAGTGCGTCATTGGCCGACGGAGTGGGTGGGCGCGCCTGCAGCGGATGTCGTGATCGCCGCGTTTGCCTGCCAGTTGCCACCTGAGTATATGGAGGCCATGGCCGAGCGCGAACGCACGCCGGTGTGGATGAACCTGGATTATCTCAGCGCCGAGGAATGGGTCGTCGGTTGCCACCGGCTGCCATCGGTGAAGTTCAAGGGCGTGCAGAAGTACTTCTTCTTCCCCGGATTCCGGCCTGGCACCGGCGGCCTTTTGCGTGAGGCCGGGTTGCTGGAACAGCGTCGGGCTTTTCAGCAGGATGTGAACGTGCAACAAGACTTCCTGCAAACCTTGGGTGTGTTTCCCACAGCCGGTGCGCGGCTGATCTCACTGTTTGCCTATGAGAATGCCGGGCTCGCCAGTTGGCTGGACGTGTTATCGACGGACGGGCGTGCCACTCATCTATTGGTGCCGGAGGGGCGCATTCTTGGCGATGTGCAGCGTTGGTTGGGCTTGGAGCGGCTGGTGGCGGGGGATATCCAGCAGCGGGGATCGCTGACGGTGCAGGTGATTGCGTTCGTGCGCCAGGAGCAATACGACCGCCTGCTGTGGTGCTGTGACTTCAATGCCGTACGCGGTGAAGACTCGTTCGTGCGCGCCCAGTGGGCCGGGCGACCGCTGCTGTGGCATATCTATCGACAGGACGAAGATATTCACCTCGACAAACTCGATGCCTTCCTGGAGCTGTACACCGCAGGCTTATCACCCTCGGCAAGGGCGGCGCTGATCGGGCTCTGGCAAGCCTGGAACACGGAGGGCGATATGGCCCAGCCGTGGAAAATGCTGCTGGAACATTGGCCGGAGGTCAGCCAGCACGCCGAAACGTGGTGTCTGGAACAGGGCTTGCGGGCCGATCTTGCGACGGCGCTGGTGAACTTTCATGAAAGTTGGATATGATACGCCACCTTGAATTTTGTAAATCCCATCCAAATTTCGGATATATGCAATGAAAACTGGTAAAGAACTGAAACCCGGTACAGTGATCCGTCTCGAAAACGACCCTTGGCTGGTTCAGAAAGCTGAGTTCACCAAGTCTGGTCGTAACAGCGCCATCATGAAGACCAAGCTGAAGAACCTGCTGACCGGTTACAAGACCGAGATCGTCTACAGCGCCGATGACAAACTGGACGACGTAATCCTCGACCGCAAAGAAGCGACCCTGTCCTTCATCAGCGGCGACACCTACACGTTCATGGACACCACCGACTACACCATGTACGAGCTGAACGCTGAAGATATCGAAGCTGTTCTGCCGTTCATCGAAGAAGGTATGGAAGACGTCTGCGAAGCTATTTTCTTCGAAGAGCGCCTGGTTTCCGTAGAGCTGCCGACCACCATCGTGCGTAAAGTGGCCTACACCGAAGGTTCCGCTCGCGGCGACACGTCGGGCAAGGTGATGAAGCCTGCCAAGCTGAGCAATGGTACCGAACTGCAAGTGGCCGATTTCATCGAAATCGACGACCTGATCGAGATCGATACCCGCGAAGGCGGTTCGTACAAAGGTCGCGCCAAGAAGTAATTCTGGCCCCGCCGATACGAAAAAAAGCCCGACCTTGAGTCGGGCTTTTTCGTGGGCGCTGCTTTTTACTTCAAGTGTTGCTTCAGCTCATCCGAGGCCTGGAGCAATGCGGAGCGGACTGCCGGGACTTGGCTGACCACGTTGAGCAGACCGTAGTCGTGAATCATGCCGTTGTAGCGCACGGCAGTCACCGGTACACCGGCTGCGTCCAGCTTGCGGGCGTAGGCTTCACCCTCATCCCGCAGCACATCGGCGCTGGCGGTCTGGATCAGCGCAGGCGGCAAGCCTTTGAGCTGGTCGGTGGTGGCCCGCAGCGGCGAGGCATAGACCTCGGCGCGCTGGTTGGCGTCGGTGGTGTAGTTGTCCCAGAACCACTTCATCATGTTGCGGGTCAGGAAGTGCCCTTCGGCGTACTGGTTGTAGGACGCGGTGTCGAAATTGGCGTCGGTCACCGGCCATAGCAACAATTGGAACTTGATCGCCGGCGTGCCCTTATCCTTGGCCATCAGGCTGACCACTGCCGCCATGTTGCCGCCGACGCTGTTGCCCGCGACCGCCAGGCGCTTGCCATCGACATTGATCTCTTTACCGTGCTCGGCCACCCATTTTGTGGCGCCGTAGGCCTGGTTGATCGCCACCGGGTAACGTGCTTCCGGTGAAGGCGTGTAGTTGACGAATACCGCCACCGCCCCCGAACCCACCACCAGATCCCGCACCAAGCGCTCATGGGTCGGGTAATCCCCCAGCACCCAGCCGCCACCGTGGAAGAACATGAACACAGGCAATGTGCCCTTGACCCCGGCTGGCCGCACGATGGTCAGGTCCAGCGGCTTGCCGTCGACCTGGATGGTCTTCTGGCTCACATCCGCCTTGGGCAAGGTCAGCTTCACACCGGCCTGGGCGCCGGTCAGTACGGCACGGGCGTCCTTGGGCGTCAGTTGTTCCATCGGTTTGCCGTTGCCTGCGTTCAACACATCCAGGAAGGCCTGGGTGTTGTGCTCGACTTCACCGGTCGCCGCAAAGGCGTGGGTGATGGACAAGGCGAGCAGGGTGCCGGTGAGCGCTTTACCAATTGTGTTCATTTCGTTCTCCAGGGGCGGCCGGTTTCATTTAGACGATCACGTGCAGGCGTACATCGACGTTGCCACGGGTGGCGTTGGAGTACGGGCAGACTTGGTGGGCGGCGTCGACCAGGCTTTGCGCGTCGTCCTGGGCCAGGCCGGGCAGGCTGATGTGCAGGTCGATGTCCAGGCCGAAACCGCCGGGGATCTGGCCGATGCCAACGTGGGCGGTGATCGAGGCGTCATCCGGGATTTTGCGTTTGGTCTGGCTGGCGACGAATTTCAGGGCACCGATGAAGCAGGCCGAGTAGCCGGCAGCGAACAGTTGTTCAGGGTTGGTGGCCTGGCCGCCGGCACCGCCCAGTTCTTTGGGGGTGGAGAGTTTGACGTCGAGGATGTTGTCGCTGGAAACAGCACGACCATCACGGCCGCCGGTGGCGGTAGCTACTGCGGTGTAGAGCGTTTGCATGGTGTTTTCCTCTTGGCCGTTAGCGCTAAATGTTTGCGCGCTAAGTAGTTGGTGAGGCAAATGTATAGCGCTAATGTTTAGTGCGCAAGATAAATTTATAAAATATTGTCGTGTAGCCAAAACCGATGTGGGAGGGGCGTTCTAAATTGCGTTCTGCAAGTTGCTGCGCAGTGCAATCAAATCAGCTTGTAGCTTGCGTAGTTGGTCCAATTCCAGGCCGCTGGCGCCCAGGATGCACTGCGGGATCCCCAGGGCCTTGTCCTGCAATGCCCGCCCGGCCTCGGTCAGTTCTACAACCACGACGCGTTCATCCTCGCGGCTGCGGGTACGGCTGAGCACACCTTCGGCTTCCAGGCGCTTGAGCAGTGGGGTAAGCGAGCCCGGATCGGTCAGCAGGCGACTGCTGATTTCGCCGACGGTCAAACCATCCTCTTCCCACAACACCATCATGGCCAGGTACTGCGGGTAGGTCAGGCCAAGTGCTTGCAGCAATGGCTTGTAGACCTTGGTCATCAGCAGCGAGGTGGAGTGCAGGGCGAAGCACAGCTGGTTGTCCAGCATCAGGGATTCGCACGGATCAGGGTTCTTGCTCATGGCGGTACCTCGAAAAAGCATGTCTGGGCTGGAATCTAGCGGGCAAATCTTTAATGCGCCAGATAATTCTGACCGAATGGTTAGACCAGGCCACTCTGCAGCGCCAGATCCCAAGGCGGCACCGGGCTGAACCGGGACTTCAGATACTCCAGCAGCAATCGGCTGCGGGCATTGGGTTGCTGTTCCAGGCGCAGCGCGTAGATCCCGGTGGTCTCGGGGCTGGGCAGGCCGTCTTCGCAGAACAAGGGCAGCAGTTCGCCGCGCACCAGGTATTCGCTGGCCAGCCACGTGGGCAGGTGAGCGATACCCAGTCCTGCCAAAGCACCAGACAACAAGGCTTCAGCGTTATTGGCACTCATGCGGATGCGTTGCGGGCGATAGGTGGCGCGGCGCCCATCCAGCTCGAAGCGCCAGGCGAACGTGGGCGCCAGGCCATCCCAGTCCAACCCATCGTGTTCGCTCAGTTCCCGAGGGTGGATCGGCGTGCCGCGGCTTTTCAGATAGGCCGGGCTGGCGCACGCGATGCGCACGATGCTCGCCAAGGGCGTGGCGATCAACCGCGTGTCGACGAGATGCCCGGCGCGCAGCACCAGGTCCACTTTGCCCAGGTGTGCGCCCTGCATATCCACAAAGCTGTCGATCAAATGCAGGTGCACATCCAGCCCCGGGTAGACATTCAGAAAGTCCGCAATCACCGGCGCCAGATGCCGTCGCCCAAACGCTGCCGGCGCATCTACCCGGATCAGGCCTTCCGGCGCGTGGCTGAGGGACACCGCTTCGGCACGCGCCAGTTGCAGCTCGCTGACGATCCGCCGTGCCCGCTCGGCGAAGGCCAGGCCAGCCGGGGTCGGCACCACGGCATGGGTGCTGCGCTGGAACAAACGGCTGCCCACCGAGCTTTCCAGGCTGTCGATCCGTCGTGCTACCGCCGACGGCGTCAGCGGATGGCGGCGTGCGGCGGCGGAGAAACTGCCGGTCTCCAGTACATCGAGAAACAGGCTCAGTTGATCGGTCAGAGGATTGGGGTTCATCGTAAAGTCGCTTATGCGAGATTGGCACAGCCATTGTGCGTTGCTGTGCGTTTCCGCGCCAGAGCCGACTGCGTAGCATGCAAGGCCTGGGATTGCGGAGTAACAAGCGGTGTTGGATTTAGTGATGTACCTGATCTTGGGTGCGGCCCTCGGCACGGTGGGCGGCCTGTTTGGCATTGGCGGTGGGTTGATTGCCATTCCGGTGCTGGGCGTGTTGTTCGGCCTGGACCAGCAATTGGCCCAAGGCACCGCCTTGGTGATGGTGGTGCCCAACGTGATGCTGGCGCTGTGGCGCTATCACCAGCGCAACCGTATCGAGTTGCGCCATGCGCTGCCGCTCGGCGTCATGGGGTTCACGTTTGCCTGGCTGGGTTCGATCTGGGCGGTGGGGCTGGACGCGGGTGCAATGCGCATCGGTTTTATCGCTTTTTTGCTGGCACTGTCTGCCTACAACCTGCTGCGCATGTTCACCCGCAACGCACCGCCTACGGCGCAGATGCGCTATTCCTGGCCGTGGCTTGGAGTGCTCGGTGCCGCTTCCGGGTCCATGGGCGGTTTGTTTGGCGTCGGCGGCGCCGTGGTCGCTACGCCGGTGCTGACCAGTGTGTTCGGCACGAGCCAGGTGGTTGCCCAAGGGTTATCCCTGGCCTTGGCCTTGCCGAGCACGGGGGTGACATTGGTCACTTACGCCTGGCATCAGGAAGTTGACTGGATGATCGGTGTGCCGTTGGCCGTGGGCGGTTTGCTCAGCATCAGTTGGGGCGTGAAGGTGGCCCATGCACTGCCGGAACGTGTGCTGCGCGGTCTGTTCTGCGGCTTCCTGGTGGTGTGCGCGGTGATGTTGACCTTTAAAGTCTGAAACCTTCGAGGATGTATTCCGCCAGGCAGTCGGTGATGGGCGAATTCATCTGCGGGTTACGCAGCAAATGCAGATTCATTGACGGCAGCGGCGGGAAACCCTCGTCGCGGCCGAGTACGCGCAGGTCTTCGGTCACCAGGCTCTCCATGCTGACCATCACCGCCAGGCCTGCATTGACAACCGCCTGGATCGCCGACACGTTGGAGCTGTGGTAGGCCAGGCGATAATCGCGCCCGGCCGCGTCCAGTGCCGAGCGTGCCCACTGGGTATAAAGGCAATCGGCGCCGGACATCGCCAGCGGCAGGGCGTCGTGCTCGTCGGCGCAGAAGCACGGCGCCGCTGCCCACACCATGCGCTCCGTGCGCAACAGTTCACCGATCTCATTGCCCGGCTCACGACTGACAACGGTCAGTGCCAAATCCCGACGCTGCATCAATACCGTCGACGCCTCGCAGTGCATCTCGATCTGGATCAGCGGGTACGCCTTGGAGAACTGCTTGAGAATGCCCGGCAGGAACCGCATCACGTAGTCGTCCGGCGTGCCGATGCGCACCAACCCGACCATGTGCGGCTCGCGCAGGGTGTTGAACACCTCGCTGTGCAGTTTCAGGATACGCCGCGCATAGCCCAGCAATACCTGGCCCTCAGGCGTCAGCCGCACCTGCCGGCCATCGCGCTCGAACAGCTTGCGCTGCAATACGTCCTCTTCCAGGCGCTTCATCTGCATGCTCACCGCCGATTGAGTGCGGTTGACCAGCTCGCCGGCGCGGGTAAAGCCGCCCTGGTCGGCGATGGCGACGAAGGTGCGCAGCACCTCAGTGTCGATGCTTGGGTAGCCGGACAATTGATCAATCTCCGAGATGTATTGCATGAGAAACATTCGTTGGATTGATCTTAAGCCCACGCACACACTTGCGCCATCCCCACTGGAGGGCGAGAAGATGAAAGGTCAAAGAGGTTTTGTATTACTGGCGAAACGTCCGTTTACCGGGCTGCTTCACAAGATTGTCCGTTGGCAGACGCTGCATGAGGAGCGCCAGATGCTGGCGACCTTGAGCGATGATGCGCTCAAGGACATCGGCCTCAATCGCGGCGACGTGGAGCAGGAGCTCCACCTGCATTTCTGGCAAGATCCGCTGCGAAAATGATCGCGGATGCAGTAGGGTAGTCGGCGAGCCCCCACGGAGAAACCCATGCCCGCCGACCAGTCGTTTTCACTCAAGCAAGCTCGACGCATGGCGCTGGCGGCCCAGGGTTTTTCCGGGCGCCAGGCGCCTGCACTGATCAAGGCTGCGCACCTCAACCGTATGATCGAGCGCCTGGGCGTGCTGCAGATCGATTCGGTCAATGCGGTGGTGCGCTCCCATTACCTGCCGCTGTTTTCCCGTCTGGGTCACTATTCCCCGTTGTTGCTCGAACAGGCTGCCTGGAGCCAGGGGCGGCGGCGCTCTCTGTTCGAATACTGGGGGCATGAGGCGTCGCTCCTGCCGATGGCATTGTTCCCGTTGATGCGCTGGCGCATGGAGCGGGCCAGGCAAGGGCAGGGCATTTATTCGCAGATGGCGCGTTTTGGGCGTGAGCAACAGGCCACGATTCAACGTGTACTGCACACTGTTGAGCAGCAGGGCGCGCTGGGTGCCGGCAGCTTGTCGACCCGCGAGGAACGCGCCGGCCCATGGTGGGACTGGAGCGACGAAAAGCATGCGTTGGAATGGCTGTTTGCTGCTGGTTTGGTCACAGTCGCCGGTCGGCGCGGGTTTGAGCGGCTCTATGATTTGCCGGAGCGGGTCATTCCCGGCGATATCCTTCAAACCACTGTGACCGAAGCCGAGGCCCAGCGTGGTTTGTTGCTGCACAGCGCCACCGCGTTGGGTGTCGGTACTGAAAAAGACCTGCGCGATTACTTCCGTCTCGATCCGGCCGACAGCCGCCATCGCCTTGCTGAACTGGTGGAGGACGGTCAACTGGTGACGTGCCAGGTACAAGGCTGGAAACAGGCGGCGTACTGCCTGCCCGATCCCAAAGTGCCGCGCAAAGTGCCGGCCAGCGCCTTGTTGTCGCCGTTTGATTCGCTGGTCTGGGAGCGCAGTCGCACCGAGCGGCTGTTCGACTTCCGTTACCGGCTGGAGATCTACACCCCGCAGGACAAGCGGGTGTACGGTTACTACGTGCTGCCGTTCCTGCACAACGAGCGGATCGCCGCGCGCGTCGACCTGCGCGCCGAACGCGCCAACGGGCGCCTGGCGGTGCATGCGGTGCACGAAGAAGAGCCGGGGCTGGATGAGCAAGGGATGTTGGCGCTGGCGCAAAACCTGCGGCAAATGGCCGACTGGCTGGGGCTGGAGCAGGTGCAACTCAATTGCCAAAGGCCGAGTGCCGAGCGGTTGCGGGCTGCGATGATCAGCATGGGGGTTGGTCTTCAGGGTCTCATCGGGGGCGAGCCCCCTCCCACATTTTGATCTGTGAATACATTCAAGTGTGGGAGGGGGGCTTGCCCCCGATGAGGCCCTGAAGGCAACTGAAAACTCAGCGTTTGACCTGCTTCAAGGTCTCGGCAATCAGAAACGCCAGTTCCAGCGACTGATCGGCATTCATCCGTGGGTCGCAGTGGGTGTGATAGCGGTCCGACAAGCCATCCTCGGTGATCGGCCGTGCGCCGCCGATGCACTCGGTGACGTTCTGCCCGGTCATCTCGATGTGAATCCCGCCGGCATAGCTGCCTTCGGCCTGGTGCACCTGGAAAAACTCCTTCACCTCGCCGAGGATCTGCGCAAAGTCGCGGGTTTTGTAGCCGCTGCTGGCCTTGATGGTGTTGCCATGCATCGGGTCCGAGCTCCACAGCACCTGCTTGCCCTCGCGCTGCACGGCACGAATCAGGTGGGGCAGGTGATCGCCGACCTTGCCCGCGCCCATGCGCGCGATCAGGTTGAGGCGGCCGGGGTCGTTGTCCGGGTTGAGGATATCGATCAGGCGGATCAGGTCATCCGGGTTCATGCTCGGCCCGACCTTGACCCCGATCGGGTTGTTCACCCCGCGCAGGAACTCGACGTGAGCGCCGTCCAGTTGGCGAGTGCGATCGCCGATCCACAGCATATGGGCCGAGCAGTCGTAGTAGTCGTTGGTCAGGCTGTCACGGCGTACGAAGGCTTGTTCGTAGTTGAGCAGCAGCGCTTCGTGGGCGGTGAAGAAGCTGGTCTCGCGCAGTTGCGGCGAGCTGTCCATGCCGCAGGCGCGCATGAAGGCCAGGGTTTCGTCGATACGGTCGGCCAGTTGGCTGTATTTTTCGGCCAGCGCAGAGTTGGCGATAAAGTCCAGGTTCCACTTGTGCACCTGGTGCAGGTCGGCAAAACCGCCCTGGGCAAAGGCGCGCAGCAGGTTCAGGGTAGCGGTGGACTGGTGGTAGGACTGCAGCAGGCGGTCCGGGTCCGGCACGCGGCTTTTCTCGTCGAAACCGATGCCATTGACGATGTCGCCACGGTAGGCGGGCAGGGTGACACCGTCGATGGTTTCATCATTGGCCGAACGCGGCTTGGCGAACTGGCCCGCCATGCGCCCGACCTTGACCACCGGGCAGCCGGCGGCGAAGGTCATCACGATAGCCATTTGCAGCAGCACTTTGAACGTGTCGCGGATTTTCGCGGCGGAGAACTCGGCAAAACTCTCGGCGCAATCGCCGCCTTGCAGCAGGAACGCACGGCCCTGGGTCACCTCGGCAAACTGGCGGCGCAGTTCGCGAGCTTCTCCGGCAAACACCAGTGGCGGGTAGCTGGCCAGGTTCTGCTCCACTTGCAGCAAGTGTGCAGCGTCCGGGTACCGGGGTTGTTGCTGGATCGGCAGGGCGCGCCAGCTGTCGGGGCTCCAGGGTTGGCTCATCATGAACTCGATTGGCTGATTGACGGTGGGGCGCCAATGTTATCAGCAATTAGTGCGTGACCTGTTGCCGCCGGTTGGCCGACAATCGCGCCTTTGCCGTGCAGCAAACCCGTTAGGAGTTGTGATGACCGAGGAGCGTGTCGAGCGCCTGCTCGCCGAAGTCCATGATGAATTCGGCATGATCCGTGTGCTCGAAGTGGCCGATTACCGTTTTCTCGAGTTTGGCGATGCCATCGAGCAGAGCTGCGTGTTCACCGCTGACCCGAGCTGGCTGGAGTATGACTACACCCGTGCGATGCTGATCGGTGCGTTGTGTCATGAACAGCCTGAGAGCGCGCTGTTCCTTGGCCTGGGTGCCGGGACGTTGACGCAGGCGTGCCTCAGGTTCCTGCCGCTGGAAGATGTGGAAGCCATCGAGTTGCGCCCCGACGTGCCGCGCCTGGCCATCGAATACCTGGGGCTGGATGACGACCCGCGGTTGTATATCCGCATTGGTGATGCCCTCCAATTGCTGGAAACCGCCGAATCGGCAGACTTGATCTTCGTGGACCTCTATACGGACGTCGGTCCCGGCGTCGGGCACCTGGCCTGGACCTTCCTGGAAAACTGCCAGAAGAAACTCAATCCCGGCGGCTGGCTGGTGATCAACCAATGGGCCACCGATGACGGCAAGCCGTTGGGCGCGGCATTGTTGCGCGGGTTGTATCACCGGCATTACTGGGAGCTGCCGGTGAAGGAGGGCAACGTGATCTTGCTGGTGCCTTCGGAGTTGGATCAGGAGCTGGATATGCAAGCGTTGACGGCGCGTGCCGAGGCATTGGTGCCACGCCTGGGGTATTCGTTGCAGGGGTTGATCAAGGCGATCCGGCCGGCTACTTGATTGCCTGAACTGGCCCTTTCGCGGGCAAGCCCGCTCCCACATTTGGACTGCATTCCCCTGTGGGAGCGGGCTTGCCCGCGAAGAGGCCATCACTGACGACGACTAAATACCTTTGAACACCCCTGGCCGCTTCTCCACCATCGCCAGCACACCTTCCTTGGCATCCTCACTGTTGAGCAATTTGTCCACCATCGGCGGCAACGCCTCAGCCGCCACGGCTTCGCCTTCCATGCGCGCCAGCCGTGCCGACATCAACGTGGCCTGCACGCCCAGCGGTGCCTGGCGCGCAATGCGGTTGGCCAGTTCGACGGCGCGGGGCAGCAAGTCCTCGCTGGCCATCACTTCCTGCACCAGGCCCAGGCGCAGGGCTTCATGGGCATCGAATTCGTCGCCGGTGAGCAGCCAGCGCATCGCGTTGCCCCAGCCGGCGATCTGATGAAGGCGCAGTGTCGCGCCGCCGAACGGAAAGATCCCACGCTGCACTTCCATCTGCGCAAAGCGCGTGTTGCTCGCGCACAAGTTGATATCGGCGGCCAGCATCAATTCGATACCGATGGTCAGACAGTAGCCCTGGGCTGCGACGATCACCGGTTTGCTCACGCGCGGGCCGGCAAATACGCCCCACGGATCACAACCGCCCAGAGGCGGCTGCCAGCCACCGGCCATTACGCCGCTGACATTGGCCAGGTCCAGCCCGGCGGTAAAGTGGTCGCCATGGGCAAACACCACGGCCACCCGAGCGTCATCATTTCGATCAAATTCGCCATACGCCAGGCTCAGCTCATTGAGCAGGTCGAGGTCGAACGCGTTGCGTTTGGCCACCCGGTCCAGACCCAAAAGCAAGACATGACCCTGGAGTTCACGGCTGACGCGGCTGCTGCTGGCTTGATTCATCGGGTGTGCCCTCGGGCGCGGGGAAAGGTTTCGGACCAAAGGGCCGCAACGCTCAGGTGAACCGTTTAAGCGTTATGACCAGCAGGGCCGGGCCTCTGGAAAATAGACCCTGCCGGCGTTATCTGCAAAGACTGTGACATAGCGCGGTTTATCGGTACATGGCGATAAAAAAAGCTCCCTTTTTCAGCTATTTCCGGTATAGTGCGCGCCGGCCTTTAACCGGGCCGCGTTTAGGTAGCGCAATTCCCCGAAGTCAGCTTCGGCTGCACGTCCGCACAGCGGACTCTCCCTTGACGAATCTTTTTCATTCATTCGTTTTCGCAAATCCCCGCCGACAAAGCAGCCAGGGCGACTCTTGAGTCTCAACACGGCATGCGCAGCTTTGGAGCATGGGTCTTTGCGGATGCACTTAGAGGCAGACCCATGACCCAGGAAACCGGCGGCTTCGCCGCTTTTAATCTCAACCCGAATATTCTTGCAGCCGTCGCAGCGACCGGCTACGAAGAGCCTTCGGCGATTCAGCAGCAATCGATCCCGATCATCATGGCCGGCCAGGACATGATTGGCCAGGCGCAAACCGGTACCGGTAAAACCGCCGCGTTCGCCCTGCCTATCCTGCACTGCATCGATCCTGCCAAGCGCGAACCGCAAGCCCTGATCCTGGCGCCAACTCGTGAGTTGGCGCTGCAAGTAGCAACCGCTTTTGAAACCTACGCCAAGCAAATGCCAGGCGTAACCGTTGTGGCCGTTTACGGCGGCGCGCCTATGGGCCCGCAACTCAAGGCAATCCGCAATGGCGCACAGATCGTTGTCGCCACCCCGGGCCGCCTGTGCGACCACCTGCGTCGTGACGAGAAAGTCCTGTCGACCGTGAACCACCTGGTTCTGGACGAAGCTGACGAAATGTTGAAGCTGGGCTTCATGGATGACCTGGAAGTCATCTTCAAGGCACTGCCACCAACCCGTCAGACCGTACTGTTCTCGGCCACCCTGCCACAGTCGATCCGTGCCATTGCCGAACGCCACCTGCGCGATCCGCAACACGTGAAGATCCAGACCAAGACCCAGACCGTTACCGCGATCGAACAGGCTCACCTGTTGGTTCACGCTGACCAGAAGACCTCGGCTGTATTGAGCCTGCTGGAAGTCGAAGACTTCGACGCCCTGATCATGTTCGTGCGCACCAAGCAAGCGACCCTGGACCTGGCCAGTGCCCTGGAAGCCAAAGGCTACAAAGCCGCTGCGCTGAACGGTGACATCGCCCAGAACCAGCGTGAGCGCGTGATCGACTCCCTCAAGGATGGCCGCCTGGACATCGTTGTAGCGACCGACGTTGCTGCCCGTGGCCTCGACGTTCCACGTATCACCCACGTGTTCAACGTTGACATGCCGTACGACCCGGAGTCCTACGTGCACCGTATCGGCCGTACTGGCCGTGCCGGTCGCGAAGGTCGTGCACTGCTGCTGGTGACGCCGCGTGAGCGCCGCATGCTGCAAGTGATCGAGCGTGTGACCGGTCAGAAAGTCGCTGAAGTGCGCCTGCCGGATGCCCAGGCAGTCCTCGATGCCCGCATCAAGAAACTGACCAACAGCCTGGCGCCACTGGTGGCTGACGCTGAATCGACCCACGGCGACCTGCTGGACCGCCTGACCGCCGACATCGGTTGCACCCCGCGTGCCCTGGCTGCAGCCCTGCTGCGCAAGGCAACCAACGGTCAGGCCCTGACCCTGGCGGCCATCGAGAAAGAACGTCCACTGGTGCCGAACAGCGCGCCGCGCGGTGATCGTCCGGAGCGTTCCGGCGACCGTCCAGACCGTGGTGATCGTGAGCGTCGCGCTCCGGTTCCATTGGCTGAAGGCCGTGCGCGTTGCCGTACCGCGCTGGGCGCGCGTGATGGCATCGCTGCCAAGAACCTGCTGGGCGCTATCCTCAATGAGGGTGGTCTGGCACGTGAAGCCATCGGTCGCATCCAGGTCCGTGACAGCTTCTCCCTGGTGGAACTGCCGGAAGACGGTCTGGAAAAACTGCTGACCAAGCTCAAAGACACTCGCGTTGCCGGTAAGCAGCTCAAACTGCGTCGCTACCGCGAAGATTGATCCGCCCTTGGGCTGATTGATCGCACAAAAAAAATCCCCGACTGGTTCGGGGATTTTTTTGCCTGAAATTTACTTTAGCCGAAGCGGTAGATGTCCATCCCCAGCGCGCCCATGGTGAATCCCTGGTGCGCCACGCTGAATTCGCCACCGGCGCCACGGGCGAAGTACAGGGGCAGCAAGTGTTCATCACTGGGGTGGCTACGCACGGCATTTGGTGCCTGGCGGCGATAGTCGTGCAGCGCGGTTTCATCGTTGGCTGCCAGCTTGTCCACCACCCAGTCCCGGAAATTCCGCGCCCATGGCTCGATGCTCTCCGGGCCTGCATGCCAGTCCAACTCGCCCAGGTTGTGGGTGATGCTGCCGGAGCCGATCAACAACACGCCTTGCTCACGCAGGCCCGCAAGAGCATGCCCGACGCGGGTCTGCAGGGCTGGGCCCATGCGGCTCGGCAAAGACACCTGCACCACCGGGATATCCGCCGCCGGGTACATCAGCGACAGCGGGACCCAGGTGCCATGGTCAAAGGGGCGACGGTCATCGATGCGCGCATTCAGGCCATCGGCGTGCAGCAGCTCGACAATCTTGCCGGCCAACTGCGGGTCGCCCGGGGCCGGGTATTGCACGGCAAACAGCTCGCGGGGAAAGCCGCCGAAGTCATGCCAGGTTTCCGGCGCGGCGCTGCCGCTGACCAGAAGTTCAGGGCTTTCCCAGTGCGCCGACACCACCACGATGGCCTTCGGTCGGGGCAGCTCGGCCGCTAGCTGTTGCAGCGCCGGGCCGCTGGCGCCGGGTTGCAGGGCGAGCATGGGCGACCCGTGGGAGATAAACAGGCTGGGCAACATAAGGAGGGTCCTGAGCGTTAACATGGGCCCATCTTCAATCAGATCATTGATCTAAATCTAATATAAGTTTTAGTGCCTTTTGATCGAATTTTCGGGGTGATCTATGGAGCCTAAATTTTGGCAGGACCGCTGGGCAAGCAACCAGATCGGCTTTCACCAACCCAAGGTCAATCCGTATCTACAACGACATTGGCCGCAACTGGGCCTGGCCGAGGGCGCGCAGGTGTTGGTGCCCTTGTGTGGCAAAAGCCTGGACTTGATGTGGCTGGCCAGCCAGGGGCTGCGAGTATTGGGTGTGGAGCTGTCGGAGCAGGCGGTCGAGGCGTTTTTCGACGAACAGGACCTTGTGCCCCGTATCACGCAACGGGGCACCTTTGCGGTGTATCAGGCGGGCTTGATCGAGGTGTGGTGTGGCGACTTCTTCACCCTTGATGCTGAGGCGCTGGCCGATTGCGCTGCGCTTTATGACCGCGCCGCCCTCATCGCCTTGCCGCCGCTGATGCGTGTGCGGTATGCCGAGCATCTGAACAGTCTGTTGCGTCCAGGTTGCGAGGGGCTGTTGATCACCCTCGATTACGACCAGACGCAAAAAGCCGGACCACCGTTTGCAGTAACGGATGACGAGGTGAAGGTGTTGCTGGGTGCGCACTGGGCCTTGGAGGTGCTGGAAGAACAAGACATCCTGGGCGAGAGCTGGAAGTTCGTGCAGGACGGCGTCACGCGGCTGGATGAACGGGTGTATCAGTTGACCAGGCGCTGAATTTTCCATCGCTATCGGGGGCAAGCCCCCTCCCACATTTTGATCTGTGAAAACCTTTAAGTGTGGGAGGGGGCTTGAACTGGCCTAATGATTTTGGACACTTCAATCGGGCGCTATGATGGCGCCCAAATCTGAGGTGTTTGGATATGCGT
>NZ_JBYSZX010000027.1:0-41317 GCF_058787615.1 Pseudomonas sp. FW305-3-2-15-C-LB1 | reverse complement strand
CGTAAGAAGGTCGAAATGTTGTTTGCCCACCTCAAGCGCATCCTGAAACTGGATCGCTTGCGACTACGTGGCATGAGCGGCGCGACCGATGAGTTCACGCTGGCCGCTGCGGTGCAGAACCTGCGCCGGCTGGCCAAATTTACCTCTCAAGGTCCACCGGTCACGGGATAGGTGCGCCTGCACTAAGCAAAAACCTCAAACTAACCCACTAACTGAGCGGCAGCGGTCAACGAAGGGCCGAAAAACCACTCAATGTGGTGAGTAGGTTCTCCAGTGGTAGTCGTGCCTGAGTTCAGGCGATCTGAAAATCCGACTTATTCAACAGAATCGGCCAATAGGAGACATTCATTGCTTTTAAAGCGAGAGGTCCGGAAAGTTTTCGTTCTGCAACCGACACATTTATTCTTCCGAACCTAACCAAGAGATGAAGCAAAGCGTTCACCTGATAAAGCTACGCCCCTCCTAACTCCCATTGGCTGCAACACTTGTGGAACCATCATTCCAGCATGAACACAGCAGATAGAACGCACGCGAAGGCGCTACAGGGGGCCCTTTTAGCCCTCGATCCTTCAGGCCCAGAAGGATTTGAAGGGTTACTCGGAGTCGTACTGGGTGAAATCACAGGACAATCCTTCCGTCTCGCAAAGTCAGGTACACAGCGAGGACGAGACGGCGATTCGGCGTTCGATGGCGGGGCCACATATTTCGAGGGCAAACGCTACAAAGAAGGCCTTTCGAAGAACGATATTTCGACAAAGCTTTTCGACGTTGCGAACGACGACACTGGCGTGGTGGATCTCTGGATACTCGGAGCAACATGCGAGGTGGCATCTCAAACAGTCGAAGACGGGCGGAAATTTTCGGCCAAGAACGGCTTCGGCTTCACGGTATTGGACTGGTCAAATAACGATCTCGGAGCTCTACTCGTCGCCACTGTTGCGGCAGGTTCAAAATCCAAAGCGATTATCAAACAAGGACTCACCGGAAAGTCTGGATCGGGCCTTATAGCACCCGCTATCAAAGCTATCGACCACTTTGAAAAACACGGGGATTATCCCTCAAGGCTGAGCGCGCTCAGAAAATCACTTGCCACAGACGTTGGGTTAGGCCACGCCAAGACGCTCAACCAAGAATGGCTGGGCCGATTGTTCACAGACAAATTGCAGGCGCGCGCCGAACTCGGCCAACCACTCTCTCCATTTGATCCGTCCGGCCCATCGACACTCGATCGACCTGAGCGTGCGCTTCTTACAACGGCATTCTCCGGAGCTCCAGAAAGCGAAATCTACGCAATTGTCGGTGAAGAAGGAGTCGGAAAATCCTGGCTGGCTGTCCAGAGCTGGAGTCTGTCCAATCCCAAATCACTTCTCGTCCTGTGTCCTGCCGACGATTTGACCGGAGATGATGCAGAAGACTTCGATGACTTCCTAATTCGCAAACTTATCTATCAGACAGGTCAAAATGCCACGCCGCAAGTGATCGCGCGCTGGGGGCGCCGCTTCGAAGCTTGGCGTGCGAACATTCCGGCAAACTCAGTCCGTGTAGCCCTCATAGCTGACGGGCTCAACCAACCGCTCAAGTCAAACTGGGGGCGCTGGCTCGGTCGCGCCGCGGTACGCTTGAAGGAACTGGGCGGCTGCCTGGTGGTTACCACCCGTACGCAGCACTGGGCGCATCTCAAAAAAACGCTATTTTGTGCATTGAGGACGATCCCGCTGGCCGAGTGGTCCATCAATGACGTGAAACAGATATTGGACAGTCGCGGCATCAACTTCTCCAACACCAGGATTGAGGTTCTCGAATCCGTTCGGAATCCTCGACTTCTTGGTATCGCTATTGAGCTGATAGAAGCCAAGGCTATCGAGCTTTTGGATGAGCTAAACGTCGGGCGGCTGCTCTTTGAGCACATGCGCAGAATGGAACAGCACGGGGCGGCTACAGTTTCGGCGCCCGCATTCGCCGACCTTTTGAAAGACCTCGCAGCTAAGGTATTGGCTCGAGTGAATGCACAAAATACAGATGATCTTAGGCTGTTCGATGCCGTCCAAGAAGCCCAACTCCAAGCTGTTGCATCGAGCCGGTTCTTCTCCTCGGTGAAAGGACGCGCGTCACAGTATGAGATAAAAATCGATGGTCTTAACCTGGCACTAGCGCTCTACCTCGTCGACCAACTCGAACGCGAGTTGCGCAACGAACGCGACCCTCGAGAAAAGCTAGAGACAATACTCGAACCGATAAGCGCACTTGATGAAACGGCCAAGGTTATCTTGCTCGCAACGCAGATCGCTTGCCTTGAAGATGAAACGAGCCCTGAGGTACGCTCCGCGCTGATCGAAAAATTCGTATCACTACAGAATCTTCCGAACAGCCAGGCCGACGCCTTCGCCGCGCTAGCAAAATCGGCCCCCCTCGCCTTTCTGCAAGCCGCTGAAAATGTATACCTGTCTCAAGAGCACATCGCCAGTAAAGAATGGCTGCTTTACGCTCTACTCAACCGGCGCGACGAGCCGGGAATTTGGCAGCACATTTTGGAATCCACGAAGCGTTGGCTGTCCTTCTATTCGCTTGCACCAGAACGAGGGATGCACCGGACGTCGGGCCATGGGTCTGCCACTCAGGCTGACGAAGAGCGCAATAGAGTCTTGGCCAACATCCAAGAATGTCAGGCTGCCCTCACTGAAGTCGAGCAATCCTTCATGACTAGGAACCTCGTAATCGCTCCGCACCCAAGGTTCGATGGCATAAGTCGCTTCGCTCTCTATCTTCTGGCTGGTATGCCGCTAGAAGAGATCGCAAACTATCTTGTCCGTTGGCGGTTTTCTGCTGCACTCAATTCGTCAACGTCGGTGCCCTATGCAGAGTTCGAGCAGGTTCTTCACTACAACCGCGCCGATTGGCAGGAGACTCGATCAGCAATCTTGAAGGGATTGGAAGCGCTGCCGGCGGAACACTCGTCCAGCGTGGGGGCATGGACACGCGTTGGCATGCTGTACGGCACCGGGGATGTAGACGACGCCAAAGAGGGGGCCCGAATCCGCGGTGAACTCACACGCGACAAAGAACGCTTTGAAGGCTGGTCTATAAAAGAAAATTACAGCACTGTTGATCCCTGCAATCCCGATACCGTTGAACCAGAGAACGTTATCGGGACAGCCCGAAACTATCGACAGATTGATCCAGAAAAAATTGCCATGAGCAGGGGAATGACTCAAGAGGACCATTTCTTCTGCGGCGCACGGGCCGGAGTTGCACGCTTCGTACGTGATGACGCTATACACGCGCACCGTGCACTCGCGAGCGGGGTGCTCGACCGTAGCGGGCATGCGCGACTTCAGGGCGTATTGATGCTTTTACGGCATAGTGCGGCTCTCACAAAAGACCTTGCCCAACGCTTCCTTTCGGCCAGTGTATCTAGCACCGCGTCGTATAAAGACGGGCAAGACGCTCGGGACGAATTCCTTACGGCACAGTTTTCCGCGATCATCGCATTGCCGCATTTCACCGCCGACGAGCAGCTCGACGCGATCGCAAAAATACAGGGCGAGCCCCTCCTACTGGAGCTGCTCTCATGCGTGCGCAGTGCCACACCGGAAAAAGTGGAACAGGTGCTGGAGGGTGTTTTGCAGAGCGGAAATGAGTATGCGCAGACGGCAGTTCTTGCCTCAATCCACTATTCTAAAGCGCCTCTCACGCCGCGTGCCGTCGTTATTGTCAAAGCCTTCATCCGATCTCCACTCAAAAATCTCCGACATGGAGCGTTCGCCCTCGCCGCATTGAGCGACAACACTTCATTACTGCAGGAAGTCATAGATAGTGGATGGGGCGCGGAAAAGCCGAACAAACGCGACAGCAGTTTTGAGGAGTGGCACGGGTCCACCGCGATATTGAAGGCGTTGGAAGCGGGCCTAATAGAGATGGAGTCCGCGCTTGATCGAATGAACGTGTCCCACTACGGGTTCGCCGCCGAAACTCTACCTGCCGAACAGAATGATGCCATCGCCGCTCGCATCGAAGCCGCGCTTGTGAAGGCGTTGGATTATGAGGGTGATGTGGAGTTGCCGGAAATTGAGACCGGGGTGCCGACAGTGTCTGACCTTGAGCCTCCCCTAGTTTCGTTAACGGAACGTGCTCCGCCGGAAAACGGCTTCACATCCCAGATGAATCGGCTTTCGGAAACGGAAGAACAGTTCGACGAGCGCCAACGCCGCATGAATGACGCCTATGAACGCTTTGCGGGTGAGCTTACGGCTGTTGAAGCAGACCTAATACTCTCCGACCTCACGTACGGCGGCATCAAATCGATCATCGGACAGGATGCTGATCGCGATCAGCGCTGGCTCCAGATGTTGGTCGCCACCTCCGATCGAAAGCTCCGTCATCTTCACCACGTCGCCCTACAGGTAGCGGTCGCACTCGGCATCAGCGGCAATCCGTTAGCACCTGAGTTTATTACCCGCATTTTGGCACTGGAGCCGACCATACGTCGTGTCACCGGCACTGCAAAAAGCCCTGTAGAGACCGTTACCCTGTGGCGCAACACTGCTAGCCCGGCGATGGTGGACATATGCAAAAGGCGCCTCCGAACACCGCAAAGCGACAGCGACATCGCGCGCGAGGTCATCGCAGCCCATCTCACCGGAAATGTGGCAATTCTACAGACCTACATTGATGAGCTTCTTGCCACGGACCGGCCTTACGAGACAGCACTTGCGCTCATGATTGCAGGCTTTTGCGACGATAGCGCCCACGCTGAGGCGGTTCTGTCCCGCTTCGAAGGCACCGAGGGCTTCATTGGCAAGGCCCACTCAACTGCGAGCGATTCGTATGCAAGGAATCGTTGGGCAAAGACTTGGTATGCAAAGATGCTCAATGCTCAACGGCAGGAGGATTTCTGGAGCGCTTCCATTCTGTTTATGAAGATCGTCGATGGCCGTTTTGACATATGGTCTGAAGTCTCGATAGCACCAACAGCCATCTTCACGGCGTTTATGCCGACGATAAGTCGGGAAATCAGCAACAGAGCAATTAAGGTCCAGAAAAAGCGCCAAGAGAAGCTGTTCGGTGAAAAAGCCCCCTCATCTGTAATGTTGAGTTTCGAATAATGAAGTGCGGAGGCACAGGCGAAAGCGTAGTCGCTTTCGTCGGTAGGTATCGACTTTACGAGTGGCCGAGATAAGGGCGCAAAGCTGCCCCGGGAAATCTCACCTCTATGTCTGCTTCTGACGGATAGCTGCAATCAGGCAGTGCCGTTATCACTGCGCTCAAATCTAGTTAGATGACGCTGTGATAGAGATGCGCAAGGCTCGAAACCGCTGCCGCCCCCAAAAAACTGGGTGAACAGCCAAACATGTAGTCACGGAAGAGCAAGTCGCTTCGAGATAACCCAGTAGGCATCCCAGTGCGCCTCCACTGTCATCAGAGCCCTCTGCGTTTGCCCTAACCAAGATGCGTCGAGCTGCCAATCCGGTAGCCGCAATCCTCGATTCCCCAAACTAATAGCCAATAACCGCCCTTCCTTGATGTCCCGACTCACCTGCTCCCGAGACTTACCCGCCAATCGCGCAAACTCTGGCACTGTCAAATTGGTAGGTGCTTCATATGCTGCCAGCATTGCAAGACGTTGCCGTTGTATCTCCGAAACAGGCGCCGCCATCACATTCCTCTCTGGCATCACTGCAACCGCATCGACACCTTCAACCACGTGAGCAGCCCTTTTCGGCTTAGACTCCACCTCATATATCAACGAGGCGGCATCTGCTGCCACTGCTCCAGCGACTGATACCGCCCCCTCCAACCGAATCGTCAGCGGCGAACTCGCCGCGTCATGCTTTCCCTGAGCCCAAAGGTCTAACCGATTGGCCCAGTCCTGCATCATGGTCCGCCGCTGTTCCACATATCGGGCATGGTTATAGGTCGCACTCACCTGATCCGGATCAGCATGAGAAAGCTGCGCGTCAATCCAATTCTTGGGATATCCGATCTCGTGCAGCGCAGTAGAAATTGTGGCGCGCATACCATGACCTGTTAACTGATCAGCCAAACCCATTCGATGCAGGGCATTGTTTAAGGTGTTTTCGCTAATGCGTAGCTGCAGGTTGCTGCGATGGGAGAAAAGAAAACGTTGTGCAGGTAAGACCTGATCAAGCATATAGCGCACGATTTCCAGCGCCTGCACCGAAAGCGGAACGATGTACGGCGGCACCTGACCACCAGCCCTACCCGGCTTGCGCATCTGCACTTGGAGCTGTTTAACGACCTCCGGTGGAATCACCCACAGCTGCTTTTCCAGGTCGAACTGATCAGGCGTGGCATAACGCAACTCGCCCGTTCTCACACCGGTCAATAGCAACAAGCGCAACCCCAGTTTTGTCTGCAGTTGGCCACCGTAATTGCGAATCCTCGACAGCAGTTCTGGCAGTTGCTCCATCCGCAAAAATGGGTTGTTCGTCACCGGTGGCTTGGGTAGCGCCACCACATCCAGGTCTGACGCCGGGTTCACTTCGAGCCCTTCGACTTTCACCAAAGCATAACGAAACAGCTGGTTGAACCAGGTGCGACATTTCTCGGCCATTGTGAGGGCGTTGCGCTGCTCGATGACACTGAGGACGCCCATCAGGTCGTGACGGGTAATGCCCTTGATGGGGCGCTCGCCTAAGGTGGGCAAGATGTCTTTTTTAAAGACCCTGAGGATTTGCGAGAGTGTGCTTTGCCGCCCTTCTTTCAGGATCAACCGGCGGAAGTTGACCCACTCGTTGTACACCGCTTCAAAGGTATGCTTTTCAGCAACTTCAGCCGCATGCCGCTGCTGCTTACGGTGTTCACAGGGGTTGATGTTGTCCGCCAGTAATCGCCGCGCGTCATCACGCCGAGAGCGTGCTTGCTTGAGGCTGACTTCAGGGTAGGTACCGAGGGACATGCGCTGCTGACGCCCCTCCCAGTAATAGCGAAACAGCCACAGCTTACTGCCCGCCTTGGTGACCCAAAGGGATAGGCCGTCAAAGTCGCCGAGGGTATAGTTTTTACCGGTGATTCGGGCATGCCGAATGGTGAATTCCGAGAGTGGCATGGTGAGCTCCTGTGAGAGAGTCAGCACCTGATGCTCGTCTGGAGACCCGAGAGGAACCAGTCAAAATACGGATTCGAACGAGCCCGTAATGTTGTACTTAATCCTGTACTTGTTCGTACTGGATTACCCTGGATTTCAGTGGTTTTCCGCAGAAACGAAAAAAGACGCCTAAGCGTCTATTTCGTGGATCCCAGCGCCCAATGGACTTCTGTGGATCAATGTCTGGAGCGGGAAACGAGACTCGAACTCGCGACCCCGACCTTGGCAAGGTCGTGCTCTACCAACTGAGCTATTCCCGCGTCTTGGTGATGCGCATTCTATAGAATTATCAGAACCGGTCAACCCCTTGATTCGAAAATGTTTTATTTCTTTTCAACGGTGGTGCGCAGATGCGGCCAGGCAGCGCGCAGGTACTGGAGCATGGACCACAAGGTCAGGCCGGCGGCGATGAGCAGCAGGGCGTAGCCGGTCAACACCCAAAAGGAGAAGTCCGACGGGTTGGCCAGCAGGATCACCAGCGCGAGCATCTGAGCGGCGGTTTTCCATTTGCCCATGTTGGAGACAGCGACATGGGCGCGGGCACCGATTTCGGCCATCCATTCGCGCAGTGCGGACACCACGATTTCGCGGCCGATGATCACGGCGGCCGGCAGGGTCAGCCACAGGTTGCCGTGTTCCTGCACCAGCAGGACCAGGGCGACGGCCACCATGAGTTTGTCCGCTACCGGGTCGAGGAACGCGCCGAACGGCGTGCTCTGTTCCAGGCGACGGGCCAGGTAGCCGTCGAGCCAGTCGGTGGCAGCCGCGAAGGCAAAGACGGAGCTGGAGGCCGCATAGCTCCATTCGTACGGCAAATAAAACAACAGGATGAAAATAGGAATAAGCAGGACGCGTAGAACGGTGATCAGATTAGGGATATTCATCGGCACAACTGGCTACGAGGTGGAAAGGCATTCTATTCGCTGTGCAGATTCGCATAAATCAACTCAGCGAGCTTTTTACTGATACCGGGAGCTTTGGCTATTTCGTCAATGCTGGCACGGGATAGCTCCTGCAAGCCACCAAAATGTTTAAGCAAGTCGCGTCGCCGTGTCGGCCCGACGCCCGCCACCCCCTCCAGGGTTGAGGTTCGACGGGTTTTGCCGCGTCGGGCGCGGTGACCGGTAATGGCGAAACGGTGCGCCTCATCGCGGATCTGCTGGATCAGGTGCAACGCCGGTGAGTCGCCCTTCAAAGTGAACTCATGGGCGGCATCATTCAAGTACAACGTCTCGAAACCGGCCTTGCGCGTAGCGCCCTTGGCCACGCCGAGCAGGATCAGGTCGGGCACCGCCAGTTCGTTGAGCACGTCGCGGGCCATGGACAGCTGGCCCTTGCCACCGTCCACCAGGAGGATATCCGGCAGTTTGCCCTCGCCGTCCTTCAACTTGCTGAAACGCCGGGTCAGGGCCTGGTGCATGGCCGCATAGTCATCGCCGGCGGTGACGCCTTCGATGTTGTAGCGACGGTAATCGGCTTTGATCGGCCCTTCCGGCCCGAACACTACGCAGGACGCCACCGTGGCTTCGCCACTGGAGTGGCTGATGTCGTAACACTCCAGGCGTTGCGGCGGCTCGTCCAGGTTGAGGACTTCGGCCAGGGCGTCGAAGCGTGCGGCGACGTGCTGTCGATTGGCCAGGCGTGCGCCCAGGGCCTGCTCGGCATTGGTCACGGCCAGTTGCTGCCAACGGGCTCGCGTGCCGCGTACGCGATGGCTGATGTCCAGCTCGCGGCCGCGCAATTCGTGGATCGCCTCGATCAGCGTGGGGAAGTCTTCGTGCACCACGTTGACGATCAGCTCCGACGGCAAATCGCGCTCCGGGCTGCTCACGTAGTACTGGCCCAGGAAGGCCGCCATGACCTCAGCCACGTCTTCGTCGATACCGGTCTGCGGGAAGAAGTTCTTGCTGCCCAACACCCGCCCGCCCCGCACGCTGATAAGGTGCACGCAGGCACCGCCCGGGTTGACGAAGGCGGCGATCACATCGACGTCACCGGTACCGCCTTCCATGCTCTGCTGGTCCTGCACGCGGCGCAGCAGGGAGATCTGGTCGCGCAGTTCGGCGGCCTTTTCGAAATCCAGGGTGCTGGCCGCCTGCTCCATGGCGCCGGAGAGTTCGTCGGTGAGGGCATTGCTGCGCCCTTCGAGAAACATCACCGAGTGACGCACATCCTCGGCGTACTCGGCCGGCTCCACCAGGCCCACACAGGGTGCCTTGCAGCGCTTGATCTGGTATTGCAGGCACGGCCGGGTGCGGTTCTTGTAGAAGCTGTCTTCGCACTGGCGCACAAAAAAGGTCTTTTGCAGCAGGCTCAGGCTTTCGCGGATCGCGCCGGCGCTGGGATAGGGCCCGAAATACTTGCCCTTCTGCTTCTTCGCGCCTCGGTGGATGCTCAGGCGTGGGAAGTTGCCGTCGGATAAAAACACGTAGGGGTAGGACTTATCATCGCGCAGCAGAATATTGTAAGGCGGCCGCCACTCCTTGATCAGCGTCTGCTCAAGCAGCAGTGCTTCGGTTTCATTGGCGGTGATGGTGGTTTCGACCTGGGCGATGCGCGCCACCAGCGCGGCGGTTTTCGGCGCGAGGCCGCTCTTGCGAAAGTAGCTCGCCAGGCGGTTCTTCAGGTTCTTGGCTTTGCCGACATACAGCAGGCGCGCCTCGCTGTCGAACATGCGGTACACGCCGGGGCGGCCACTGCAGGTCGAGAGGAAGGCACTGGGATCAAACGGTGTGGTCATGTCAGGCGCTGGCGTCCACCATGCCGTGGCGCACCGCGAGCAGGGTCAATTCAACATCACTGCTGATGGCGAGCTTCTCGAAAATGCGATAACGGTAGGTGTTGACGGTCTTGGGCGACAGGCACAACTTGTCGGAGATCGTCTGCACCTTCTGGCAGCCGACGATCATCAGGGCTATCTGGATTTCCCGCTCCGACAGCGCATCGAACGGCGAGTCGCTGGTGGGCTGGAAAGATTTGATGGCCAGTTGCTGGGCGATCTGCGGGCTGATGTAACGCTGCCCGGCAAACACCAGGCGAATGGCTTGCACCATCTCGGCCAGACCGGCACCCTTGGTCAGGTAACCGGCCGCGCCGGCCTGCAACAGGCGCGTCGGGAACGGGTCTTCTTCACACACGGTCACCACCACGACCTTGATGTCCGGGTGGCTGCGCAACAATTTGGTCGTGGCGCCAAGACCACCGATACCTGGCATCTTGACGTCCATCAGTACCACATCGGGTTTCAACTCCCGGGCCTTGATCAGGGACTCTTCCCCGGACTCGGCCTGACCGACTACTTGCAGGCCATCGATGTCAGCCAGCATTCGTGTAATGCCTGTACGAACGAGATCATGGTCATCGACTACTAGCACCCTAATCAAGCAGACACCTCGCGATATGGTCTTATAGGTTGCTGAACACCTTAGCAAAAAACCAAGGCGCAGACCTAGCTGCAAGCGTCATATATATAGAGTTTGAATACACAGCAGCCGTCCACCCTGCGGTGGACGGCTCTATTTGTTGGGCAGCAGGTCAGGATTCCTGGGGCTGCGGTCTGCTTTTTCCATTCAGTGACACGGAGTGCTCGGCCAGGCTTGACGTCAAGCGACGGATTGCAGCCTGGTCTTCCTTGAACATCGCACGGTAGTCACCCAATACTTTTTCTTCAACCTGGCTCAGGTTGTCCAGTTGAATCGGGGTAGGCGTACCGGTCAACACGTACAGCACATCCACACCTTTCTCGGCGACACGCGACAGGTAGTCCGCTTTAGGCGCCCGTCCTCCACTTTCGTATTTACCTTGTGCGTTGGCTTCAACGCCGCCTATTTCACCAAAAACTTTTTGCGACAAGCCAAGTCGCTCCCTTTCTTGCCTCAAACGCGAACCGATTCCACTCATTTGGATGTATGATCCTGGTTGGGACACCCCAAGAGGTGACACACTCATCATTTTGCTGAACAAACTTGAACGGTTTTGAACTATGCCCGGAATCCGTACTGCCGCACAAGCCAAGGCCTGGCTGGAACATCAAGGAAAGTCAGTTCAAGCGTTCGCCCGTGAACATGGCGTTGATCCGGCAACCACCTATCAAGTGCTCGCTGGGCGCAAAAAGGGACGACGTGGAGAGGCCCATAAGGTAGCGGTCCTCTTGGGCATGAAAGAAGGGATCATCCATTCTGAGGCTGATGCTCAAAAAAACGATCAGGAGGTCATTTCCTGAAGCCAGTATGCGCTTATTAGAATTGGGTGCGTGGTTTAGCTTGATGGACAGAGACGTTCCATGCGCCAGAAGCAGTTTTCTTCACCGACGATACTCAGCCCCATGCGCTGATAGAGCCTTCGGGCCGGATTGGTCTTGAACACGGTCAGACGCAGCAACCCCAGGGCCTGAGCCTTGAGCGCCATCTGCTCCAAGACCCAACTGCCCGCGCCCTGCCCACGACATGCCGCAAGCATATGCAGCTCACGGATATAGAGTGCGCGGCTGTCGCGGCTCAAACTGATAAAGCCCAACACGGTCTCGTCGTTGCAGATCAGCCAGTTTTCGCGACCCGCCCAAGCCACATCGAAGCCGTCGTTGGACCACACCAGATCGTATTGCAGGTAATAGCGACTCATGGCCTCAAAGGTCAGGGTTCGGGCGAACGGCAAGTCCTGGTCCGTCGCAGCGCGCAGGTGAAACGCCATTTACAGCGCTACCACTTGGCCAGCCCACACGGCGCCATCACGACGGGCGATTACCAGCGCATCACCCAGGCCTGACGCAGCAGCCAGTAAACGGCCATCTGCGGCCCAAATGGCGCTGCTACCGGCACACACATAGCCACCCGATGGCCCGCCATGGTTGGCTACCAGCACCACCAGGCCATGCTCGGCCGCATACCCCTGGAGCAACGCGCTGTCCGCTGCGTAGCCGCCTTCGCTGATCAACACACCGGCGGCATAGACAGTGGCGCCCATCTGGGCCGCCTGGCGCGGGTGACTGGCGCGGGAGAAATCCGCGCACACCGCCAGCGCAATCCGCTCATCGCCGATGTCAAGCGCCGCTCCCCCCTGCCCTGGGGCAAACACCGCTTCTTCGCCTGGATGCAGATGCTGCTTGGTGTACACCGCAAGAGAACCGTCTGCCCCCAACACCAGCGCGCCGATCAGCACACCTGCCCCAGGTGCCAGGCGAATCGGCATGCCGACCACCGCCGTCAAGCCCCACTCCCGTGCCATTTCGCGCAGCGGTGCGAGCAGCGCGTCTTCGGGAGCAATCGCCAATGCGGCCGCCAGTGACGGCTCATAGCCGGTCAACGACAGTTCCGGAAACACCAGCACGTGCACGCCATGTTCGGCCGCCGCGTGCATGAGGGCCAAGTGCCGTTCGATATTGGCCGGCACGTCGCCCGCGATGGAAACAGATTGAGCAGCAGCAAGGGTCAGGGCAGTCATGGTCGCGTCCAGGCAATCATCCAAGGTGTGACAAGCATATCGCGGTCGATAGCGGTCAGTACCCCCGCGCAATAGAAATTACTGATTGAATCCACCTGCGTGCCTCTAGTAAGCTCCCCCCATCATTTGGAGACACACCATGTTGCAACTCACCACCCCTCAGGTCTGCCCTGTTGCCAGCGCCCCGCGCTCGGTATCGGCTACCCGTGTGAACGGTTCGAGCGCACTGGTCAGCTTTTATTTTGGGTATTGGTTTAGCCACTGGCGCGCCTGATACCTGAAATCGGCGCCCACTACTCAAGGGGTCGCCTACCAGAGAAATCCAAACCCCCGGTCGGCTCCCCGACCGGGGGTTTTGTTTTTTCAGGCCCCAATATTTTTTGATGAACACTTAAAGGACACACGACATGAACTACGCCACCTATTACCGCTACGACACTTCCACTGCATGGCGATTTAGCCAGCTCCGCTCGGGACAGCCTGCCGCCTCCGATCGGTCACCTATGGGTGGCAAGCCAACACACACAGCCAGTACGGCCCACTGTCGAACACCCCAGTAGGGCCAGGCGCGCGGGAACAGCCCGCCGCTTGCCCAGGAAGCCTTGAATATGAACTCTGCCACCGCCGCTCTGCCCGTTTCTGCCCTGACCAGCGCCAATGAAGCCCTGACCCAGCGCTTGCCCAGCGCGCTTGATTTAAAGCTCAAGCTGCCGCTCAGCCCGTTCCTCAATGAACAAGTCCACGCCCATCGCCACGCCGTGCGCGCCATCCTCAATGGCCAGGATTCACGTTTGCTGGTGATCGTCGGCCCGTGCTCGATCCACGACCCGGAGTCGGCCATGGAATACGCACGCAACCTGAGGAAACTCGCACTCGAAGTGAGCGACCAGATGCTGCTGGTGATCCGCGCCTACGTCGAAAAACCGCGCACCACCATCGGCTGGAAAGGCCTGGCCTACGACCCGCACCTGGACGGCAGCGACGATATGGCCGCCGGCCTCAGCCTGTCCCGCGAACTGATGCGCGAAATGCTGCGCCTGGGCCTGCCGGTCGCCACTGAGCTGCTGCAACCGATGGCCGCCGGCTACTTCGATGACCTGCTCAGTTGGGTCGCGATTGGCGCACGCACCACCGAATCGCAGATCCACCGCGAAATGGCCAGCGGCCTGGGCATGCCCGTGGGCTTCAAGAACGGCACCGACGGCGGCGTGGCGATTGCCTGCGACGCGATGCGCTCGGCGTCCCACCCGCACCGTCACTTCGGCGTCGACAGCCAGGGGCACCCGGCGATCATCCAGACCCCGGGCAACCCCGACACCCACCTGGTGCTGCGCGGCGGCCACCGTGGGCCGAACTACGATGCGCAAAGCGTGGCGCAGGTGAAACACGACCTGGCCAAGTCCAAGGTGGCGGCGCGGATCATGGTCGATTGCAGCCATGCCAACAGCGGCAAAGACCCGCTGCGTCAACCGGCGGTGTTCAACGACGTGCTGGAGCAGCGCTTGCAGGGCGACACGTCGCTGATCGGCATGATGCTCGAAAGCCACCTGTTCGAAGGCTGCCAGCCGTTGAGCACATCGATGAAGTACGGCGTGTCGCTGACCGATGGCTGCCTGGGCTGGGATGCCACCGAGCAGTTGTTGCGTAGCGCCGCCGAGCGCTTGCGCGCACAAGGCTGAACGACCAAGGCGCTGCTACAGCGGGTACAGCGCCTCATCAAATTGCTCAAGTTTCGGAAATACCAAGGGCTGCTCATCCGCCAGCCCTTGCAGCCGTTGCTCATACTCCACCAGGAAATCCTGCCGCGCCTCAGCACTGATATACGGCACATGCCACGCCACAAACGGCGCCAGCACCTCATAGCCCACATACGCCAGCGTGCCGCGCAGGATCGGGCGCAACATATCCTCCAGCGGCCCATGAATCGCGCCCTCGCCGAACATATGCTCGCGCCCGCCCAGGGTCACGGTGACCAGCGCCCGCTTCCCCGCCAACCCACCCTGATCGTAAAAGCGCTTGCCGCCGTAACACACGCCCGACACCAGCACCCGGTCAATCCAGCCCTTGAGTATGGCCGGCGCCGAGAACCAGAAGATCGGAAAGTTGAGGACCAACAGATCGGCCCACAGCAGCTTGTCCAACTCAGCCTGAATATCCGCCGCTATCGACTGTTTCCTCACTCCCAGGCGTTGCTCCAGCGCATACACCAGGTAATCGGGGTTTTCCCGAATGGAAAAATCCGCCGCCGACGCCACCGGGTTCCACTGCATGGCGTACAAATCACTGACCTTGACGGTGTGTCCCCGGCCTTGCAGCGTGACGAGCGCCTGGTCACGCAGTGCCGCTGTGAACGACCGTGGCTCGGGATGGGCGTGAACAATCAAAACCTTCATGTGAGTTCCTCAAACAGCGCAGGCCTGTTTCAGTTCGATCAGGGTTACGCCATTGCGTTGGAAAGCGTTGCGCAGGTGCGTCTGCAATTCATCCAGGTTGTGGGGCTGGTTCACGGTGCAGCCGAACGCCTGGGCGAACAGCCCAAAGTCGGGGTTGCGCGGCAGCACGCCGACGGGTTCGATGTCGAGGTTGAGCATGTCGTCGCGGATCTGGCCAAGTGCGTCGTTGTTCCACAACAGCACCACCAGCGGGCTGTCCAATTCCTCCACGGCGGTGGCCAGTTCCTGGGCGGTGTAGAGAAAACCACCGTCACCGACCAGCACCAGGCCTGGCCGCTGCGGTGCGCCGAACTTGGCACCGATGGCCGCCGGCAGGCCATAACCCAAGGTGCCGTAGCCGGTGGGGTGCAGCCAACTGCGCGGGGCGCGACTGCGATAGGCGTAATTGCCGGTGTAGGCCAGTTGGGTCATGTCGCTGCTGATGAATGCATTGGCGGGCAGTTCGGCTTCGATGCGGTCAAGAATGGCACGGTGGATGGACTGCAACGGGCCGTGTCCCCGCTCGACGGCCTGGTGTAATGCCGCAACACGCTTGGCTGCCGTTTCCGCGTCAGCCGACACGGTTGGCAAACGCTCCAGCAACGCCAGCACCGTCTGATTGGCATCGCCACGCAGCGCCACGGCACTGGGGTAGAAATCATTGAATTTGCGCGGGTCGATATCCACCCGCAGCAGCTCACCGTTGAGGGGCAGACGCTCGCACCAATAGTCGGTGTCGGCCATTTCCGTGCCCACCGCCAGCACCACATCGGCCTCGCTGATCAGTTGCCAGCCGGGCTCGACGCACAGGGTGGAACCGGCATTCAACGGGTGATCGATCGGCAGCAACCCCTTGCCGGCCACGCTGGTGAAAAACGGCGCGGCCAACTGCGTGCTCAAACGCTGCAACGCCTCGCCTGCCGCCAGTGCACCGCCCCCGGCGATAATCATGGGCCGTTGGGCCGCTGCGAGCTTGGCCACCGCCTGGCCCAAGACGTCAGCCGACGGCACGCCGCGACCCGGGCGGCGCACCACGTCATCGCTCCAGTCGCGCTTGATCGGTGCCGCCAACACATCCAGCGGCACCGAGATATGCACCGGCCGAGGCCGCTCGCTGTCGAACACCGCATAGGCGCGGGCGATCAGTTCGGGCAAATCCTCGGCACTGAGTGCGACCGCCGAAAACGCCGTGATCGGTGCGGTGATGGCCCGCTGGTCCTGGGTCTCGTGCAGGCTGCCCCAGCCCTTGCCAAGGCTGGCGGTGCTGTTGACGCTGGAGATCACCAGCAGCGGAATCGAGTCGGCATACGCCTGGCCGATCGCGGTGGCGGCATTGGTCACTCCCGGCCCGGTGATCACAAAGCACACCCCTGGCTTGCCGCTGACCCGCGCATACCCGTCGGCCATGAAACCGGCGCCTTGCTCGTGGCGCGTAAGCACATGGCGAATGCCGCTGCCGGGCAGGCCGCGATACAGCTCCAGCGTATGCACACCGGGAATGCCGAACACGGTGTCCACCCCATAATGGGCCAGCAACCGCACCAGGGCCTGGCCGCCGGTCATCACCTTATCGTGCATGCTCATCTCCTAGACGTATCAATGCATCGACCGCCGTAGCGCCCTGGGCACTGACCAACAATGGGTTCACATCCAGCTCCAGCAACTGCCCGGCGTTGGCGCAGGCGTAGTCGACCACCGCCCGAATGGCCGCGACCAATACATGCATATCCGCCGCGTCACGGCCGCGATAACCTTGCAGCAACGGGGCGCTGCGCAGGCTGAGCAGAGCATTGCAAATGGCGCTGTCGGTGGTGGGCAGCAGCAGGCTGCGACTGTCCTTGAGCAGCTCTACCAGGATGCCACCGGTACCGATGACCAGTGCCAGGCCAAACTCGTTTTCTCGCTTGATGCCCACGATCAACTCCGCCAAAGGCGGCGCAGCCATGGCCTCCAGCAGCAGTTGATCGAACGCGACATCCGGCGCATAAGCGGCGATGTGCTCGCGCATCTGCTCAAGTGCAGTGGTCAGCGCCATACCGTTTTTCAGGTTCAGCACCACTGCACCGGCTTCGGTTTTATGCGGCAACTGCGCGCTGACCGCTTTGAGCACCAGGGGATAGCCAACCACCGCGGCATCGCTGATCGCCCTGGCCGGAGTACTCAATACCCCGGTTGGCGTGGCCAGGCCGAACGCGCGCAAGGCTTGTTTGGAAGCCCATTCGTCGAGGGCCTCGCCGCTGCCTTGCAGGGCCTTCGGGCACAGCGGTTCGAGGATCGATTCGCCGCGCTCCAGCAGCACGCGGCGATTGCCCGGGTAACCGGCAATCCGTCCCCACGCCGCCAATGCGTCTTCCACGCCTTGCAGCGCTGCGATGCCTTGAGCATGCAGGCGCTCGCGGGCATGGGCCGGCAGCAACTCGGGAAAGGCCGAGGTGACAAACCCCGTCTTGCCATGCCGGCCAAGCGCGTTGCAGAACAACTCCAGCAGCAGGTCACACTCCTTGCGCTCACCCGTGGACTCGGCCGGGTAATCCAGCACCAACAGGGCGGCATCGGCTTCGGTGCGCAGGGCGGTGTCGAGCATGGCATCGAGGGCCGCACGGTTGCCCCAGATGGCCGTGGTGAAATCCAGCGGATTGACCAGGTTGGCGTAGCTGGGCAGCACCTGCGCCAGTTCACGGCGCTGGCCTGCGTCAAGCGTTGGCAAGGCCAGGTGATTGCGTTCGGCATAGTCGGCAATCAGCCCCGCATCGCCCCCGGAACAGGCCAGCGCGATCAGGCGGTTACCCGCAGGAAGGTTGCCGCATGCCGCAGCTTTGAGGGTTTCGACAAAACTCACCGGCCCGCTCACGCGAATCACGCCCAAGCGTGCAAACAGGCTGTCGTACAGCGCATCGGAGCCGGACAGCGAACTGGTGTGACTCAAGGCCAGCTCGGCGCCGATCTGCGACACGCCGGTTTTCAGCGCAATGATCGGAATGCCTTTTTCTAGGGCCTTGTGGGCGGCACGGGCAAACCCCGGCACATTTTTCAACCCTTCCAGGTGCAGGCCGATGGCGGTGACGCGCGGTTCATCGAGCAGCACCTCCATCAATTCGGCAACACCCAATTGCGCCTGGTTACCCACCGACGCCATGTAGGCTACCGGCAGCGAACGGTCGCTCATCGACAGGTTGTAGGCGAAGTTGCCGCTCTGGGTCAGCACCGCCACGCCCTTCTCCACCGCCTTGCCGCCATGAGCCACCGGCCACAGCGCTGCGCCGTGCAGGTAATCCAGCAGGCCGTAGCAGTTGGGGCCAAGCAAGGCCATCTCACCCGCCGCCTTTAATAGCTGCTGTTGCAGGACGGCACCGTCGGCCCCGGTCTCGGCAAACCCTGAGGCGTAGCAAATCGCGCCACCCGTGCCGATGGCCGCGAGTTCGGCGACGCAGGCCAACGTGAGTTCGCGGTTGGTGGCGATAAACACCGCGTCCGGCCCGCACGGTAAATCCGCCACACGGCGTACACAAGGGATGCCGTCGAGGCGGTCATGCTGCGGGTTGACCAGCCACATCGGCCCGTTAAAACCACCTTCGGCGCAGCGCTTGAGCGCACGGGCCATGCTGCGGCCGCCGACGAATGCCAGGTGCCGGGGCGCCAGCAGGCGCTTGAGGTTGTCGCGAATAGCCTGAGACATAAGCGTTCTCCGCGCCGATCAGCGCAACAGCGGCCGCAACAGTTCACGGGCGATGATATGGCGCTGGATTTCCGAGGTGCCTTCCCAGATCCGCTCGATCCGTGCGTTGCGCCAGATGCGCTCCACCGGCCCTTCCTCCATCAGGCCCATGCCGCCGAAAATCTGCACCGCCTCGTCGGCAACCTTGCCCAGGGTTTCACTGGCAAACAGCTTGGCCATGCCGGCCTCGCCATCGGTCATGCTGCCCTGGTCCATCTTCCAGGCGGTGTGCAGGGTCAGCAGTTCTGCTGCGCGGATCTGTGTGGCCATGTCCGCCAGCTTGAAGCTCACGCCTTGATAAGTGCCGATGGGCTGGCCGAACTGCTTGCGGTCCGCCGCCCATTGCAGCGACACATCCAGCGCGCGCTGGGCCTGGCCGACGCAGTTGGCGGCCACCATCACACGGCCGGCGGTGAGCCAGGCGTTGGCCACGTCCCAGCCCTTGCCCACTTCGCCCAGTACCTTGGAAGCCGGTACGCGGCAGTCGTCGAAGAACAGTTCATAGGTGTGATAACCCCGGTTGCTCACGCACTTGGGGCCACGGCGGATGGTCATGCCGGGCGTGCCGCGATCCACCAGGAGCGCGGTCACGGCGTTGCGCTGTCGACCGTTGTGTTCATAGGTGTCGGTGACCGCAAACACGATGGCGAAATCGGCGTGCCCGGCATGGCTGATAAAGTGCTTGCTGCCGTTGATCACGAACTCATCGCCACGTTGTACGGCGCGGGTCTTGATGGCATTGGCGTCGGAGCCGGCGCCGGGTTCGGTGAGGGCGAAACAGTCGATTTTCTTGCCCTGCACACACGGCAGCAGGTAGTCGCCAATCTGTGCTCCCGTACACGCCATGAGGATCTTGGACGGCCGCGCAACAAACACATGCAGCGCCCACGACACCTTGGACAATTCCCGCTCGATCAGGGCCTGGGACAGATAGTCCAGGCCACCGCCCCCCACCGCCTCCGGCATGTTGAAGGCGTAGAAGCCAGCAGCGATGGCCTTGTCGCGGATCTGCGCGGCCAGCTCGGGAGAGACCTCATCGGCACGGTCCACCGCCGCTTCATGGGGCAACAATTCCTTGGCTACAAAACTGCGTACCGCGTCCACCAACATGTCTTGTTCTTGGCTGAGTTGGAAATGCATGGCGCTACCTGCTCGGAGGTGGTGGTGTTATTGGCCGTAAAAAGTCGGCAGGCGTTTTTCCACGGACGCGCGCAAGGCCTCGGCGCCATCGGCACTGCGCCCGCACAACAGGCCGGCCGCCCGTTCGGCCTGCAACTGTTCGGGCAGGCTGCGCCCGGCACCTTCACGCAGCAGGGTCTTGGTCTGGGCGAAGGCGAAGGTCGGGCCGTTGGCCAGGCGTGTGGCGAGTTCGGTGGTGTAGGCATTGAGCTGGTCATCGGCGACGACTTCACCGACCAGGCCCGCGGCCAAGGCACGCTCGGCACTCCACAGCTCGTCGAGAAACAACAGGCGCTTGACCTGTTCGCTGCCAATCAGGCGCGGCAAGTGCCAACTGGCGCCCGCGTCCGGCGAGTAGGCCATGCGGGTGTAACCAGCCTTGAAGCGCGCCGATTGGGCCGCTATGCGCAGGTCGCAGCATAAGGTCAGGTCCATGCCCGCACCGACGGCGGTGCCGTTGATCGCGGCAATCGTGGGTTTATCGAGAGTGTGCAGGCGCGTCATCAGCGCGTGGGCGGTTTCGGTCCAGCCGTAGGTTTCGAGGGCACCGCGAGCTTCGGCATCCGCCCACTCGGCCAGGTCGGCACCGGCGCAGAAGCTTCGCCCATTACCGGTCAATACCACCGCGCGCGCAGCGACGTCTGTATTGAAGGCATCGAGCAAGGCATGCAGGTGCTTGAGGGTGGGGATGTCCAGAGCGTTGCGCTGCGGACCACGGTTGAGGGTGATCCAGGCAACACCAGCTTCTACATGAGTGAGCACGGGCGATTCGGCAGTCATGGCGTCCTCGAATTGTTTTATTTGGCCTGAGGGGTGCGACATGAGGCGATACTAAACAAGTGTTCAGCAAGAAGGCAATCAGCCAACAGCAAATTTTTTCAGGAGGGAAACGGCCTGCCTGAACCTGGCGTTCAGGTGGCTGGAGAAGGCTCAGGGTTTGAGCTGGTAACGCTGGCGACCGCCAGCCTGCAGGCCATCCACCCAGGCTTCGCAGATTTGGATGCCCTGTTCGGGCGTAAACGTACCGGGGTTGAGCCCCGACTCCAGCCACAACCCATCGAGCAATGCGCTCAGGCCGATGGCGGCGAGGTCGGCGTCGAAGTGCTTCCAGCCCTCCTCCCTGGCCATGTCGGTCAGGGCGGAGCGCATGATAGTGCGGTACTCGCCGTAGGAATGCTCGTGCGCCAGGTTGATCGCCGGTGCGGTCTTTACCGCGCCCCAGAACACCAGCCACGCGTCCAGCAGGTGCGGGTCGAGCAGTTCGGCGGAAAACGAGCCTTGGAACAGCGCCGACAGGCGCTCCCGAGGGTTCGGCGGCGCCTTGGCCATGGTCGCGCGCAACAGGCCCATGACCTGGTCGGTGATGGTGCGATAGGCCTCGGCCACCAGCTCATCCTTGCCCGAATAGTGATGGCTGATCAGCCCCACCGACACCCCGGCCTCGGCACTGATCTTGCGAATCGACGCACCCTGGAAACCATCGCGCTTGAGACAGGTGAGCGTGGCCTGGACCAGATGGGCCTTGCGCACTTCCGGGTCCATCCGGGAGAAACGGGATTCCTGGGTCATGCGGCGATTTCCTTGGGTTGAGTCGGCAGCACGACTCTACATCAGTCGCGGTAGCCCGGCGACACCCATCCCCCCCAGTAAATTCGTGATCTGCGGTAAAGAGTCCTTTTCGGATTCGACGGTTTTTCCGAAGGAACGACAGGCGGATACTCGACTCCATTGTTCACCCCCCTTCAGGAGTTACTGATGTCCACTACGCAAAACGTTCCGGCCTTTGGCCTCGGCACCTTCCGTCTGCAAGGCCAGGTGGTGATCGATTCCGTCAGCACCGGCCTCGAGCTGGGCTACCGCGTCATCGACACCGCGCAAATCTATGAGAACGAAGCCGATGTTGGCCAGGCCATTGCCGACAGTGGCATCCCGCGCGATGAGCTGTTCATCACCAGCAAGATCTGGATCGCCAACTTCGCCGAAGGCCAGTTGATTCCCAGCCTGCGCGAGAGCCTGCGCAAACTGAAAACCGATTACCTTGACCTCACCCTGATCCACTGGCCCTCGCCGGAAGACCAGGTGCCTGTCGCCGAATTCATGGGCCAGTTGCTGGAGGCCAAGCGCCTGGGCCTGACCCGCCGGATCGGCATTTCCAACTTTACCGTCGACCTGATGAAACAAGCGATTGCGGCAGTAGGTGCGGAGAATATCGCCACCAACCAGATCGAGCTGCACCCCTACCTGCAAAACCGCAAGGTCGTGGACTTCGCCACCGCCAACGGTATCCAGATCACGTCCTACATGACCCTGGCCTACGGCGAAGTGCTCAAGGACCCGGTGATCCGACAAATCGCCGAGCGCCATCAGGCGACCCCGGCGCAAGTGACACTGGCCTGGGCGATGCAACTGGGTTATGCAGTCATCCCTTCGTCGACCAAACGCGCCAACCTGGAAAGCAACCTCAAGGCCCTGCAACTGACCTTGAGCCCTGCCGACATGGCGCAGATGGCCGAGCTGGAACGCGGCCATCGCCTCACCAGCCCCAAGGGTATCGCCCCCCAGTGGGACTAAACCCCGGCCACAGGCGTGCGGGATAATTCCCGCAGCCACGGCAGTACGCGCAGGCCCGTAGCGGCCGCGGGTGGGTCGATGATGTCCATGAAGTGTTCGAGATTGACGTTGTCCGGCACACCGGGCAGGCGTACCAGCACCGCCGGCGTTGCGTCGGCAGACAGGCCCAGGTCCAGGTGGTCATAGACCAGCACATGATGCACCTGGGGTTGAGGACCGCAAGTGTGGATCGCCAGCCCCGCGTTGATGATCAGCACATCGAAAGGCTGTGCCGGAATGGCGGTGAGCAGTTGGACCTCTTCGAAGGTCTGCACCGGTACGATGCGGTGATAACCCAACTGGTTGAGCATTTTTTCGATGTACAGGCGTTGCAGGTGTTGCTCATCGGCAATCAGGATGGTCAGTGCTTTGTTTGGCATGGCGAACCCCTGGGCAGGCAGTGCTCGTCAGTGAGCGAGGCCCATTCTCCAGACATATACCGACGACAAAATCAGGCTTGTTCCCGTTCCATGTAGGAGTTCTCCCAAATTCGCCGAACGGCTGCCCGCTTCGGTCAAGCCTGCTTGCAGTACTGGCTCAGGTCATGATGCAAACCATCGATAGCCACGCTCAATGCCGCAACCGCCACCGCCACCGCATCGCCGTCGCGCCTTTCGCACGCATCCTCCAAAGCCTCGCAACAGGTGATCAGCGCCTGGGCCTTGACCATGCGCGCACCGCCTTTGACACGATGGGCCAGGTCATACAACTTGGCGAAATCGGCCCGGTCCTGCAGGGTCGACAGCATTCGGAGGTCCTCTGCAAGGCTAATGAGCAAGGGTGCCAGCAACTCGTTGAGCACGGCCGCGTCGTCGCCTGTCAGCATCACCAGCGAGCTCAAATCAAATTGCGCTTTGGCTTCTCCCGTTACAGCGCTGGCCGTGCGCGACGCCAAGGCCGCACGTAGATCGTCAAGCCCCGTCGGCTTGAACAGGCAACCGTCCATACCGGCCTGTCGACAGCGCTCGACCTCCTCCGGCTGGGCATTGGCGGTGAATCCCAGCAGAAGGCAGGGCACAAGGCCACGTTGCCGTTCCTGGGCACGAATATCACGCGCCAACGTGTAGCCGTCCATGACAGGCATATTGCAGTCGGTGATCACCCCATCAAAATGCCCGGTTTGCCAACGTGCAAAGCCTTCGGCGCCATCCTCGGCTGTAACGATCTGATGCCCCAGGAAGGTCAACTGTCGAGCCAGAAGCAAGCGGTTGGCCGGATAATCATCGACCACCAGAAGCTGCAATGCCTGCGTGGCAGGAACACAGGGGACCGGTGAGCCAACCGGTGCTGCCGTGGTCAACGCCAGTGCCAGTGTCACATCCACCCGCGTCCCCTTGCCCAGCACGCTGCTCAGGTGCAGTTGGCCGCCCATCATCTCGCACAGGTTACGGCTGATCACCAGCCCCAGGCCCGAGCCGCTGCGTGCCGATTGCTCGTTATTGCTGCCTTGGATAAACGGGTTGAACAAACGCTGCTGATCTTCGGCACTGATGCCAATCCCCGCATCTTCCACGCAGAGCCGCAGGTTCAAATGCTCACCGGCCAACACCGATGCGGCTTGGGCACACAGGCGTATCTGGCCAGAGTAGGTAAATTTGATCGCATTGCCTAACAGGTTCGACACCACTTGCTTGAAGCGCAACGGATCGATCAGTACCAGTCGGTCGATCATCGGGTCGAGCTCTACGTTCAGCGACAGGCCTTTATCCCGCGCCAGCCCTTCGAACACCCGCGCCACAGAGGCCAACAGCTCGTGCAGGTTGGCCGGCTCCAGAGTCAGGGACAAGTGACCGGTTTCGATTCGCGCAATGTCCAGGATATCGCCGATCAACTCCAGCAAACTGCGCGAGGCCATCGATGCCACTTCCAGCGCATCTCGATCGACGTGCCCCTGCTCAGCATTTTTCTGCGCCAGTTCGATCATGCCGATCACTGCGTTCATCGGCGTTCGGATCTCATGACTCATCGTCGCCAGGAACGTGGTCTTGGCACGGTTGGCGGCGTCCGCGTCTTCCTTCGCCTCCCGCAACTGACCCAACAGGCGCTGGCGCTCGCTCACGTCCACCCAGCCGGCAATCATGCCCACCACGTTGCCGTTGCTATCACGGTACGGCAGCATCCACTGGTAAATCGTCAGCACACCGCCACCGGGCACCTTCAGCACTCGGTCATGAATCTGTGGCTCACCGCGCTCCATCAAGTCCAGGTAGTCCGCATGGAACGACTGGGCCTGGGGCGGGTTGCCCGTATCGGTCTCCACAACAGTCTT
Source organism: Pseudomonas sp. FW305-3-2-15-C-LB1 (assembly GCF_058787615.1). Classification (NCBI taxonomy): domain Bacteria; kingdom Pseudomonadati; phylum Pseudomonadota; class Gammaproteobacteria; order Pseudomonadales; family Pseudomonadaceae; genus Pseudomonas; species Pseudomonas sp. FW305-3-2-15-C-LB1. Next base: position 16,568 of record NZ_JBYSZX010000027.1, on the reverse strand, counting down.
GCCGATCACGTCCTCCAGCTTGAAGCCGAACACGTCAAGGTATGCGTTGTTGCACGCCATCAAGCGCCCCTGGCGGTCGCGCACATAAATCGGGTGAGGCGTGCCGTCGATCAGAACGCTCATAAAGCGCATCTGGTCGCTCAAGGCGCGTTCGGCCTGGGCACGCTTGTGAATCAGGTTGCGCAGGTAGAACACCCAGCCCAGGGTGATCAGCAACAACAGCGCGGCCAGGCCAAACCCCTGGATAATCACGTTGCGATGACTGACCCAGTAGCTGTCTTCAATAATGATTTCACTGCGCCAATGATTGGTCAGTTCGTCCATCTCTTCCGGCGTAATGCTCAACAACGCCTTCTCGAGGATCGAATACAACTCCAACTGGCTGCGGTTGACGCCGAAGGCAATCCGCGCCGGTTCCGTACCCACCGTGCTGGTGATACGCAGCCGATCGCGATAGTTGCGCGTGATCATGTAGCGTGCGCTGATCAATGAAATGACTGTCGCGTCGGCACTCCCCTTGGCCACCCATTCCATGGCCTGTTCCGGGTTCTCGACGTCGACAAACTCGATCCCTGGATAGTCCCGGGCGATCTGCGCGGCGAGGCTGTTGCCGCCAATGAACGCCAGGCGTTTGCCAGGCATGTCCTCCAGAGTCAGCAGACGCTCGTCGCCGGCGCGCACCACCAGCACATAGGGATTGGACAGGTAGGGCCGGGTAAAGCGCACCTTTTCGGAACGCTCGACACTGGGCGTAATCACCGCCAGCATGTCCATCTGGCCGGCGCTGACCTCGTCGACTTGCCGAGGCAGCGAACTGCCCTGCACCACTTCGAACTTCAAGCCCGTGCGTAAGCTGATCCGCGACAATACCTCGTCACTCAACCCCATGAACTGCCCTTGCTCATTGAAAAATGACAGCGGCACGAACTTATCCAGTACTGCCACTCTCACCCGGGGATGCTTCTCCAGCCAACGCTGCTCGCTGTCACTCAAGCGTAATCGGTCAGCCTCCAGGAACCCACTGCCGCCGGCACTCCAGCGACGCAGGATTTCCATCTGCTGGCTGGCCGGGATAACAGCCAGCGCGGCATTGATGATCGTCAACAGACGCTGGTTGTCGGCAGTAAACGCGAACCCGAACGGGTTGACCTCCAGCGCGGAAAAGTCTGCCATGCGCACGTTATTAAGGTGGTTCTTGTTGATCAGATAGCGGGCGCTGATGGCATCGCCCAGGTAGACATCCGCCTGGCCGAAAGCCACGGCGCCGATAGCCTGATGAGTCGAACCGTACAACAACAGTTGCGCCTGGGGGTAAAAGGCCTGGACAGCTTCGGGTTGCATATAGTGGTAGAGCATCGCCACGCGCTTGCCGGCCAGGTCGGCGCTCAAGGAATGGCTTTCACCCGTGCGGGTCACCAGCACCGGTTGATCATTGGCGTAGGAACGCGACAGTACCAACGCCTTGTCGGCCGCCTCATAACCATTGGCCGACCCCACCAAATCCACCTCGCCCAGCTTGAGCGCCTCGATCACTTCATCACGGGTGTCGTAGCGCCGAACCTCGATAGGTACATTCAAGATCAGGCTGATCAGCCACGTGTAGTCAGCCGTGATGCCTTCAAAATCGTTGTCGTTGCTCAGGTCGAACGGTGCGTAGTCGGGTGCCGACACGCCCATCACCAACCTGCGGCGCTCGCGCAACCACTGCCAGTCGCTTTCATCCAGCGCTACTGTTGGGTGCTCCAGGGTGGAATGGCCGAGCAGTCGAAGGGCATGCGGTTCGTCCAGGGCCATCGCTGCACAGGGCAACAGCCCCATCAGCAGGATGGCCGTGAATGTCACCAGCCGGGAGGTGGTCATTTCAGATCAGATGATTGCGCTGGGCAAACTTGGACAGGTGCACCACCGAGGACATGCGCAGCTTCTCTTTGAGGCGGGTCTTGTAGGTGCTGATGGTCTTGTGGCTCAACAGCATATCCTCGGCGATTTCCTTGTTGCCCAGGCCCAGCGCCAGTTTTTGCAGTACCGTCAATTCGCGGTCGGACAGCGCCTCCACCAACTCCTGTTCGGTGGTCTGCAAATCGTCGCGGCGAACTGAACTGGTGGCCGTGCTCGGGAAGCAACTGTAACCGGCCCTGATGGCCCTGATCGCCTTTTGCAATTCGTCCAGTTCACCGGTCTTGGCAACAAAGCCCATGGCCCCGGCACGCATGCAGCGAGTTGAGAAAAATACCGCCAGGTAGGACGTGAGCACCAGGATCTTGCAGGGCAGTCCCAGCGCCTTTATCCGGCTGATCACCTCCAGCCCACCAAGCTTTGGCATTGCTAGATCGAGGATAACCAGATCCGGGCGCTCCTCCCGAGCAATCTGCATGGCGTCGGCGCCGTTGCCCGCTTCAAAGATGGTATCGAAGCCCTCCTGCTTCAACAGGTACTTCACGGTGGCGCGGATAAAAGGGTGATCGTCCACAATTAAAGCTTTGCTCATAAGACTCCCCGAGGGATCAGTACGCTTACATATCACACGGGACCTATCTACCTGTGAAAAGTAACAGTTCCGACAAACGGTACTGATTACTCTGCATGACACCTCAGGCAGTACAGACCCCTCCTTTTGATAGAACACGCTAAACACGTAGAGCTGCGCCCTGCCTCCTGGGAAGACGCAAGCGCGCAACCTTAACAACGGCGTGTCCGGTCAAATGAAGGGATAGTCTCCAATGCTTGTAGGACTTTTCCTAGTCATAGCATGACCAGCTGAGCGCGGGGCAAGGCCTGACAGGCGGGGACTACTCGGTGGTACTGGGGCTCCAGAACGCTTGCACCACCAGGGTCGACATCGAGATTCGCGCCACCAGGGCGTCCAGCTCATCACCGTCTACCGAGGTCACGGCCAGGGTGGCTTCGATTTCCACTTCTTCCGTGCCAAAAGGCCGCACATCCACATCGCTGGCCGGGTAGTTACAGCGCGCCAGCTCGGCCTCCAGCAAAGCCAGAACGGCCTTTTGCTGGGTACGCCGGGCAACCACGTACAAGATGTTGGTGACTTCCGCCGACACCACGTCCAGTGGCTGACGGTTGATGTTATTGACGATGGGACGCAGCAAGGTGTTGGCCGCCAGCACAAACAGCGTGCCCAGCAGCGCTTCGAGGACCAGGTCGGCACCCGCGCAAGCGCCCACCGCCGCCGACGCCCAGAGGGTGGCCGCCGTGTTGAGCCCGCGCACATTGCCTTCTTCGCGCATGATCACGCCGGCACCTAGAAAGCCGATGCCCGACACCACATAGGCCACCACCCGCACCGCACCTTCCGCACCGCCGAGCCGGCTGGCCATGTCGACAAAAATCGCCGCGCCCACCGCCACCAGCACGTTGGTGCGCAGGCCCGCCGTGCGCTGGCGGTACTGACGCTCAAAACCGATCAGGCCACCCAGGATGAAGGCTGCGGTGAGGCTGACCAGGGTGTCGACCAGGGATTCGAGGTTGATGTTGTTGATTGCTTGCATAGGAAATCTTCCCTGTTCATTGCCAGCCAAACTTACGGATGTAGTACCCCTTCACCGCCTGGGTCAGCGCCATGTATGCCAGCAGGATCACCGGCAGGAACACGAAGTACAGCGACGGCAGCGCCTGCAATTTGAAGTAGTGCGCCAGTGGCCCCATCGGCAGGAAAATCCCCACCGCCATGATCACGCCGGTCATCGCCATCAACGGCATCGCCGCGCGGCTTTGCAGGAACGGAATCTTCGGGGTGCGAATCATGTGCACGATCAGCGTCTGGGTCAGCAGCCCCACCACGAACCAGCCGGACTGGAACAGGGTCTGGTGGTCGGGGGTGTTGGCATCGAAGACATACCACATGAGTGCGAACGTGGTGATGTCAAAGATTGAACTGATCGGCCCGAAAAACAGCATGAAACGGCCGACATCTCCCGGTTGCCAGCGTTGAGGTTTGCTCAGCATCTCGTCATCGACGTTATCGAACGGGATCGCAATCTGCGAAATGTCATACAGCAGGTTCTGCACCAGCAAATGCATCGGCAGCATCGGCAGGAACGGGATGAACGCACTGGCCACCAGCACCGAAAACACATTGCCGAAGTTGGAACTGGCGGTCATCTTGATGTACTTGAGCATGTTGGCGAAGGTGCGCCGGCCTTCCAGCACGCCCTCCTCCAGGATCATCAGGCTCTTTTCCAACAGGATGATGTCGGCTGCTTCCTTGGCGATGTCCACCGCACTGTCCACCGAAATACCGATGTCGGCAGTACGCAGTGCCGGCGCATCATTGATGCCATCCCCCATGAAGCCCACCACATGCCCATTGGCCTTGAGCAGGCGCACGATGCGCTCCTTGTGGCTTGGCGTCAGCTTGGCGAACACATTGGTGGTTTCCACGGCCTTGGCCAGTTCGGCGTCAGTCATGTCCTCGATGTCGTTGCCCATCAGCAGGCCTTGTTGCTCCAGGCCCACTTCGCGGCAGATCTTGGCGGTGACCAGTTCGTTGTCACCGGTCAGCACTTTCACGGCGACGCCGTGGGCTTTCAGCGCCTTGAGCGCGGGCGCGGTGCTTTCCTTCGGTGGATCGAGGAAGGCAACGTAGCCGATCAGCGTGAGGTTTTTCTCATCCGCCAGGCTGTAGGTATCGCGCCCTGGTGCCATCGGCTGTGCGGCCACGGCGACCACGCGCAGGCCTTCTTCGTTGAACGCTGCCGTCACCTGACGAATGCGCGCCAGCAACTCTTCAGTCAGCGCCTCATTGGTTTCACCATGGCGCACGTTGTTGCACACCGAGAGGATTTCCTCCACGGCGCCCTTGCAGATCAGCAGGTGCGGTTGACCCTGTTCGGCGACCACCACCGACATGCGGCGGCGGTTGAAGTCGAACGGGATCTCATCAATTTTCTGGAACGCGGTGCCGACCTTCAACTCGCGATGCACCTCCACGTGCTCCAGCACCGCTACATCCAACAGGTTTTTCAGGCCGGTCTGGTAGTAGCTGTTGAGGTAGGCCATTTCCAGCACGTCATCGGACTCTTCGCCCCACACGTCCACATGGCGCGCCAGGAAGATCTTGTCCTGGGTCAGGGTGCCGGTCTTGTCGGTGCACAGCACGTCCATGGCGCCGAAGTTCTGGATCGCGTCCAGGCGCTTGACGATGACTTTTTTGCGCGACAGGAACACCGCGCCTTTGGCCAGGGTGGAGGTCACGATCATCGGCAGCATTTCCGGGGTCAGGCCCACGGCAATCGACAGCGCAAACAACAGCGCTTCGGTCCAGTCACCCTTGGTGAAGCCGTTGATGAACAGCACCAGCGGCGCCATCACGAACATGAAGCGGATCAGCAACCAGCTGACCTTGTTGACGCCGTGCTGGAACGAGGTGGTTGCACGGTCGGTGGCGGTTACACGTTGGGCCAGCGCCCCGAAATAGGTGCTGTTGCCGGTGGTCAGGATCACCGCCGTCGCCGCGCCGGACACCACGTTGGTGCCCATGAACAGGATGTTCTCCAGGTCCAGCGGGTTGTGGGTCTTGGCGTCCTGCTGCTGGGCGAACTTTTCCACCGGCATCGATTCGCCGGTCATCGCCGCTTGGCTGACGAACAGGTCCTTGGCACTGAGCACGCGGCAATCGGCGGGGATCATGTCACCGGCGGACAGCACGATCAGGTCGCCCGGCACCAATTGCTTGATCGGCAGTTCGATGCGCTTGGCTTCATCGCGACGCAGCACGGTGGCGGTGTTGCTCACCATCGCCTTGAGGGCATCGGCAGCCTTGTTGGACTTGGCCTCCTGCCAGAAACGCAGCAGCGTCGACAGCACCACCATGGAGAAAATCACCGTGGCGGCCTTCATGTCTTCGGTCAGCCACGAGATCACCGCCAGCAACGTCAGCAGCAGGTTGAACGGGTTCTTGTAGCAGTGCCACAGGTGCACCCACCAAGGCAGCGGCTGCTCATGCTCGACTTCGTTGAGGCCGTATTGCACGCGCAGGGCGTCGGCTTCCTGGGTATTCAACCCCTCGGCGTGACTGCCCAGGGTACCGAGCAATTGCACGGCACTGCTGTTGGCCGAGACCACCAGGGTTTGCGCCAGGGTCGGCGGCACTTCGCGGCTGACGCTGGCGTCGGTCACGGTTTCGAGCATCGCCAGGCGGCGGAAATGCCGGGCGATGTGCCGGGTCCGCAGGAAGCCGGCAAAGAACTCTTTGAGCAGAGTGAGGTTCATGGTGTTACTCCTGCGCGAGGAAAAAACCGTCGTGCAGGTACTGCCCTGTGCGCCGCGCCCTGTTTACAGGCACAGCCACTTTGGCCCGCCTGCCGCAAAGGACAGGCGCGTCCGTAGCATCCCGAGGTGAACCGGGTGCTGGTCAGCGTCGATGAGAGGGATTCGGGCAGGTGCCAGGACTGGCCGCTGCCGGGATGCCGCTTCTCGCTTTTAGTGGCGAGACAACGGCATCGGAAAAATGCGCGTTACCTTGCCAAGCCTGTGCCGGTTACTGAAACCGGCCGACTACTGTCACTCGAACAAGTACCCACTGAGGGTCTCCGCTATTGATGAAAACGCGCGAAGCTTACGCCCCGATGATGGGAGAGTAAACCGTAGGAAAGTTTCCGTATGGTGAATAAGAAGATTCTTCAGGGAGGGTTCAGGAAGTGCTTATCCAGGAGGTCTCAATCATCCCGCGTCAGTACTTCCAGCAACTCAATCTCAAAACGCAGGTTACTGTTGGGCTTGATATGCGCGCCCATCGACCGCTCGCCATAGGCCAGATGCGCCGGCACGAACAAGGTCCGAACACCGCCGACCTGCATGCCCATCAAGCCCTGGTCCCAGCCCTTGATCACACGCCCGGTGCCGATCACACACTGGAACGGCTTGCCGCGTTCCCAGGACGAATCGAACACCGTGCCATCTTCCAGGGTGCCGGTGTATTGGGTGGTGATCAGCGCGCCCTTGACCACGGCTTTGCCGGTGCCGGGGCGGATGTCGGTGATTTGGAGTTCTTCGGGGCTCATGGGGAATCCGTTGGATAGATAGTGTTTGCTTGAGTTGGTTTACGCTGAAAGCTCGCGCACTGCGGCAGTCGCCAAGAACCCTGACCGCGATGCATAGCGATGGTCCTTCTGCACACGCTCATCAATGCGTTGCAACAGGTGTTCCGGCAAAGAGGCATTAAACCGCACTGACTTGAAAATACTGCAATCTCCGACTTGGGATGAGGGACGGTTACTCTCCCCGCTTCACAGGGTGTTTGAACTGGTGATGACTCCCCTTCACCGCCACCCAACCATCTGCAACCAACAGGTCAATCACCTCTCGACTTCTCATCGCCCACCTTTAGGTGTGCATATTACACACCGCTAAATGGCAATGCGTTTTTTGTACACACATGACACACCAATGAAAAAAGCCCGCTACCCCTCAAGCAAGCTTGCGTGCCGTGATGATGACGATGTGCGAGACCTTTGCGCCAGAGAACTAATGTCAGTTTTTGCGCCTTGATCTTATGGCGCCATACGGAATATTGGAGAGATGACACACCTCAAGTCAGTGACATTTCCCTTTATCTCGCAGAACGTTTCCGAAAGAATCCCAACCGCTTGCGCCGCTCAAATCACGTGGCTAGTCTTCGTCGGTCACTGCCCATTCTCGTTCACTGGAGTGCATGCAGCCTCGCTCGTAATACTCTGTCGTTAAGGGTGAAGCATGCTCTCCCACTCTAAATCTTTTGCACCGCCCCTACAAAAAAATACGAACTTCCCTCATCAAAACCCAACTGCAACCTATTTCTGGCCAGCAGCGCTCACATCCATCCTTTCAGAGTCCGTTAACTCTGAACAGGAAATATCAGAATGACCATCGGTTCCACCTTTAATTACCCCGCAGATACAGCCCAACACGCTCATCGAAAAAAGCGCTCCAGCAAGAGCAAATGGGCGGCCAGCTTTCCAAACCCACCAGACTTATGTTTTGACTACCGCACCTTGGTGGAACAATTTAATGGCATTGCCCAAGCCACTGAGCCACATCATAAAATTTGCATCATTGGCGCTGGCATTACTGGACTGACAACTGCACGTGAACTTTACCGATGTGGTTTCACAAACATAACGTTAATTGAAAAGTCACAACGTATAGGCGGCAGGCACCTTACGGCCCTTGGAAATAACAATACCGATACCGTTGGAAGACCACCTTTCGAAATGGGCGCAATGAGAATGCCGTTCTTCAATAAATCAAACGAACTGCCTAAAGATGGGCGTTCACTCATGGCCTATTACGCCAACGAGTTCGAATTGCGCCATACAGACTTTCCCAACCCAGGCAGCCCTGCAGTCCGGTCCACGGGTATATTTCTACGTGAAGGGAGCATAGATGACAGCACCGAACCCACAATGCTTATCTGGAAAAATACTGATGGCAAAACACCGCCTCCCGGTCAAACACTGGCTAGTGTTTTCGCAAAATGGAAAACCTTCGCCGAGCGAATGACGCTGATTGTCTCCGAGCATTACGGTTGTGAAGGCTGGGAGCACATGTGGAATTCAATCGTCAAAAAATATGAAAGTGTTTCCTTCCGCGAATTGGTAAAAATGCCAAGCCTTGATGGCTGGCACCACAGCGACCCTGGAAACTTCGGTGGTTTGGGTATGACCGCACAGGAATCCGCTGTTTTCTACGCCATCGGCATTGGTGACGGCAGTTGGGGGGCATTCTATGACGTATGCTCGCTTTACCCACTTCGCACGGCGATATTTGGATTCAGCAGTCATCTGCAATTAATCCACGGGCGCGTAGACGTGGACGGTAAACCGATAGCATCGCCTTACTTGAATCATCCAGAGACCTTGGATTCAAGAGGCCTTGCATTCAACAAACCCACCTACATCGGCCTTGGTTCACTGGCCGAATCACTCCTTTTCATCAAATCCCAAGAAACACATGAGTCTCTATACGAGCACCTCATAAAAAGTCATTCAGGTTTCATGACCAGCAGTGCAGTGACAAAGCTCAAGAAACTAAAGAACGGGAAAATACGGGTCTATTTCGACTGGAACATCACACAAAAAGAACAGGCAAAGAAAGAGTTCATCGATTACGACTCTGTGGTAATGACACTGCCTTCGTGGCTGATCGAAACACACATATCAATTGAAAACTTCAGCCAGGAAATGCTTCCATTTGAAGTCATAGAAGCCTATAAGTCAGCCCACTGGGAAACCAGCTGCAAGGTGTACGCACCTCTCAAAAAGTCGTTTCTCTCTCAAAATAAAAAAATCCCTCAAGCCATCGTCACAGATAGCTTGATTCATGACGTATACACTTACCGCTACAACGCTACCAATACCTACGATTGCATCCTTCTCAGCTACACATGGGAAGACGACGCTACCAAACTATCGATATTTACTGACAAAGAACTGGTTGACCGGTGCATCGAAGACCTCGACAGAATTCTTTTGAAATCTGCCAATATAAAGGAAAGAATATCACCGTATATCGGACGCGATAACGCGGTGGTTCAACGGTGGATGAATGATAAAAACTCCCTTGGCTGTGCAAAACTTTATCGTGCAGGTACTTATTACGACGCCATGAAGCTACTGAAGTACAATCGAGATTTTTCTCACACCTCAGGTTTGTATCTCTGCGGTGAATCTTTCTCCGTAGATGCGGGTTGGACGGAACCTTGCTTCAGGGGAGCAATTGATACCGTGATAAACATTTGCAGTAAAACCCAAGCCGATTTCAATGGCGACTTTACGATGCATGACTACCCACTCTACAAAGCTGAACCGTAAAAGAAAGAGACTACAACGCAACGGGAATCACCTGACTTTTAATTAAACATTTGTTCGCCTCTTATAAACGCCCAACCGACTCCCGGTTGCATAACAATAAGAGGTCACCGCCATGAGCGAACCAGCAAGCCCCGCCCGCGTAGCCGTCATCCAACTGGACCCTCAGGTTGGCATGAACAACCGAACCAACAACCTGCGTCAAAGTCTTGCACTGGCGACCGAGGCGGCAAACGGTGGAGCGAATCTGATCGTACTGCCCGAACTTACCAATTGCGGGTATTTCTTCAGCAGCCGCCAGGACGCCTTTGATCATGCAGAGCTGATACCAGGCGGCGATAGTGTGCGGGCGTGGGCAGATTTTGCCTGCAAGCACCAGGTGTACCTGGTGGCGGGCCTGTGCGAAATAGACGGTATGCAGTTATTCAATACGGCTGTGCTGCTAGGTCCCGATGGGTTCATCGGCAAATACCGCAAGGCACATCTATGGAACCTGGAAAAGCTCTGGTTCACGCCTGGTGATAGCGGATTTCCAGTATTTGAAACGCCGATAGGCCGCATTGGCTTGCTGATTTGCTGGGATATCTGGTTCCCGGAGGTGCCACGTATTCTCAGCCAGCAGGGCGCCGATATCATTTGCAGCCTGAACAACTGGGTGTGGACGCCTCCGCCCCTGTTCGATGAGGCAGGCAAATGCATGGCGTCGTACCTGACGATGACCGCCGCCCACGTCAATAACGTGTTTATCGCTGCCGCCAGCCGCATTGGCGAAGAGCGGGAAGCGCGCTACCTCGGATGCTCGTTGATTGCCGGAACCAACGGCTGGCCTATAGGCCCGGTAGCTTCAGCCAATCGCCAGGAAATCCTGTTCGCCGACATTGATATCACCAGCGCCCGCAGTGCTCCGATCTGGAACAGCCTTAATGACCTGCAGCGTGATCGACGCAATGATCTCTACGATCAAATGCTTGGCTACTCCCGCCACCCTGCCCTTCCACGCTGATCGGAGGGCTCTGTATGAAAACACTCATTACAGAAACGAGGCCCCGCCGGTCCATGGCCGATATAACCGTCCTGATGTTGGGATTAGCCAGCGTGCTATTGATGCTTTGGGTTGCACTTAGCAACCAGTGGTCCTGGCCGGGCTATACCGAGATGATCACAAGCCTGCCCCATCCCGTTGCCTGGCTGCGGTGGATAGTCGGGGATATCAGTGAAGTAGCCTTCTACAAGCACGAACTGGCATCGCTCGGTTTGTTGGGCGGCGCCTACCTTGCATGGTGGGCGAGCAAGCACGGTAAAGCCTGGCAAGGGTTTTCTATTTCCTACGGAACAGGGCTATGGCCTTGGTTGGTGACAAGTTCACTGCTGGGGCTGATGTTGAGCAATCTTCTGTGGGGTTGGAGCGTCACCGCACAAACGTGGCAACCCACGTTTGCGGCATTCGTCTCGTTACCGGCAGCCATGGTGCTGATGTTCGGCGGCGGCTGGAAAGTTGCCGTAAACGGTGCGGTATTCGGCGCATTGCTGGTGACCCCCCTTTGTCTGCTGATCGTGAACTTCGTATGCGTTCCACTGGGTCTTCCAGTGGTGATCGGCAACGTGGTGGGCATGGCACTCGGCAGCGTCATTGCGTTTGTACTTTGTCGCCGAGTGCCGTCGTTGGTGAGTTCTGATTACATAGCCCTCGCCAAACCGGCCCCCGCCCCGCCCCCCACTTATGGTATTGCCTGGAGTCTGCGTCGGGTGCTCGCAGATTTTTCCGAAGCGCCTTTTTTCGGGAACGAACTTGCCAGTCTCGGGTTGCTGGCAGGTGTACTGGTAGCCTATGCGCTGAACCCGATCAGCCCGGCGTATGGATCAGGCCTGGTGTTGCCCCTGATAGCGGCCCAGGCGCTGACATCGGCACTGGGTGTCGCGATCTGGCGAAAACAGTGGAAGAAACGCGGATGGTATCCGACCTACGTTCCACTGGTCTCAGTGGTCCCGGCGGCTGTATTGACCCACGGTGGCAGTTGGACCGTCATCGGTTCAAGTGCACTGCTCGGGGCTTTGATCGCGCCGCCACTGGCCTGTGCAATTGCAGGTCGCTTGCCCGCACACTTTCACCCGTACATTGGCAATGTCACCTCAATGGCGTTGAGTACGCTGATGATAGTGCCTTTGGTGGGTTGGTTGATTCAGATGTAGCTCATCCCCACGCTGTGCTCTTCACGATACCCTCCCAATAGGGCGGTCACTGCAACTGTGGCGAGCGGGCTTGCCCCGCGTTGGGCTGCGAAGCGGCCCCAAAACCAGCGGCCGAGGAGTGCCTGATTCACCGCATTCCTTCCTCCAGGGTCGCTTCGCGACCCAACGCGGGGCAAGCCCGCTCGCCACAGGGTACTTACCGCCTGTGACCTTAAGACCTTGAAAGGGCTGCCCCTTAAAACCAATGCCAGAACCGACTCCAGAACCCCCGCCCCAAGTCATCCTTGCACCGCGCATATTGCGCCGCATACATCTGCGACCGCGCCTGTACCTTGCTGGCTACCGGTGGCAGCCAGGCCTTGGCGGCGTAGGTGCGCTGGCGATAGCCGCCCCAGCCTTCGTGGTAGTTCAGGTACTGGCCGTAGGCGTCGTATTTGTAGACGCCGTTGATGGTGTAGGTCTTGTCCATGTACCAGCCGACGAAGTCGATGGCGTCGTCGAAGTCCTGGCGGCTGGCGCCGCTGCGGCCGGTGCTCTTGCGGTAGTCGTTCCACACCTCGTCCTTGGCCTGGGCGTAGCCGGCGGCGGTGGAGACGCGGCCCCAGGGAATGATCCACAGCAGGTATTTACGCGGGGCCAAGGCGTCCTGATGGAAGCCGGACTCCTGATACATGATCGCGAACGGCACCTGGATCGGTACGCCCCAGCGTTTTTGCGTGACTTTGGCAGCGTCGTACCAGTCGTCTTTTTCGCGGAAGATGCCGCACAGATCATTTGGCGTACGTGGCGGCGAGGTGCCGCACGCCGTCAGCAGTGAGGTGAGTAACAACAGTCCGACGGCTTTGCCTGCGCTCAAAATGCACCTGTGCCTGATACGTATGAAACGGGCATTTTACGCAGGTCTGCGCCTGGTGCACCTGCACTATCCTGAGCCATAGGTGTCGTAATTCCATGCGCCCACTCTCAGGAAGACCTATGACCCAGGATGTGCTTGCCAAGGAAACCAACCGCCGCCAGTTGCAGCAGATCATCTCCGGCCTGTCCGACGGGGTGATTCTGGCCGAGGTCGACCAGACCATCCTGTGGGCCAATGAGGCCGCGCTGACCATGCATGGCGTGGGTGACGTGATGGGGCTGGGGGCCAACGGGCAGCAATACGCCGAACGCTTTGCCCTGCGCTACCGCAACAACCACCCGGTGCAGACAGACAACTACCCGCTGGCCCGGGCCGCGGCGGGCGATGAGTTCAGCGACGTGGTGGTGGAAGTCACGCCCACCGCCGACGAAGAAAAAACCTGGGTGCACCGCCTCCGCAGCCTGGTGATCACCGACTCCCACGGTGAACCGGAACTGCTGGTGCTGATCCTCAGCGACGCCACCGAGTGGGCCAGCGCCGAGCAGCGCTTCGAAAAAACCTTCAATGCCAACCCGGCGCCGGCGGTGATCTGTCGCCTCAGCGACCTGCGCTATATCAAGGTCAACCAGGGTTTCCTGGAGATGACCGGCTACAACCGCGACCAGGTCATCGGCAAATCGGTGTATGAACTGGATGTACTGGAACAGGCCGAACGCAAGGACCTGGCCATCCAGCGCCTGGGCGAAGGCGCGACCATCCCGCAGATGCAGGCGGAGCTACGGCTGCCCGGAGGCGGCAGCAAGCTGGTAATCGTTGCTGGCCAGCCATTGGACATGAACGAAGAGGACTGCATGCTGTTTTCCTTCATGGACCTGGAGCCACGGCGCAAAGCGGAAATTGCCCTGCGTCAGAGTGAGGAGCGCTTCGCCAAATCCTTCCGCCTGACTCCGGTGCCGACCCTGGTGTGCAGCGCCGGTAACCGCCAGGTGGTGGATATCAACGAAGCCTTCATGAGCATCACCGGCTACATCAGTGAAGAGCTGATCGGCAAATCGATCGAGGACATCGACTTTATCGACAGCCCCCAGGCTGCCGCACAGTTGTTCGCCAGCCTGGAAAAAGCCGGCAACCTCGACGGCCAGGACCTCAAGGTGCGCAAGAAAGGCAACGAGGTGATCGACTGCGTGGTCTCCGCCGACACCGTGATCATCCAGGACGTGCCCTGCTACCTGATGGTGATGATGAACATCACCGAACGCAAACGCTCGGAGCTGGAGCTGGTGGCGGCCATCGAGGAAGTGATGCAGGACGCCTCGTGGTTCAGCCAGACGTTGATCGAAAAACTGGCCAACGCCAAGAGCGTCAACAGCGCCAGCCAAACGAACGTGGCCTTTACCGACCTTACCGCCCGCGAGCGCGATGTACTGGGCCTGATCTGTGAGGGGCTGGCCGACAAGGAGATCGCCTCGCGCCTGAAACTGGCGCCCAACACCGTGCGTAATCATGTGGCCACGGTGTACTCCAAACTGGGGGTGCACAGCCGCAGCGCTGCCATCGTCTGGGCCCGTGAACGCGGGCTGTTCGCCGGGGAATTGCGGGTCAAGAACAAGCCGTGACAGTGCAAATGCACTAGTGCACCTAGTGCGAATTCGCCTTATTGCGGCGACGGCTAGTCAATAACCTTCAAGGTATCAAACTGAATGCCTGAAGGAACCCGCATGTTTACCCTCTCTCAACTGCGAAACTGCATCGAAGAAGGCCTGTCGCCGCTGACGTGCGAGTTCACCCTGTGCCGGGATGCGTCCCTGACCCTCAAGGTCTATGACGCCGAAACCGGCCGGGTCGACCTGGTCGTCACCGGGATCAGCACCAACCGCCTGCAGACCCCGCAAGAAGTGGAAAAGATGGTGGAAGAGCTGCGTTACGAACTGCAGAGCAACACCATGGGCAAGCTCACGCTGGATGACTTGCCTTCAACGACGCCCCAATAAAGTAGAACACCCCGCCCCCGACGATAAACGCTCCCAGCATCCAGAACATGTAATGGGCCGGCAGGCTGGCCAGCACCAGCCCGCACAACACCGGCCCCAGCGCGGCGCCCAGGTTGGACAGGTTCTGTGCCCCGTAGTACATGCCGCGCAAGTGGTCCGGGGCTATCCGGTCGATGAACATGTATTCGGCCGGGAACACAATGATCTCCCCCACGGTGAACACCGCCATCGCCAGCACCCACCACAGTACGCTGGTGGACAGCGCAAACCCGATGATCCCCAGCATGAACATGCCCAGGCCCGCGACCAGCCACTGGCCGAGGTAACGGTGCGATATACGCCGCCCAATCAGGTATTGCAGGGCAATCACCAACACCGCGTTGGTGGTCAGCACGGCGCTGACCACGGTGTAGGTGTATTCGGCGGTGGTGGTGGTCACCAGGTATTGCGACAGCCACGCGGTGAACTGGCCGAACACCACGGCACTGAGTACACCGCCGAGAGTGAAGCACACGAGACGATGATCCCTTAAAAGTACTCGCCCGACGGCAAGGAATGGCACCGGCTTTTGCGTGGCATCAACGGTGGCCAGGGTACGGTCGCCCCAGCGCCAATACAGCAGGAAAAACCCTACCCCCAACAGCGCCGAAAGGATAAACGGCACGCTGATATCCAGCTTGGCCAGCACCGCCCCGAAAGCGGGCCCAACCGCATAACCGATGTTGGTCAGGGTGTACTTGATGGAAAACACTTCGCTGCGGGCGTCTTCGGGCAACAGGCTGGCAAAACCGGCCTTGACCGCGATATCGATCACCGCATAAGCCAGGTTGATCAGGATCAGGCAGCTGTAGAACGCCCAGATGTTCTGGGCCAGAACAGTACCGACAAAGCCCAGCACAAATAGCACGCTGAAGGTCAGCAACAACCGATAACTGTTGATACGGTCGACCAGGAAACCGCCATACACACTGAGCAGCGAGCCGACGATCAACGAACTGCCGATCACCAGGCCAACCTGGGTGATGTCGAGGGAAAAATGGTGGGTGAGGTAGATCACCAGGTAGGGAAACGTGATTGCCTTGGCCAGCGTGAGCAGCAATGTGGCGGACAGCAACAGGTTAACAGTGCGGGGGTAGTTTCTTATTGTCGCAAGCATCCTGCTCTCTTTCCTTGAAGGTAACACGGCCGTTTCAGCCGGCTACCTTAACTCAGGAACAGGGCACAAATGCAAGGTCATTTCTTGACAGGGGTGATCTCGAGAATGGTGCCGTTGGTGGTTTTGAGCAGCACGAACTTATCGCCTACCCGCGCCCACTGGCTGTCTTCTTCAGGCTGTTTGAGACCGCGCTTTTTCCAGTCGCTGACGGCCGACTCCTTGCGCATCAGGATATCCGGGGCACGGTCACCTTCTTTCAAGTCACGGGTATTGATGTTCGAAGGTTGTACGGTTTCCTGTGGGGTGTCACCGGCCTGCACGATAAAGCTGGCGGTGGACAGGCTGGTGGCGACCAGCAGGCAGGCAGCGAGGGATCTGGATTTCATGGGTGCTCCTTCAATGATGGGGGCTTACCAGGCTGGGACCGCTGCGCCACGCAAACATTCCGTCGCCGCGACAGACGCCTCCCGGGTGCCGCCTTGACGTGTTACCTGAGGGGACTGTCAGAAATTTTGTGTTCGGGCATAACATGAGTAA
The DNA here is from genome assembly GCF_058787615.1 of Pseudomonas sp. FW305-3-2-15-C-LB1. Classification (NCBI taxonomy): domain Bacteria; kingdom Pseudomonadati; phylum Pseudomonadota; class Gammaproteobacteria; order Pseudomonadales; family Pseudomonadaceae; genus Pseudomonas; species Pseudomonas sp. FW305-3-2-15-C-LB1. Next base: position 35 of record NZ_JBYSZX010000027.1, on the reverse strand, counting down.
GAGGTGCATGTATGCCAACCAAAAAGAAACCGCTT
>NZ_JBYSZX010000026.1:0-45512 GCF_058787615.1 Pseudomonas sp. FW305-3-2-15-C-LB1 | reverse complement strand
GTTAGAATACCGGCCTGTCACGCCGGGGGTCGCGGGTTCGAGTCCCGTCCGCTGCGCCATATTCGGTCACCTGGAACACTGAACGCCAGGTCACCCCAGGAAGCCCGCTCATTGAGCGGGCTTTTTTTCGTCCGCGATTTGACCTCCCTTGCCTTGACGTTGTGCACTGCCTATTCGCCCTGAACTGTGCTGGTGCGTCATGACGTGAGGGAATACCCCCATGCACATTGGTCGATTGCGCCCCTTGCGGCTTAAACGTTTATCTATAGCCACGCGAAGACTTCCAGGCGAGTCATCGGCAGCAGGAGGCTGCGGTGCCCGCTCTCCAACATAAAAATAGTCTGCAAGGGGAATGGCTCTAGATGAAATATCCACTGCGTCCGTTGGTGTTCTGGCCAACTTTCCTGATCCTGCTGGCGGCGGTGATCGCTAGCTACATCGATCTGAATGCGTTCCTGGCGATCAGCAAACAGCTCAACAACCTGATCCTCAAAAACTTTTCCTGGCTGTTCAGCGCCGGCTCGTTTGCCATGGTGGTGCTGACCGCCATCGTCTACTTCTCCGCGCTGGGCAAGGTGCGTATCGGCGGTGAAGATGCGCAGCCTTTGCTGAGCAAATGGCGCTGGTTCATGGTGGCGTTGTGCACCACGCTGGCGGTGGGTGTGCTGTTCTGGACCACCGCCGAACCGCTCTACCACTTGTACGGCCCACCCACCAGCCTGCCGATTGAGCCCGGCAGCGCGGCGGCGAAGAGCTTTGCCATGTCGACGATGTTCCTGCACTGGACCATTACGCCCTACGCGATCTACCTGGTGCCCTCGCTGGTGTTTGCCCTGGTGTTCTACAACCGCCGCAGCCGTTTCTCCATCGGCGCCATGCTTGAGCCGTTGCTCGGTGAAGTGCGTGTTCGGCGCTATGCCGGGCTGATCGACACCCTGGCGATGTTCGCCCTGGTCGCCGGTATGGCCTCGTCCCTGGGCACAGGCGCGCTGACCCTGGCCGGTGGCCTGGCCCAATACATCGGCGGTGAAACCACGCCGTTCCGCCTGGCCATCATCATTGCAATCATCGTCATCACCTTTGTCGCCTCGGCCGCCAGTGGCTTGCAAAAAGGCATTGTGATGCTGTCTTCGTTCAATACCTGGATCATGCTGGCCCTGGGACTGTTCGTGCTGTTGTGCGGGCCGACCTTGTACATGTTCAGCCTCGGCGTCGAATCCCTCGGCGTCTACCTCGACACCTTCTTCAGCCGCAGCCTGTTCACCGGTGCTGCCAGTGGCGACACCTGGCCGCACAGTTGGACGGTGTTCTACTGGTCGGTGTGGTTTGCCTGGGCACCGGTGAGCGCGCTGTTCCTCGGCAAGATCGGACGTGGCTATACCGTGCGCGAGTTCATCCACATCAACATGCTCTACCCGGCGTTGTTCACGGCGGTGTGGATCTGCATCTTCTCCGGCACCAGCCTGTATTTCGATGCGCTGGGCGACGGCAGCCTCAACCGTGTGCTCAACGAACAGGGCGTGGAACACGTGCTGTACCAGATGTTCCAGCAACTGCCAGCCAGCGGCCTGATGATCGCGTTCCTGCTGTTCGTGGCGTTCATCTCCTTTGTGACCGCGGCAGACTCCAGCACCGACGTGATTGCCAACCTGTGCAGCAAGGGCGTGACTGCCGATTCCGACCTCGACGGCAACCCGCTGTTGAAGATTGTCTGGGGCCTGATCATCGGGACGGTGTCGTGGGTGATGGTCGCGTTTGTCGGGGTGGACGGGGTGAAGATGCTCTCTAACCTCGGCGGTTTGCCGGGCATGATCCTGGTGTTGCTGGCCAGTACCTCGCTGATCTTCTGGTTGAAAAACCCCGACTTGCTGGACGTGAAACGCCTTCAGCGGACACCTGAAACGGAACTGCGTGGCGCCAGCCCTGTGCCCGATTTCGCCCGCTGATCGACTGAACTGCTGTTGGAGTTACTGATGGAAATCGTTACTGAATTTGCTTACACCGTGCGCGAAATCGAGCACTGCCTGATCCCCTTGAGGGACGGCACCCAACTGGCCGCACGCATCTGGCTGCCGGAAGTCGCCGACCCGCAGACCTTCCCGGCGATCCTGGAATACCTGCCATATCGCAAGCGCGATGGCACCGCCGTGCGTGATGCGTTGACCCACCCGTGGATGGCGGGGCAGGGCTATGTGTGTGTTCGCGTCGATATGCGTGGCAATGGTGAGTCCCAGGGCCTGATGGCCGATGAATATCTGTTGCAGGAACAGGAAGACGCCCTTGAAGTGATCGATTGGCTGTGCCGCCAGTCTTGGTGCGATGGCAACGTCGGCATGATGGGCATCTCCTGGGGCGGCTTCAACGGCCTGCAAGTCGCGGCACGCCAACCCGAGGCGCTGAAGGCGATCATCACGCTGTGTTCCACCGATGACCGCTTTGCCGACGACATCCACTACAAGGGCGGCAACCTGCTGATGGAGAACTTCGGTTGGGCCGCCACCATGCTCAACTTCAGCGCTGCGGTGCCCGATCCGCTGTTGGTCGAGGACTGGAAGAGCCTCTGGCACCAACGCCTGGACGCCATGCCGTTGCTCGCCGAAACCTGGCTGCAGCACCAGACCCGCGATGACTACTGGCGCCATGGCTCGGTGTGCGAGGGCTATGCGCAAATCAAGGCTGCGGTGTATGCGGTGGGCGGCTGGGGCGATGCCTACCGCAATACCGTGTCGCGCCTGATGGAAAACCTGCCGGGGCCGAAGAAGGCCATGCTCGGCCCGTGGATTCATAAATACCCGCATTTCGCGGTGCCCAATCCGGCCATCGGCTTTCTGCAGGAGGCCAAGCGGTGGTGGGATCACTGGCTCAAAGGTGTGGATAACGGCGTGATGGATGACGCGGCGTGCACCTTTTACCTACAGGATATTCTGCCGCCGAAGGGCAGTTATGCCGAACGGCCGGGCGTCTGGGTACAGACCGCCGGCTGGCCGGACCCTCAGGTGCAATGGACCGATTTCAGCCTGGGCGAACATGGCCTGAATCCTGGAGCACAGCCTTTGGTCACGACGCGCAGCATTTGCTCGCCGCTGACCACGGGCCTGCACCAGGGCGAATACTGCGCCATCTGGTTTGGCCCGGACGGCCCGACGGATCAGCGCCGTGATGACGCCCACTCGCTGTGCTTCGATTCCCAACCGCTGACCGAGCCATTGGCGTTGCTGGGCGATGCTCGCCTCAAGCTGCGCCTGGCGAGTGACACGGCCTGCGGCCAATTGGTCGCCCGGCTGAATGCCGTGGCACCGGACGGGCAGGTGACGCAGATCAGTTATGGCGTGCTTAATCTCACGCTGCGTGAAGACTTCTCCCGCGTAACACCTGTAGTCCCGGGTGAACCGATGGATGTGCATCTAAACCTCGATCACATCGGCATGCGCCTGCCGGCCGGTTACCGTCTGCGCCTGGCCCTGAGCACTGCGAGCTTCCCCTTGCTGTGGCCGAGTCGCGAGCTCACGACGTTGACCTTGCTGCCGGCCCTGCAAAGCCTGCAACTGCCGGTGTTCATCGGTGCGGCGGTGGACTGCCCGTTCGAGGCGCCGCAATCGGCGACGCCGGTGGCGATGGAAGTCCTACGCGCCGCTGCGCCGAAACGCACCCTGATCGAAGATGTGGGCAGTGGCGAAGTCTGCGTGAAGATCGAAGACGACCTGGGCGCGGTACGGTTTACCGATCACGGCTTGTCGGTGGACCAGCGTTGCACCGAGCAATATCGCACCTTGCCTTGGGACCCGCTGTCGACGCGGGCGGATATCGAATGGCACTACCGCGTCGGCCGTGACCAGTGGGCCGTGGAGGTGGAAAGCCATTTGAGCGTGCACGCCGATGCCGAGTGGTTCTACATCGAAGCGGAGCAGACCGCCTGGGAGCAGGGCCAGTTGGAACATCGTCGGCAATGGAGCAAGCGCGTGGCGAGGGTCGCGCTGTAAGCGGGCAACTGGCAGGATGCTTGCCATCGTGATCGCTGCGGGCCTGGGGCAACTCGGGCTCGCCATTGCCAATGGAACTGTTCATGTCGCGCCGAAACGTCGATCTTCCACCGCTCAACTGCTTGCAGACGTTCGAGGCGGCTGCCCGCCATTTGAGCTTTACCCAGGCCGCCCATGAACTGAACCTGACCCAGAGCGCGGTCAGCCGTCAGGTCAAGCGCCTTGAAGAGGACCTGGCCCGCCCGCTGTTTTATCGACTGGCCCAGGGCCTGAGCCTGACGCCCGCCGGTGTGCGTTACTTCCGTACCATCCAGCGTCTGTTGCGCGAGCTGGATCGCGAGTCCGCCGAGTTGCGTCGGCGTGGCGCCGACCGCCAGTTGACCCTGGCCAGCACCCCCACCATCAGTACGATCTGGCTCGCCGGCCTGTTACCGCAATTCCAGCGCGAACACCCGGACCTGGACATTCGCATCCTGTGCAGCGAAAGCCCCAGCCATCTGGACGTCAGTGAATATGACCTGGGCCTGTTCTATCACCTGGATGAACTGGCCGCGCCCCATGGCCTCGAGCTATCGCCGGTGTTCGACAGCGAGCAGGTCATCACCGTGTGCAGCCCGGTCTACCTCGAACACCACGGCCCGATTCGCGATATACACCATTTGCTGCATGCCCACACCTTGCTGATCGTGGAGGACCACTACCACGATTGGCTGACCTGGGCCGATTGGTTCACCGATGCCGGTGCCGACTATTACACCCCGCGCCACGCGTTGCGGACCAACAGCTATCAACTGCTGATGCAGTCGGCGGTGATGGGCCACGGCGTCGCACTGGGCTGGAAGAGTCTGCTGGAAGACGATCTGGCGTCCGGGCGCCTGCAAATGGCCTTGCCTCATACCATGCACAGCCGGGGCCGCCTGCATCTGATGCAACCCCACCACCGCAACCCGCCGTCGGCTGCGCGCAGTTTTCGTCAATGGTTACTGGCCAAGGCTGCCGAGGTCGAGTGATCTGGCTGAAGGTCAACGTTGGCCGGTTTTTTTCTTGCGCGTCTGACGCGTCGCCAAGTGCTCGAAACAAAAAGACGCGGTGCCGAACACTGCAATCAGGGTGAGTACGAGCATGCCGAGGGTTGAGCTTTCCACGGTGTTTTCCTACAGGTGATGGAGTAGGTCTTCACGGTAGAGGCGGGGAGAAAGCGGCTCAATAGACCCGACGCAATCCTTATACGGGCGGGCCTATTGTTACGCACTTTTTACGGGGCGTTGCGGCTGTGGCGGTAATCGCTGACCGCTTCATACACCGCCTTGCGCAAGCGGTTGATGCCGCCGATGGGGCGATGCTCTGCTACGCCGAACCAGGGGTTGAACGACTGGTTGTCGCACGCCAGGTTCTGCTCGGGGGTATCGAAGTCCTGCGCCGGGATCCGCACCTTGGCCACCGTCTCATACGGCGCGTCGCTTTCCTTCCACTCGATGCTGGTGTCTTCGATGGGCATGAATTTCTGCGGGTTCTGCCGCTGGATCTGCAGCACGAAACACGCCGGCACGCGATCGGTAGACAACTGCTGGCTCAAGGCACTGCGCAGGAAATTCGGCAGGTCCTGATTCTGTTTGGGCAGTGCGTATTCCGGGCAACTTTGTGGGTCGGGGGCCACGCGGAACTTGGCGTTGGCCGCGCCGAACTTGTAGGGCGAGACCGAAAAGTACGTGGTCTGTGTCGGGCTCGCCGGTGCCGGCGCCAGGGTGGCCAGGGCGATGAACAGGTGACGGACCTGCCAGGTACGCGGGTCGACCTTGGGGAAGAACGCCAGGACTTTCTTGCCATCCGCCTGGGCGCCGATGTTCTGTGCGTACTCCGCGACATCACTGACAAAGAAGTTCGGGTGGCTGAACATCACGAAGTCCTGTTCGGTGCGGGTCTGCTGGTCGGCCAGCAGTTGCTTGCCCGGCACGTCCAACAGCTTGAGCGCCATGCCCCGTGCATCGCGGATGCTGTCGAACTGCGGGTAGGCGTTGCCGTTGGACAGCCGCATCAGCGCCTGCCAGGTCTTGCCCGGCTCGGCAAACACGCCCTGGCGCAGCGCCGGATCGAGGTCGGCCATTACGCTGACTTCGGCCTTCACGCAGCCATGGGCCTTGGCGTGGGCGTCGCGCAGGTAGCGCGTGCCTTCGCGGTGCTGGTCGACGATGCGCACCGCCGTCTGGATGATGCCCTGGGTCATCGCCGCTTCGCCGGGCGGAACCTGCTCATTCGGCGACACCGGCCCGCTGTGCTGCCAGGCATACCAGGCGGTAGCGGCCAGCCAGCCGAGCAGGCCGATGCCCACCAGCCAGACTAAGGTCTTGCCGAGAAACGCACCCATGCGCAGCCACAGGCGGGCAAGCAGGGAAGGTCGGTCGTAGGGGGATCGAATCATCATGGCAGTTGTTGCTCCAGCGGGCCGCCCAGCACTTTGAGGTATTCCAGCAGCGCCCAGCGTTCCTGCGGTTGCAGGTAACGGCCGATCACGCCATTGCCACGTTGCCCGGCACGGAATTCGTGGCCGCTGTTGTGGTTGCCGGTGATTTTGGTATCGAACAGGAAGGCATTCTTGAACGCACCGGTCTCGAAGCCCAGATGACGCGGATCGTAGTTGAAGGTGCCTTTATAGAAGGTGGTGCTGCGCTCGTCCTGAGGCGAGAGCAATTGATAGATCGTCGGCACCGAACCGTTGTGCAGGAACGGCGGCGTAGCCCATACGCCAGCCAATGGCCGCGCCTTATAGGCCCGCAGCTCGCGCACGCCGATGGGCAAGCCGTAGCCATCCAGGCGCGGACGCTCGGCCGGGGTCACGCCGGCGGCACGGTAGGCATGCTCTTCGACAAACGCGGTGACGTAGGCGAGTCCCTTGGCCACGGACATCTTTTTCAGGTCCAGCGGTTCGGTCGGCGTCGGGTGCAGCTCGACGTTGAGTGTGGCCAGTTCCGCCGGGTCCCATTGCAGGGCGCTGAGATCGTAGCGTTGGTCGGCAATGTTGCTGGCAGTACCGGGGTCGGTGCCGATGTAGTCCACCGGCAGCATTTTAAGCGCCTGCACCGGGCGGCCGTGTTCCTGGGTGACGCTGGGCACATGGCAGCCGGCGCAGTTTTCCGCGAACAGTGCACGGCCCTGGGCGGCGAGGGGCCTGTCGATGGCGCCGAACAGCTCCTCGGGCCAGGTCGGCGGCTTGAGGCGTTGCAGGGTTTCTTCGATGAGGTTGAGGTCACGCACGCGGACGCTGGACGGGTAACGCGCATCGCCCTGGAGTGGCTGGCCGGCGGCGTCGAAAAAGCTCAGCGTGGCGCCGACACCCAGGGCCTCACCGATATTGCGCGCCATGGGTTGCTGGGCCGAACCGTTCCATTGCACCCAATCGAAAGTCCAGATGTCCCACAACTGCGGGTAGTCCACCGGCGCGTTGGCGACGCGATAATTGTCGGGGGAAATCGCATCGCCAAAGCTGGCGTTGGCGATACGGCCAAACGCGTCGGTGCGGCCCGGGCCTTCCTCGGTGGGGTAGAGGCCGCGATGGGTGTCATTCCAGGCCACCTTGAGGAACTGGTTCAGCGATTGCTTGAAGTCCTGGCGCAGTTGTTTGTGTTCGGCGTCGTAGCGATCGCCGAGCACTTGGCGGGCAAAACGCTCGAACTTCCACGGGTTGTAGTAGGTGGCGGCGAGGCTGGCGACCAACGCCTGGCCGAAACTGCCGCCGCGCAGGGTCGGAACGCTGGAGGGCAGTACATGCTGGGCCGAGCCGCCGTCGATGCGCAGGGCCTGGCCTTTGAAGTGCAGCTCGCCGGTATGGCAGGCGGCGCAGGTGATATCCAGGTATTCAACGTTGCTGCCGGCGTTTTTATGCCGGGCGAAACCCACGGGCAAGTTGCCGGGGTTTTGCACGGTGGGCACCTGCCTGGGGTCGACCAGGAAACCGAAGCGCGCCAGGTAGTCGGGCGTGGCAAAACGTCGCTCGGAAAACGGCAGTTCGAGGGCGGTGAACCAGTCGTAGTGCAGGCCTTTCACTTGCGTGCCCTGGGGCGTGAAGTAATAGGTCTGGCGGTCGGCGGCACTCCATTGGTCCTGGTAGTGGACCTGCTCCACAGGCACGTAGTCCGGCAGCTTGGGGTTGATGGTGTAATAGAGCACCACGGCCAGCACCAGGGCCAGCATGGCGAATATCAGGAGTAAAACACGGGAAAAAATGCGCAAGATGGCTGTCCTTGTCTCGGCCTTGTCGAGTGGTCGCGTTGTTATGCCACTACGCCACAAGGGCGGCAAGTGGCCATGAGCCTGGTAGTAGGTGGCTCCACGATCCGTCGCGGCCCTGCATCATGAATGAAAATGCTTTTAAACACGTGAACTTATCGGAAGTTTCCTGCTCACATGCCGGTAGCCATTGGTCGTGGCCGCCTGATAAGCTCGCGACTTTATTCGAATGCCCTTTTGGCGCATGAACAAGGAAATAGCATGAAACAGCATCGGTTGGCGGCGGCGGTGGCCCTGGTTAGCCTGGTACTTGCGGGTTGTGATTCGCAGACCAGCGTAGAGCTGAAAACCCCGGCGCAGAAAGCTTCCTACGGTATCGGCCTGAACATGGGCAAGAGCCTTGCCCAAGAAGGCATGGATGACCTGGATTCCAAAGCGGTAGCCCAGGGCATCGAAGATGCGGTCGGCAAAAAAGAGCAGAAGCTCAAAGACGACGAACTGGTTGAAGCGTTTGCCGCACTGCAGAAGCGTGCCGAAGAACGCATGACCAAGATGAGCGAAGAGTCGGCAGCCGCCGGCAAGAAATTCCTCGAAGATAACGCCAAGAAAGACGGCGTTGTCACCACCGCTTCCGGTCTGCAGTACAAGATCGTGAAGAAGGGCGATGGCGCCCAGCCCAAGCCGACCGACGTGGTGACTGTTCACTACACCGGCAAGCTCACCAACGGCACCACCTTTGACAGCTCCGTGGATCGCGGCAGCCCGATTGACCTGCCGGTCAGCGGTGTGATCCCGGGTTGGGTCGAAGGCCTGCAACTGATGCACGTGGGCGAGAAGGTCGAGTTGTACATTCCTTCCGACCTGGCCTACGGCGCACAGAGCCCGAGCCCGGCGATTCCAGCCAACTCCGTGCTGGTCTTCGACCTGGAACTGCTGGCCATCAAGGACCCAGCCAAGGCTGACGCGCCTGCTGCACCAGCCGCCAAGAAGTAATCGGCGCCTGAACATACAACGCCCCGTCTCGACGGGGCGTTGTTGTTTCTGTGGTCAGCAAGCCCTCTCCCACATCAGAGCCTGGCGAATTCAAACGAACGTCTGCAACCTCCAACAGTCTGATATAAGACTCGAGTACGGGTAGCCGCACATCAACGCCAAGTCAATGAAATCTTGGGTTTTTTTTCAGTGCGCAAAAAACGCCCGATCTGACTGCAAGCCTTGTACTACGTGGCTTTCAGCCCGGAAAACAGGCTCTGTTCACAAGGTTATCCACAATTTGTGTGGATAACCTTTTATGTCATATGGAACTGGAGTGACGAATGAAACCACCGTTCAATTTCACCCGTTTCCTGCCCATGGCCGCACGCCTTCTGGGTCGCGGGCGCTTGCCTACGCTATTGTTCGCGGTCGCTGCCAAGGGCTCGAACCAAGGCAATCGCCTGGGTAAGCTCAAGGATGATCTCAGGTTGCTCCAGGCCCTGTGCCTGGCTTACTGGCGCGGTGAGTACCGGGCCATCAGCCCCAAGGCGCTGATCTCGGTGGTGGCGGGGCTGATGTATTTCCTCAGCCCGATTGATGCGATCCCCGACTTTATCCCCATGTTCGGCATGCTCGACGACATTGCCGTGCTGGCATGGGTCATGAAAACCCTGGACGGCGAACTGAGCGCGTTTCGCGCCTGGCGCGACGCCCAGCGTCCGGAAAAGCTCGCCGTGGTTGAGCGGCTGCCTGCGACGCCCGCGCTGCTGGCCCAGGAAAACCCGCAAAAAAACCCATGACCTGGCTATCCCCTGCGACCTTTGTGGCTGTTAGGATTACACTCCTAAGGAAAGAGCTTACTTAGTAAGTGCAGTTATCCTACGGGGCAGTCATGGATATTCAGATAATTTCACGCAATGGCGAACCCGAATACGCGGTGTTGCCATGGGATCAGTACCAGGCGTTGCTAAAAGCGGCCGGTCAGCAACAGCCTACGCCACCTCCTTCCGTATCGACTGCCCAAGCCGCCCCTGCGCAGGATCTGCGCCTGCTCGCCGACCTGCGCGGCTTGCGCGAAGCCAAAGGCCTGGCGATCGAGACCCTGGCCCGCACCGTGGGCATCAGCCCGTCATATCTTGGATTGATTGAAAGTGGTGAACGCCAGCCGGATGCCGCGATCCGCCGCAGCCTGGCCTGGGAATTGGGCGTTGCAGGTTGGAGGGATGAATCTTGAGCCTACGTATCAGCCGTCAACACTGGGATGGGTTACTCAACGAACTGGACCAGGCGCGCCGCCAGCGCCATTTGCTGACCTACCGCGCGCTGTTGGAGCGCCTGCAATTTCCCACTCCGGCCATGCAAACCCTGGCCGCTGCCCTGGAACACCTGGCAGCGCTGGACGCCAAGGCCGAGCAGCCATTGCGCAGCTCGCTGGTGATCAGCCAGGGTGCCAGCCGTTTGCCGCGTACCGGTTTCTTCGAGTGCGTAGAGCGCCTGGGGCGTTTCAGCGGGCCGTCCGATGGCGTGGCCGCCGCCTCCTGGCACGCTTCGGAAGTGGTGCGGGTGTTTGAATACGAGTATCCCGAGTCCGCCGAGGCTTAAAGCGCCTGGGGCAGTGCGTCCATGCTGTCGATCACATGGATGCTGTAGCCGGCCATATCCTTGGCATGGTGTTTGGCTTGCGACGCCAACTCCGCCAACTGGCTGGCATCGAGTTGTCCACAGGCCTGTGGATACAAATGCACCACCCCGATGGACAGCGACAGCAGTGCAAACTCCTGGCGCACGCCCTGGCGGTTCAACGCCACGAAACAGCCGGCCTCCAGATGCTCGGCGCGGTAGAAGCGCCGGCATTGGGTGTGGAAGTCATCCAGCAGCTGGTTGAGCCGCTTGCGCCAGTCCTGCGGGCCGAGCACCAGCAAAAAGTCATCACCGCCGATATGCCCGACAAAGTCGCGGCTGGGATCGACGCGGTCGTTCAGGCACTGCGCCAGGCACAGCAACACCTCATCCCCACGCCCATAGCCGTAGATGTCGTTGAACGGCTTGAAACTGTCGATATCCACGTAGCAGATCACCGACTCGCGCTGCTGTTGCAGAAGACGTGTTAGGCACTGCTGGATCGGCACGTTGCCGGGTAGCAGGGTCAGTGGATTGGCGTAGCGCGCCTGCTGGATTTTCCGTTCGGTGATCAGCTTGAGCACATCGATCACCCGGCCCAGACCCAGGTAATCGCCATTGAGGGTGATGATGAAGTCTTCTTCGATACGTTGCCGCGCACGGCTGGTGAGCAGGCGGCTGACCTGTTGCAGCGACTGGCTCAACTCCACCGCCAGGAAGTCGGTGCTCATCAAGCGGCTGATGGGCTTGCGTGCAAACAGGTCGGTGGCGAACGGCTTGAGCAGCGCATCCGACAGCGAATGCCGGTGCACGATACCGATCGGGTGCCCACGCCCGTCCAGCACCGCCAGGGAATTGAGGTTGGCCTGGCGGCGGAACGCTTCGAGTACCTGGGCGGTGGCGGTGTCCTGGTCCACCGCCGGCTGTTCGCTCAGCAGGGCGCTGAGGTCGCTGCCTTCATCGTTCAGTGCCACATTGGAACTGTCGGGCTTGGGCAGCATGAGGCGGGCTTCCTGCGGCGGTTGCTCCTGCGGTCGGCACAGCAGGTAGCCCTGGACCAGGTCCACACCCATTTCCGTCAGCACCGCCAACTCCTCGTGCAACTCAATGCCTTCGGCAATCACCTGGGCGCGCGACGCCTTGGCGATCTGCAGGATGGAGCCGACAAACTCGCGCTTGAGCGCATCCTGATGGATACCGTCGATAAAGTGCCGGTCGATCTTCACGTAATCCGGACGCAGCTCCGACCACAAGCGCAGGCTGGAATAACCGGCGCCCAGGTCATCCAGGGCAATCGAGAAGCCCATGTTGCGGTAGTGATGCAGGGCGGTTTGCAACAGGTCGATATCGTTGGTGGGGGTTTGTTCGGTGAGTTCGATCACCACCTGGCTCGGTGGAATGCCGTAGTCATGCAGCAGTTGCAGGGTGCGTCCCGGTTGGTGCGCGGTTTCCATCAGGGATTGAGGCGAGACGTTGAGGAACAGCTTGCCCGGTAGCTTCTGCTCGCTGAAGCGCCGGCACGCGCTTTCGCGGCAGGCGATCTCCAGTTCACTCAGGCGTCCGGCCTGGCTGGCCACGGAGAACAGGGCGACGGGGGAGTGCAGCGGGCTGTTGGACGGGCCGCGGCTGAGGGCTTCGTAGCCGAGAATGCGCCGTTCAGACAGGCAGATGATCGGTTGGAACAGGCTGTGCAAACTGCCTTGAGCCAAGATAGAGCCCAATGCATTCAGCTGTTCGGTCATGGTCATGGCGATCTCGATCGAAAAAAAAGGACCGCAGGCTTGAAACCTGCGGTCCTTCATTTCACGACAGAATGATGTCTATATGATGACACTCCAAGGAGCGATCACATTAAATCGCCATCATTTACTGCTTGGCCACCTGCTTGCTGATCTTCAGGTAGTCCAGCAGGATCCGGCCGGTCTCGGCCAGGTAGGCGTCGTCTTCCGGCTTGGTTTTTTCCGCTTCGGTCGGCAGCGCATCTTCGTCTTCTTTCTTCAGCTCCTTGAGTGGATCCTCACCCTTGGCCTTGCGGCGGATGTTTTCCAGTACGAGTTGCTTGTTTTCGATGTCGGCATGCTGCGCGCGACGGTCCACTTCGTTGAGGCTGACGGTTTTTTCTTCCATCAACTTCTTGGCCAGGGCCAGCTTGTCGCGGATGAACACGAACTCGGCATCCTTGGCGGAGCGGGTGTCGTGGTCAGCCTTCAACTGCGTCAGGAACGGCTTGAACGGATCCGACGCCGGCTTGATCGCCGGGCGGATGGTGTCCCACGGCATGGCTTCCGGCAGGGCGCTTTCGCCGATTTCCTTGGTGTCGATGATCGACGGGAAATCGATGTCCGGCAGTACGCCCTGGTGCTGGGTGCTCTGCCCGGAAACCCGGTAGAACTTGGCCAGCGTCAGTTTCAGCTCGCCATGGTTCAGCGGCTGGATGGTCTGCACGGTGCCTTTGCCGAAGGTCTGGCCGCCGATGATCAAGGCGCGGTGGTAGTCCTGCATGGCGCCGGCGAAAATCTCCGAGGCCGAGGCCGAGAGGCGGTTGACCAGCAAGGCCATCGGGCCTTTGTAGAAGGCGCCCGGGTTCTCGTCTTCCAGCACGTCGACACGGCCATCCGCGTTGCGTACCAACACGGTCGGGCCCTTGTCGATAAACAAGCTGGTCAGCTCGGTGGCTTCCTGCAGGGAGCCGCCGCCGTTGTTGCGCAGGTCGATGACCACGCCGTCGACTTTTTCCTTCTGCAGTTCGGTGAGAATTTTCTTCACGTCGCGGGTGGTGGATTTGTAGTCCGGATCGCCGGCACGGAAGGCCTTGAAATCCAGGTAGAAGGCCGGGATCTCAATCACGCCCAGCTTGTAGTCCTTGCCATCCTGCTTGAGGTTGAGGATTTTCTTTTGCACAGCCTGGTCTTCGAGCTTCACCGCTTCACGGGTGATGGACACGATCTTGCTGGTCTGGTCGTTCGGTGCATTGGTGTGCGGAATCACTTCCAGGCGCACCACGCTGCCTTTCGGCCCACGGATCAGCTTGACCACTTCGTCCAGGCGCCAACCGACCACGTCGACCATCTCTTTGTCGCCCTGGGCCACGCCGATGATCTTGTCGGCCGGAGCGACCTGCTTGGTCTTGTCGGCCGGGCCTGCCGGTACCAGGCGCACGATCTTGACCTGATCATTGTCGCTTTGCAGGACGGCACCGATGCCTTCCAGCGATAGACTCATGTTGATATCAAAATTTTCCGCGTTATCTGGCGACAGATAATTGGTGTGCGGGTCGTAGGACATCGCGAAGGTGTTGATGTAGGCCTGGAAGATATCTTCGGCACGGGTCTGGTCCAGGCGCGCCAACTGATTCTTGTAGCGCTTGGTCAACAGCTCCTGGATGGCCTTGGGCTCTTTGCCGGCGATCTTCAGGCGCAGCACTTCGTCCTTGACGCGTTTGCGCCACAGGTCGTCAAGCGCGGCGGTGCTGGTCAGCCAAGGTGCGTCCTTGCGGTCCACCAGAAGGTTTTCCTTCTGGGTGAAGTCGAGCTTGTCGACGCCTTTGTCCAGCTCACCCAGGGCGAAGTCCAGACGCGCTTTGACGCGGTCCAGGTAACGCTTGTAGATGGTGAACGCGGGCTGCAGGTCGCCGCTCTTGAGGAAGTCGTCGAACTGGGTCTTCCACTTGTCGAACTCAGCGATATCGCTGGCCAGGAAGTAGCTGCGCGACGGGTCCAGCAGCTTGAGGTAGCTGTCGTAGATGATCACCGAGCGAGCGTCGTCCAGCGGCGGCTTGCTGTAGTGATGGCGCTTGAGCAACTCGACGACGTTAAGGCTGGCAATCACCTCATCGCGATCAGGTTGAAGATTGTCCCAGCTGTTGGCTGCGAACGTATTGGTCGACATCGAGGCGAAGCCGAGACCAATGAATAGAGCGAGGGCGGTGCTGGGGAACAGATGCTTCATGCTGATTCGACGCGGGGGCAATTGATAACGCATATTAGGCCGTCTTTGAGGGAGCCGGTTCCATATGGTCCGGTCGCATAATGCAAAAAGCCCGGCGATACAGCTACGGGCTCAGTCCAGACTCACTATGGAGGCACTGTGAAAGCATTGCAAGGCGTTGACGGTCATGTGGAGTGGTTGGAAGAACCCGGTCCTACTTGCGATGTAGGGCAAGTTCGTATTCGTGTGGCGGCAGCGGGCCTCAATCGCGCCGATTTATTACAGCGGGCGGGGCTCTATCCGCCGCCGCCGGGTGCCAGCCACGTGCTGGGCCTGGAGTGTTCCGGGGTGATCAGCGAAGTGGGCGCCGGCTCGTCCTGGCAAGTCGGTGACCGGGTTTGCGCACTGCTCGCCGGTGGCGGCATGGCCGAGGAAGTGGTGGTGGATGCGCGCCACGTGCTGCCGGTTCCGGAAGGCCTGTCGCTGGTCGAAGCGGCGGCGCTGCCCGAGGTGTACAGCACGGCGTGGCTGAATCTGTTCCAGTTGGCGGGCCTCAAGCCCGGTGAAAAGGTACTGCTGCATGCCGGCGCCAGCGGCGTGGGCTCGGCGGCGATCCAGTTGTGCAAGGCGTTTGGCAGCCCGTGCTGGGTCAGCGTCGGCTCGGCAGAGCGCCTGACCTATTGCGAGGAGCTCGGTGCACAGGGCGGCGTGGTGCGTACCGACGGCATCGAGGGGTTGCGGGATTTCGGGCCGTTCGATGTGATCCTCGACCCGGTCGGTGGCAACTATGCGGCGCTGGACCTCAAGCTGCTGGCCCTCGATGGTCGTTGGGTGTTGATCGGCTTGATGGGCGGGCGTGACGCGCAACTGGACCTGGCCCAGGTACTGGGCAAGCGCATTCAGTTGCTGGGCTCGACCTTGCGCAGCCGCAGTGATCAGTTCAAGGCCGACCTGCTCAGCGACTTGAGCCAGCATGTATGGCCGCTGTTTGTTGAAGGGCGGCTGAGCCCGCAACTGGCGAGGACCTTTGCAATCAGGGATGCCGAAGCGGCGTTTGCCGAGCTTGCGACCAACCGGATTTCCGGAAAGCTGGTGTTGGTGATCGACGAAAGTTTGAGCTGAATGCGGTCAATGTGGGAGGGGCGGTGCGACGATAGCGCTGGGACAGTGAAGAATTCTTCATCTGACACACTGCCATCGGGGCAAGTCGAATCGTCGCACCGCCCCTCCCAGATGTTGATCTCGGTTCAATCAGATCCAGTGATGGATCGGCCAGCCGGCTTTTTCGGCATGCTCGCGCAGCACCGGGTCCGGATTGACCACTTGTGGATGCTCCACCTTCAGCAGCAACGGCAAATCATTGCGCGAATCCGAATAGAAGTACGCGCCGTCCAGTGTTTCACCTTCCTGCGCCAGCCATTCCAGTAAACGCGTGATCTTGCCTTCACGGTAGGTCAACACACCCTGAGTATGGCCGCTGTACACGCCGTGCTTTACTTCAAGCTCAATCCCCAGCACCTCATCAATGCCGATCCGCGCCGCAATCGGCGTAACCAGGTGCGTGCCCGAGGCGGAGATCACCAGGATCCGGTCGCCATTCGCACGGTGGCGGGCGATGGTCTTGGTGGCGTCGCTGTAGATCAGCGGCTCGATCACATCCTCGACCCACGGCTCCACCAAGTGCTCGATTTCCTCCGGCGTGCGGCCGATCATCGGCTCCAGGCTGAAGTCCATGAAGTCTTCCATCTTCAGCTGGCCCTGGCTGTAGGCGGCCATCAATTCGTTGTTCCTGCGCATGAACGACTCAGGGTCGACCCAGCCCAGGCGGCCCATCTGCTCGCTCCACAGGGTGGCGCAGTCGCCATGGATCAGGGTGTCGTCCAGATCAAAAATTACCAATGCCATCCGTCACGCTCTCTCAATAATCGTCGCTGCTCAGGCTACTTCACACAGGGCGCTGGGGTCGATGGAAAGTGCCAGGCGTTGCCCATCCGGGTGCAAGTCGTCGGCCGAGCGGTTTAGCACGTCCACCACCAGTTCCACGCCGCGCGCTTCGATGCGGTAGCGAATCACGTTGCCCAGCAGGCTGTGGCTGCGAACCAAGGCGTCCAACTCGCCATTGCGGCTCAGCTCGATGGCTTCCGGGCGGATGGCGATACGGCTGTTGATCGGGCGTTGCAGCAATTGGGTGGCCTTGTCGGCATCCAGCAGATTGTAGTTGCCGATGAAACCGGCGGCGAATACGTCCACTGGCGCGGTGTAGAGGGTCTCGGCATCACCGCTCTGCACGATCTTGCCCTGGTTCATCAGGAAGATCCGGTCGGACATGGTCAGGGCTTCTTCCTGGTCATGGGTCACAAAGATCGTGGTCAGCCCCAGCTCGCGCTGGATCTGGCGGATCTGCTCGCGCAGGTGCTTGCGAATCCGCGCATCCAGTGCCGACAGCGGCTCATCCAGCAGCAACAGGCGCGGGCGCGTGACCAATGAGCGGGCGAGGGCCACGCGCTGGCACTGGCCGCCGGACATCTGGTGCGGGTAGCGACCGGCGAGGTCCTTGAGTTCTACCAGTTGCAGGACTTCCTGCACGCGCTTGTGGCTGTCGTCGGCGTTGACCTTCTGCATGCGCAGGCCGAAGGCGACGTTCTGTTCCACGGTCATGTTGGGGAACAGTGCATAGCTCTGGAACACCATGCCGATATGGCGTTTCTGCGGGCTCAGCGGGACGATGTCCTGGCCATCCAGCAGGATTTTGCCACTGTCCACCGAGGTCAGCCCGGCGATGCAGCGCAGCAGCGTGGACTTGCCGCAACCGGACGGGCCGAGCAGGGTGACGAACTCGCCCTTGGCGATTTCGCAGTTGATGTCACTGAACACCGGGGTGCCGGCGTAGCTTTTTTGCAGGTGTTGGACGCTGACGAAGCTCATTGGCTTTTGTCCTTGTTCAAGATATTGGCGGCCCAGGTCAGCACCAGCACAAAGAAGAAGTAGGAAATCACGACGGCACTGGTGAAGTGGCCGCTGCTGTTGCGCATGTTGTTCAGGTAGACCTGCAGCGTTTCGTAGCGCGTACCCACGAGGATATTGGCGAACACGAACTCACCGAACAGGAACGAGAACGACAGCAACAGTGCCACCATCAAGCCTTTGCGCAGGTTGGGCAGCACCACCAGGATCGCCGCCTGCCAGGTGCTGGCGCCAAGCAGCTGGGAGGCGTCCATCAGGTCGCGCAGGTTGATCGCCTGCAGGTTGTTGGTGATCGCCCGGTACATGAACGGCAGTGCCACGGTGAAGTAGCAGCCGATCAAAATCCACGGCGTGCCCACCATCGCAAAGGGACCTGAGCCATACAATTGCAGCAGGCCCACCGACGACACCACGGGCGGCACCGCGAAGGGCAGCAGGATCAGGATGTTCATCAGCGCGTCGAGTTTGGGAAAGTGGTAATGCACCACGAACAGCAGCGGCAAAATCAGCACCACCGACAGCACCAAGGCGCCCACGCACACCAGCAACGATTGCCCGAAGGCCATCAGGAAGCGCGGGTCGCTCCACAGCTGCACATACCATTTCACCGTGAAACCAGCGGGCAGGATCGTTGCCGACCAACTGCTGGCGATGGAATAGACGAAGGTGCCGATCAGCGGCAGCACCAGGATCGCAAACAACAGGCACACCACCACGCGGTGGTAGAGGGAGGCCGGGCCGGCTTCAGCGCGAGACATGGTAGCTCCTCTTGAGCAGCAGTTGATGGACCACGGTGACCACGGTCATCAGCGCCACCAGCACCACGGCCAAGGCACTGGCCAGGTTCGGGTCGAGGGACACGTCACCGGAGACCAGGCCCGCGATGCGGATCGGCAGCACGTTGAAGTTGCCGGTGGTCAGCGCATACACCGTGGCATAGGCCCCAAGGGCGTTGGCCAGCAGGATCACGAAGGTGCCGAGCAGGGCCGGGGTGAGCACCGGCAAGCCGATGTGTCGCCAGAACTGCCAACCGTTGGCACCCAGCAGCGACGCCGACTCACGCCAGTCCTCGCGCAGCGCATCGAAGGCCGGGTACAGCAGCAGTACACCGAGGGGAATCTGGAAATAGGTGTAGAGAATGATCAACCCGGTCTTCGAATACAGGTTGAAGTCCTGAATGATCCCCGCCTGCTTGAGCATGATCGTAATGCTGCCGTTGAAGCCCAACAGGATGATGAAGGCGAAGGCCAGGGGCACGCCGGCAAAGTTGCTGGTCATGTTGGCAAAGGCGGTGACGAAGTTGCGCAGCGGCGAATCCACCCGACGCAGGGAGTAACTGCCGAGGGTGGCGATGATGATGCCGAACACGCTGGAGTAGAAGCTGATCTCCAGGCTGAACTGGATGGCTTGCAGGTAGAACTTCGAGCTGAAGATGCGCGTGAAGTTTTCCACGCCCCAGCCAGCCTCTTCGGTTTGCAGGCTGTTGATCAGCACCCATACCAACGGGGCGATTTCGAACACGATAAAGAACAGTGCGAAAGGCACCAGGCACAGCAGCGCCAGCCATTTGCCTCGGATCATTTCAACAGCTCCCGGCATACAGGTTTGTCGTGGGGTACGCCCAGCAGCTCACAGACGGTGCCGCACAGCTCGGTCTGTTTCGGTGCGGCGCGGCTGTCCAGGCTGAACGCAGTCCCCAGCACAAACAGCGGCACTTCGCGTTCTTCGGGGAGCAGGCCGTTGTGGGAACGGTCGTTGTTCATGCCGTGGTCGGCGGTCACCAGCACCTGGTAGCCGGCGTCGAGCCAGGTGTGCAGGTAGTCGGCCAGGATGATGTCGGCCGAGCGTGCGCTGTTGCGGTACTGGGGGGTGTCGAGGCCGTGCTTGTGGCCGGCGTCGTCGATGTTCATCGGGTGCACCAGCAGGACGTTCGGCGCGTGCTTGAGGCGCAGGCTTTCGGCGTCGGCGAACAGGTGGGAATCCGGGTAGTGGTCATTCCAGTAGAAATGCCCGTGCTGGATCGCCAGCGCCGGGTCGTCGGTATGACGGTCGCGGGCGGCGAGAAAGGGCGTGCGGTTATACAACTCGCTGACCCAGTGATAAGCCGCCGCCGCGGTAGTGAGGCCGGCGTCGGTGGCGTAATGGAAGATGCTGCGCTGGTTGGACAGGCGC
Organism: Pseudomonas sp. FW305-3-2-15-C-LB1; assembly: GCF_058787615.1. Taxonomy (NCBI): domain Bacteria; kingdom Pseudomonadati; phylum Pseudomonadota; class Gammaproteobacteria; order Pseudomonadales; family Pseudomonadaceae; genus Pseudomonas; species Pseudomonas sp. FW305-3-2-15-C-LB1. The sequence goes on along the minus strand of NZ_JBYSZX010000026.1, from coordinate 25,650 downwards.
GAGACGTTGTTGTGCACGATGCCGCTATCGATCGGCGCTACACCGGTGAGAATGCATTCGTACAACGGGCGGGACAGGGCGGGCAGTTCACATTCCAGTTTGTACAGGGCTGCGCGTCCTGCGCCGACATAGGCCTGCAAGTGCCCCATGGCGTGCCGCGCAACCTCGAAGTTGAGGCCGTCGAGCACGACAAGGATGACATTGTGCTTCATGGGGGGAGGCGCTCCGCAACGATGGACTTGGCTCGATATTCCTGATGCATCTGGGTTCAAGTGTGGGAGGGGCTTGCCCCCGATAGCGGTGTGTCAGTTTGAATATCTGTCACTGATCCACCGCCATCGGGGGCAAGCCCCCTCCCACATTGGATCTCCAGTGGAGTCCAATGTGGGGTGGCAGGCTTACTTCATCTCTACGATGACTTGCTCGTTCCACAGCTGGGGCAGCTTCTTGGACGTGGCTTCCCAGGCATCGGCATCCTTGATCGGCTGCGGGTTGGCCTTGGTGTACTGCTCGCCCGGGATCAGGTTCTTGGCGATCTCGGTCGGCAGTTTCAGGTCGGTTTCAGCACGGATCGGACGCGCATTGCCTTTGGCCAGGTTGAGTTGGCCGGCGTCGCTGAAAATGTACTCGCGGGTCAGCTTGGCGGCGTTCGGGTGCTTGGCGTATTTGTTGATGAGGGTGGTGTAGCCGGATTTCACCGAGCCATCCGATGGGATCAGCACCACGTAGTCATCCGGGTTGGCCATCTTGGCCTTGTAGCTCAGGCCGTTGAAGTCCCAGACCACGCCCACTTCGACTTCACCTTTTTCCAGGGTGGCGATGGTCGGGTTGGACAGTGAGAGGCGGCCTTGCTGGGCGATCTTGGTGAAGAATTGCAGGCCGGGGGCGATGTTCTTTTCGTCGCCTTTATTGGCAATGGCGGCTGCCAGTACGCCGTTGGCCGCTTGCGCCGCAGTGCTTACGTCACCGATGGAGACCTTGTATTTGCCGTTTTGCAGGTCAGCCCAACGGGTGGGCACTTCAGAGCCGTGCAGCAGCTTCTTGTTGACGATAAACGCGATGGTGCCGGTGTAGGCCAGGGCCCAGTGACCGTCCTTGTCTTTCGCCCAATCCGGGACCTGGGCCCAGGTGGACGGTTTGTACGGCTGGGTCACGTCCTGCTTCACCGCAATCGGCCCGAACGCCGCGCCCACGTCGCCGATGTCGGCGCTGGCGTTGTCTTTTTCAGCCTTGAACTTGGCGATTTCCTGGGCCGAGCTCATGTCGGTGTCGATGTGCTTGAGGCCGTAGGTCTTGGCCAGGTCTTCCCAGGTGCCTTTCCAGTTGGCCCAGTCATCGGGCATGCCGACGCTGTTGACAGCGCCTTCTGCCTTGGCGGCAGCTTCCAGGGTTTTTAGATCGGTATCAGCGGCCATGGCGGCGGTGCACATGGCAATGGTCGAGCCTAACAGTGATGCCAGGAAAAGCTGTTTCATCCGAAGCTCCTTTGGGCGTTTTCAACGCGGCGGTTGTTTCTGCGGTGTTGTTGGTCTAGGTCAGAGCAATACCTGAGCCAATCTAGGCTCGATGGATGACAGTTTCATGTCGATGTCGTTTTTAAAATGCTGATGTCGCTTGTCGCAGAGTCAGCGTAGACCATGCTCAAGTGCCCGTGGGGAAGGGACTTGGCCGACGTATTGCAGGGTGTGCTGCGACGGCTGCACACGGACTGTCATCTGTCGGTCATCTGTACTACCTAGGCTGGCACTCAACCGTGCAAGCCCATTTACGGAGCGGTTTGTGCACCTTGTCGGTGCTGGTCTAGTCCAGATAGGTAACGTTGATGCGTGATGAGGCAATCAAGGCGGTGACATCCATCGGCCTGGCGCTGCAAGAGCAGATCGACCACGGCCTGTTGCCGCCTGCCAGCAAACTGCCGGCCGAGCGCAAGCTCAGCGAGTTGTTCGGTACCACCCGGATTACCGTGCGGGAAGCCTTGTTACAACTGGAAGCGCAGGGTCAGATTTATCGCGAGGAGCGACGCGGCTGGTTTGTCTCGCCGCCACGGTTGGCCTACAACCTGATGCAACGCAGCCACTTTCACGCGATGGTCAGCGACCAGGGGCGGGTGGCGTCCACCGAGGTCATCTCCGCGCGGCTGCAACCGGCGTCGGCGGCGGTGTGCGCCTGGTTGCAGCTGCCGGCACTGTCGAGCGTGATCCAGATCTGCCGGGGGCGGCGCATCGATGGACGCCTGGTGTTGTATGTGGAGCACTACCTGAACCCGCAGTATTTCCCGGGGATCCTGGCGTGTGATTTGAATCAGTCGATGACCGAGCTGTACGCACGCAAGTACGACCTGCACTACGGGCGGGTGCGTTTCGAGATCGTGCCGACGTCACTGCCGGTGGAGGCTGCTGCGGCGTTGCGCGTATCGGTGGGCAGCCCGGGCTTGCGTATCGCCCGGGTCAATTATGACCAGCACCAGCGGTTGATCGACTGCGACCTGGAGTTCTGGCGGCATGATGCGATTCATGTCGGTGTGGATGTCATGGGGTCAGCGCCTTGATCACCTGGTCCACATTGGTCTCCAGCTCCGCCACCGGTTCCGCACCGTCCACGTTCAGCACCAGCAGCCTGGCGCCACTTGCCGTTACCGCTGCCGTCACCGCCTCACTCGGCTGGCGATGATGCAGCACCACCGCCACATCGTTGTCCTTCAGCTCGGCCGTGAGTTTCTGTAGCGCCTCGGGCGTCCAGTCGGCATCCGGCCGTGCATCGGTGCTGAGCGCTTCGAGGTTCAAACTGCTGATCAGATAAGCAAAGTGATCGCTCAGGCTGACCACACTCAGGTTATCCGCCTTGGCCAGGCGCGCTTCGCTGTCGGCGGTGAGTTTGAGCAGGCGCTGCTTGAGGGCGGCGAGGTTGGCGTCGATCTTCGGCTTGGCGCCCGGGGCCAGGCGGCTCAGGTCGGCAGCCAGTACATCGGCCATGCGTCCCATATTGTTGCTCGACTGCCATGGCTGGCTGTTCAGGCCATCGGCAACGCCCGGCTGTACGGCGATGCCGGGCAAGCCACCATCCACCGGGCGGGCGGCGTCGACTTCGACGATACGGATATTGCTACGCCGCGCCACCGGGTACAGCGGGTCATCGGCCCACAATGAGCGCAGGCCGATGGCGGCGTCGGCGTCCAGCGCCAATTTGCTCAGGGCCGGCGCGCCACGGCCGGTGAAGTAGGACACCTGGCGTGAACCTGGCAAGTTGGCCGGCGCGGCGCGCTCAAGCTGTACGTTGGTGCCTTTGAGCAGCACCTCGGCCAGGCCGTAGGTAATCGGCAGCGAAGCGAGGATCTTCACCTGTTTTACCGAAGTGGCCTTGCTCAGTGCGGCGTGGCCCAATCCCTGATGGATCTTGAGAGGTTTGGGCTCTACCCCGTCGACCGCCAGGGCCGAAGTGCTGATGAAACACGTGATGGCCATAGCCAATGGACGAAGTACAGGGCGCATTATCCAAGATTCCCTTTGAGGCTGGGCACTGTGCCGCGCGCGATGGCGGCCAGGGCGAAGGCGATACCGGCGACCAGGATGATGGCGGCGCCGGACGGCACGGGCAGGTCGAAGATGATCGGCAGCAGGATCCCGCACAGGGTGCTGACTGTGGCAATCGCCACCGAGACCCAGAAGAAGCCCTTCAGCGACTGGCTCAGCAGGCGCGCCGCAGCCGCCGGAATCACCAGCAGCGCCCCCACCAGGATCGCCCCGATGACCTTGACCGCCGCGACGGTGATCAGCGTCACCAGGATCACGAACAGGTAGTCCAGGGTTTTCACGGCGACGCCGCGCACAGCGGCCAACTGCGGATTGAAGCTGGCCAGCATGATGCGGTTGTACAGCGGCAGCGCCAGGGCCATCACCAGCGCACCGACAACCGCCAGCACCAGCAGATCGTTGCCGTTGACCGTCAGCACCGAGCCAAACAGCACGTTCTCGAGGATATGCACGTTGATCTTGCCGGCCAGGATCAGCAACAGGCTCGCCCCCAGCGCCAGGGACACCGACAGGAACACCCCGATCAAGGTGTCCGGCGCCAGGCCCGTGCGGTTGCGCAGGTAGTTGAGCAGGATGCCGAACAGCAGGCAGTAGCCGAACAGGGCGCCATACGGCCCGGTGTAGGGTTCCCCCAGCAGGATCCCGACTGCCACGCCGGTCAACGCGGCATGGCCAACCGCTTCGGAGAAAAATGCGAAGCGCTTGACCACCACCAGCGTGCCCAGGCCGCCCAGTACCGGGCCGATCAGCAGACCGGCGAGCAGGGCGTTGACCACAAAACCGTAGGCCAGCGCCTCCGGCAGGTAGCCAGAAGAGGCCCAGCCCTGGACCATCAAGCGAAAGGCTTCATAACTCATTGCGCCGGGCTCCGAGGGTGGGTGGAGAACAGGGTCAGCAGGCGGTCCGGGGTCAGCGCCTCCTTGGGCGTGGCATCGAACAGCACGCGGCGGTTCAGGCCGGTGACGCGGTCGGCCAGGCGGCCCACGGCTTCCAGGTCATGCTCGATCCACAGCACGGTGATCCCGGCCAGGCGCCAGTCATTGAGCAGGCGCTCGAACACCTGGATACCGGCTTCGTCGAGGGCCGACATCGGCTCATCCAGCACCAGCAGGTGCGGCGCCGGGATCAGCCCCTGGGCCAGCAGCACACGCTGGCGTTCACCGCCGGACAGGGCGCCCATGCGCCGCTTGCGTTTGTCCTGCATGCCGACGCGCTCCAGTGCGTCCCCGATCGCGCCGGCGTAGTGCCTGGACAGGCCCAGGAACGCCGGGCGCCGTTGGCACATGGCAGCCATGAAATCATCCACGGTCATCGGCAAGCCCCGGTCAAACTCCAGGGCCTGGGGTACATAGCCGATGGTGCCGGGCGCGGCTGGCCAATGCAGGCTCAGCCGACCCTGATGGGGTGTTTGCCCGAGCAGGGTCTTGATCAGCGAGCTTTTACCGCCGCCGTTGGGGCCGACCAGCGCATGGATGCTGCCCGGCTGTACCTGGAAACTCACCGCATCGAGGATCGCGGTGCGACCCAGGGTCAACGACACCTTGTCGAACTCGAGCGTCGGGCCGACGCTGACCGCCTTCAGCTGTTCCGCCGCCGTCATGCTCCGGACTCCTGAATTGCCCGGACCACCGTGTTGAGGTTACCGGTCATTTCCACTTCGTACTTCTCGGCGCTGTATTCGCCGTAGGAAATATGCGACAGCGGGTACAGCTTGACCCCGGATTCACGCTGGATGGTGTCGACGTAGGTGGACGGGAAGTCCATCTCCGAGAAGATCACCTTCACGTCCAGGGCGCGCAGTTCGTCGATGGTTTTCTTCAACTGGCTGGGGCTTGGCTCGATGCCGTGGGCCGGTTCGACCACGGCGGTGACTTCCAGGCCGAACTCGCGCAGCAGATAGTCGTAGGCCGCATGCACGGTGGCCACGCGCAGGTCCGGGTTGGGTGCGCTGGTCAATTTGGCCAGGGCATCGGCACGCATCTGGCGCAGGCGCTTGCCGTAGGCGCGGGCGTTCTGGGTGTAGGTCTTGGCGTTGTCCGGGTCGAGCTTGCCCAGTTCGCGGGCAATGTTGTTGACCTGGGCAATCGATGCGCTGATCGACAGGAAGGTATGCGGGTTGACCACCTTGCCCGCACCGCGTGCGGCGTTACCGGTGGCGGCCAGCAATGGCACATTGGCGTTGGCTTCGATCACCGGGATGTCCGGGCGCTCGCTGGTGGCGATCATGCGGTCGGCGAAATCATCGTGGCCGACGCCGTTGAGCACGATCACGTCCAGGGTGCCGATGCGCTTGATGTCTTCGGCGCGTGGCTCGTAGGCATGCGGGTTGAAACCGGCCGGAATCAGCGGCACCACCTCGGCCTTGTCGCCGACGACATTGGCCACGTAGCTGTAATAAGGGTGCAAGGTGATGCCGATACGCAGGCGCTTGGTTGCCTCGGCATTGGCAAGGGGAGCGAGCATCAGGCTGAACAGGCCAACCAGCAACAGGCGCAACAGGGGCGATGAAATAGACATGGGCAATCGGTCTTCTCGTTCAGTGACGGTGCTGGCGGGTGACGCCGGCATCGAATTGCGCGACCACCTGCCGCCAGCCGGCTGCGATCAGCGCCTGGTCGGAGAGGTCGGAGGGAGCGGCGAGGTTGGCCTGGCGATTGAGCCAGATGTCCGGCTCGGCACCGTGCACGCGCATCAATAATGAACCGCTGGTCGCTGGCGCCTGGCTCAAGCCCAGGTAGGCCGAGGGTTCCAACAGTTGCCAGCGGTGATCGCCGCGGCTGACCGAACTGGCGTCCTGGGCAAACGGCGCAAAGCCTTCTTCGGCCAGTTGCGCCGGGCTGGGCAGCGCGCTTTGTTCCTGCTGCAACAGCTGGATTTCATCCAGGGTCACCCGCAGGTCCGCATAGACGCCTTGCTCGGCGGCGCTCAGGTCGCGGCGCGCGTCCAATTGGTGGCTGGGCACCGCCGCGACTTCCTGGGATTCACCGTGCAGCGCTATTACCGAGCCGGCCACCGCGAGGATGATCAGGCACAACAGCAGCACGTAGAGGGTTTCGTGACCGGCACCGGCCGGGCGTACAACCTGTGTGGTACTCATTGCGGCTGGATATCCGCTTGGTCGATTTCCACCACGTGGCCGGGACCGGCATCAAACAGCACGTAGAACTCGGCGGACGGTTTCTTGAAGGTCAGGGTCGAGTCCTGGCCGAGTTTGCCGGGCACCAGGATGGTTTCGTCGTAGCCGATCACGTCCAGGGTCACGCCGGGTGCACCGCTGCCGTCGGAGAAGCCGCCCTTGCACTGGATCTGCTCACCGGGGATTTCCTTGCACTCGCACATCGGGTTGTGGGCGAGGGCGACGGTACTGAACCCCGCACCCATCAACAGGACGCCGCAGGCGCGGGTCAGTCGCATCAAAGTCATGGTTTAACTCCTTGCTTGTTCAGCCAGGCAATCGTGGCAGGCGAGGCCTGGCTCAACGGGATGGAGCCCTGGTGCATGCTGCCGTCCCAGCCTTCCATGGTCACCCACAGTTCGGCGTCGACGGGCGTGCGTTCCGGGATCGGCAGGCCGGCGCCCATGCGGTAGGGCGTACCGAAGAAGATCACCCCGGCAGCGCGCAGGCTGCGCGGCTTGCCGATGCGCAGGTAGGTGGCCTTGACCTGGTTGGCACAGCTGTCGCACAGGGCGGCGTTGAAGAATTTCATCGGGCCGGCCGGGTCGGGGCGCGGGCCTTCATTGCGAAACTCGGCAAGCTTCAGGCTCCAGGGTCCGACCTGTACGTCGCCGGCCACCCGTTCGCCGATGCCGGTGTCGCCGCGAAACAGCGCTGCATCCGCGAAGTACTTGGGCATGAAGCCCAGCGGCACCAGCAACAGCAGCACATTGAGATGGAAACGCCATTTCAGCCAGAGCGCCCGCAGAGGCGATGGTTTTACCGCAGCGACCTTGCTCATGAGTTGGCCTCCGAGGTTTGCGCCTGCCGGGCGGGGAGGGAAACCGGTTTGTGCTGTGCCTTGGCTTCACGCTTGAAGGCATTGAGGGTGGCCAGGGCGGTGCGCTTGGTCCAGATCAGCAGGCCGCTCAACACCATCATGCTCATGATCAGGCCGAAGAAGGCCCAGATCAGCTTGATCCAGATGCCGCCGAAGTCGCCGGTGTGCAGGGGGCGCATGGATTCGGTGACGAACTCCAGCTTCGAACGGTCGGACAGCAGGTGCGCCGCAGCCACTTCACCGTCATAGGGGTTGATCTGCGCGGTCTGGAACATCAACGGGTACCAGCCCCGCCCGCCGATCTGCAGGTGACTGTAGGCATTGAGCGGCAGGCTGATGAAACTTGCCTCCAGGCCAGGAATGCGCTGGGTGGCGATCTTGATCGCCTCGTCCACCGGAATCATGGGGGCCGGCACGCCGGGCGCCGACATCGGCACCTTCTCCCGGGCAATCACCGGGATGACCGGTTCGGTGGAAATCGAAATCTGGTTGTCGCCCAAAATCGCCCGGATCAGGAACCAGATGCCGGTAACGGAGATGACTGCTATGAACCAGATCGACCAGATACCGCTCAAGCGGTGGAAGTCCCCCCAGAAAATCCGCGCGCCGTGGCGGATCCGCAGGGTCGGGCGCAGGAAGCCTTTCCAGAACCGTTTGTACACCACCAGCCCGGTGACCAGCGACGCCAGCAGCGGGATGCCGAGTGCCGACACCAGGTACCAGCCCCAGCTGTAGCCATTGGTGAACGGCACCAGCCACCAGCCATGCAGGGCGCGGGTGAACTGCTGGAAGTTGAAGGAGGGGCTGATGCCCTGGATCGCCCCGGTGTACGGGTTGACGTAGACCTCCACCGAGCGTCCGTCGGGGTAGCTGAGGTCGACGCTCAAGGCAAAATGCGATTCGTCGGGCCGGCTGATCGACTGCACATATACCTGGGGTTCATCGCGCTTGATGGCGGCGATCACCTGGTCATAGCTCAGCGGTTCGGCATCGTCCGAGGGCTTGCTCGCACGGATATCCGGGTTGGCCAGCCAGACGATCTCCTGGCTGACCACCGCCAGGGTGCCGGTGACGCAGACGATCAGTACAAAGAACCAGATAGGCAATGCCAGCCAGCTATGTACGAGAAACCAGAGTTTGGAGCGTGACTTCTTCGACATGTGAATGAGGGTCTTGATCGGAGGAGGGCAATGGAGGCCCGGAAAAGGCCAGTCGTAGCTTTTGCTGACGCGACGGGCTGTATCTAAGTTAAGACGGATGAGAATGAGAAATCCCTAAGGCGGATATGAAAGAAAATGTTTCAGGTTCACATTCGGGGCGTTTTATCGCCTTGATCGAACACGAAACATGTTCCAAGCCATCACCCAGGCGCCATTGATGGGGCGAGGCGGCTGCGTAGGATGGGCGCATACCGTTGAGCGCCGACAAAAGTGAGCCCAGAAAAATGACTGCCCGAACCCTCTACGACAAACACATCGATTCCCACACGGTGTGCCCCCTGGATGACCAGGGCCATGTGCTGCTTTACATCGACCGCCAGGTGATCAACGAATACACCAGCCCCCAGGCCTTCAGCGGCTTGCGCGAGGCCGGGCGCAACGTGTGGCGCCCAGGCACGGCGCTGGCCGTGGTCGACCATGTGAACCCCACCACGCCCAAGCGCGTCGCGGCGATGCCCGATGCAGGCGGGGCGCGGCAGGTGTCCTACCTGGCGGAGAACTGCCGGGACTTCGGCATCGAGCTGCTGGACATCCTCGACAAGCGCCAGGGCATCGAACACGTAATCGCCCCGGAGCAGGGCTTTATCCTGCCAGGCATGGTGATCGCCGCCGGTGACAGCCACACCACCACCTACGGCGCCCTCGGTGCCTTCGGTTTCGGCATCGGCACCTCGGAGATCGAACACCTGCTGGCCTCTCAGACGCTGGTCTACAAGCGCCTGAAGACCCTGCGGGTCACGGTTGAGGGCGACCTGGCACCCGGCCTGACGTCCAAGGATGTGATCATGGCGCTGATCGGCAAGATCGGCGCTTCCGGTGCCACGGGCTATGCCATTGAGTTTCGTGGTTCCACCATCGATGCGCTGAGCGTCGAGGCGCGCATGACCATCTGCAACATGGCGGTGGAAGCGGGCGCGCGCGGCGCGTTCATGGCGCCGGACGAAAAAGTCTTCGCCTACCTCAAGGGCAAGCCGCGTGCGCCGAAAGGCGAGCTGTGGGACCAGGCACTGGTGGGCTGGCGCCAACTGCACTCGGATGCCGATGCGGTGTTCGACCAGGAAGTGCACCTCGATGCCAGCACCCTGGAACCCATGGTCACCTGGGGCACCAGCCCCGACCAGGCCGCCCCCATCGGCACCCGCGTGCCCGACCCGCAGGACGTCAGCGACCCGATCCTGCGCCAGGACATGCGCCGCGCCCTCAACTACATGGGCCTGGAAGCCGGTATGCCGTTGAGCGAGATCGTCATCAGCCATGCGTTCATCGGCTCCTGCACCAACGCCCGCATCGAAGACCTGCGCGACGCCGCCAGCGTGGTGCGTGGCAAGCGCGTCGCTGAACACGTGCGGGCGATGATCGTGCCGGGCTCCACCGAAGTGCGCGACCAGGCCGAAGCCGAAGGCCTTGCAGCGATTTTTATCGACGCCGGCTTTGAATGGCGTCAGTCGGGTTGCTCGATGTGCCTGGCGATGAACGACGATGTGCTCGCCCCCGGCGACCGCTGTGCGTCCAGCACCAACCGCAACTTCGAAGGCCGCCAGGGCGCGGGCGCACGCACCCACCTGATGAGCCCGGCGATGGTCGCCGCCGCTGCCATTACCGGCCGCCTCACTGATATCCGCCACTTTGGAGCGCACCCATGAGCCTGCAACCCTTCACCCTGGTCACCGGCAAGGCCGCGCCGATGCTGGCGGCCAACATCGATACCGATGTGATCATGCCCAAACAGTTTCTCAAGGGTATTGACCGCAGCGGCCTGGACCGCGGGCTGTTCTTCGACCTGCGCTTCTTGCCGTCCGGCGAGCCCAACCCCGAGTTCGTGCTGAACCTGCCGGCCTGGCAGGGCGCATGTTTCATGGTGGTCGGGCCGAACTTCGGCTGCGGTTCCAGCCGGGAACACGCGGTATGGGGCTTGAAGCAGATGGGCATCCGCGCGCTGATCGGCAGCAGCTTCGCGGGGATTTTCTATGACAATTGCCAGCGCAACGGGGTGTTGTTGATCACCTTGGATGAGGCGGTGTTGCAGCAACTGGGCAAGACCGTCAGCCAGGCGGACCAGGCGCAGATCAGTGTCGACCTTGAAGCCCAGCAGATCCATTTGGCGGATGGCCAGGTGATCCCGTTCCAGATCGATACCCTGCGCAAGACTGCGTTGTTGCGGGGCCTGGATGCCATCGGCAGCACCTTGCAGCGCAGTGCGGAGATCAAGGCCTTCGAACGCCGGCACCTGCAAGCCAACCCCTGGCTGAGCTAGATCGACAATCCCTTGAAATGCTCCTGCAAAAACTCCACGCAGGCCCGCAGCTTCCCGGAATACGCCAACCGTGTCGGGTACACCGCCCACACGTTGGCGCTCTGGGTATAACCGTGCAGTAGCTGCACGAGCTTGCCTTGCTCCAACAGCGGCTTCACATCCCACATCGAGCGCAGCAGCACCCCGCGCCCATCCAACGCCCACTGCAACACAATTTCGCCATTGTTCGACGACAGCGGCCCGCGTACGCGCACGCTTTCCTGGGTGCCGTCGCGCTCCAGGTTCCAGATGCCGAACGCGTTATCGCGCTCCTTGAGTATCAGGCAGTCGTGCTGCTCCAGGTCACTCAACTGTTGCGGTGTGCCGCGCCGCTCCAGGTAAGCCGGGGCGGCGCACAGCACGCGCCGGTTGCTCACCAGCCGACGGCCGATGTGCTGGCCGGGGATGTCGTCGCCCACGCGGATCTCCAGGTCGAAGCCTTCGCTGACGATATCCACCACGCGGTCGAACAGGTCCAGGCGGATTTCCAGGTCCGGGTACTGCTCAGCCAGCAACGATACGGCGGGGGCCACATGGTTGCGACCGAAACCGAAGCTGCTGCACAGATGCAGGTGGCCACGCGGGCGGTCATGGGCGTCGGAGAGTTCATCGGACAGTTGCTGGAAATCTTCGAGGATGCGCACCGCCCAGCGCTGCACCCGTTCACCGTCTTCGGTCAGGGCAATGCGCCGGCTGGTGCGGTGCAACAGGCGGGTGGCCAAGGTGGTTTCGAGAATCTGGATGCGCTTGCTGACATACGCTGGCGACAAGCCCAGCTCATCGGCCGCCGCAGCGAAACCGGCCTTGCGGATCACGGTCAGGAACACCCGCAGGTCTTCGGGTAGGGGCACGGTATCTTTCTTGTTAGTCATCACAAACGGGGCTGGCGGCATGAGCCGCCAGAATAGCACCGGTTGGGCAGACCTTTCGGCAGGCCCGGTTGCTTGCCGGCGGTGAACGCGATAGCAGCGAAGGCGCCGATCGGTGCCCTCCCGGCAGATAATGCCGAGGATGCGGAAGAACCGGGGTTACAGCGCTGCTCAGCGAAGGAAGGTCAGGACTTCGCCCAGCAGCAACTCAGGGGCTTCTTCGGCGATGTAATGGCCGGCCGGCAGGGCCTTGCCACGCACGTCGGTGGCGACTTTCTGCCATTCCTTGAGCGGCTCGAAGCAGCGCCCGACAGTGCCTTCGGCACCCCACATCACCAGTAACGGCAGGCTCAGGTGATGGCCGGCGTCGATGTCCGCCTGGTCGTGCTCAAGGTCGATACCGGCGGCAGCACGGTAGTCCTCGCAGATGCCCGTGGCGGCGCCCGGCAATTTCAGGCAACGCAAGTATTCGGCGAAGGCTTCCTGAGTGAACGGCTTGAGCCCGGCGCTGCGACTGCCCATCACGCTACGCAGGTACAGCTCCGGGTTGCCCTCGATCAAGGCTTCCGGCAAGGGCGCCGGACGGATCAGGAAGAACCAGTGCCAGTAGGCGCGGGCGAAGGCTTCGTTGGTCTGCGCGTACATCGACAGGGTCGGGGCAATGTCCAGCAGCACCATGCGTTGCACGGCCGCCGGGTGGTCCAGGGCCATGCGGTGGGCCACGCGGGCACCACGGTCGTGGGCCAGCACCGAGAACCTGTCGAAGCCCAGCGCCTGCATCAGTTCGACGTTGTCCCGGGCCATTTCCCGTTTCGAATAATGGGTGTGATGGTCATTGGCCGGCAGCTTGCTGCTGTCGCCATAGCCGCGCAGGTCGGCGGCCACCACGGTGAAGTGTTCAGCCAGTTGCTCGGCGACTTTGTGCCAGATGACGTGGGTTTGCGGATGCCCGTGCAACAGGAGCAGACCGGGACCTGTACCACCTTTGCGGTAGCTGATGTCCACGCCGTTGACGTGGCACTGGTCTTTCTGGAATCCGGCGAACATGGAATGACTCCTTGTGATGAATGCTTGCATCGTGGAATCACGCGGCATTCGGGGCAAGGGCAAAAACGTGGAGGGGGTGTTCATGAAGTGTGATGCAGGAGCGGGCTTGCTCGCTCCTGCAAAGGGTCAGCCTTGTTTGAACAGGGCCTCGGCACGTTCGCGGATCTGTGCTTCGGTCAGGTCCTCCTTGTGGGTCGCCAGGAACCACAGATGACCGAACGGATCCTTCACACTGGCGGAGCGGTCGCCATAGAACTGGTCCTTGGGCTCGGACACGACGCTGGCGCCAGCCGCAACGGCTTGCTTGAACTGCGCGTCGACATCGCTCACATACAGATGCAAGCCGACACTGGTGTGTTCGGCCGGGTTGCGCAGGGCCATTCCGTCGCAGGGCGTGCCCAGCATGATGGCCGAATCGCCGATGCGCAGCTCGGCATGGCCGACTTTGCCATCCGGCATGTCCAGACGCATGACCTGGGTGGCGCCGAAGGCTTTTTTGTAGAACTCGATGGCTTCACTGGCTTTGTCGATGCCCATATAAGGCGTGATGCTGGCGTAGCCCTTCGGAATAGGTTCAACGCTCATATCGCTCTCCTTGATTGTGGTTGTAGAGAAACGGCCTCTTCACTATAGGCCACGTTCCGTGTGGCCTGTGGGCAGTCGACGAAGTGTTGGGGCCGCAGGTCATGCAGGGGGTGTCGGTTCCAGCAACTGTGCCCCCGGCCCGCGCTCACCAAGCTGGTCATCCTGATTGCGCAATGGACACGCCTCCATCGACAAACATCCGCAGCCAATACAACCATTGAGCTTGTCGCGCAGCAGCGTCAGCTTGTTGATGCGCTCATCCAGGTCTTGCCGCCACAGCGCCGACAAACGCTCCCAATCCTGGGCGTTGGGCGTGCGCGCCTCCGGCAATGTCTGCAAGGCTTCGCCAATCGTTGCCAGCGGAATGCCCAGGCGCTGGGCGATCTTGATCACCACCACGCGCCGCAGTACATCCCGGGGGTAACGCCGTTGATTACCGGCGTTGCGATTGCTCTTGATCAGCCCCTTGGTTTCGTAGAAGTGCAGCGCCGTGACCGCCACACCACTGCGGGCGGCCAGTTGGCCGACAGTGAGTTCCTTGTTGAGCATGAAAAACTCCAGATAAGCGCTTGACCTTGACTTAACTAGAGGTTTTACCCTGCATGGCATCGAATCGCAAGATTCTGCCTACAGAGGAAGGGGAGTGTTCATGCAGGTATCAGAGAAGAATCGCAGCTTCACTCAATTGATCGAGTTTCAGATCGAACCCCGGCAACAATCTGCCCTGGTGGCCGCCCTGACCCTTCAGAGCGAACGCCTGGCCCAGGGCCATGGCGGCTTTATCAATGCGAGTGTGCTGGTCAGCGATGACGGACGGCGGGTGCTCAATTACCTGCAATGGCACTCGCGTGAAGACGGCGAGGCGGCCTTCCAGTGTTTTGAGCATGGCGAGGAAGATTTCTGGACATTGATTCGCGCCCACCAGGCCACGGCCGTGACCTTTGGTTCGTTCCAGGTGCTGCGCAGTTTCGAGCGCAGCCACGACAACGCGTTGCACTGCCGCCTAAATGGATAGGTGCAGCATGCGCTCGCCTTGCACGTTTTCTCCGGGCCGGCGCTTGTTCACCGCCAGCTCGCCGATCTTGATCAGGCGCGTACGTGTGACGTTGCGGCTCAGGCCGAGCAGGTTGGCGGTGTGGACCTGGTTGTAATGGCTGAAACGGTAGGCGGCCCGTAGCAGGGCATCTTCGACCTTTTCATGCAGGGCGCCGGCCTGTTCCTCGAACAGTTTCTGGAAGGCCCGCGCCAGCAATGCTTCAGCGCTGTTGTCGCTGCCGTGCTGGCTGTCGTCCTGGCGCTCGATGCGCATGTTAGACAGGCGCAGGTCGTCGCGCTCGATCACGCCGTTCCGGCAGATCAGCAGGGTGTGGTGGATTACGTTTTCCAACTCGCGGATGTTGCCCGGCCAACTGTAGCTTTTAAGCTTGTGCTCGGCCTCGCGGCTGATGGTGATGGGGCCATACCCCAGGCGCTGGCTGTAGGCTTCGATAAAGTGTCGGGTCAGCGGCAGGATATCGCCGGGGCGCTCGCGCAGCGGGCTGAGCTCCAGGCTGACCACGTCGAGGCGGTAATAGAGGTCTTCGCGGAAATGCCCGGCGTTGATGGCTTTTTCCAACTGCACGTTGGTTGCGGCCAAGACGCGCACATCAATCGGAATGCTCTTGCGCGAACCCAGGCGTACGACTTCTCGTTCCTGCAGGACCCGCAGCAGTTTGACCTGGATCGCCATCGGCAAATCGCCGATCTCATCGAGAAACAACGTGCCGCCGTCGGCCTCCTCGAACCAGCCGGCCTTGGCGCTGAGGGCGCCGGTGAAGGCGCCTTTTTCATGGCCGAACAGTTCGGCCTCCACCAGGGACTCGGAGAACGCCCCGCAGTTGACCGCCACGAACGGCCGGTTGCGCCGTGCGCTGAGGTTGTGGATGTGGCGTGCCACCAGCTCTTTACCGGTGCCGGTCTCGCCGATGATCAGCACGCTGGCTTCGCTGGGCGCCACTTGCTGGATGTGGTCGAGCAACGCCTGGGATTTGGGGTCTTCGAAGACCTGGGCCGTGGCGCGGATCGAGGTCGCGAGGGCGGGCGAGGGCGGTAGGGTCAACAGCTGCATGGGCACCTCTCTTAGGAATAGAACGTTGGAATCGGCAGGGAGTGGTTCAGCGCCCAGTCCCCCAGTTCGTGGAGTTTGTAGTCCACCGGGTCGTGCAGGGTCTGGGTGCGCAGGTTGCGCCAGTGACGGTCCAGGCGCAGCGATGCGTGCGTGGAGCGCGCGCCGGTGACTTCGAACAGGCGGCTGCACAGCTCCAGGCCCTGCTGGGTGGCGGCGACCTTGGCGGTGGCGATGGCAATGGCCAACTGGCCGCGTTCGGTTTCGCTGAGGTTCGGGCCTTTGGCCCAGGCCTGGTCGAGCAGGTCGGCAGCGCGCTCCACCAGCAGGCGCACGCCTTCCAGTGCGACCCAGAATTCGCCGTAGTGATGCAGTACGTAAGGGTCCCTGCGCACATCTTCGGCCGAGGATTTATGCCAGGCGCGGGTTTCGGTGAGGGTGTAATTGCGCGCTTCCTCGA
This sequence comes from Pseudomonas sp. FW305-3-2-15-C-LB1, assembly GCF_058787615.1. Lineage (NCBI taxonomy): Bacteria > Pseudomonadati > Pseudomonadota > Gammaproteobacteria > Pseudomonadales > Pseudomonadaceae > Pseudomonas > Pseudomonas sp. FW305-3-2-15-C-LB1. Next base: position 9,547 of record NZ_JBYSZX010000026.1, on the reverse strand, counting down.
AGGCGCCTTCGGCAATGCCGAGAAACATGTGGGTGAACGTCAGTTGGGCGATCAACGGGCGCAGGCAGGCGAAGGGTGTGCTCAGCGGTCCCGGATCGAGCAGCAGCTCGGATTCTTCGACGCGCACCCGTTCGAAGCTGGCGCTGCCGCTGTCGGTCTGGCGCTGGCCGATATTGTTCCAATCATTGTGCAAGGTGATGCCGCTGCGCCCGCTGGGGATCGCTGCGATCAGCAGTTTGCCACCGGCGGATTCGTCCACCGCCGAAGCGATCAGCATTTCAGAGTCGCTGGCGCCGGAGCAGAAGCTCTTTTTGCCGGAGAACTCGCGCCAGCCGCCGAAATCCTTGACCACGGTGCGCGTGTCCAGCGGGTTGAGGGCGTTGCCCCAGAACCAGTTTTTGCGCGCGGTCTGTTCGAACCAGGGTTGCCATTGGTCCGGGCGTGAAAACAGGCGCACGGTAGCGAGCATCAGGTGGTGAAAACCGAAGACATGGGCGATGGAGCTGTCGACCTTGGCGAATTCACGCACGATACCCAGGGTGTCGCTCCAGCGTGCGCCGAGGCCACCGTACTGGGTGGGAATGCTCAGGGCCAGCAGGCCGCTCTGGCGCAGGGCGTCGCGTTCAGCCTTGGGCGTGCCGCCGCGTTCGTCACGTTCGACGGCGGTGAGGGCGAAGTCGGCGGCCAGCAGTCTGGCGGTCTGCAAGGGGGACGGCAGGACGCTGTGGGGTTTGGCGGTCACACGGTGTTCCTCATTGATCTCAAGCTTTGGTCGGCAACACATCGTTGGCAATCATTTCGCCAAAGGGGCCCGTGAGGTTGGTGATGCCGTGGCCGGCAAGGCTGGCATAGGGTTCCGGTAGCAACGGGAACACCAGCTCGGCGAAGCGATAGGCTTCTTCCAGGTGCGGGTAGCCGGAGAAAATGAAGCTCTCGATCCCCAGGTCCGCGTATTCCTTGATGCGTTCGGCCACTTGTTGCGGGTTGCCCACCAGCGCGGTGCCGGCCCCGCCGCGCACCAGGCCGACGCCGGCCCACAGGTTGGGGGCGATTTCCAGGTTGTCACGGCGCCCGTCGTGCAGGGCGGCCATGCGGCGTTGGCCTTCGGAATCAAAGCGCGAAAAGGATTTTTGCGCGGCGGCGATGGTTTCGTCGCTGATGTGCTCGATCAGCTTGTCGGCGGCTTTCCAGGCGTCTTCTTCGGTCTCGCGCACGATCACATGCAGGCGGATGCCGAACTTCACGGTGCGCCCGTGGCGTGCGGCGCGCTCACGCACATCCGCGAGTTTTTCCGCAACGGCGGCGGGTGGTTCGCCCCAGGTCAGGTACACGTCCACCTGCTCGGCGGCGAGGTCGTGGGCGGCGTCGGAGGATCCACCGAAGTACAGCGGCGGGTAAGGCTTCTGCACCGGCGGGTAAAGGGCCTTGGCGTTTTGCACGCGCAGGTGCTTGCCTTCGAAATCCACCGATTCGCCCTGCAACACACGGCGCCAGATACGTAGGAATTCGTCGGAGACTTCGTAGCGTTCGGCGTGGTCGAGGAAACTGCCGTCGCCACGGTTTTCGTCGGGGTCGCCGCCGGTCACCACGTTGATCAGCAGGCGGCCATTGGACAGGCGATCGAGGGTCGCCGCCATGCGCGCCGAGACAGTCGGCGAAATGATGCCCGGACGAATCGCCACCAGGTAACGCAGGCGTTCGGTCAGCGGCACCAAGGCCGAGGCGATGACCCAGGAGTCTTCGCACGAGCGCCCGGTAGGAATCAGCACGCCGTGGTAGCCCAGGCTGTCAGCTGCCTGGGCGACTTGTTTCAGATAATTGAGGGTGACCGGCCGTGCACCCTGGGTGGTGCCCAGGTAATGACCGTCGCCGTGCGTTGGCAGAAACCAGAAAACATCCATGACCAATCCTTAAGCGATTTTCAGCAGAGAGGGGGAGTGCGCGGCGAACAAAGGCGCTGCGCGTTCTGCCGCCAGTTGAATACGGGCTTTCAGTAATTCGCTGGTTATTTGGTAGTCGGTGAAGTCGGCCTCGGTGGCGTACACACCGATCGGCAGGGTCAGCGCCTGGAAAAAGCTGAACAGCGGACGCAGTTGGTGGTCGAGGACCAGCGCGTGGCGTTCGCTGCCGCCGGTTGCCGCCAGGAGCACGGGGGTGCTGATCAGCGCATTGAGGCCGACCAGGTCGAACAGGTGCTTGAGCAGGCCCGGGTAGGAACCGCGATAGACCGGCGCGGCGACGATCAGCAAGTCGGCCTGTTCGATGGCCAACAGTTGCGCTTCGACTTCTGCGGGCAGTTCATCACGGGACAGCGCACCGCCCAGCGGCCGGGCGATATCGCCCAGCTCGATCAGGGTGGCCTGGATCGGCAGCAAGGTAGCCAGCTCAGCCAGCACCGCCTGGGTCAACACCAGGGTACGGGACGGGCGCCAGGTTCCGCCGGAGAGGGCAACAACATTCAGGGGACGGGTCATGAACAGTTCCTTTTTCAACAGTGGTTCATAGCAGGTGGAGTGCAACCGCTTGAGCAAGAGCTGTACCAACGGGTGCAAGCCTTGATCGACGCGGGTTGCAGGCTCACTGCTGAAAAATGCCGGTGTTGGCTGCCTGGTGATTTGTTGATTGGCTGTTGCCAGGGCAACAGTTGCGTGGGCAACAGTGCCAGGGCGGTGTAGTCCCGTTATAGAGGGTTGTGTTTATTCCGTAAATGAACGTATTTCCATACTTATAGATCATAAGGAAATATAAAGGCGGTGCTATCGAAGGTGCGTTGGCGGTTGATAGCAACTATCAAGGCAGGTGATTTTTCACCATTGAGGGGCCGGAGTAGCCTGTGTTCATTGACTCGAAACCTCCTTTGCAGGGCCACCACCATGAACCGATTCCTCGCTGTTTCCTTATTGATTGTCAGCTCAGTCCTTGCCGGATGTGCGACTCATCCTTCGCCTGAATTGCGTCCTTACACCGCAGAAGAAACCAAGCAGTTGGCCCTCGAAGCATTGAGCCGTCGTGGTTTGTCGTTTGACGAATATCAACAGCAGCGCGCCGCGCTGACCGGCCAGCCACAGAAACCCTTCGACTTTGATAGCAAGGGCGAAATGAATGCCGAACGCAGCGTGACCCTGCATGGTCGTCCCAGTTGAACCCGCGCCCAGCGACAAAAAGCCCGAGGTTATCCACAAGGATCCTCGGGCTTTTTGTTTGCCATGGAGCGACTTCAGCCTGTTAAGCTGAATTTCAGGAGCGTTCCTACGCACATTTACATAAAGTGGTCCTTCTTTAATGGCGTGTGATCGGTTAAACCTGACGACCTCTGTCCCGGTCCGTGCCCCTGAGACGCTGCTCTCGGGAACCTGCTCTGCGAGTTTCTAACGTCATGAATAAACGTCCGTTGTATTTCGACTATGCCGCCACCACCCCGGTGGACGAGCGGGTCATCCAGGTGATGGTCGAGTGTCTGGGCTTCAACGCCAATTTCGGTAACCCCGCGTCCAGTTCCCATGCGTTCGGCCAGGCGGCCCGGCAGACGGTCGAACAGGCGCGTCGTCAGGTGGCCGGGCTGGTCGGTGCCAACCCGGACCAAATCGTCTGGACCTCCGGCGCCACCGAATCCAACAACCTTGCGATCAAAGGCGTGGCCCAGGCGCGGGGCGTGGCGGGTGGGCATATCATTACCAGCCAGATCGAACACAAGGCCACCCTGGATACCGCGCGACAATTGCAGGAAGCCGGCGTGGCCGTGACCTACCTGGTGCCGGACGCCGATGGCTTGATCAGCGCCGATGCCGTCAGCGAAGCCTTGCGCGAGGACACCTTCCTGGTGTCGTTAATGCTGGTGAACAACGAGCTCGGCACCCTCAACGATATCCCTGCCATCGGTGCCCGCGTGCGTGAACACGGCGCGTTGTTGCATGTGGATGCGGCGCAAGGGGCGGGTAAGGTGGCGATCGATCTGGCGCAGTGGCCGGTGGATCTGATGTCGTTTTCCGCGCACAAACTCTATGGCCCCAAAGGTATCGGTGCTTTGTACGTCGGTCCGCGGGCGCAGCAGAAGGTCCTGGCGCAGATTCACGGTGGCGGCCACGAGGGTGGCTTGCGTTCCGGCACCCTGGCGACCCATCAGATTGCTGGCATGGGCACCGCGTTCGCCTTGGCGGCGGCGTCTTTCTCTGAAGAAAAGGCGGTGATTGTGGCTCTGCGCCAGCGCCTGCTCGACCAGTTGGAGTCGGTGGCCGGTGTGCGCCTCAATGGCAGCGCTACACAGCGTATTCCCCATACCCTGAGCCTCACGTTCAGTGAAGGCGAATTCAACGCCGCGGCGTTGAGCGCGGGGATCGCGTTTTCTGCGACCTCGGCCTGCAATTCGGCCAGCAATGCACCGTCCCATGTGCTGCTCGCCCTGGGCCATGATGCACGCAGCGCCAGCCGCACCATTCGCTTGAGCCTCGGCCGGTTTACCACTGAACAGGATATCGACCAGGCGGTGCAACTGATCAAGGCGGCCCTCGCCAGCGCACCGGCGTTCTGGGCGGTCTGATTCATTTATCGCGACACATAACAATTATTCGTGGTTAGCAGGAGACACAATGAGTACGCAGCCCTTGACCCATGGAACGGTTCCCCAGCGCCTGGCGCATACCCGTGCACTGATGAGCCGCGAGGGTATTCATGCCCTGCTGGTGCCGTCGGCCGACCCGCACTTGTCCGAGTACTTGCCGGGTTACTGGCAGGGGCGGCAATGGCTGTCGGGGTTTCATGGCTCGGTGGGAACGCTGATTGTCACTGCGGATTTCGCCGGTGTGTGGGCCGATAGCCGTTACTGGGAACAGGCGACCAAGGAACTCAAGGGCAGCGGCATCGAATTGGTGAAGCTGCAGCCGGGCCAACCCGGGCCGCTGGAGTGGCTGGCCGAGCAAACGCCGGAAGGTGGTGTGGTGGCGGTGGATGGTGCGGTCATGGCCGTGGCTTCGGCGCGTACCCTGGCCGGTAAGCTGGCGGAGCGCGGCGCGCGCTTGCGTACCGATATCGACCTGCTTGATGAAGTCTGGCATGACCGTCCGGCATTGCCGAACCAGCCGATCTATCAACACCTGCCACCGCAGGCTACTGTCAGCCGTATTGAAAAACTCGCTTCGCTGCGTGCTGCCTTGAAAGAGAAGGGCGCCGACTGGCATTTCATCGCGACCCTGGATGACATTGCCTGGCTGTTCAACCTGCGTGGTGGTGACGTTTCGTTCAACCCGGTGTTTGTGTCCTTTGCATTGATCAATCAACACCAGGCCACGCTGTTTGTGGCGCTGAGCAAAGTCGACGCCGAGTTGCGGGCTGTGCTGGAGCAGGATGGCTTGACGCTGCGCGACTACAGCGAAGTGGCGGATGCATTGCGCGCGGTGCCGGCGGGCGCCAGTCTGCAGGTCGACCCGGCGCGCGTTACCGCGGGTTTGCTGGAGAATCTCGATGCCGGCGTCAAGCTGGTCGAAGGCCTCAACCCGACCACATTGGCCAAGTCCCGCAAGAGCCTGGCCGACGCAGAACATATCCGCCAAGCCATGGAGCAGGATGGCGCAGCGCTGTGCGAGTTTTTCGCCTGGCTGGACAGTGCGCTGGGCCGTGAGCGCATCACCGAGTTGACCATCGACGAACACCTGACCGCTGCACGCAGCCGCCGCCCTGGTTATGTGTCGTTGAGTTTCAACACCATTGCGGCCTACAACGCCAACGGCGCGATGCCGCATTACCACGCCACTGAAGAAGAGCACGCGCTGATCGAAGGCGATGGCCTGCTGCTGATCGATTCGGGTGGCCAGTATCTGGGCGGCACCACGGATATCACGCGGATGGTGCCGATCGGCACGCCGAGTGACGAGCAGAAGCGGGACTGCACCCGGGTGCTCAAGGGCGTGATTGCCTTGTCCCGTGCCCACTTTCCGAAAGGGATCCTGTCGCCGTTGCTGGATGCGATTGCCCGCGCGCCGATCTGGGCGGAAGGCGTGGACTACGGCCACGGTACTGGCCACGGTGTAGGCTATTTCCTCAACGTGCATGAGGGCCCACAAGTGATTGCCTACCAGGCGGCTACCGCGCCGCAAACGGCGATGCAAGCGGGGATGATCACCTCCATTGAACCGGGTACTTACCGTCCAGGCCGTTGGGGCGTGCGTATCGAGAACCTGGTGTTGAACCGCGAAGCGGGCAAGACCGAGTTCGGTGAGTTTCTCAAGTTCGAAACCCTGACCTTGTGCCCGATCGACACGCGCTGCCTGTTGCCATCGTTGCTCACGGCAGACGAGCGTGAGTGGTTCAACGCTTACCACACTGAGGTGCGCAAGCGTTTGAGCCCATTGCTCAGCGGTGCCGCGCTGGAGTGGTTGCAGGTACGCACTGCGGCTATCTGATTACCTGCCAGGCAGTAACGTGCCAGGGCGTTTTGGCCATCAAGCTCTAACTCAACGCTTCGCGCACAAATTCCAGACGGTCCTGACCGAAGAACAGCTGGTTGCCTACAAACATACTGGGGGCACCGAACACGCCGCGTTGAACGGCCTGTTCGGTGTTGTCCTTCAAGGCAGCCTTAACGGTTTCGTCATTGGCCAAATTCAGGATTTCATTGGCGGCAAATCCGTATTCAGTGAGTACGGCAGCCACGACGGCGGGGTCTCCCAAGTGACGGCCTTCGACCCAAAGGGCATGGAACAGGCAATCAACGAAGTCCAGGAAACGCTCAGGCTGGTGTAATTGGATGCCGGTGACCGCTCGCATCAACACCAGCGTATTGATGGGGAAGTGCGGGTTGAACCGGAGCGGTACGTTGTAGCGCCGGGCGTAACGCGCCAGGTCATCGAGCATGTAGCGACCCTTTGCAGGAACGGTGATTGGAGAGGCGTTACCGGTGGCCTTGAACACGCCGCCCAATAACATGGGTTTATACACAAGCTGTGTATCGGTTGCCGCGCACAATGCCGGTAGCTGGGTGTAGGCCAGGTAGGTGGCGGGGCTGCCCAGGTCAAAGAAGAATTCCAGGGTTTTACGCATGGTCGATGCTCGCTGATTATTGTTATGGGGGCGTGCTTACCAGGGTTCATTCCAGGGGCGCAGGTCCAGTTCAAAGGTCCAGGCATCACGTGGCTGGCTGTGGAGGTGCCAATAGTTATCGGCGATATGCTCGGGGCTGAGGATGCCGTCCTGGTCTTTGAGTGCGTATTTCTGCGGGAAATTGTCGCGAATGAAGTCGGTGTCAATGGCACCATCGATCACGACATGGGCGACATGGATGTTCCTGGGACCCAGTTCCCGCGCCATGCTTTGCGCGAGGGCCCGAATCCCGTGCTTGGCCCCGGCGAAGGCGGCAAAACCTGCGCCGCCGCGCAATCCGGCGGTGGCGCCGGTAAACAGGATGGTGCCTCGATTGCGCGTGACCATGCGCTTGGCCACTTCGCGTGCGTTCAGAAAACCGGAGAAGCAGGCCATCTCCCAGATCTTGAAATACTTGCGCGCGGTTTCTTCCAGGATGCTGCACGGCACATTGGCGCCGATATTGAACACAAAGGCTTCAATCGGACCCAGCTCAGTTTCGATCTGTTCGATCAGCGCGATGACGTCTTCTTCTTTACGCGCATCACAGGTAAACCCATGGGCTTCGCCGCCCACTGCGTTAATACTGTCCACCAGCGGCTGTAACTTATCGGCGCTGCGGCGGCTGACGCAGGCCACATAGCCTTCGCGGGCGAAGCGTCTGGCAATGGCGCCGCCGGTTGCATCACCGGCGCCCACTACCAATACGATTTTTTTGTTGTGTGTCATGGGAACTCCGTTGGCTCGATGGTAGAGCAGGAGTTTAGACGCCGTGTCGCGAAGGGCCGGATTTGTATCCGGATTTGATAGGAGCAGTCAGAGATGACTGCTCATTCGATTACTTACAGATGACGATCATACTGCGGCTGGTGTAGCCGGCAGGGTTGAGGCCGAATGGGTAGTCCCCAGGTTCCTCAGAATTGTCACCGGACTTTGCGATTACTCGGTAGCCCTTGGCGCCACAGGAGTTGGTCGCACTGGTGTAGCACTGCTCCCAGGAAGAAGACAGGCCGGAACAGTTGATATGCAACCCTTTTTTGCCACGTTTCACTTCTGTCTTGGTGGTCGCGGCACAACCAGCAACGGCCATGACCATTAACAGTATTAAAATTCGCTTCATTCCTATCCTTAATAGCCGCCTTGCAATGCCAGAGGCCGGCTCTACTCGCTTTCGGGTGTAGCGTTCGCGCTGTCCTTGTCGAAATTCTCCATGAATGACATTCGTTTACGGCTTAAACATGGCCTAAATGTGCGGTAAATACCAGAGCTACATTCAAACAGACTTCAATCCGAGGCAACCAGTGGCTTTGGTTCGCTGCGCATCGTTACCGTGGCACCTACGGAGGCCAAAATGATGCAAGTGATTGCCAGCCACTGGGCGAAGGACAAGTGCTCGTGCAGGAATAACAGGCCGGAAAGCGCGCCGAAAGCCGGCTCAATGCTCATAAGAGTGCCGAAGGTTCGGGCAGGGAGGCGCGTCAGTGCGACCATTTCCAAGGTGTAGGGCAGGGCGGTGGACAGAATGGCGACGCCGATGGCGATCGGGATCAGTGCGGGAGTCAGCAATGCGCTGCCTGCGTGGACGATGCCGATAGGTGCAACAAACAATGCGGCGATCATCACCCCGAGGGCGGCGGTCTGGACGCCGTTGTCATTCCCTGCTTTCTGACCATACAGAATGTAGAGTGCCCAGCAGACGCCTGCTCCCAGCGCGTAGGCTGCCCCCAGCAAGTCGATGCCGCTGCTGGCCTCGCCCATCGGGATCAACAAGAGAAGGCCGATGATGGCGAGGGCAATCCACAGGAAGTCGACTGCGCGCCGAGAGGCGTAAATGGCCACCGCGAGGGGGCCGGTGAATTCCAGGGCGACCGCAATCCCCAGGGGCACGCTGCGCAATGACATATAGAAGAGAAAGTTCATGCCACCCAACGCCATCCCGTAGACGATGACGGTACGTAAGGACTTGGAGGTCAGTTTGGCGCGCCACGGGCGCAACAAAAGCAGCATGATCACGCTGGCGAAAATCAGGCGCAGTGCCGTTGTGCCTTGTGCGCCAACGACAGGGAACATGCTCTTGGCCAGCGAGGCGCCGGACTGGATAGAGGCCATGGCGATCAACAGCAGGCCGACAGGGAACAGTGTCGAGGCCAGGCTGCGGGGGGAGGTGGTCATTGGGGAATTCGTCCGAAGTCATATAAAAGAAGCAAGAGCGCTATGATGCTCAACTGTTTGGTGATGAGCAATATATTGCTCAATTATCCTTTTTGATGCGTTATACAGGACGGACTTTGAGTGTTTCAGGCTCTTTGATAGAAAAACCAAATTAAGGGTTGACGGCAGATTCTGGAAGTCTATAATTCGCCCCACTTCCGGCGCAGTCGAAACGGAAAACTCCTTGTTAAACAAAGAGTTACGCAGAATTCGACAGCAACTTACTTCAGTTCATCGAAGTCCAGGAGGAGTTGGTAGAGCAGTG
>NZ_JBYSZX010000025.1:0-50644 GCF_058787615.1 Pseudomonas sp. FW305-3-2-15-C-LB1 | reverse complement strand
TACGCGTTGTCGGTATGGTCGATGGTGGTGGGCGTCGGCGCGGACAAGATCGTGCCGCTGTTGCAGTCCTTGCAGGACCCGACGACCTTTATCTACGGCATGTCCGACCATTTTGTCGGCCCGCAGCTGACCCAGGTCATCCGCGTGCTGTTCATGGTGAGTATCTATGCCGGGCTGCTGGCGTTCCACAACGCCGCCGCGCGTTACTTCTATGCGATTGGCCGCGATGGGTTGCTGCACAGCCTGCTGGGCACCACCCATCGCGTACACCAGAGCCCGCACATGGGCTCGGCCTTGCAGAGCCTGATCGCAGCAGTGGTGGTGCTGATTTTTGCCGCCATGGATGCCGATCCGATCCTGCAACTGTTCGCCTGGCTGTCCAACCTGGCGACGCTGTGCGTCATCCTGCTGATGGCGCTGACGTCGGTGGCGGTGTGCGTGTACTTCCAGCGTCATCCCGAACTGAACGTCGGGCTCTGGCGTGGGCGTATCCTCCCCGTTTTCTCCAGCCTGGCCCTGGTGTCGGTGCTGGTGCTGGCGGTGGTGCACTTCGACGTGCTGACCGGGGCCAGCAAGCTCCTGTCCTATGGCCTGTGCGCGATCATCCCCGTGGCCCTGATCATCGGGGTTTACCTCGCCGCACGCTTGCGCAAACTCTCGCCGCAGCGCTTCCACGCGTTGGGCAGCCACAAGCTCTGAGCCACACCCGATCATCCAGATAAAACCGGCCTGCCGTTCTTCGGCCAGGCCCGCCAGCGTGTGAAAGGAAGGTTGCAAATGCACAACTACAAGATGCTTATCAACGGGGCCCTGGTGGCCGGTGAGCAGGGGCGGTTCGAAGTGGTCAACCCGGCCACCGGGGCGGTGTTCGCCCACTGCCCGGCAGGTTCTTTGGGGCAACTCGACCAGGCGGTGGAGGCCGCGCAGGCGGCGTTCAAAAGCTGGCGCCACAGCAGCCACGCCGACCGCAGCGCACGCCTGCTGGCAATTGCGGCGGATATCGAACGGGAGGCCGATGCACTGGCCCGGCTGATCGTGCAGGAACAAGGCAAACCGCTGGAACTGGCGTTTTCCGAAGTCATGGGCGCGGCCGCCTGGACCCGCTACGCGGCGGGGCAAGACATTGCCGTGGAGCTGGTGGAAGACACCCCCACCCAACGCATCGAGTTGCACCGCAAACCCTTGGGCATAGTGGCCTCGATCACGCCGTGGAACTGGCCGTTCATGATCGCCGTGTGGCACATCATGCCGGCATTGCGGGCCGGTAATTGCGTGATCAGCAAACCGTCGAGCCTGACGCCGCTGAGCACCCTGGGCCTGGTCGACATCATCGCCCGCCATGTGCCCCACGGCGTGATCAATTGCGTGACGGGCGAGCAAGGCTTCGGCAGCGCGATCACGGCGCATCCAGGCATCCAGAAGATTGTCTTCACCGGCTCCACCGCCACCGGCCAAAGCGTGATGCGCGGCGCTGCCAGTAACCTCAAGCGCCTGACCCTGGAGCTGGGCGGCAACGACGCGGCGATCATCCTGCCGGGCACGCCGGTGCAAGAGGTGGCCGAGGCGATCTTCCAGGCGGCGTTTCTCAACATGGGGCAGACCTGCGCCGCCCTCAAGCGCCTGTATATCCACGAGTCGCAATACCAGGCCTTCGCCGAGGCGCTGACGCAGATCGCGGCGCGCCAGGTGGTGGGGGATGGCCTGGAGGCCGGGGTCACCTTCGGTCCGGTGCAGAACCTGGAACAGCTGGCGCTGGTGGAAGCCCTGGTCGAGGACGCACGGGCCAACGGCGGGCGGGTGCTGTGCGGCGGCGCACGCCTGGATCACCCCGGTTTTTTCTACCCGCCCACCCTGGTGGCCGACGTCACCGACGGTCAGCGCCTGGTCGACGAAGAACAGTTCGGCCCCGTGCTACCGCTGATCGCCTACCGCGACGTGGAAGACGTGCTGCGGCGCGCCAATGCCGGTGACATGGGCCTGGGCGGCTCGGTGTGGGGGCCGGATGTCAAACAGGCCCAGCTCCTGGCCAGCCGCCTGGAGAGTGGGGTGGCGTGGGTCAACTGCCATGCGCAGATCCAGCCGAACACGCCGTTTGGCGGCAGCAAGATGTCCGGGTTTGGCGTCGAGTTCGGCCTGGAAGGCCTGCTGGAGTTCACCGGTCAGCAATTGCTGTTTGTTCGCAAGCCAGCACAAGGAGCCTGAGCCATGCACCCTCCACTTATCGGCCCCGCGCTGGCGTGCACCCTGGTGCTTTGCGCCTTCCCGTCCGCGCATGCCTATGAGCTGTACAGCGATGACAGTCGTCACCTCAACGCCGACATGACCGCGGTGTTCGGGCAATTCAACAGCCGCAAGAACTACGACGGCACTCCCGGCGGTTCTACCTGGCGCGAGGGTTTTATCAAGTATGGCTTGAGTGGCGACCAGGCCCTCGCCGGCAACGGCACCGCGTACGGTGCCTTTGCACTGCTCAGTTCCGCTACCTGGGGCGATGGCGACCCGGCAGGCAACACCCTGGGCACCGAGCGCACCACCAAGATTGAAGACGCGTACCTCGGCTGGCGGTCCGACGATCTGTTCCCGGCGCTGGGCAAGAACGGCGTGGATATTTCCGCTGGGCGCCAGGTGGTCAAGCTGGGTCGTGGGTTCCTGATCAACGATGACGGGCCGAACCTGGGCAAGGGCCCCGCCGATGGCAAGCTGAACCGCGGGGGGGCGTTCTACCTGGCGGCGCGGCATGCGTTCGACCAGACCGCGTATGTGCGCCTGGGTGGGCAGGACGGCCTGCATGGCAGCCTGCTGTGGTTGAAGTCCGACAACCGCGCCCAGGCCGAAACCGAACTGGCCGCCGGTACGCTGGACTACACCGCCCAGCCGGGGACGATCGGGCTGACCTGGATCCACGGCATCAACGTGAACGATCAATGGGCCAGTGACTTCCAGCGCCAGCGCAAGGGCATGAATGTCTACAGCGTGCGCGGTGAGGGCGATGCGGGCGTCAAGAACGTCAGCCTGGCATTCGAGTACGCCTGGCAGGACAAGGACGCCGGCCCGCAAAACGCCTGGTACGGCGAGGCAGGCTACACCTTTGCCGATAGCGCCTGGTCGCCCAAACTCACGTACCGTTATGCGCGCTACTCACAGAAGTGGGACTCGTTGTTCACCGGCCAGAGCCTGGGGTACGGCACCTGGCTGCAAGGCGAAGTCGCCAGCAACTACTCGGGGCCGTTCAACAGCAATACACGGGTCCAGCATGTCGGGTTGAAGGCGACCCCGCTGGAAACCCTGAGCCTTGGCGCGCTGTTCTTCGATTTCGACACCGTGCGCAAGCGCGATGCAATCAACCTCACTGCCCGGGAACTGGACCTGTATGCCGAATGGGCGGTCAACCCGCACCTGATCGTCACCCCGCTGGTCGGCCTGTACAAGCCCGAGAAGGACGCGACCACGGGCGGTAATCAGGTGGGGGGCAATGGCACCAATGTGTACAGCCAGGTGACCGTGGCCGTACCGTTCTGAGCATGGCTGGGTACGGCGTTGGGATACCTATGCCGTTCTGGTGGTAGGCGGGTTGCGCATGTTGTCGGCGATCCGTCGCGTGGTGTCCATGACCATCTCGATCACGGTTTCCTGGCGCAGCAGCTTGAAGCTTTGCGTGCTGCCGACGGCCGACAGGCTGCCGACCACTTCGTCCAGGTCGGTCTGGATGATGGGCGCGGCGATACCGGTCAGGCCCAGGTTGAGCTCATCGTGGGTCAGGCAGTAGCCGTCCTTGCGGATCTTTTTCGCGGCCTTGTTGAACCCCGCCCAGTCGTAGGGGCTGGCGGGGTCGTTGGCCAGGTGCTCGTCGAACAGGCGTTGCAGGCGACGGCCTTTCTGGTAGGCGATCAACACCTTCGACTGCGCGCCGCGAAAGAACGGCAACGGTTGCCCACGCCCGAACGCAAAGTGATAGGTGTCGGTGGGCTCGGCGATGTAGGTGTTGATGATGCGCCCGTCATAAAACACGCTGGCAAACACCGCCAGGCCCGTTTGCGCGGACAACTCGTGCATCAGCTCGCGCCCGGCGAGCAGGATCGGGTCGTACTGGCGCATCTTCCAGTCCAGCTCGATCACCCGTGGGCCCAGGCCGTAGCTGCCGGCATCCACGCGGGTCAGCAGGCCGGCATCGCACAAGTCCTTGACGTAGCGGTACACGGTGGCCCGTGACAGGCCCATGCGCTCGGCGATGGTGTCGGGGTCGATCTTCAATGTCTGTGGGCCGAACAGGTCCAGGACGCTCAGCAATTTGCTCAGGCTGCTCATTTCGTTCCTAAAAAGGGGAGGGGCACGTGCTGCGTTCCGCTGGCGCAACACTACCGCAGTGAAAGAAAAACGCAATCTTTTGTGCTTTTTAGGTCGCAAGAAAATCACATAAATCTCACTAAATGAGACAAATCAAAATAAAATGCTTGTTGATTGAATTTTTGTGTGTGATAAATCTCATCACTGCAAACGCTCAAGCAAGAGGGCTGAAAATGAATGGTGCGCAACTGATAGTGAATGCGGCTGCGGCAAGCGGTATCGAGTACTGCTTCGCCAATCCCGGAACCACCGAAATTCCATTGGTGGCGGCGATGGCCAGCGCACCTGCACTCAAGCCGGTGTTGTCGTTGTTTGAAGGGGTCTGCACCGGCGCGGCGGACGGCTATGGCCGGATTGCCGGCAAACCGGCCATGACCCTGACCCATCTGGGGCCCGGGTTCGCCAACGGCATCGCCAACCTGCACAACGCACGGCGCGCCAACACTCCCATCGTCAACGTGATCGGCGATCACGCCTCCTGGCACGTCAACTACGACCCGCCGCTGGCCAGTGACATCCAGGCCCTGGCAGGCGCGGTCTCCGGCTGGGTGCGCACCTCGCGCACGGCGTCGGGGGTGGGCGAGGATCTGCAGGAAGCCATGCGCGCGGCCTGGCAGGCCAAGGGGCAGATCGCCAGTTTGATCCTGCCCATGGACCTGCAAGCCCATGCCGTGACCCACAGCGGTGTATTCGCCCCGATCCGCCCGCCGGTCCGGCGCTTTGCCGGCGACCGCATCGAGAGCGTGGCCAAGGCCCTGCGTGACGGCCTGCGCCTGGTGTTTATCGTCGGCGACGAAGGCTTGTCGGTTGCCGGCCTGGAAGCGGCGGGGCGCCTGGCGCAACTGCCGGGCGTGCGTCTGTTCGCCGAGACCTTTCCACGCCTGAGCTACCGTGGCGGTGGCCTGCCGGACCTGGACCGCCTGCCGTACTTCCCGGAAGTGGCGATTGAAATCCTCGAACAATACGACCTGGTGGTGTGCGCCGGCGTGCCGGAGCCCATCAGCTACTTCGGCTACGAAGGCATCCCGTCGCGCCTGGCCGAACGTGAGCGCCTGCTGGCGTTGGCCGATGTCGGTGACGATGTGGCCGGCGCGCTGACGGCATTGGCCGACGCCCTGGATGCACCCGCTTATGTGCCGACGCCCCAGGGCATCGAACTGCCGCCCGGTCACGCCGAGCTGACCCCACAGTCGGTGGGCCAGTTGCTGGCTGCCGCCCTGCCGGACGACAGCATTGTCTCCGTGGAAGGCGGCACCTGCGGCTATCCGTTCTTCACCGCTTCGGCCCGCGCCGCTCGGCACCGGGTACTGACCAACACCGGTGGCGCGATCGGCCAGGGTATCCCGGTGGGCTTCGGCGCCGCCCTGGCCGAGCGCGGCAACCGCGTGTACTGCCTGCAATCGGACGGCAGTGCCCAGTACACCATTCAAACCCTGTGGAGCATTGCCCGCGAGCAACTGCCAGTGGTGATCCTGATTGCCGCCAACCACCGCTACGCGATTCTGCAGAACGAGTTGCGTCGTTTCGGCATGACCGAACTGGGACCCGAAGCCCTGAAGCTGACGGTGCTCGACAGCCCGCGCATTGACTGGAAAGCCCTGGCCAAAGGCTACGGCGTGCCAGCCAGCACGGTGCACACCAATGCCGAACTGCAACGGGCGCTGGCCAATGCAAATGCCGACGGCGGGCCTTGCCTGATCGAAATGGCGCTGTGAAGGAGTCGACCATGAAGCTGTTTGAAGTACTACCCGCCGTCCAGGCTTTTCTGTCCCAGCCGGGACGCCTGTTTATCGGTGGCAGTTGGCAGGATGCTGCCGATGGCCGCCGTTTTGCGGTGGAAAACCCGGCCACCGAAGACACCCTGACCGAAGTGGCCCAGGGCGGTGCACGGGACGTGGACGCCGCCGTCGCCGCCGCACGTTCGGCGTTCAACGGCGCCTGGTCGTTGCAGTCACCGGCCCAGCGCGGCCTGCTGCTGTTCCGCCTGGCGGACCTGTTGGACCAGCACCGCGAAGAACTGGCGCAGCTGATCACCCTGGAAAACGGCAAGCCGATTGCTGCGGCGCGCGGTGAAGCGGCCAGCGCCGCCACCATCCTGCGCTACTTCGCCGGCTGGCCGACCAAGATCGAAGGCAGCACCTTGCCCGTTTCACCGGCCAGCGGCGCGCCGATGCTCAACTACACCCTGCGTGAACCGGTGGGGGTCTGCGCGCTGATCGTGCCGTGGAACTTCCCGCTGAACATGTGCGTGTGGAAGCTCGGCCCGGCGCTGGCCACCGGTTGCGTCGCGGTGCTCAAGCCTGCCGAACAAACGCCGCTGGTTGCGATCCGCCTGGTGCAGTTGATCGAGGCGGCGGGGTTCCCGGCCGGCGTGGTCAACCTGGTCACCGGCCTTGGCGCCGAAACCGGTGCGCCGCTGGCGGAGCATCCCGATGTGGACAAGATCGCCTTTACCGGCTCGACCCAGGTCGGCCGGCTGATCGCGCAAGCGGCCACGCGCAACATGAAAAAGGTCTCGCTGGAACTGGGCGGCAAGTCGCCGAACATCATCCTGCCCGACGCCGATATCGTGCGCGCCGCCAAAGGCGCCGCCGATGGCATTTTCTACAACCAGGGCCAGGTGTGCACCGCCGCTTCGCGGTTGTACGTGCACGCCAGCGTGCTGGACCAGGTCCTCGAAGAACTCGAACGGCACGCCGCCGCCCATGTCCTCGGCAATGGCCTGGACCCGGCCAGCAGCATGGGCCCGCTGGTTTCCGGGCGCCAGCTGGCGACGGTCAAGGGCTACCTGCAACGCGGCCAGGAAGAGGGCGCCGAACTGATCTGCGGTGGCGGGCGTCCGGCCCACCTGGAGCGTGGCCACTTCATTGCGCCCAGTGTGTTCCTAGATCGCGCCGAGGCGGCCTGCGTCGCCCGCGAAGAAATCTTCGGCCCGGTGCTGACGGTAATGAGCTGGACCGAAATCGATGACCTGGTGCTGCGCGCCAACGATTCGCCCTATGGCCTTGCGGCCGGCCTGTGGACCCGCGACCTGCGCTCGGCGCACCGCGTGGCGGCGCAACTCAAGGCGGGCTCGGTGTGGGTCAACTGCTGGAACGTGGTCGATGCGGCCTCGCCATTCGGCGGCTACAAGCAATCCGGCTGGGGCCGGGAAATGGGTAAGAACGTGATCGATGCCTACACCGAGACCAAAAGCGTGTTTGTCGATCTGGCCTGAACTGAATAATCACACGAGGTAATTGTTATGGATCTGGAATTGAAAGGCCGCGTGGCCATCGTTACCGGTGGCGGCATGGGCATCGGCAAGGAAGTCGCACGTTTTCTCTCCGAAGAAGGCTGCAAGGTGGTGATCTGCGCGCGCCGCATGGCGTTCCTGCAACTGGCCGCCGAAGAGATCAGCGCCCAGACCGGCAACGAAGTGCTGCCGCTGTTCTGCGACACCAATGAGATGTCCGCCGTGTCGGAAATGGTCGAAGCCGCCTACAAGCACTTCGGCCGCATCGACATCCTGGTCAACGGTGCCGCTGCGCCGTCTGGCGTAGTGCGCAATGACATCGAACACGCCGGTGACGATGAGCTGCTGTCGGACCTCAACACCAAAGTGATCGGCTACTTCCGTTGCGCCAAGGCCGTGACCCCGCACATGAAGGCCGCCGGCTTCGGTCGCATCATCAACATCGGTGGCCTCACCGGACGCAGTAGCAAGGTGCTGTCGGGCATGCGCAACCTGGCCATCGCCCACATGACCAAGACTCTGTCCGACCAGCTTGGCCCCTCGGGCATCACGGTCAACCTGATTCACCCAGGCGTTGTGGATACCCCGCATATCCAGGAGCTGTATGACCGCGAAGCGGTCAAGCAAGGCAAGACCGCGGAGCAGGTCGAGCAGGCTTACATCGACGCGACGCCGATTCGCCGCACCCTCGCCCCGATTGAAATGGGCTGGCTGATTGGTTTCCTGGCGTCGCCCAAGGCTGGCGCGGTGACCGGCGAGTCCATCGGCATCGACGGCGGTTTGACCCGTGGTATCTATATCTGAGGAGCATCTGTGATGAGTAACGGAACCCTTTTGGTGGCCACCGTCGGGCAAGCGGTGATCCGCAGTGCCGACGATGGCCGTACCTGGCATCGCCTGGGCCTGGGGCAGGACCTGGAATTCGATGCGATCACTCGCTCACTGAGCCTGCACCCCGACGCGCCCGAGGTGATTTATGCCGGCACCGACGTGGGCTTGTGCGTCAGCCGTGACACCGGCGGCCATTGGCAGCGCGTCGATTCGCCGTTCAACGGGCAGACGGTGTGGAAAGTCGCGGTGGACCCACGGAACGCACAACGGATTTTCGTCGGCACCGGTGCACCTTCCCGCGCTGTGTTGTGGCGCACCCTGGACGGTGGGCTGAGCTGGGATCGGGCACCGGTGGAAATTCCGGAGTTTTGCGACGGCGTCAGTCGCCCACGCCTGCTGGCGTTTGCCTACGACCCGACCGACCCCGACCAGCTGTGGTTCGGCCTTGAAGAGGGTGGGTTGTTCCACTCCCGCGACGGCGGCGACAGCTGGACCCGCGTCGATGACCGCCTGTTGTGGGAGTTCAACTCGGACGTGCACAACATCCTGGTACTGCCCAACCATGGCCAGAAAGTCATCGTGGTGGTCTGCGTCAACGCGGTCTACCGCAGCCTGGACGAAGGGCTGACCTGGACTGGCATCATCGGCCGCGAAGCCTTCGGCCTGTATTACATCCGCGCCATGAACGCGCCGTTGGGCTCGCAAAGCGACCTGTACCTGAGCATTTCCGATGGCACGCCGGGCACCACCAGCAAGATCCTGGTGTCCCGCGATGCGGCGCTCAGCTGGGAAGTGCTGCCGCTTTCCCAGCAGCCCAATTCCTGCGTGTGGGCGATTGCCTTCAACCCGGCCAACCCCCGGCAGATCGTGGCGGGCACCAAGTACGGGCATCTGTTCACCTCCGACAACGGCGGTGACGGCTGGCAGAAACAGTGGCGCGACTTCAGCGAGATCGCCGATGTGCTGTGGACGCCGGCCGTGGCGCAGATCAAGGCCGGGCATCAATCCATCGTCAAGAAGCACTGAGGTATATCGCCATGAAAGTCGAGATCCTGCGTACTCACTTATCGCTCTGGGTCAGTGACCCGGACGTGTCGGCGCGCTGGTACGCCGACATTCTGGGCATGCACGAAAGTGCCCGGGGCGAGAGCTGGGTCATGATGGCGTTTGGCGGCAAGCACCACGACATCGCCTTGATCCGCGCCGACCCTGGCGCCCATCAGGGTGGGCTGGGGTTGCAACACTACGGCCTGGAAATCGACGGAGACATGACCACCCTGCGCCAGCTCTACGGCATGTTGCTGGGCAAGGGTGTCGAGGTGGTCAAGATCACCGACCACGAAATCGGCCATGGCGTGTACTTCAACGACCCCGACGGCAACCGCATGGAATTCTTCCTCGAGACCGAGCATGACGATGCGCGCGGCAAGGCCCGGTTCAAGGCCGCTGGCGCACCGAGCCGACATTTCAACCTGGACCCACTGGACCCACTTTGAGGCAACCCCGATGAAAACCGCGAATTTTGCTAGCTATCACATCCGCAAATGGTACAGCTTTGTCGAAGAAACCCTGGCCAACGAAACCGGCCAACTGGCCGATGGCGAGCCACTGTTCAAATATGCGATTGCCGCCGTGATCGCCAACCCTTATGCCGGTCGCTACAGCGAGTCGCTCGCCGAACTGGTCGACCCTTCGCCGCTGCTGGGCGAAGAGTTTGGCCGGCGCATCCAGGCATTGGCCGGCGCCCGTGAGATTGTCAGCTATGGCAAGGCGATCCTGGTGGGCAGCGAGGGCGAGTACGAGCACGGTAATGCATTCCTGACCAACCCGGCAGCCGACCCGATCCGCGTCGCGCTGGGCGGCGGCAAATCCTGGGTACCGTCCACCGGCAAGCGTGGCGGGCCGGGGTCGACCATCGACGTACCGCTGGCGCACAAGGATGCCCTGTACGTCCGTTCCCACTACGACAGCATATCGCTGATGTTTGGCGACGGGCCTGCGCCCGACGAGGTCGTGATCATCTGGGCCTTCGCCACGCGTGGACGCTTGCATGCGCGCCTGGGCGGCCTGCAGGCTAAAGACGTCAAAGGCCTGGATGGGCTGCACTGACAGCAGGCGTGCGCCTTGAGCTGTACCGGATTACAACCACAACAAGAAAGCGGTGATGAGCGATGAAGCAGGAGAAGACCCAAGTTGTCATTGTCGGCGGCGGTCCCAATGGGATCACGGCCGCACACTATATGGGGATGTACGGTGTCGACTGCGTCGTCCTTGAACTGGCTGATTGCATCCTGCCTTACCCGCGTGCGGTGGGCATGGACGATGAAGCGCTGCGGGTGTTGCAGGGCATCGGCGTTGCCGAACTGGCCGCGCGGGACATGATCTGCGACGTGCCGTTGCGCTATTACAACGCACGTGGCGTGTGTTTCGCCGAGGTCAAGCCGAGCACCGCCCACTACGGCTGGCCGATGCGCAACATCTTCATGCAGCAGTTGCTCGAAGGCACGCTGCGCGAAACCCTCGGCCGGCATGCCGGCGTCGAGTTGCGCCAAGGCCACGAAATGCTCGAATTGGAGCAGGACGGCGAGGGCGTGACCTTGCAGGTGCGCGATGCCCGGGGCGAGGTCTATGAATTGCGCGCCGATTATGTGATCGGTGCCGACGGCGGCCGCTCCACCGTGCGTAAAAAACTCGGGGTCGAGTTGCTGGGGCTGACCCATGCGCGCAAGTGGGTGGTGGTCGACACCGCCAATGACACGCTGGACGCGCCTTACACTGCCTTGCATGCCGACCCGCAGCGACCGTTCGTGTGCATCTATTTGCCTTACCAGCAGCGGCGTTGGGAGTTCATGCTGATGGAGGGCGAGGACGAGGCGAAGATGTGCGACGAAAGCACCATCCGCGACTTGATCCGTGGGCATATCGGCGATGCGGTCGACCAGTTGGACATCATCCGTATCCGCGCCTACACCCACCATTCACGGGTCGCGGCGCGCTTTGTCCAGGGCCGCGTGGCGCTGGTGGGCGACGCGGCGCACATCTCGCCGCCCTGGGCCGGGCAAGGGCTCAACTCCGGACTGCGCGACGTGGCCAACGTGGCCTGGAAACTCGCGGCGATCATCCAGGGGCGTGCCGCCCATGGGATTCTCGTGAGCTACGACCAAGAGCGTCGCGGGCACGCCACCGAGCTGGTGGCGCTGGCCGACAACATGGGCGCGGTATTGGGCTTGACCAACCCCTTGATGGCCGGCGTGCGCGACTGGTTGTTCCAGGCAGTGAACAGCGTCGACAACCTGCGCTCGCACCTGTTGGAGTTCAAGTTCAAACCCAAGGCCACCATCACCAAGGGCCTGGTCTATCACGAACGTGCCGAACTGCGTGAGGACGACCTGGTCGGCCAGCTGTTTGTGCAGCCCTATATCGAAGACGCCAAGGGTCAGCGTCGGCGCCTGGATGACGTGTTGGGGCATTCCTATGCGGTGTTGGGTTACCGGGTCAACCCGCGCGAGCAACTCAGTGACGAGATGGCGACATTCTGGGCGCGCTGGGACACACGCTTCATCCAGGTCAATCGTTCGCGCAGCGGCCTGGGCCGTCACCAGCCGTTGACGGCGATGGACGCCATCAGCGTGGAAGACGTGGATAACCGTCTGGGCGAGTGGTTCTCCAAGGTGCGCGATTGCATCGTAGTGGTGCGGCCGGACCGTTTTGTCGCCGCGATCACCACGCCCGAGCGACTGGATGGGGTACTGCGCAAACTGGCGGAGCAACTGTCATGAGCCACAACAACGAACTGCTCAACCGCTTGCACCAGGCCACCCTGACCCGGCAGGCCCTGCCGCCGCTGCCCGCCGAGACGCTGGACCCGTATTCCGGTTACGCGCTGCAACGCCTGGGGCTGGACGCCCGCCTGGCGGCCGGCGAGCGCCTGAGCGGGTGGAAGATCGCCTTCGCCGGCAGCGCCGCGCAACAGCGTTTTGGCCTCGATCAGCCGGTGTACGGCGCGTTGACCGAGAACATGAGCGTCAAGCCGGGCACGGCGGTGGCCCTGTCACGGTTGATCCAGCCCAAGCTGGAGATTGAAGTGGCGGTGGTCATCGGGCGCACCCTGGCGCCCGGTGACTACAGCGACGAGGACATCCTGGCGGCCATCCGTGACGTCGCGCCTGCCTTCGAAATCGCCGACTGCCGCTGGCAAGCCTGGACCTTTGGCGCCGGCGCGTTCCTGGCCGACAACGCCGCGGCGGGGCTTTATTGCATCGGGCCACGGACGCCGTTTGATCCAGCCCTGCACCTCAATGCAACCTACCGCCTGGAGTGCGCCGGTGCGCTGTACGGCGACGGCAATACCCTGGAGCGCGAAGACACACCGCTGGCCAACCTGTGCTGGCTGATCCGGCGCCTGCTGGCCGACGGTCAACCGGTGGAGGCGGGACAGGTCGTGCTGTCCGGGGCGTTGCTGGCGCCCATGAGCATCCAGCCGACCACCTATCGCCTGCAGATGTTTGGCACGGAACTGGCTTTGGTTTTCACCGCTGACACCGTGCCGGTGTAAACCCACGTGCGGTCAAGGATGACAGCGTCCCTTTCAGGTCGATGAAGACACCAGGCCACCGAGGAACGACAACCATGCTCGCTGAAGCGCGAACCTTCAATGACCCTCAACAACACGCCGGGTCTATCCACGGCTGGCGCCAAGTGTATGACCAGCTTGGCCGTGGTTGCCTGACGAGTGAGCTGCGGCAATTGTCCGCCGATCGCTTCCAGGTGTTCCAGGAGGTGTTGGACAAACGCGTGGTCCAGCGCGGTTACGCCCCGAAAGGGCGGCTGTGCGCAGCCATGTCGCTGGGCCCCGCGCCGGTGGTGCAAGGCCAACAGGTGGGCACCCACAGCGTGGTGCTGTTGCGCGATGGCGAGGAGTTTGTGTTGCATGCGCCCGAGGGCACGCACTTTTTTGCGTTCAATATCGACGCGGTGCGCTTCGCCAAACTGGCGGCCTTCGAATTGTCCAACGAGCAGCTCAAGCGGCTGAAGACCACTTCTCAGTTGAGCGTGGACGATGCGTTACTCTTGCGCATTCGCCAGCGTATCCATCCCCTGTTCTGTCACCTGGTGGAACAGTCCGGGGCGGTCAGCCCAGCGGCTGAAAAAATGCTTGAAGACGAATTGCTCAGCGCCTTCCTCGATCTGTTCAGCAACGCCACCGATGAGGTGCGTTGCCGGCGTGGCAATGTCACTGTCAGTGCTTACCTGGTCAAGCGTTGCCAGGAGTTGATCGACGCCAGTGGCGACACGCCCCTGAGCATTCTTGATCTGTGCGAACACCTGCGGGTGAGCCGGCGCACCCTGCAGAACAGTTTCCAGGCCGTGACCGGCATGCGCCCGGTCGAATACTTGCGCAACCTGCGTCTGAATGCCGTGCGCCGCCGCTTGAACAGCACCTCTGCCTGCTCCCAGAACGTTGGCGAAATTGCCGTGGCGATGGGCTTTTTTCATCTGAGCCATTTTGCCGGGCATTACCGGGAACTGTTTGGCGAGTCACCCTCCGAAACCCTCAGGGCGACCCGCTAGGGCGCCCATTCTCAGGCGTAGCTGATCCGCTCGGCGTAGGCGTTCTGCAGCATTTTGCGCTGGTAGTCGCAGGGCGTGGTGCTGACCAGTTGCTTGAAGTCGCGCAGGAAGTGCGACTGGTCGGCAAAACCCAGGTCGAGCGCCAACGCCGAGAACGACACGTCCCGGCAGGTATTGAGGGTGTCCAGGGCGGCCTGGCAGCGGATGATCCGGCAAAAGGCCTTGGGCGACATGCCGGTGTCCTGGCTGAACTGGCGGTGCAGCGTGCGGCTGGTGTAACCGCTGAGGTCTTCAAGCTGGTGGATGCGAATAGACCCGCGATGCCGCATGGCTTGTTGAATGACCAGGGCGGTCAGCGGTGATGCCTTGCCCATCAGGCGGGGTGCAAGATAGTCATTGAACAGGCGCATTTGCTCGCTCAACTGCGGCGCCTGCACGATGTTGTCGAAGATGCGCCGGGCAAACGTCGAAACTTCCAGCAAGTCGAGCTCCCGCTCGGTCAATTCCTCCGCCAGCACATTGATGAAACCGGGAATGACGCCGGGTGAAAAACGCACGCCGAAGTAATGGTGGTTCGGGTTCAATTCGACCGCCTTGGCGGCGAGCGGCGTCCCGCAGATCTTGGCGCTCGGACGCACGGCATCACAGTCGAAGACGATGTCCACGCACCCATCCGGAACGGCCAGTACCTGAGTCGATTGAGCCGCATCGAACGCATAGAAATGCGAGATCGCCGGGTGGTCGGAGGGCATGACCGAATACCGTGAAGAATTGAGAACGAACCAGGGTTGTTCGTTTGCCGTGTGGTGCCGTGGAGTCGAGATCATAGGTGCACTGTCGAGAGGCTCAGAGGCGCGATTTTTCACGCAGGATTCGCGCCAACTCTGGCGGTAACACAAGGCCTGGCGTGTCCGAAAACTACAATACGACCCGGCCCCGCGCCCTCGATACTCGACCTCGACAGCGTGGCGCTGCGCCTACCGCAGCGGTATCACCTTCGACCCGAGAATAACTATGTCTACGACTACAAAAATCGACTTTATCTACCTCTCCGAGCCGGACATGATCCGCGCGGGCGTGACCGACATGCTGGCGTGCGTGAATACCATGGAAGAGATGTTCAGCCTGCTGTACGCCGGCGACTACCGCATGGCCGGGCCGAACAATGATTCCCATGGTGCGATGGTGATTTTCCCCAAGGATTCGCCGTTCCCGAACATGCCCAAGCCCACGGCCGACCGGCGCATGATGGCCATGCCGGCCTACCTGGGCGGCAGCTTCTGCACCGCTGGCGTGAAGTGGTACGGCTCCAATATCGCCAACCGCGAAAAGGGTCTGCCGCGCTCGATCCTGATGTTCACCCTGAATGATCCCGACACCGGTGCGCCGTTGGCACACATGTCGGCCAACCTGCTGTCGGCGTATCGCACCGGGGCCATTCCCGGTGTGGGCGCACGCCACCTGGCGCGCAAGGACTCGAAAGTCGTGGGCCTGCTGGGGCCGGGCGTGATGGGCAAGACCACCTTGGCGGCGTTCATCGCGGTCTGCCCGCACATCGATACGCTGAAAATCAAAGGCCGTGGCCAGAAGAGCCTGACCGATTTTATTGCGTGGGTTGAAGCGACCTATCCGCAAATCACCACGATAAAGGTGGTGGACACCCTGGAAGAGGTGGTCCGCGATTCGGACCTTGTTACTTATTGTAGCTCCGGCGAAACGGGCGACCCCTCGAACTACCCAATTGTGCGGCGTGAATGGGTCAAGCCGGGCGCATTTCTGGCGATGCCGGCGGCCTGCTCGCTCGATGAAGGCATGGAGCAGGCGGACGTGCGCAAGGTGCTGGATAACACCGGTCTTTACCAGGCCTGGTTTGAAGAGTTGCCCAAGCCTGCGCATCACTGCGTGCCGGTGATTGGCGTGCGCTTCATGGACATGATTGCCGAAGGCACCTTGCGCCTGGAAGACGTCGAGGACATCGGCAAGATCATCGCCGGCGCCGCCCCTGGCCGCAGGACCGATGAGGAAATCATCATCATGTCGGTCGGCGGCATGCCCGTGGAAGACGTGGCCTGGGGCACGGTGGTGTACCGCAATGCGATCAGGCGAGGCATCGGCGTCAGCCTGAACCTGTGGGAAACCCCGGTACTGCGTTAAGTCACTCAACCCCTATTCTGACGAGGCATTCGACATGACAAACATCATCAAGCTCAAGACCGGCTCGCCGTTCGAAGACCAGGCCAGCTATTCGCGCCTGGTGGTCGTCGACAACTGGATCTACGTGTCCAACACCGCAGGTCGCAACCCACAGACCAAACTGATCCCGGAAGACGTCCTGGAGCAGGCCCACCAGGTCTTCGCCAACATCGAAACCGCCCTGGCGGCGGTGGATGCAAGCCTGGCCGATGTGGTGTGTTCGCGGGTGTTCATCCAGGACCCCAAAGACGTGCCGGCGGTGATGGGCCTGATCGGCGAGAAGTTTCGCGGCGTCGACCCGGCCAGCACCGTCACGTGCCCGCCACTGGGGTCGACGGTCTACAAGGTGGAGCTGGAAGTGACGGCCTATCGCAACGCATCCAAGGCGCAGGTCGAAGTCATTCGTCTGTCGCAGTGACCGCCAGCGGTTGCTCCTATTTGCCCATCAGCGAGTCTTGATCATGGCACCGACTATTGCGCCCGTGAACACATCCGCCGCGTTTCCTGCCGCCACCAGCGTTGTCATCATTGGTGGCGGGATTATTGGCTTGACGGCGGCATTGACCCTGGCCGAACGCAACATCGCGGTGGTGGTGCTGGAAAAAGGCCGCATCGCCGCCGAGCAGTCGTCGCGCAACCTGGGCTGGGTACGCAAGACCAGCCGCCACGCCGCCGATATTCCCCTGGCCCTCGCGGCCGACCGGTTATGGGCCAAGATGCCCGAGCGGGTTGGCGCGGATGTCGGCTATCGCCAGGAAGGCATTATGTTTGTCGGCCGCACCCCGGCGCAGATGGCGATGCATGAAGGCTGGCTCAAGTCCGTGGAGCATCTGTCCCTGGATTCACGGCTGCTCAGCAAGCGTGAGATCGATGGGTTGGTGCCCGGCGGCGTGGGCGATTGGGCGGGTGGCATCTTCACGCCGTCTGACGCACGTGCCGAACCGACCCTGGCCAGCAGCGCCATCGCCAAGGCGGCCATGGCGCTGGGTGTGGTGATTGTCGAGCAGTGTGCGGTGCGTACGTTGCAAATGTCTGCCGGGGCCGTGAGTGGCGTGGTGACCGAGCGAGGTGAAATCCGCTGCGACCACGTATTGCTGGCGGGTGGCATGTGGTCGCGGCGCTTCCTGGGTAACCTGGGGGTGTCGTTGCCGACCCTGCCGTTGACCTGCTCGGTACTGCGCACCCACCCCATGGAAGGGCCGACGCAGATTGCCGTCGGCGCGCCGGACTTTTCGTTCCGCAAGCACAAGGACGGCGGTTTCATCGTCACCCAGCGCGGCAAGCTGGACGCCTTCCTGACCCTTGATCACCTGTTGCTCGCCAAGCAGTACATGCCGCAGTTCCGGGCGCAGCGTCATGTGCTCGATGTATCGCTGGGCAAGCCGTTCCTGCACGACCTGAAGCTTGCACGGCGTTGGCACTCCAGCAGTGTGAGCCCGTTCGAGCGCGTCCGGGTGCAGGACCCTCCGGTCAACCCACGGCTGAACGGCGATGCGATGAACAACCTCATCGCCGCCTGGCCGGTGTTCGAGCAGGCGCGCATCGCCCAGGCCTGGGCCGGTACGATTGATGTCACGCCGGATTCGAACCCGGTGATCGGGCCGGTTGCGCAGATCCCCGGGCTGACCGTGGCCACGGGTTTCTCCGGGCATGGCTTTGGTACGTCCCCTGCAGCGGGTCATCTCGCGGCAGACCTGGTCAGCGGGCATACACCGATCATCGACCCAAGCCCTTATCGCTTCGATCGTTTCTAGAGGAACACACCGATGCTTGCTGACAGTTGTTTCTTCACCAACCGTTGCGGCCTGCGCCTGCATTTTTTGCGCTGGGGCAAGCCGGGTGGCGTGCCGCTGGTGCTGCTGCATGGTTTGCGCGCTTATGCGCAAACCTGGGATTCGCTGGTGCAGTCCCTGGGCGCAGGCTATTGCATCTATGCCCTGGACCAACGCGGGCGGGGCCTGAGTGATTGGGCCGCGCCCGACACCTACCACACGCAGTCCTATGTCGAAGACCTCGCTGACTTCGTCGCCCATGTGGGCTTGCAGCGGTTTGTCTTGCTGGGGCATTCATTGGGCGGTGCCAACGCCCTTGAATATGCGCGGCAGCACCCGGGGCGGCTGATGGGGCTGATGATTGAAGACATCGGCCCCGGTTCTTCAAGCCAGGGCGATGGCGCTGCGCGTATCCGTCGCGAGATGAGCCAGACACCGTTGCAGTTCGAGAACTGGGAGCTGGCCCGTGCCTTCTGGCAGGCGTCACGCCCCGGTCTGTCGGAGCAGGGCCTGAACTCCAGGCTGGCGCATTCGATGAAAGAAAACGACGCAGGGATCACCTGGCGCCATGATCAGCAGGGGATTGCCCAGGCGCGCCTGAGCATCGAGCCGACGGATTTGTGGCCGGCGGTGCGTGCATTGGATTGCCCGACCCTGTTTATTCGCGGCGGCCGCTCGGACTTCCTGCCGGCAGCAACGTTGGAAGCAATGACCGCGAGCAACCCGCATATTCGGACCGTAGAGGTGGCCGACGCGAGTCACTATGTGCATGACGACCAGGGCGAGGTGTTCAACGCATTGGTTTGGGCATTCCTCAGGGAACTTGCGCCTGAGTGTTCCTAGGGAACTCGTTGGCCGCGTTGATCTTCAAGGCTGCTTGCTGCCGAATGCCCGGGGCCTGGCCTGCTACCTCAGGCTGCCGGCCTCACCCGGAAGGCCAGGAACACCGGGCCGCCTGGAAACGTGCTGAGTTCCAGCTCATCCAGGGGGCTCAGCGTGCGTGTACGGCTTCCCGCATTACTGTAGAGCGTGTGGTTGCCCAATGCGACGATGTTGATCTTGCCTGCCGCCGCCTGGATCAACGTGGCCCTGAACCCTTCCGTCACATCATCACCCAGCGTCAGGGTCACGTCCGTGTTGCTCAGGACCAGAATCGACTTGCCTGAATCCGCCATGCTCAGGGCCCTGCTGCCGGTGATCGAGATATTGGTGTGTACATGGCCCCCGGCGTGATAACTGACCATCCTGGGGTCGGCGAAGACACGGGCGAAGGCCCCGACGTAGTTGACGCTGGCACGCATGTCATCGAACTGTTCCACGACGTAGGTGCCGATGCTGCCGGTATTCGCTGTGTCGGCGTCCATTGCCCATTTGCGTCCTACCATCAGCCCTATCTGGGTATTGGCGCCTACGCCGGCACGCACCTCTTCGAGAAACAGCGTGCCGATCTGACCACCCCCATTCCCCTGGACGTAGGTCAGCCGTGCAATGGAGTGGCTGTCACCGGTGGGGCTGCCCCGGGAGGTATCGACCCGATAGTCGACACAATCCGCCGAGACGATGGTGTTCGTCGTGTTGGCGTCAGGCGCCCAGGTGAAATCCAGTGCTCGACCGGTCTTAGCCTGCTCGAATGAGGTGGTCGGCTGTGCGGTGGTGGTAGAACCTGCCTGCTTCAAATCTTCATTCATGATGCTCATCCTCAACTACGTTGCTGTATGTATGTACAGTAGTCTGGATTTTTTCTTTGTGCGGTTTTACCGACGAACTGCACGCAGGGAAGGGGGCGTGTAAAGTGACCGGCATTTCCCAGGCAAAGGTGACCCCCGGATGGCTCAATCGGCAAAACCGCGAGGCAAGAACCAGGACACGGGCTGGCGAGGCTCGGTCGATGTGTGGCTGGACGCCGCCTACGCGGCGTTGAAAGAGTCCGGCATCGACGCCGTGCGCGTGATGCCGCTGGCCAAGCAGCTGGGCTTGTCGCGTACCAGTTTCTATTGGTTTTTCGAGGACCGCGAGCAACTGCTCGCCGCCTTGCTGGCCCGCTGGCGCGACAAGAACACCGGCAACCTGGTGTTCCAGTGCGAGCGTTACGCCGAAAGCATTTCCGAGGCGATTCTGAACGTCTTTGAATGCTGGCTGAACCCGGAGCTGTTCGACTCGCAGTTCGAATTTGCCGTGCGCAGTTGGGCCATGCAGTCGGCAGAAGTCAGCGCGGAAATCGCCCTGGCCGATGACACCCGTATCAACGCCCTGACCGGCATGTTCCGGCGCTTTGGCTACGATGAGGAGGCTGCCGATGTGCGCGCGCGGACCATCTACCTGACGCAGATCGGCTACATCTCGATGAACACCAGCGAGGACGTGGTGGTGCGCTTCCGGCGCATTCCTCAGTACGTCAGCGTGTTCACCGGCAAGGCCTTGAAGCGGCGCGAACTGGACCGCTTCTTTGGGGCGTTTGGCTACGCCGAGACCGCACCGGGGGTGTTCGAGCCGCTTTAGAGATCCTTGACCAACCGCAGCGCGTCGTAGATCGCCGCATGGGTGTTGCGTGCGGCCACCGCATCGCCGATGCGGAACAGTTGGAAGCGGCCCTCGGGGTTGGTCACCAGGTGCTGCGCGTTGCCGGCGATCAAGTCGTGCTGCTCGACCGCGCCGCCGTTGCTGGAATGCCCCCGCAGGTCGAAGTACAGGTCATCCAGGGGCAGGGTGCCGTGGTTGACCACCACCTGGTCCACCACCCGCTGCTTGTGCACCGCACCGTAGTCACTGCCGAAAGTGACCAGCAGCCGACCGTCGCGTTTCTCCACCGTTTCGACCCGATAGGTCACGGTAAAGGTCACGTCCAGGTCCTGCAGGCTGCGCATGTAGGGCACCAGGTTCATGGCCATGACTTCCGGCGCGAACGAGCGGTCCGGCGTGACGATTTCCACGCTGGCACCACTTTGCGCAATCACCTCGGCCGCTTGCAGGGCGGCGTGGTCTCCGGCGTCGTCGAAGATCAGCACATGGCGCCCCGGCTTGACGTCGCCGGAAATGATGTCCCAGGTCGACACCACCAGCTCATTGCCCTGGGCCAGCACCTCGGTATGCGGCAGGCCGCCGGTCGCCACGATCACCACATCCGGCTCCAGCGCCAGCACGGCCTCGGCCTCGGCCCAGGTGTTGAAGTGGAACTTGACACCCAGGCGTTCGCACTGGCTCATGCGCCAGTCGATGATGCCGATCATTTCGCGGCGCCGCTCGCTCAGGGCGGTCAGGCGGATCTGCCCACCGGGCCGGTCCGCCGCTTCCAGCACCGTTACATCATGCCCGCGCTCACCGGCGACCCGCGCCGCTTCCAGCCCGGCAGGTCCCGTGCCGACAATCAGCACTTTGCGCGGCACCGCTGCCTTGGGAATGTCATGGGGCATGCTGGTTTCGCGACCGGTGGCGGGGTTGTGGATGCAGTACGCCGCACCGCCCTGGTAGATGCGGTCCAGGCAGTAATTGGCGCCGACGCAGGGCCGAATGTCTTCTTCACGCCGCTCGATGATCTTGCGCACGATATGCGGGTCGGTCATATGGGCGCGGGTCATGCCGACCATGTCCACCTTGCCTGATGCGATGGCGTAGCGCGCCGTGGCGACATCGGGGATTTTTGCCGCATGGAAGGTGGGGAACCCGGTAGACGCACGGATCTCACCGGCAAACTCCAGGTGCGGCGAGTTGCGCATGCCCTGGATCGGGATCACATCGGTGAGGCCCGCATCCGTATCGATATGCCCGCGCACCACGTTGAGGAAGTCCACCAGGCCGCTGTCCTTGAGCAGGTGCGACACCTGCAAACCTTCGCTGGCATTGAACCCGCCCGGCAGCGCCTCGTCGCCGGTGTAGCGCACGCCCAGCAGGAAGTCTTCACCGACCCGCTGGCGAATGCCGCGCAGGACATCGAAGGTAAAGCGCATGCGGTTTTCCAGCGGGCCGCCGTACGGGCCATCCAACGCGTTGGTGAGCGGCGACCAGAATTGGTCCATCAAATGCCCGTAGGCTTGCAGCTCCAGGCCATCCAGCCCGGCGGCCTGCATGCGCTCGGCCGCGTCGACGTAGTCTTTGATGATCCGCTCGATGTCCCAGTCTTCCAGCTTCTTCGGGAAGGAGCGGTGCGAGGCCTCGCGCCGGTGTGAAGGCGACACCACTGGCAGCCAGTCGGCCTTGTCCCAGCGTGTGCGACGGCCCAGGTGCGTCAACTGGATCATCACCGCCGCGCCATGTTCGTGGCACTCGTCGGTCAAATCCTTCAGCCAGCCGACCACTTCATCCTTGTACGCCAGCACATTGTTGAACACCGGCGGGCTGTCCCGCGACACCGCGGCGGAGCCTGCGGTCATGGTCAAGGCCACACCAGCCTTGGCGCGTTCGACGTGGTAGGCGCGGTACAGCGCCTGCGGCATGCCGTCCACCGGGTAGGCCGGTTCGTGGGCCGTGGTCATGATCCGATTGCGCAGGGTCAGGTGCTTGATCTTATAGGGCTGCAGCAGGGGATCGTTGGACATCAGAGTGTGCTCCCTCGTGGGCATCATCAGGCTTGGCGATTTGAAATTAGGATAAATGTACATGTGCGTCAATAAATCTAGACATACATGTACATTTTAATTTCGACCTGCCGATGCTCTCCAAATGATGCAGGCGCGCGGGAGCACGGTGGACAACACGCGGTTTGAGGGAATGTTCAGGTTGTAGTGAGCGGGCTTGTGGTGCTGAGTGGACGTGCTGTGGTGAGCAGGCTCAGAAGCAGCGACCACGGGCTGTATTCAATAAATCGCGCACGGCATCGGTGCGCAACAGCAGGGTCATCTGCGCCTCGTCGATCACGATTTCCGCGATGATCAACGCGCAGATCAGCGGCGCGGTCACGAACCAATGGCACCAGCATTGAGTCGCCAGCGACACGGCTACGCCGATAATCCACAGCGCCAATACCCATTTGGGCGCGCGCTGTTGCAACGGCACCCAGTAACGCTGCAGCCGTTTCAGCCGGGCAGTGTGCAGTTTCAACGACTCTTCAAGGGGTGATAAGGACGAATTCATTTCTCACGCTCGCTGAGCTATCCGGGCGCGGCTGGGAAAGGGGTTGCCCAGCCACGACAAGTTGATGCATTCAACTTCGATCCAGTGCCCGTTTCCGGGCAGTGCTGCACAGCTTTTGAATGCAACGCACGTACCCTCGGCGTCCAATAAGACAAAGCATCGATAGCGCCGGGTTGTTCTGAACATCATGGAAAAGATGCGCATGGTGGGGCCTGGGTTACTTAAAGATTCCAACTGAGTTCAAACAGCGTTCCGCCGTTTTCCATTTTCCGGCACGTCACCGCACCGCCGTGGGCGAGGGCAATCGCGCGCACCACCGCCAGGCCCAGGCCGCTGCCGCCCTGGGCGCGGGAACGTGAGTTTTCGCCGCGCTGGAAGGCATCGAACAGGTGCGTGGCCAGGTCCTCATCGATACCGGGGCCGTCGTCGCGTACCCTCAGGTAATGCATGCCATCGCGGGTGCTCAGGTGCACATTGACGTTGCCGGGCGTGGCGTGCCGACGCACGTTGTCGAGCAGGGCCAGCAGGGCCTGGCGTATCCGGGCGGGGTCGCAGCGCAGGGTCCGGCGTTGCAGGTCCAGTTGCAGGGTAAAACCGGCGGCGACCAGGCTCGGTTCGAACAGCCGCACATCCTCTTCAATGCCGGCGGCCAGGTCGGCGTCCTGCACATTGAGTTCGAGGTAGCCGCTGTCGCCCAGGCCGACTACCCGCAGGTCCTCGATCATCCGCGCCAGCCCTTCGACCTGACCGAGCAGGCTGTAGAACTGCGCCGTGTCCGGTTCGAATACACCCTCGGCCAAGCCTTGCAGGCGGCCGCGCAGGATGGTCAGCGGCGTGCGCAGTTCATGGGCAATCGCCGCATTCCAGAATGCCTGCTCCTGTGCCATGCGCTTCAAGCGCTGGGCCATGCTGTTGAAATCATCCACCAGGATCGCCGCTTCGCCGATGGACTGGTCACCGGCGACGGCTTGCACATCGAGGTCGCCATCCGCCAGTTTGCGCAGGTTCTCGGCCACCGAGTTCAGCGGCATCAGGATCCGCCGCGACAGCCGCGTGGCCACGAAGGCACCCACCGCCAGGCTGACGCAGGTGGTCAAGGCCATCCACGCCCACTCGACATTGGCCGGCAGCCAGGCATCGGCCTGCTCGTCCGAGAGCGGCCAATAGGTCCATAACAGCGCATAAAACACGTAGGAGCCGATCACGGCCAGGGCGATCACGCAGAGCACCACCGCCGACATGGCGGCAATGATCTGGCGGCTCAAGCCATTGAGCTTCTTCACACGCCACTCCCGAACCGGTAGCCCACGCCGCGAATGCTCGCCGGCACGCCTTGCAGCCCCAGGTCTTCGATCTTGCGGCGCAACTTGCTGATATGGCTGTCGACCGTGCGTTCCAGGCTGTCGCTTTCCGGTGAGCACAGCGCCAGCAATTCGGCGCGGCTGAACACGCGTTTCGGAGCCCGGGCCAATTGCGCGAGCAGTTTGAATTCGGTGACGGTCAGCAGCAGCGGCAGGACCTTGCCCTCGATATTCACCGTGACCTGATGGCTTTCGATGTCGATTTCAAAACCATCGACCCGCAACACATTGGCGCCGGCGGCATATGTGTAGGCGATGGAGCGTCGCAGCACGGCCTGGGTACGCGCCACCACCTCGGCCGGGTTGAACGGCTTGACGATATAGTCGTCGGCACCGATGCGCAGGCCCATCAGTTTGTCCATGTCCTGGTCCTGGGCGGTCAGCATGATCACCGGCGTATTGCCGCGATGACGCACCTCGGCCAGGACTTTCCAGCCATCGACCTGGGGCATCAGTACATCCAGCAGCATCAGGTCGGGCTTGAGGGCCTGGTGCAATTCCAGGGCGCGCCGGCCGTCGAGGGCGTGGGCGGTACGAAAGCCGCTGCGCTTGAGATAGGCAATCAGGATGTCGGCGATCTCGGGCTCGTCTTCGGCGATCAGGATCAGCGCCTGGGTGTCTCGGACGCTGTTCGGAAGGGGCGAGGATGCAACGGGAAAATCGTTCATAGTCTGCTCGGTGAATAAGCCTTGTCGTGTTTGCCGCTCCCTGGCCACGCTTGCAAGTGTTGATCATAGCTTCTGGGTGAGGGCGCCCAACATCTGGTTGGCGGTGGAAATCACTTTGGAGTTCATTTCATAGGCCCGTTGCGTGGTGATCATGTTGACCATCTCTTCAACGGTGCTCACGTTGGAGGTCTCCAGGGACCGTTGCAGGGTGGTGCCAAACCCGTTGAGCCCCGGCGTGCCGACCTGGGGCGCGCCGCTGGAGGCGGTTTCCAGGAACAGGTTGTTGCCGATTGCCTGCAAGCCGACGGGGTTGATGAAGTCGGCGGTTTGCAGGTTGCCGATCACTTGCGCAGCAGGGTTGCCGGCCACGGTGATCGACACCGTGCCATCCTGGCCCACGGTAAAGGTCTTGGCGTTATCCGGCACCACGATGGCCGGTTCCAGTGCAAAGCCGCTGGCCGTCACCACCTGGCCATTGGCGTTCAGGTGAAAGGTGCCGTCGCGGGTATAGCCGGTGGTGCCGTCCGGCTGC
Source organism: Pseudomonas sp. FW305-3-2-15-C-LB1 (assembly GCF_058787615.1). NCBI lineage: Bacteria > Pseudomonadati > Pseudomonadota > Gammaproteobacteria > Pseudomonadales > Pseudomonadaceae > Pseudomonas > Pseudomonas sp. FW305-3-2-15-C-LB1. The sequence continues at coordinate 25,070 of NZ_JBYSZX010000025.1, read as the reverse complement.
AACACCTGGAAAAAACCGCGCCCGTTCACCGCCAGGTCCAGCGGTTGCCCGGTGGTTTGCAGGCTGCCGGCGCTGAAGTTTTTCTGGGTGCCGACGATCTGTACGCCGGTGCCCAGTTGCAACCCCGACGGCAACGCACTGTCCTGTGTCGACTGTGCGCCCGGCTGGCGCTTGATCTGGTAGAGCAAGTCCTGGAACTCGGCGCGATCACGTTTGAAACCGGTGGTCGAGACGTTCGCCAGGTTGTTGGAAATTGTCGTCAGCTGCGTGTCCTGCGCCGACAAGCCGGTTTTTGCGACGTACAGGGCTGGAATCATGCCGTTCTCCGTGTGAACCCGGTCGACCGGGCACTCTGATGAAAGCCATTGTGCGCAACGAACGTGCGCATTCAGGGGAGGTTTTGTGGAGGAATGATGGAGAGCGGCATTTTTTGTTGGCCCTGATCACTTCAATCCGGGTTCGATCAGGCCGGCTACGCCACGTCCGATGACTTCCGGGTAGCTGTGTTCGGCATCCAGGTTGGTCAGCACCACCACCGTCAACCGGTCGTCTAGGTAGCGCGAGATGGACGAGGTAAAGCCTTGCCAGGAGCCGCCGTGCTCGATCACGGGGTGGCCGTTGACTGTGCGGATTTCCCAGCCGAACCCGTAGCCTTGCGCCCGATGTTTGCCGGCGTAGGGGTAGGGCGTCCACATCCGTTGCAGCGAGGCTTGTGTCAGCAGGGTTTCATCGTAGAGGGCGCGGTCCCAGCGCTCCAGGTCGCGGACGCTGAAATAGAGCGTGCCGTCGGCCGTGGCATTGAAGGTCGGCGACACCCATTCCTGGTTCCTCAGCTCACCGTCGACCCTTTCGTAGCCCGACGCCCGGTTGGGCACAATCGCGAGGTCCGAGATGACCCGTGTCGAGCGCATGCCCAGCGGTGTGAAGATACGCTGCTGGAGAAACTCGCCATAAGGTATCCCGCTGACACGCTGGATCAGGATGCCGAGCAGCACGAAATTGGTGTTTTCGTAGGCCCAGTTCTGCCCGGCCTTGAAGTCCAGCGGCAGCTTGGCAATCGCCTTGGCCAGCTGCGCTTCGGTGAAGTCGCGGCGTATATCCAATGGGCCACCAGGCTTTTGCAGCGCTGGCGTGTCGTAGGCCGACAAGCCAGACGTGTGGGACAACAGATGGGCGACCGTGATCGGCGCCCAACTTGCCGGCGCCTCGGGGAAGTACTGGCGGATGCTGTCGTCCAGGCCGATCTTGCCTTGCTCCACCAGCATCATGACGGCCGTTGCGGTAAAGGATTTACCCACCGAGCCGGACTGCAACACGCTGTCGGCGCTCATGGGCACGTTGAGTTCCACATTCGCCAGGCCATAGCCCTTGGCGAGCACGGCCTGGCCGTTTCGGAAGATACCGAGGGCCAGGCCCGGCAACTGCTGACGGGTTATTTCTGCGTTGACATAGCGGTCGATGGCCGAGCGTTGTTCGTCCGTGAGCGGGGTGGCTATCGCCAGGGGCGCGGACATCAGCAGGACACTCGCCGCAAGGATTCGGAACATGGGCACCTCTGAAGCGTTTTTGCGGTTTCAGGAGGTGCCAGTGTGCGCGAGGGGGGTGGATGTTTGCGGGAGGTTCGATGGAGGCGGCGTGGAGCTGATGAGGCCAGCACTCACAGGGGTTGGATGAATTTCACATACACCCGCTCAGGGTCGTGATCGTCAAGGTTTTCGATGTGCCCGCTCGGCACGAACCCGGCCTTTGCAAACAGCGCCTGGGCGGCGGTGTTCGACGCATTGGTTGAAGTAAACAGCTTGGGCGTCTTGCACGCTGCTTGTGCCGCCGTCAGCAACCGCAGCGCAACACCTTGGTGCTGATAAACCGGCGACACAACCACCAGTGCCACGAAGCCATGATCGAAAAAATCATGGGTCAGCACCAGGTATCCCACACACCGGCCAGCGCTATCGACGGCGACGAGGCAGTGTTGGCGAACCACCGCATCATGGATGAATACGCGGCGGTGGGTATGGGCCGTGGCGTAAGCATCCAGTTCGATCAGGGCGTGCACGTCGTCGGGCGTGGCCTGGCGGATGTTTATCGAGCGTGTAGGCAAGTGATTACCTCAGCGGAGTGGGTTTAGCCTTTGGTTTGGTCGGTTTTGGTGTGACTAATACTCGATTCAACTCTCCGGCGAGCGCGATCAGCTGCTGTTCCAGCGCTTCGACTTCGCAAAGGCTGATTCCCTCCTTGATGACTTGCAGGGTTTTGGCTTTTCTCGTCAGTGCGGATCCGAGGTTATGCGCGTCTTGGGAAACCAACACTTGGCGCAGTAGGTTGTTGATCACGGTTTGATAACCGGTACCTGCATTTTCCGCTCGCTCGCGGGCGGCTGCAATCACCGCATCATCCAGCATGATAGTGATTCGGGTTTTGCCTTTGTTGCTGGCGACTGCACCGCGCTTGCCGGAGCTGAAGTCGTATTCGTCTTTCATGGTTCAAGCCTCCAAGTACTGGCGCCGTTCATTTTTGGATGCGCGCCTGGCACTGATAATCCGTACAAAATTTGGATCGCGGTAGGTGTAGGCCACTACCAATACGCGTCCCTTTGCGTCCGTACCCATGATTATCCAACGCTCTTCGTCGTGATCATTGTCTTGTATGGTTAGAGCGGTCTCGTCGTAAAACACCGGTTCTGCATCGGCAAGGCTCACGCCCTTGTGCTTTTGCTGATTAGTGATGCTTTTTGCTTTGTCGTATTGAATCCTGAAAGTTCTCATTATGCATATTTTATATGTATATAAAAGCAATTGGACAAAGCGACAGTCAGGGCATTGGTTCAGCGTCTGCGGGTCCCGATTTGGGTACGCACATCCCTACCTATCAGTGAGGGATCGATTTTGAGGAGGGTGCCCGCGTATGTCCGTGCGTAACCGGTGATCCGTTAAGTAGTCAGATTCCGATTCCATAGCCAGATAAGGTCTTATGTCGATATCAGACCAACCCCCGCCGTTTCCAGGCTATTTTCGCGCCAGTCAGCCCGCGTAAGGTGACCCATCATTCAAAAATGACGATCGCCTGACCCTCCAGTCAGTCCTCACGCCGGTCACCGAGAACAACAAAAACAATGAATAGCCTCAATTCCAACGACTCGAACGGCCAGTTGGCGCAAGGCTTCAAGCCGCGCCATGTCACCATGCTTTCCATTGCGGGGATTATCGGCGCGGGGTTGTTTGTCGGGTCCGGGCATGCGATTGCGGCGGCGGGGCCGGCGGTGCTGCTGGCCTATCTGTTTTCCGGCCTGCTGGTGGTGCTGGTCATGCGCATGCTGGGGGAGATGGCGGTGGCCAACCCGGACACCGGCTCATTCTCGACCTACGCCGACCAAGCCATCGGCCGCTGGGCCGGCTTTACCATCGGCTGGCTGTACTGGTGGTTCTGGGTGCTGGTGATCCCCATCGAGGCCCTGGCCGCCGGGCATATCCTCAACCAGTGGTTCCCGCAGATCGACGCTTGGCTGTTTGCCTTGTTGTCGATCTTTTTGTTGGTGGTCACCAACCTGTTCAGCGTGTCCAAGTACGGCGAGTTCGAGTTCTGGTTCGCCATGGCCAAGGTGATCGCGATCATCGGTTTTATCGGCGTGGGCTTTGCGGTGCTGATGGGCTGGGTGCCGGAACGCGAGGCCAGTGGGCTTGGCCAGTTGATGCAGGACCATGGCGGGTTTGCGCCCAACGGGCTGTCGGCGGTGGTCGGTGCCTTTATCACCATCATGTTCAGTTTTATCGGCACGGAGGCCGTCACCATTGCGGCGGCCGAGTCCAGCAACCCGGCGCAGAACATCGCCCGGGCCACGCGCTCGGTGATGTGGCGCATCGGGGTGTTCTACCTGCTTTCGATCTTCGTGGTGATCTCCGTGGTGCCATGGGATGACCCGTTGCTGGCCTCGGTCGGCTCTTATCAGCGTGCACTGGAATTGATGAACATTCCCCACGCCAAGCTGCTGGTGGATGGGGTGGTACTGATCGCCGTGGCCAGTTGCATGAACTCTTCGATCTACATTGCCTCGCGCATGCTGTTTTCCCTCGGCAAGCGTGGAGATGCACCCGCACTGATGAAAAAGACCTCGGCGGCGAGTGTGCCGAGGGCGGCGGTGATCGCCAGTACCATCCTGGGCGCGGGCGTGACCCTGCTCAGCTACTTCATGCCGGCCGGGCTGTTCCAGTTCCTGCTGGCCAGTTCGGGGGCCATCGCCTTGCTGGTGTATCTGGTGATCGCGGTTTCGCAGTTGCGCATGCGCAAGACCCTGCGCCAGCGCAAGGTCACGCTGAGCTTCCAGATGTGGCTGTTTCCGTGGCTGACCTGGCTGGTCATCGCGTTCATCTGCGCGGCCTTGACGGTGATGCTGGTCACGCCCGAACACCGTTTCGAAGTCTCTTCGACCCTCGTCCTGGCCCTGATGATTTCCTTGATCGGCTTGCTCACCGCCCGGCACCCGGAACCCACGCAAAAACCGGTGGCCGCAGTTTCGCAATCATGAGTGGCCGCCCGGTCGGCAGTATTGTTTTCCTGCTGCTGGACCAGTTCACCCTGATGTCGCTGGCGGCAGCGGTCGAGCCGTTGCGCATGGCCAACCAGTTGTCGGGCCAGGAGCTTTACAAGTGGCACACGGCAAGCCCGGACGGCAACCCGGTGTGGGCCAGCGACGGTGTGCCGATCACGCCCGACGGTTCGATCCTCAGCGTGCCGCCCGCCGACATTGTGATGGTGTGCGGCGGCATCGGCATCCAGGGCACCGTGACCGGCGAACTGGTCAAGTGGCTGCGCAGCCAGGCGCGTTATGCCAAGCGACTGGGTGGGATTTGCACCGGCAGCGTTGTGTTGGCGCGGGCCGGCTTGCTCGACGGATATGAATGCAGCGTGCATTGGGAATGGTTGGCGGCGATGCAGGAGGCGTTTCCACGGGTGACCGTCAGTTCCAGCCTGTTCACCCTCGACCGCGACCGGCTCACCAGTTCAGGCGGCACGGCGCCCCTGGACATGATGCTGCACCTGATCGGCCGTGAGCACGGGCACGAATTGTCGGCGGCCATCTCGGACATGTTTGTCTACGAGCGCATCCGCAACGAGCAGGACCACCAGCGCGTACCGCTCAAGCACATGCTCGGCACCCAGCAGCCCAAGCTGCAGGAAGTCGTGGCATTGATGGAGGCCAACCTGGAAGAGCCGATCAACCTGGATGAACTGGCGGCGTATGTCGCGCTGTCGCGTCGCCAGCTTGAGCGCATGTTCCAGAAGTACCTGCACTGTTCGCCCTCGCGCTACTACCTGCGGCTGCGGCTGATCCGCGCGCGGCAGTTGCTCAAGCAGACACCCATTTCAATCGTCGAATTGGCCGTGCTCTGCGGCTTTGTGTCCACGCCGCATTTCTCCAAATGCTATCGCGAGTACTTCGGCGTGCCCCCCAGTGACGAGCGTTCCGTCACGGACAGCGAGCGGTCCATCATGCTCAAGCCAGCGTTGCACACATTGCCGGCGCCCGCACCAATGAATGTATTGGAGCAGGCGCGGGGCGAGGCAACATTTGCCAGTGTGAAAAACCTGAAGTCCTGAACTCAGCGCATATGCAAGATGATCGGACTGCTGCTCGCCGGGTCGGTATGCCCGCGCAACTTGCCCACCGCCTCCACATCCACCGCACCGCCGTTGTTACCCCAGGTGCCGCGCACGTAGCTGAGCACCTCGGCGATTTGCTGGTCGGTCAGTTGCTCGCGGAACGCCGGCATGCGATAGGCGTCCGGCACGCCGGCGGCTACCACGCGTTGCGAACCGTTGAGGGTGATGTTGATCGCCGAGGCGCTTTCCTTGGCCAGGGCCGAGGTGGCGCCGGCCAGGGGCGGCATCCAGTCGGGCTGGCCCTTGCCGTCGAGGCCATGGCAGGAGGCGCAGCGGGTGGCGTAGGTGTGGGCGCCGGGGGCGTCCGGGTTGGTGGCGGCCGCCTGATACTGCCAGGAAGTGCCGTCGCGCTGCGGATCGCCGGGCAGTGACTTGAGGTAGCGGGCGATGGCGGCCAGGTCGTCGTCCTGCATGAACTGCGTGGAGTTGTTGAACGCTTCGGTCATCGAGCCGTAGACCACCGCATGGGCATTGCGCCCGGTCTTGAGGAACTGCACGATCTGCGCCTCGTCCCAGCGGCCCAGCCCGGTGTTGGGGTCCTGGCGCAGGCTCGGTGCATACCAGCCGTCGAGCAGGGCACCGGCGAGGAACGGCGCACCGGATTCGTCCAGCGCCTTCTCGTTGAAGGCCAGCCCGCGCGGCGTGTGGCAACTGCCGCAGTGGCCGGGGCCTTGGACGATGTAGGCGCCGCGGTTCCACAGCGCGTCCTGGTTGGGTTTGGCTGCATAAGTTGCAGTGGGCGCGAACACGCCGTTCCACAGCGCGATGGGCCAGCGCATATTCAGCGGCCAGGGAATATCACTGGGGATATTCGCCTGGTTGGCCGGTTGCACGCCCTGCATGAAGAACGCGTACAGCGCTTTCACGTCATCGTCGCTGAGCTTGACGTAGGACGGGTAGGGCATCGCCGGGTACAGCCGTCGACCACCAGGCGCCACGCCGTGGCGTACCGCACGGTCGAAGTCGGCCAGGCTGTAGCTGCCGATCCCGGTGGTTTTGTCCGGCGTGATGTTGGTGGCATGGATTGCCCCCAACGGCGTGGCCATTTCCAGGCCACCGGCGAACGGCGCCTTGCCCGGCAGACTGTGGCAGGCCACGCAGTCGCTGAGACGCGCGACATATTCGCCGCGGCTGACCAGGGCCGGCTCGAAGGTGGCGGTGGCCGGCGCTTGTGCAAACGGTGTGGCGGGCTCACGGGTGACGTACCAGGCCAGCAGGCCTGCCGCGACCAGGCAGGGCAGCGCCAGCCAGCCTGCGGTTCTTGCGAATCGACGGTTGTTCATGGGCATTTCCTGAAAGTCAGCTGAAGGTGTGTCGGCTCAAGGGCAGGCTGCGAACACGCTGGCCGGTCAATTGCGCCACCGCATTCGCCACGGCCGGTGCCACGGCAGGCAACGGCGGCTCGCCGATACCACCCATCTTTTCGCCACTCTCGACGACCCGCACATGCACCCGCGCCATCTGCGCCGGCGCCAGGATCGGGTACAGGTCGTAGTTGCGCGCCCGTGGCTTGCCGTCCACGTACACCGCTTCTTCCAGCAAGGTCTGTGACAAGCCCAGCGCCACCGCGCCATTCACCTGAGCCTCGACAATCGCCGGGTTGACGATGCTGCCCGGGTCGATGGCCTGCCAGATATCGTGCACCCTGACCTTGCCATTCTCGATGGACACCTCGGCAATCGCCGCCGTGTGGGAACCGAACGGCGAGGCCATGGCCACGCCGCGTGCACGCCGGCTGCCGTCTTCGGCGGTGAAGGGGCCGCGCTTCCAGCCGCCGGACAGTTCAACCGCCGCTTGCAGCAAGGTGGTCAGCCTCGGGTTGTCGCGCAGCAGGTGCAGGCGCAGTTCATAGGGGTCGTGTTTGCCCTTGTCCGCCAGTTCGTCGAGGAACGACTCGTAGAAAAAGTCATTCAGCGAATTGCCCACCGAACGCCAGTAACCGAGCATGGGCGCGCCTTTGACGTAGATCTGTGCGATGCGTTTGTTGGGGATGGCGTAGGACTTGCCCGACAATCCTTCCAGTGCCGTAGGGTCGATCTTGTCGCCCTGTTTGCCGGCGAGGGCTTCGGTCGGGCCTTCGGTGGCGCTTACCGCTTCGATGGCCACCGGCAGGCCTTTGTCATCCAGTGCGGCGCGGAACTTGACCACGGCCACCGGGCGCAATACATCGCGCAGGAACTCTTCTTCTCGGCTCCAGATCAGCTTGACCGGACGACCCACCGCCTTGGCGAGCGCGATGGCCTGCGGGTAGGGGTTGGCTGAGTCATACAGGAAATGCCGGCCGAAAAAACCGCCGAGCAACGGTGAATGCAGGTTGATCTGCGCAGGGTCCAGGCCGGTGCGCTTGGCGATATCGGCGCGGAACATGTCCGGCGCCTGGTTGGGCAGCCAGATATCCAGGGTGCCATCCGGGTTGAAGCGGGCCAGGGCGGAGGGCGGCTCCAACTGGCCGTGGTTGAGGTACTGGTTGTGATACGTCGCTTCGACCTGGGTCTTGGCGCCTTTCAGCGCGGCGGCCACGTCGCCTTCGTTTTCGTCATCACGGGCCGGGCCCTGCTGGGCGGCGAGGAACTCGAAATGCTTGTCGCTGGAGAAGTCCGCCGGCATCACGCGCAGCGTCGAGCCGGCCGCCGCTTCCTGCCAGTCGACCTGGACCGCTTCCACCGCACGCTTGGCGTGCCACCAGCGTTCAGCCACCACCGCCACCGCGCCCGGCAGCACGTGTACCGAATGCACGCCCTTCATGCCTTCGACCTGCGCCTGGTTGCGCAGGCTGCCCACAGTCATGCCCAGACGTGGCGCATGCTGGACGGCGGCGTGGAGCATGGTGTCGACTTTCAGGTCGATGCTGTAGAGCGCCTTGCCGGTGGATTTGTCGTAGGCGTCCAGGCGCTTGACCGGCTTGCCGATCCAGCGGAACTGGCTCGGGTCGCGCAGGGTGATGCTGGCAGGATCGGGCACTGGCATGTCGAGGGCGCTGCTGGCCAGTTCGCCATACCCCAGCGAACGGCCGGATGCCGCGTGCACGACTCGGCCAGGTTGGGTGGTCAGTTCGCCCACCGGCACGCCCAATTGTTTGGCGCCGGCCTGCAGCAACATGGCGCGGCCGAGGGCACCGAGACGGCGCATGGTCGGGTAGCTCATGCGCACCGACATGCTGCCGCCGGTGATGCGCATACCGTTTTCCATCACCACATAGGCTTCGCCAGGCGGGGCGGCCTCGACGATGAAGGTGGCGGGGTCGGCATCCAGCTCTTCGCCGACGATCTGCGCCATGGCGGTATGGGTGCCTTGCCCGCCTTCCATGAACGGGCTGAGCAGGCGCACCGTGCCGTCCGGGCGAATCTCCAGAAACGCCGGCACCTGGGTGCCGCGTTCAGCGGTAGTGGCGGCTTGTACCCGGCCCGAGCCCAATGGCAGGCCGAAACCGATGACCAGCGCACCTACGGCGGTACTCGCCAGAAAGCGGCGGCGTGACAGGTTGACCGGTGCGTCGAGCAGTTCGTCGAGGATGTTCATCACGCGCCCTCCTGCTTGGCCAGGGCGTCGACGGCCGCATGGATGGCGTTGTAGGTGCCGCAGCGGCACAGGTTGACCATGGCGGCGTCGATCTGCGCCTTGCTCGGCGCGGGGGTGTGCTTGAGCAGCGCAGTGGCCGCCATCACCTGCCCGGACTGGCAGTAGCCGCATTGCGCCACCTGTTGCTCGACCCAGGTCGCGACCACACGCTTGCCGACCTCGTCGTCTTCAATCGCCTCGATGGTGGTGATTTCACGCCCGACCACCCCGGCCACCGGCGTGACGCAGGAGCGCACCACATTGCCGTCCACCAGCACCGAACAGGCGCCGCACTGGGCCAGGCCGCAGCCGTACTTGGTGCCGGTCAGGCCCAGGTCATCGCGGATCACCCACAGCAATGGTGTGTCCGCGTCGGCATCGACCTGATAGGCCTTTTGGTTGATTCGTAATTCCATGGCTCACCTGCTGATCATCGGTAGGTGCGGCCTGTTTTAGATGTGAACGCAGTGGCCGCTTATTGTCGAACTCTAGACCAGCGCGCAAGGGCTATCTATCCGTTAATCGATAAGTCGGAGGATCAGGCAAGTATTCAAGAGAAATGAGCCAGTCTGGCGTTATCGAAGCGGCGATTGATCCAGGTCAATACAAGCTCGAATCGGGGGCCACGAATGGGCATGGCGAGCGTAGAGCGGTGTGCAGCGGTGATATCATGGCGCCACTATTCTGGCGCGGTGCGTCATTGCGATCCATGGAAATGAGGCTTTAGGCAAATGCTCAAGAATGCACCACTGCGTCTGAAACTGTTGTTGATCCTGCTGCTGCCCATGCTCGGGTTCCTGACATTGGCCGGCGTGTTCGTGGTGGACAACTACAAGACGCTGCGCGACATGGACGCCACGGTGACGGCCAGCGCCACCGCGCAGAAGCTGAGCCGACTCATCACCACGCTACAACGTGAGCGTGGTGCCAGCGGGGTTTTCCTGGGCAGTGGTGGCCAGTCGATGGGCGACAGGATGTTGCAGATGCGCCAGGACTCCAGCGCGGCGGCCGAGGTGGTACGCGGCTTGAGGGCGTCGGGTGGTGCGAGCCTGGATGGCGTGCAGCGTGCCTTGGACCAACTGCCGGCGACCCGTGCACAGATCGACAAGCTGGGCATCAATAGCACCGAATCCGGCGCCCGCTACACCGAGATCATCCAGGCCCTGGTGGGGTATACCCATTCCCTGGAGGCCAGCGTCAACAACGCAACCCTGGTCTATGCCCTCGGCGCGTTGAACCAATTCATCGAAATGAAAGAGCGCGCCGGACGCGAGCGCGTGATACTGGGGCTGGTATTCAATCAGGATCGCTTTGATGCGACGCTGCTGTCACGCTTCAGCCGTAACCTGGGTGAGTTCAATGCCTACTACGATGCGTTCCGCCGCAAGGCACCGGTAGCCACGCTTCAACAGTTCGATGAGCAGATGCAAAACCCCGCCGCCGTGGAAGTCGGCAAACTGCAACGCCTGGCATTTGAGGTGCCGATGGGGCAGGCGCTGGGCATCAAGCCAGAGGCGTGGTTTGAAACCTCCACTCGACGCATCGACCTGATGAGCCAAGTGGAAGAAACCCTGGGCCAAAGTGTCAGCGACCTGGCCAAGCATGAACGCGATGCCGCCAGTCGTGCCCTGTGGTTGACCCTGTGCGCGGTGGTGGTGGCGCTGTTGGCGGTTGTGATGTTGTCCTGGCTGATTATCCGCATGATCGGCTCGGCGGTGCGCGACCTGAACCGGGTGCTGAACGACCTGGCGCAGCGCGACCTCACGGCACGGGCGACGTACCAGAGCCGCGACGAATTCGGCCAGATCTCACACAACCTCAACCGCATGGCGCAAGAGATCAGTGGCGTCGTGCAGGAAATCGGCAACGCCACCGCCCAAGTGGCGACGGCGGCGGAGGAGTCCTCCACGGTCACGATCCAGACCAGCCAGAGCGTCGAGCAGCAACGCCAGAGCACCGAGCTGGTGGCGACGGCGATCAACCAGATGAGTGCCACCGTGCGCGAAGTGGCGCACAGCACCAACGATGCGGCGCAGATGTCGCAACGGGTCAATACCAGCACCGCACAAGGGCGTGCCGAAATAGAAAGCACCATCGCACTGATCCGCCAGCTCTCGGGGCAGGCCGAGGAAACCGCGCTGATCATTGGCGATCTCAAGCAGGAAAGCGACGGCATTTCCACTGTGCTTGACGTTATTCGGGGCATCGCCGAGCAAACCAATCTGCTGGCCTTGAATGCGGCGATCGAAGCGGCGCGGGCCGGGGATCACGGGCGTGGGTTCGCGGTGGTGGCGTCCGAAGTCCGTGTGCTTGCGCAGAAGACCCAGGAGTCCACGGGCAGTATTCAACAGATGATCAGCAACCTGCAGACCGGCTCCGACCGTGCGGCCACGTCCATGCAAGAAACCCTGGGCAAGGCGCAGGACGGTGCGAGCAAGGTGGAACGAGCGGGTGAGTTGCTGCAAGAGATCGCCGAAGGGGTGTCGGGGATCAGTGATCGCAACATGCAGATCGCATCGGCCGCCGAAGAGCAGAGTGCGGTCTCGGAGGACATCAACCGCAACGTCAACGAGATCAATGACCTGGTGATCCAGGTCAGTGCCGGGGCTGAACAGACGGCCGCTACCAGCCAGGAGCTGGCGCGCCTGGCCGAGCAGCAGCAACGCCTGGTCAATCGTTTCAAGGTGGCCTGATCGACTGGCGTGCAGCGCGCCCCGCCGAGTGCAGCCACCTGCATCACGGGGCTTTGGTTAAGCGAAATCTTCCTCGAAGTGTTCCCGCTCGCCACGCGTATCGCCCTGGCGCCGCACCACCTCCATCTGGCGCAACTCCACGCGGCGGATCTTGCCGGAGATGGTCTTGGGCAGTTCGCTGACGAACTCGATACGCCGCACCCGTTTGTACGGCGCCAGGTGCTCGCGGGCAAAAGCCAGGATGTGCCGGGCCAGCTCGGCGTCGCCCGCAGCATCGTGGGCCAGGATCAGGAACGCCTTGGGCACCGCCAGGCGCAGCGGGTCGGGGCTGGGCACCACGGCCACTTCCATGACCGCCGGGTGTTCGATCAAGGCGCTTTCCAGCTCGAACGGGCTGATGCGGTAGTCGGAGGCCTTGAACACATCGTCGGCGCGACCGACGAAGGTGATGTAGCCGTCGGCGTCGACCTGCGCGGTGTCGCCGGTGCGGTAGTAGCCGTCACGCATGACCTCGGCGGTTTTCTCCGGGCTGTCTTCGTAGCAGAGCATCAGCCCGAGAGGGCGCACGTCCAGGGGCAGGGCGACTTCGCCTTCGCTGCCGGGATTGCCATCCGGGTCGAGCAAGGCCACCTTGTAGCCCGGCAGCGGACGGCCCATGGAACCGGGCTTGAGCACCTGACCTGGGGTATTGCCCACCAGCGCGGTGGTTTCCGATTGGCCGAAACCGTCGCGCAACGGCAGGCCCCAGGCGTGCTGGATCTGCTCGATGATTTCCGGGTTCAGCGGCTCACCGGCGCCTACCAATTCGCGCAGGCTCAGGCGCGATTTATAGCTGGCAAGATCCTCCTGGATCAGCATGCGCCATACCGTGGGCGGCGCACACAGGCTGGTCACGCCGTAGCGTTCCAAGGCACTGAGCAGGGCCGGCGCACTGAACCGCGCGACGTTATGGATAAAGATGCACGCACCGGCATTCCAGGGGGCGAACAGGCAACTCCAGGCATGCTTGGCCCAACCGGGCGAGGAGATATTCAGGTGCAGATCGCCCGGCTGCAGGCCAATCCAGTACATGGTCGACAGGTGGCCCACCGGGTAACTCTGGTGGCTGTGCAGCACCATCTTCGGTTTGGACGTGGTGCCGGAGGTGAAATAGAGCAGCATCGGGTCGGTGGCCAGGGTGCGGCCTTCGGCCTCGAACTGATCGGGGTATTCAAAGGCGGCGTTGTGGGCGACCCAACCCTGCGGTGCCGCGCCCACACAGATGCGGTTGCAACCGTCTGCCAGCCCGTCGAATTTAGGTACGTGGGCCTCGCCGACCACCAGATGGCGCACCTGCCCGCGCTCGATGCGGTCGCGCAGGTCGTCGGGGTTCAGCAGGGCGGTGGCGGGAATGACCACGGCGCCGAGCTTGAACGCGGCGAGCATGGTGTCCCACAGCGCCACATCGTTGCCGAGCATCAATAGCACCCGGTCACCGCGACGTACACCGAGTGCGCGCAAGTGATTGGCCACCTGGTTGGAGCGCGTGGCCAGTTGCTGGAAGCTGTAGCGTTGCTCACTGCCGTCTTCCTCGACGATCCACAGCGCATGCGCCGCATTGCCCTCGGCCATCGTGTCGAAATAGTCCAAGGCCCAGTTGAATGCATCCAGTTGCGGCCAACGGAAGTCCCGGACGGCAGTGGCGTAGTCGGTGCGGTGAGCGAGCAGAAAATCCCGAGCGGCCAGGAAGGGCTGGGTCATGGTGGCTGTCCTTAATTATTGTTGTGGGGACTGACCCTCGGTTTAGCCGAGAGGCTGGACCGAGTATAGGCACGCATAAATCAGAGCAGAACGCCCAAAAACACCGGTGCGTTATGCAAAAAAGTCATGGGTGTCGCGCCAGGCAGCAGTGAGATTGACGATTGAGACGTAAAAGTCCAAGATGGAATTATAAGTACAAAAGTGCACGATTCATCTCTTTCTCACTCTTGCCAAACCAACAACAACTTGCGAGACCACGATCATGCAGAAACGCTCCCTCATTACCGCCCTGGCCTTGAGCCTGCTTGCATCCGGCCCCTTGGTCGCCGCCGAGAAAACCCTGCGCATCGGTATCGAGGCGGCTTACCCACCGTTCGCCTCCAAGACCCAGGAAGGCAAGATCGTCGGGTTCGACTACGACATCGGCAATGCGCTGTGCACGCAGATGAAGGTCAAGTGCGTGTGGGTCGAAGGTGAGTTCGACGGTCTGATTCCGTCCCTCAAGGTCAAGAAAATCGACATGGCGCTGTCGTCCATGACCATCAACGAAGACCGCAAGAAGTCGGTGGATTTCACCCACAAGTACTACTTCACCTCATCACGCCTGGTGATGAAGGAGGGGGCGGTGGTGGATGACCAGTACGCCAGCCTCAAGGGCAAGACCGTGGGGGTGCAGCGTGCGACCACCACGGATCGCTACGCCACCGAGGTGTTCGAGCCCAAGGGCATCAACGTCAAGCGCTATGGCAATAACGAAGAGATCTACATGGACCTGGCTGCCGGGCGGCTGGATGCGATCTTTGCCGACACCATCCCCTTGAATGATTTCCTGCAGATGCCCCGTGGCAAGGGCTACGCGTTTGTCGGCCCGGAACTCAAGGACCCGAAATACGTGGGCGAGGGCGCGGGCATCGCGGTACGCAAGGGCAATACTGAATTGGTCAGCCAGTTGAATGCGGCCATTGACGGCATTCGCGCCAGTGGCGAGTACCAGAAGATTTCGCAGCAGTACTTCAAGGCCGATATCTACGGCGATTGAGAGGTACACGCGCGCTGTCGCGTGGCCAATTAGAACCCCTGAGGCCAACGGACTTGTTGTGGCGAGCGGGCTTGCTGTGGCGAGCGGGCTTGCCCCGCGTTGGGTTGCGAAGCGACCCCAAAGATGGGCCTGCTACGCAGTCCAACGCGGGGCAAGCCCGCTCGCCACAAAATGCGGTCGTGCGCACCTCAGCCCTTCAGTTCCTTGAGATGCTTGTAGACCGTCGCCCGCCCCATGCCCAGCACATTGGCCACATAGTTCGACGCGCTCTTGCCCTTGAACGCCCCCTCGGCGTGCAGGGCCAGCACCAGCTCACGCTTGTGGTCGCGGGTCAGCCCATTCAGGCTCAACTGCCGCTCGCGCATCCAGGCATGCAAAAACGTGTTGATGCGCTCCTGCCAGTCATCACGAAACAACGAGTCCGGCTGCGGGATCAGCTTGCTCGGCGACAGGAACAGGTCCAGCGCCGCCTTGGCGTTTTCAAACAGTGAAATATTCAGGTTGATGCACAGCACCGCCAGGCGTCGGCCCTTGTGGTCGTGCAGCACGGTGCTCAGGCTGCGGATTTTCTGGCCATCCCAGTTGAGCTTTTCGTACGGGCCGATATTGACCTCGCTGACGTCGGCGTCGAGCATGTCCTCCAGCGCCGAGTCATCGCCGATGCTGCGCTTGGACAGGTTATTGGCGATGTAATCGACTTTTTGCGAGCGCAGGTCATGCAGCACCGCTTCGGCGTGGGGGAAGAACAGCGTGGCGATGGCTTCGGCCATCGCGCGGAAGTTCTGCATGACGGTGTCTTGTTCAGCGGTGTTCATCAATGGGGCTCCAGGCGTGCAGGGGAGAGCATACCAGCGTCGAGGCCGAAGCGTGTCAGCGCCTCCGGCAGCGCTGCGCCGCGCACCAGTGCGGCACTGGCCTGGCCCATGGCCGGTGAGGTCTGGATGCCATAACCGCCCTGTGCCGCGACCCAGAACAGCCCCGGTACCACCGGATCAAAACCCGCGAGCAGATCACCGTCGTGCACGAAGCTGCGCAGGCCGGCCCAGGTGCGGGTCGTGCGGCGGATGGTCAGGGTGGTGGCTTCTTCGATCTGGTAGATGCCCATGGCGATATCCAGCTCTTCGGGCTGAATATCCTGAGGCGCCACCGGGTCGGCATTGGCTGGGGAGCCGAGGAACATGCCGGCGTCGGGTTTCATGTAGAAGGATTCGTCCAGCGCCACCAGCATCGGCCAGCGGTGGCTGTCGACGCCGTCGGGGCCGGCGAAGATGAACGCCGAACGCCGCTTGGGCTGCAAGCCGATGGACGCGGCCCCGGCGAGACCGCCGATGTGGTCGGCCCAGGCGCCAGCGGCGTTGATGATGACCGGCGCGGTGTAGGTTGTGTCCTGGGTTTGCACCTGCCAGACGCCGTCGCTGTCGCGGCTCAAGCCAAGTACGTGGCTATCGGTATGCACCTGGCCACCGTTGCGGCGGATACCGCGCAGGTAGCCCTGGTGCAGGGCGTCGGTGTCGATGTCGCTGGCGGTGGGGTCATACAGTGCACCGTGGACTTTTTCCCGGCGCAGGATCGGCAACTTCGCACAGGCCTCGTCGGCGCTGAGCAATTCGACCTCGGCCACGGTGGCCTTGGCGCTCTGGTACTGGGTGTTCAACTCGGCCGCATCGCCGATGAAGTCCACGGTCATTTCGCCCCGGGGCGTGAGCAACGGGTGTTCGCAGAAACCGGGCGGCGGGTTGTCGAAAAACGCCCGGCTGGCCAGGGTCAGCGCCCGCACCTGCGGGGTGCCGTAGGCGGCGGTAAACAGTGCCGCCGAACGTCCGGTGGAGTGATAGGCCGGGTGGCTTTCGCGCTCAAGCACTCGCACCTTGCCGTGCTGCGACAACCAGAACCCCGTGGAGGCGCCGGCAATACCGCCGCCGATGATGATGAAATCTGCGTGGTTCATAGCTCTCTCCAGAGGGCATTGGCCAGGGCGGTGTCTTCCAGGCCCAGGCCGATGGAGCGGAAGAATACATGACGGTCGTAGGTCGGAGGTTGCACCCATTCGCTGAGCAGTTCGGGCAAGTCCCCCACGATGGCACGCGGGTCCCACCCGTGTTGCTCGGCGGCGATCAGCATGTCACCCGCCGCGCCCGGGGTGGTCTGGCGATAGTCGCAGAACACCTGCATCGCGTTGAGGCTGTGGGGCGGCACTTCATGGGCGCGGGGCGCATTGGTGCTGATCGAGGTGATCAGCGCCGGTTTGCTCAAGCGGGCAGGGTCGAGCACCGGCCCGGCCGACGAGGTGCACAGCAGGATCACATCGGCGTCGTCCACGGCCGCCTCGCAGCTGTCGGCGATGACCACCCGTGGGTCCAGGTTTTTGAGGTGGGCGATAGCCTCGGCGCTGGCGTGGGCCAGGCTGGGGGAAAACAGGCTGATGTGCTGCCAGTCACGCAGTTGCTTGATGTAGTGCAAATGCGCCTGCGCCACCTTGCCGCTGCCAATGATCGCCAGGCGCCTTGCTGATAAAGGCGCCAATGCTTCCACCGCCAGCGCTGTGGTGGCCGCAGTGCGCGCCGTGGTCAGTTCGGCCGCATCGCACAGCAGCAGGGGTTGGCCGGTCTGCATCGACATCAACAAGGTCCACGCGGTCACCAGTGGCCCTTGCTCACCCACGATATAGGGCGAGGTCTTGACCCCGTACACCCCATCCTCGGCCAGCACGCCCAGGTAGTTGATAAAGTCGCCGGCGGCGTGCGGGAACTCCACCAGTTGCTGCGCTGGCTGCACGGCTTGCCCGGCCGCCAGGTCCTGGAACAGCTTGCGCAGGATCTGCGGCACATCGACTTTTCCGAGCAATTCGCGGGCCTGGGCCTGGTGGATCACATGGGGTGTGCTGGACATGGGGTTCTCCGCAAGTAAACTAATTTGTCTATTATGGACTTTTAGTTTCGTTGGGCAAGCGTAAAAGATCACCCCGTAAAGCGAAACCCACCCGACAATTCAGTTTTCAGAAACCCCACCAACGCACTCACCGCCTTAGGCACATGGGGCGAATACGGTCGGATCAGGTAGATCTCGTTGGCGAATGCGCCCTTGAGCGTCCAGCCCTTGAGCACCTGCACCAGCTTGCCGCCGGCCAGGGCGGCGTGGGCGCTGAAGTCGGGGAGCAGGGCGATGCCCAGGTGATTGAGGGCCGCATCGCGCAGGGCTTCGCTGTTGTTGGTGGCGAAGCTGCCGGCGATGGGCACGGTGAGGCGTTCGACGTTTTTAGTGCCACGCTCGAAGGTCCAGGCCGGCTGGTCGGCGCCGCGAGGGTAGAACAGGCAGTTATGGGCGCACAGGTCATTGGGTTCGCGAGGCTCGCCGTGGCGTTGCAGGTATTCCCGGGTGGCGACCAGCACCGAGCCGGTGTCGCACAGCTTCCAGGCCACATGGGTTTCCGGCACCTGGAAGCCGTGGCGCACGGCCAGGTCGTAGCCTTCGGCGGCCAGTGAACTCAGGGCGTCGGACACGTCCAGTTGAATGCGCACCTGCGGGTACTGTTGCAGGAATTCCGACAAGTGCGGCACCAATTGCTGACGGGCGAACGCCACCGGCGCGGTCAGCCGTACCAGCCCGCGAATCTCGCCAACCGAGTCGCGTACCGAGGAAAAGCTGCGGGCGATCTGCTCATAGGCGCTGCGCACTTCACGGGTCAACGACAGCCCCGCATCGGTCAGCCTGACGCTGCGCGTGGTGCGGGTGACCAGCCGCGTGCCGGTGGCTTTTTCCAGGTCGGAAATACGCTGGCTCACCGCCGACTTGCTCACGCCCAGGCGTGCGGCGGCGGCGGTGTAGGTGCCTTGTTCCTCCAGCACCGACAGCCAGTGGATATGGGTCCACAGCCCTTCGATCTCGGATTTTTCCATGGGTGGATTGTTCGCTATGCTGGACAATAAGTTCTGGATTCTGCTCTGGTTTGGAACAAATCGAAAGCCTATCGTGGTCCCCAACGCTATCCACCTGGGATCTACTGCCATGACCACCACCATCGAGCACTACATCAACGACCAGCGCGTGTCCCGCGACGATCGCTATCAGGACGTCTACAACCCGGCCACCGGCGAAAAGACCGGCCGCGTCGCCTTGGCCAGCCGCCAGACCGTGTCCGAAGCCGTCGCCGCCGCCCAGGCCGCGTTCGCCGGTTGGGCCGACACCCCGCCGATCCGCCGTGCCCGCGTGCTGTTCGAATACCTGCACCTGCTGCGTGAGCGCAAGGACGACCTGGCGCGCATCATCGTCGCCGAACACGGCAAGGTCTTCACCGACGCCCAGGGTGAAGTGGATCGTGGCATCGATATCCTGGAGTTCGCCTGCGGCATCCCCAACCTGCTCAAAGGCGAGCATTCCGACCAGGTATCCCGTGGCATGGACAACTGGACGATGCGCCAACCGCTGGGCGTGGTGGCGGGTGTGACGCCGTTCAACTTCCCGGTGATGGTGCCGATGTGGATGTACCCGATCGCCATCGCGGCGGGCAACACCTTCATCCTCAAGCCAAGCCCCACCGACCCGAGCGCCTCGCTGTTCATGGCCGAACTGCTGCGCGAAGCCGGCCTGCCCAAAGGCGTGTTCAACGTGGTGCAGGGCGACAAGGAATCGGTGGATGCGCTGATCGAGCACCCGGACGTCAAGGCTGTGAGCTTTGTTGGCTCCACGCCGATTGCCCAGTACATCTACGAGACCGGTGCGCGCAACGGCAAGCGCGTGCAAGGCCTGGGCGGCGCAAAAAACCACATGGTGGTAATGCCCGACGCCGATCTCGACAAAACCGTCGACGCCTTGATGGGCGCCGCCTACGGCAGTGCCGGCGAACGCTGTATGGCCATCTCCGTGGCGGTGCTGGTGGGCGATGTGGGCGACAAAGTCATCGCGGCGCTGACCGAGCGCGCCAGACACCTGCGCATCACCGACGGCCGCGACCTCAAGGCCGAGATGGGCCCGATTGTGTCCCGCGCCGCCCTGGAGCGCATCAGCGGCTACATCGAACAAGGCGTGCAGGCCGGCGCGCAGTTGCTGCTCGATGGGCGCGACTATGTGCCCACCGAGGCCGGCCTGGAAAATGGCTTCTGGCTCGGCGCGACCCTGTTCGACCACGTGACCCAAGAGATGAGCATCTACCGCGAAGAGATCTTCGGCCCGGTACTGGCGTGCGTGCGCGTGAATGACTTTGCCGAGGCGATCAAGCTGGTCAACGACCACGAATTCGGCAACGGCGTCAGCTGCTTTACCCGCGACGGCCACATCGCCCGCGAATTTGCACGGCGCATTGAAGTGGGCATGGTCGGCATCAATGTGCCGATCCCGGTGCCGATGGCCTGGCATGGCTTTGGTGGTTGGAAGAAGAGTCTGTTCGGCGACATGCACGCCTATGGCACCGAGGGCGTGCGCTTCTATACCAAGCAAAAGTCGATCATGCAGCGCTGGTCGGAAAGCATCGAGCAGGGCGCGGAGTTTGCGATGCCGGTGTCCAAATAACGGCCAAAAGAACACAGCAGGGCAAATGTGGGAGGGGCTTGCCCCCTCCCACTTTCGATTGTTTTCCACTTGAGGGTTGACGGTCGTGCGAATGCATAATACTGTATATAAACACAGTGTTTAAGCGCTGATCGACCAACACCGGCAACCTCAGTCCTGCCAGACACTGTGTGCAAGTTAACGGATTAACTTGATGCACAGGCTCGTCTTACCGAGCCATTTTTATTGATAGAGAGGGAACTCATGTCCTACCCAGAAAGCAGACTCACCGGTCTGATCGGTTTCGCCCAAGCGGCAAAAGTGACAGGTGGCTGGTCCGGCCCCGTGGTCAGTATCACCACGCTCGATCAACTCAAGGCCAATATCGGCGACACCACCCCACGGGTACTGGTGATCAACAGTAATATCTCGGCGTCGAGCCTGACCAAAGTCAACATGGGCGCCAACAAGACCCTGATTGGCTCGTTCCAGAACCGCACCCTGGAGAATATTCACCTGCGTGCAACGGCGCAGTCGCAGAACATCATTCTGCAGAATCTTATCTTCAAGCACTCGGCAAGTATCAAGGCCAATGACGATATCCAGGTCTACTTGAACTACGGCAGCAAGTATTGGATTGACCATTGCTCTTTCGTCGGGCACAGCTGGTCCACCACTGACGGTAGCGAAGATAAACTGCTGTATATCGGGGAAAAGGCCGATTATGCCACCATCAGTCACTGCTTCTTTGGCAGTCATAAGTATGGTCTGATCTTCGGTCACCCGGCGGATGATAATAATACCGCGTTCAATGGCTACCCACGCCTGACACTGTGCCATAACCGCTTCGACAACATGGAAGTGCGTGCGCCTGGCTTGATGCGTTACGGTTATTTTCATGTGTACAACAACTACATCAATAACTTCCACCTCGGTTTTACCCTGGCACAAAATGCCAACATCCTTTCTGAAAGTAATTACTTTGGCGAAGGCAGCCAGAATAAAGGCATGTTGGATGACAAGGGCACCGGGACGTTCACCGACATCAACAGTGTGCCGCCAATCACTAATCAGAAGTCGCCCAAGGCGCAGTGGACGGCCTCATCCAACTATGGCTATACCTTGAAGACCGCCGCACAAGCCAAGGATTTTACCCAGAAGAATGCCGGCGCCCAGTCGGTTGCACTGGTCTTTGGTAGTTGATTAGCTAGCTTTCTACTTAGTGATCAATTAATGCGAGTGCCACTGTATTTATATCAAGGATATAAATACAGTGATGGCCTTTCTAATCTAAATAATTCTTCATGTTGCGACAGGCAGGCTTCCATGTTAAACCTTGTTTCGCACTTGCAGAGCCAACTATCCCTTGCTCTTTCAGCCACTATCAAGTTGTTGGCTGTCATGTGCTATTTAATCTTCGCTTGTCACTTAAGCGTCAGCAAAAGGACATCATCATGAAACATGCGAATCACACACCCACTCGCTGGACACGGGCCGATGCGCTGAAAGTTAATGAGAATGACCCGACGACGACACAGCCGTTAGTGAGTCCTGACTTTCCTGTCATGAGTGACACGGTCTTTATCTGGGACACCATGCCCTTGCGTGAACTGGATGGTACGGTGGTATCGGTCGATGGCTGGTCAGTGATCTTCACCCTGACGGCTGATCGTCGCCCCCATGATCCACAATTCATCAACGCCGATGGCCGTTACGACATCAAGCGCGACTGGGAAGACCGCCATGGCCATGCGCGTATCTGCTACTGGTATTCGCGCACCGGCAAGGACTGGATCTTCGGCGGCCGTGTCATGGCCGAAGGGGTTTCGCCGACCACGCGGGAATGGGCAGGTACACCGATCCTGCTGAATAACAACGGCGATATCGACCTGTATTACACCTGCGTCACACCGGGCGCCACCATTGCCAAAGTCAGGGGCCAGGTGGTCACCTCGGATACCGGCGTGACCCTGCGGGGCTTTGATCAGGTCAAATCGTTGTTTGATGCCGACGGTATCTATTACCAAACCGAAGCGCAAAATTCGACTTGGAACTTTCGCGATCCCAGCCCCTTTATCGATCCAAAAGATGGCAGGTTGTACATGGTGTTCGAAGGCAACGTTGCCGGCGAGCGCGGGACGCACGAAGTAGGCCCGAATGAAATAGGCCTGGTGCCGCCCGGGCATGAAGATGTCGGCGGTGCGCGTTATCAGGTCGGCTGCATCGGCATTGCGGTGGCCAAAGACCTCAACGGTGACGAGTGGGAGATTTTGCCACCGCTGGTGACCGCCGTTGGTGTGAACGACCAGACCGAACGGCCGCACTATGTGTTCCAGGACAACAAGTACTACCTGTTCACCATCAGTCACAAGTTCACCTACGCGGACGGCGTGACGGGCCCGGATGGCGTGTATGGTTTCGTCAGCGACCGGCTGTTCGGCCCTTACACACCGATGAACGCCTCCGGCCTGGTGCTCGGCAATCCGCCTTCGCAGCCCTTCCAGACATACTCCCACTGTGTAATGCCCAACGGCCTCGTGACATCGTTTATCGACAGTGTGCCCACCACCGGCGATGACTACCGTATCGGCGGCACCGAAGCGCCGACGGTCAGGATTGTGTTGAAGGGCGATCGTTCGTTTGTGCAGGAGGCTTATGACTATGGCTACATCCCGGCGATGCGCGATGTAGTGTTGAGCCAGTGACTGCCGTGCAATCGTCAGCCTGATCATCTGGTGTAAACCGATGCAAAAGTGGGAGGGGGCTTGCCTCCTCCCACTTTTTTAACCGCAATCCAGTTCGGTGGCCGAAGCACTGTCG
Source organism: Pseudomonas sp. FW305-3-2-15-C-LB1 (assembly GCF_058787615.1). NCBI lineage: Bacteria > Pseudomonadati > Pseudomonadota > Gammaproteobacteria > Pseudomonadales > Pseudomonadaceae > Pseudomonas > Pseudomonas sp. FW305-3-2-15-C-LB1. Next base: position 2,078 of record NZ_JBYSZX010000025.1, on the reverse strand, counting down.
AGCAAGCTGGCGGTGTAGAGCAGGGTGTGTCAGTGCGAGCATGTTTAATTGATGAATAAATAAACTAATGGATGGTTTAATTGGTGATGGGAATTTCCTTCGGATGGTATTCGTCTTACAAACGCAGCCTACAGTATTATCGGTAGGACTTAGTTGCTGGTTTGCTGGCGGTTTTTTTATCGTGCAGGAACGCTCTACAGTGAGCGTTTAAGATGTGTGATACAAAATCATGAGGTGTTTTGGCTTGACAAATTTATGTGCGGATAAATAATTTAATCGCTTGCTTTAAAAGGTGTGAAATCATTTTTTTATAAAAACAAGGATGAAAATGATGGATGCTCAAGATTCAGTAAAAACAGATCAAATGAAAGGCTCTCTAAGAATGAGATTTATAGAGTGTGCGAGGCCGGTTACAACGAGGTGGCTAATGCAATTGTCCGGCATGCCGCGCTTAGGGAACTTGAAAAATTCGGCGAGATTATCTCTGCTCGTCCTCTGACGCATCAGGGTATGGCCTTGTTTTTTGGCACCCTTTGGGCTTTTTTTAAAGACGTGCCTGCGGGAATCGTTGCGTTGGCTGCACGTGTTACGGATGAATGGATCAAGGAGGATATGTGGAATGGCACAGCCAAGGCTGCGCATATTCTTTATGCTTCGGTTGATGAGTATGGTCTGCACCAGCATAGTAAACATATGCTGCCTACCCATCATCAGATGTTTAAACAACTGACGACTCATCTGGGGCTTTCCGATGCTGATCTGTTTAATCCGTCTAACGTACTCCCAGAGGGTACTGCGATGGGGAATAACACGCATAGGATGTACCGCTCCGAGTTTTTGGGCGAAGCGTTGGGTTTTCATTTGGCTTCGGAAATGACCTCGTCCAGAGAGTTTCAGTACTTTCTTGAAGGGTTTAAAAAATACGCCCGTGAGTATGGCTTGGTGGATGAGGAAGACCCGGTCTTGGCGTTCTTCGCTATCCACTGCGAAGTCGAACCCATGCACGTAGCGACCGGGCGGGAGATCGTAATTTCATACTTGGAGAAAAACCCAGGTATCGCTCCACAAGCCATGCGCGGTGCGATGGCATTCATGGACGGTTTTGAACATATGTTTTCGGCACTTAATCGTCGCCTTGCCGACCCGCAGAGTCTTTGAATTCTGGAGATTGTCTACATGTATAAGTCTTATGAGTGTCAGATCTGTCACTACGTTTATTCCGAGGCATTGGGTGAGCTTCTAGTCGACGTTGAGGCAGGAACAAGGTGGGGCGAGCTAGACGACAATTTTCAGTGTCCGCACTGTCGGGCAAAGAAAAAAATGTTCAGAGAGATTGTGAGGTAAATGCACGACTTTCTGAGTGCAATGCTATTTTCGACACTGCTTTCAATAAGCGTTGGACCGATAGCCTTGATCATTCTAAGGCAGTCCATCGTCTTTGGCTTTCGCAGTGCATTGCCCGCAGCCCTGGGGGCGGCAGTTGCCGACGCGGTATTTGCAGCTGTCGCCTTTACAGGCTTGAAGGTGGTCGAAGCATTTTGGGTCGACAATCATCAGCTATTGACGTGGGGAGCGATTGCCTACCTCCTTTATCTTGGTGTTACCACATTCAAGAACGCTGCTGGCACGATGCAGATAACGTGCACCGCAGGATTTGTACCGGTCTTTTTACTGACGTTGACTAGCCCGTTCACCATTGCGGCGATTTCTTCCTATGCCATCGCCAGCGGCGCCCAGCTTCAGGGGCAGGGAATCTACTGGAATTTGCTGGGTGTTCTAGTGGGCTCGTTTCTCGGGCAAATGTTGTATGCAGCAGGGGGTGGGGGGATGAAGAAGCTGTTTGCTGAACGTTCAGGTTTTGGTGTGCTCAATCGAGCGAGCGGGGTGTGTCTGATTGGATTTGCGGGCTGGCAGATGGCTTGTGCTCTATCGCTATAGGCTCGCCCCCGATGGCGGTGGATGAGTCAGCTAGAGGTAAGCTGACTCATCCACCGCCATCGGGGGACTGTCAGAAATTTTGTGTTCGGGCATAACATGAGTAAGAGGTGCATGTATGCCAACCAAAAAGAAACCGCTTC
>NZ_JBYSZX010000024.1:0-52490 GCF_058787615.1 Pseudomonas sp. FW305-3-2-15-C-LB1 | reverse complement strand
TTTTGTCCCACACCGGCACATGTGGCTCGATGTCCTTTTCCTCCAACATCCAGGCCAGCATCGACGCGGTACCGTAACCCGGGCAGGCGAATCAAGCTGTACGCCTTTCCGTCGGTTCCCGGCTCGAGCACGCCCCGTTGCAGCAGCTCCTTGTTCACCGCACTGATATTCATGCCCTTGAAGATTTCAGCCCTCCAGGCTTCCGGCAGCACGTAGTAGGTGTTGGTGGTGTGCAGTGCGTCCCCCATGCCGTGTTCCAGGGTCTTGCGAAAGCCCAGCCGATCAATCGTGCGTGGGCCGTGTTCATCGATTTTTGCGGCAGCAGATTCCCAGCGGGTAAAGCGGCTTTCTCCAAACCGCTCAATGACCTGTCTCAGCCGCGCCAAAATCGCATCACCCTCGAAATTTCCGGCGCCGCCATGCTCGGCCAGCCACGCATGCAGACACACGCGCGCGGCGGTCGTGGCTGTGCCGTCAGGCCAGCCGGTGACGCCGAAAGCGGTGGCCAACTCTCCGGCCGCTGCTGCGAGGCCAAAGCGAAGGGCTGCACGCTGGGCCTGTCCACTGGCCGATGCGGGTAGGTTTTGTGTGATGAACTGCTCCACCGTGCGGCGAACGATCACCGACCATCTGAGCATTTCTCCAGGCGCGCACAGTGCGTGCAGGAAGGCGGTGAGGGGTGTGCCGTAGTATTTGGCTACACGGACCTTGAGCGCATCGGAGAGGGCAGCAGCGTCCTCAAAACCGTTCAGCTCATCGAACATGCCGAGGCCTTTGCTCTTGTCAGCTGGCAGGGCGAGCATGCGAACTTCCATACCGGCTTTCAGCTCTTTGTTGACGTCTGCCATGTGCTGCGCCAACGTCTTCTCGCCCGTAGAGAGAAACAGCAAGCGCCACGCCTGCACGTAAGCGGGGTTTGTGCACGACTTTCCTCTTCCTAACGCCCGCAACCCTCCAGACTGGCCGCCGGAAATCTCTCGCCACAGATACTAACTTTCATCTCCAGGCGCTCCTGAGCTACTTTTTCTCCGTCGCTTCCAACCCAGCGACCGGACTTGAGAATCCGAGAAACAATAGGCGCATAGGCGCAACCATCCATTAGACTGTTGGCGCTTTTTTGTGCCCGCATGTCTGTGTCATGGTGGCTATGCGTGGGAGACCTTCGGGTCTGCCGGGTTCCTATTGTCCCGGTTTCTCAGCCCGCGCATAGCTGCCACCCATTCGCATGAGAAACGAACGTGGTAGCTCTCTACATTAGGAGCTTGAGCAATGAGCGTTTCTGATAGGTCGTACCCTCGCAATCCCACAACCCACACCTCCGCCCACTTGGGAGGTGCCCAATGATCAACCCACCTCTCAACAAAACCCTCGGCGTCATCACCTTCTCCAACTGCGGCAAACAGCCCAGCCTCCACCACCTATTCCGCGTCAATTCCGGCGTACCCATTCGCGATGCCCTTGAGCATGCCTCCGAGCTTCTCCATTGTTCAAAAATGCTGGCATTGGATGCAGCCATGGACAAAGGCGCAGATCGCTATGCCTGGGCGGCGCATTATTTGGGGGAGATGGCGAAGGCGGTGGTGGATGATTTGGCGAATGGGATGTTGCCGAATAGGGTGGCGGAGGAGGGGGATTCGGTTGAGGTATAGGCAGGTGGTTTGACGGTGTTGGGGCTGCCGCAATCGCAGGCAAGCCAGCTCCCACATTTGGACTGTGTTTCAGGTTGGAAGTGGGCGGTGGGGGATGAATCCGCTGGTGCCACTTTTCTACAGGCGAAAAAAAAGACCTTGAATTTCAAGGTCTTTTTTTAAGATGGTGCCCCGAGGGAGACTCGAACTCCCACTCCTTTCGAAAACGGATTTTGAATCCGCCGCGTCTACCAATTCCGCCATCAGGGCTCAATGGCGGCGAAGTATAGAGAGGTGATTACCGTTGGTCAATCACGTTTCATGGTCAATTTTGACTATTTCCGCTAGACTTCCCGGCCCTGCTAGACGAACCCCATCATGCGCGTTGCTGACTTTACTTTTGAGCTCCCTGATTCGCTGATCGCTCGCCACCCTTTGGCCGAGCGTCGCGCCAGTCGACTGCTGACCCTGGACGGGCTCAGCGGTGCCCTCGCACACCGTCAATTCACTGATTTGCTTGAGCATTTGCGCCCAGGCGACTTGATGGTGTTCAACAATACCCGGGTGATTCCGGCGCGGCTGTTTGGCCAGAAAGCCTCCGGCGGCAAGCTGGAAATCCTGGTGGAGCGGGTGCTGGACAGCCATCGCGTGCTGGCCCATGTGCGCTCCAGCAAGTCGCCGAAACCGGGCTCCAGCATCCTCATCGATGGCGGTGGCGAGGCCGAGATGGTCGCGCGCCATGATGCGCTGTTCGAGCTCAAGTTCGCCGAAGAGGTGTTGCCGCTGCTGGAACGTGTCGGCCATATGCCGTTGCCTCCTTATATAGACCGCCCCGACGAAGACTCGGACCGCGAGCGCTATCAGACGGTGTACTCCCAGCGCTTGGGCGCCGTCGCTGCACCGACTGCCGGGCTGCATTTCGACCAGCCGCTGCTGGATGCGATTGCGGCCAAGGGCGTCGAGACCGCCTATGTGACCCTGCACGTGGGGGCCGGGACGTTTCAGCCGGTGCGTGTGGATAACATCGAAGACCACCATATGCACAGCGAGTGGCTGGAAGTCAGCCAGGACGTCGTGGATGCCGTGGCTGCATGCAAGGCGCGTGGCGGGCGGGTGATCGCGGTGGGCACCACCAGCGTGCGCTCCCTGGAGAGTGCGGCGCGTGATGGCGTGCTCAAGCCGTTCAGCGGCGACACCGATATCTTTATCTACCCAGGCCGGCCGTTCCATGTGGTCGATTGCCTGGTCACCAACTTCCATTTGCCGGAATCCACGCTGTTGATGCTGGTGTCGGCATTTGCCGGTTATCCCGAGACCATGGCCGCATATCAAGCCGCCATCGACAATGGATACCGTTTTTTCAGCTACGGTGATGCGATGTTTATCACCCGTAACCCGGCGCCACGCGGCCCAGAGGAACAACTATGAGTCGTATGTCGTTTGAATTGCTCGCCACCGACGGTAAAGCCCGTCGTGGTCGCCTGACTTTCCCGCGCGGCACCGTCGAGACCCCGGCCTTCATGCCCGTGGGCACTTACGGCACCGTAAAAGGCATGCTGCCGCGTGACATCGTCGCCACCGGCGCCGAGATCATCCTCGGCAACACCTTCCACCTGTGGCTGCGCCCGGGCACGGAAGTGATCAAGAAGCACGGCGACCTGCATGACTTCATGAAGTGGCAAGGCCCGATCCTGACCGACTCGGGTGGTTTCCAGGTGTTCAGCCTGGGCGCCATGCGCAAGATCAAGGAGGAGGGCGTGACCTTCGCCTCGCCGGTGGACGGTTCCAAGGTGTTCATGGGCCCGGAAGAGTCGATGCAGGTGCAGCGTGACCTGGGTTCCGACATCGTGATGATTTTCGACGAATGCACGCCGTACCCGGCTGACGAAGACGTCGCGCGGATTTCCATGGAGTTGTCCCTGCGCTGGGCGCAGCGATCGAAGAATGCCCATGGCGACAACACCGCGGCGCTGTTCGGCATCGTCCAGGGCGGCATGCATGAAAGCCTGCGCAAACGCTCGCTCGAAGGCCTCGACAAGATCGGCTTTGACGGCCTGGCCATCGGCGGTCTGTCGGTGGGCGAGCCCAAGCACGAGATGATCAAGGTACTGGATTACCTGCCGGGCCTGATGCCGGCTGACAAACCTCGTTACCTTATGGGCGTTGGCAAACCGGAAGATCTCGTAGAGGGTGTGCGCCGCGGTGTGGACATGTTCGATTGCGTGATGCCAACCCGTAATGCCCGCAATGGGCATCTGTTCATCGATACAGGCGTGCTGAAGATCCGTAACGCGTTCCATCGCCATGATGATTCGCCGCTGGATCCCACCTGTGACTGCTACACCTGCCAGAACTTCTCCCGTGCTTATCTGCACCATCTGGACAAGTGCGGGGAAATGCTGGGTAGCATGTTGAATACCATCCACAATTTGCGTCACTACCAAGTCCTGATGGCTGGTTTGCGCGAGGCTATTCAACAGGGTACATTGGCCGCCTTCGTCGATGCCTTCTATGCCAAGCGCGGGCTCCCTGTGCCGCCCTTGGACTGAGTTTTCCGACCCTAAGATTCACTATTTGCAACTGGAGTGCTAAATGAGCTTTTTTATCTCTAACGCCATGGCTGATGCCGCTGCGCCTGCCGCTGCCGGTCCTATGGGCGGTGGTTTCGAGTGGATTTTCCTGGTCGGCTTCCTGGTCATCTTCTACCTGATGATCTGGCGTCCACAGGCCAAGCGCGCCAAAGAGCAGAAAAACCTGCTCGGCAGCCTGCAAAAAGGCGACGAAGTGGTGACCACTGGCGGTATCGCCGGCAAGATCACCAAGGTTTCCGATGCTTTTGTGGTCCTGGAAGTCTCCGACACCGTAGAAATGAAGTTCCAGAAGGGCGCCATCGCCGCCACGCTGCCAAAAGGCACGCTCAAAGCGATCTGAGTAACAACCTTTACCAATCGACGGGGCGCGCAAGGCGCCCCGCGTTATAAGCGGGCGGCGTGATGCTGAACAAATACCCTCTGTGGAAATACGTACTGATCCTGGCGGTGCTGGCGATCGGTTTTATTTATTCCGCTCCCAATCTTTATCCTGATGACCCGGCGATCCAGATCACTGGCGCCAGCACTTCGCTGCAGGTCAATCAGGCCGATCTGGACCGTGCGAGCAAAGCGCTCACCGACGCGGGTATCCAGGTCAAGGCGGCAACATTGGCGGCGGGTGCCAAAGGCGGCTTGTTGCGCCTGACCAAGGCAGAAGACCAATTGCCGGCCAAGGACGTCGTACGCAAGGCCATGGGTGATGACTATGTGGTCGCGCTCAACCTGGCACAGACCACCCCACAATGGCTGCGCAGCATTGGCGCGCACCCGATGAAGCTGGGCCTGGACTTGTCCGGTGGTGTGCACTTCCTGCTGGAAGTCGACATGGACAAAGCCCTCGACGCGCGCCTGAAAGTCTACGAAGGCGACGTGAAGAGCCTGCTGCGCAAAGAGAAGCTGCGCTATCGCAGCCTGCCGCAGTTCAACGGTGCCATCCAGCTGGGCTTCTCTGACGAAGCGTCCCGCGAGCAGGCCCGTGCGCTGGTGCGCAAGAACTTCAACGATTTCGACATCGTACCGGCCGACCTCAATGGTCAGCCTGTACTGCGCCTGGCGATGACGCCGGCCAAGATCGCGGAAATCCGTGAATACTCCATCAAGCAGAACTTGACCACGGTGCGTAACCGCGTCAACGAGCTGGGTGTGGCCGAGCCGATCGTCCAGCGCCAGGGCGCCAACCGCATCGTGGTTGAGCTGCCGGGCGTGCAGGACACGGCTGAAGCCAAGCGTATCCTGGGCAAGACCGCCAACCTGGAATTCCGTCTGGCGGCCGAGCCGGGTGCTACCCGCGCCACTGCCGAGGAGTTCGAGTTCCGCGAAGGCAATCGTCCTCCTGCACTGATTGAGCGTGGCTTGATCATCACCGGTGACCAGGTCACCGACGCCAAGGCCGGTTTCGACTCCCAGCACGGTACGCCTGAAGTGAACATCCGCCTGGATGGCCATGGCGGCGACCTGATGAGCCGCGCCACGCGCAGCAACGTCGGTCGCAGCATGGCGGTGATCTTCATCGAGCAGCGCCCTGTCACCACTTACACCAAGCAGATGGTCGACGGCGTCGAGAAGGACGTGCCGGTCCAGACCTTCAAGGAAGAGAAGAAGATCATCAGCCTGGCGACCATCCAGTCGCCGCTGGGTGCTCAATTCCGCATCACTGGCCTGAACGGCCAGGGTGAATCGTCTGAGCTGGCCCTGTTGCTGCGTGCCGGTGGCCTGGCGGCGCCGATGTACTTCGCTGAAGAACGTACCATCGGCCCGAGCCTGGGTGCCGACAACATCACCAAGGGTATCGACGCGGCGTTGTGGGGCATGCTGTTCGTGTCGCTGTTCATCATCGCCATCTACCGCTTCTTCGGCATCATCGCCACCGTGGCCCTGGCGGGCAACATGGTGATGCTGCTGGCCCTGATGTCGCTGCTGGGCGCTACACTGACCCTGCCAGGTATCGCCGGTATCGTACTCACCATGGGTATGGCGGTAGACGCCAACGTACTGATCTTCTCGCGGATCCGTGAAGAGATCGCGGCGGGGATGACCGTACAGCGTGCAATCAACGAAGGCTTCGGCCGGGCATTTACCGCGATTCTCGACTCCAACCTGACCACGTTGCTGGTCGGCGGGATTCTCTTTGCCATGGGCACTGGCCCGGTCAAAGGTTTTGCGGTGACCATGTCCCTCGGTATCTTTACCTCGATGTTCACGGCCATCATGGTGACCCGCGCAATGGTCAACCTGATCTTTGGCGGACGTGACTTCAAGAAGTTGTGGATTTAAGGGGCTGCCATGTTACGTACAATCAACTTCATGGGCGTTCGCAACATTGCGTTCGGCGTCACCGTGCTCCTTACCGTTCTGGCGTTGTTCAGCTGGTTCCATAAGGGCCTGAACTACGGTCTGGACTTTACCGGCGGTACGCTCATCGAGCTGACCTACGAGAAGCCTGCCGACGTTACCCTGGTGCGCAACGAGCTGGTCAAGGCCGGCTATCACGAAGCCATCGTGCAGAGCTTCGGTGCGACCACCGACCTGCTGGTGCGTATGCCGGGCGAAGACCCGCAACTGGGTCACCAGGTGGCCGAGGCCTTGCAGAAGGTCGGCGGCGACAACCCGGCGTCGGTCAAGCGCGTCGAGTTCGTCGGCCCGCAAGTGGGTGAAGAGCTGCGCGACCAGGGCGGCCTCGGCATGCTGATGGCGCTGGTCGGCATCATGATCTACCTGGCCTTCCGCTTTCAGTGGAAGTTCGGTGTTGGCGCGATTGTGTCGCTGATCCACGACGTGATCGTGACCGTGGGTATCCTGGCGTACTTCCAGGTGACCTTCGACCTGACCGTACTGGCGGCTGTACTGGCGATCATTGGTTACTCGCTCAACGACACCATCGTGGTATTCGACCGGGTTCGCGAGAACTTCCGCGTACTGCGCAAGGCGTCGCTGATCGAGAACATCAACATCTCCACCACCCAGACCCTGTTGCGCACCATGGCGACCTCGATCTCCACGTTGCTGGCGATTGCGGCGCTGATGATCTTTGGCGGCGACAACCTGTGGGGCTTCTCACTGGCACTGTTCATCGGCGTACTGGCGGGTACCTATTCGTCGATCTACATCGCCAACGTGGTGCTGATCTGGCTGAACCTCAACAGCGAAGACCTGATCCCTCCGACCAGCACTGGCAAGGAGGTCGACGACCGTCCTTGATGGGCGCTTGTTGATCCGCTGTTACAAAAAAGGCACGAGTATTGAACTCGTGCCTTTTTTTTTGCTCCAAGGCTGGGTATAGCGCGGATCTTTCGATCCGTTTGTGATGGTCAGGAGGTTCACGTGAACAAGTCGTTACTGGTTGGTGCGGTATTGGGTGCTGTCGGTGTGACTGCCGGGGGTGCTGTTGCCACCTACAGCCTGGTAAAAAGCGGCCCTGAGTATGCGCAAGTGCTGGCAGTGCAGCCGGTGAAAACCCAGATAAAAACCCCGCGCGAGGTCTGCAAGGACGTCGCCGTGACCCGGCAGAAGCCGGTGCAGGATCAGCATCAGATCGTCGGCACTGTGGTAGGTGCACTGGCCGGTGGCCTGCTCGGCAACCAGGTCGGTGGCGGTAATGGCAAGAAGCTGGCTACGGTAGCCGGTGCGGTGGGTGGCGGTTACGCCGGTAACAAGGTTCAGGAAGGTATGCAGAACCGCGATACCTACACCACCACGCAAACCCGCTGTAACACCGTCAACGACATCAGCGACAAGGTGGTCGGCTATGACGTGCGTTACAACCTGGATGGCAAGGAAGGCACCGTGCGTATGGATCGTGATCCAGGTGGCCAGATCCCGGTCGACAAAGAAGGTCGTCTGATCCTGGGTCAGAACCAGCAGTAATCCCAGGCACAAAAAAAAGCACCCCTCGGGGTGCTTTTTTGTGCTCGCTCGCTTAACGCTTCAGCGAAGCCGGCAGGTGCGGCTGGATCGCCGTCAGTACTGCCTTGAAGCATTTGGTGTTGCCGGCAACCACGTGGCCTTTTTCAAGGAAGTCGTGGCCACCGGTGAAGTCGCTCACCAAGCCGCCTGCTTCCTGGATCAGCAGAGCGCCTGCCGCCATGTCCCACTCGGACAGGCCCGACTCCCAGAACGCATCAAAACGACCGGCGGCCACATAAGCCAGGTCCAGGCTTGCTGCGCCAGCGCGGCGAATACCAGCGGTCTGGCCAACCAGGGCGCGGAACATGCCCAGGTAGTTTTCCAGGTTGTCCATCTGGTCGTCACGGAACGGGAAGCCGGTACCCAGCAGGGCGCCGTCCAGACTGGTGCGGCCGCTGACGCGCAGGCGACGACCGTTCAACTGGGCGCCACGGCCACGGCTGGCGGTGAATTCTTCCTGGCGGACTGGGTCGAGTACAACGGCGTGTTCCAGGCGGCCACGGTATTTGCACGCGATGCTCACGGCAAAGTGTGGGATGCCGCGCAGGAAGTTGGTGGTGCCATCCAGTGGGTCGATGATCCACAGGTAGTCTTCGCCTTCACCGCTGCCTTTGTGCAGGCCGGTTTCTTCACCGAGGATGCCGTGGGTAGGGTAGGCCTTGCGCAGGGCGTCGATGATTTTCTGTTCGGCGGCGCGATCAACCTCGGATACGTAATCCTTGGCGTCTTTTTCGTCGACCTTGATGGTATCCAGGCGCTCGATGGAGCGGAAGATCAATTCACTGGCGCTGCGGGCGGCGCGCAGCGCGATATTCAGCATGGGCTGCATGGATGTGTCACCTAAGGTTGTTAAAGAAAGCCGAGCATTCTAGCAGAAACTTTCTTCAGGTGAAGGACGACGTTAGCTTTCATGGCATAACCTTAGGCTGTTCTGTAAGATTTGCTCCCCTTTCCCGTGTCCGAGAGCGCCTCCCTTGCTGCAAAACATTCGTGTCGTCCTGGTCAATACCAGTCATCCCGGCAACATCGGCGGGGTGGCGCGAGCCATGAAAAACATGGGGCTGACGCGCCTGGTGCTGGTCGACCCGCGCGTGTTCCCGCATCACGAGGCCGATGCCCGTGCATCCGGCGCCAATGACCTGCTTGAAAAAGCCCAGGTCGTCGCCACCTTGGAAGACGCCTTGGTCGGCTGCAACCTGGTACTTGGCACCAGCGCCCGTGACCGTCGCATCCCCTGGCCACTGCTGGATCCGCGTGAGTGCGGCACCAAGGTGGTGGAAGAGGCCGCTGGCGGCGCTGAAATCGCCTTGGTGTTTGGTCGTGAAGACTCCGGCCTCACCAATGAAGAGCTGCAGCGATGTCATTACCACGTGCACATCCCATCAGACCCCGAGTTCAGCTCGCTGAACCTCGGGGCAGCGGTGCAGGTGTTGACTTACGAAGTGCGCATGGCCTGGCTGGCCGCTGCTGGCCAGCCGAGCAAGGTAGAGAAGGACGAGGTTGCCTCGACCAAAAGTGGCGAACTGGCCACCATGGACGAGCTGGAACGGTTTTATGAGCACCTGGAGCAAACCCTGGTGGCCATCGAATTCCTCGATCCGGAAAAACCACGGCACTTGATGGCGCGCCTGCGTCGCCTTTACGGACGCAGCTCGGTCAGCCGGGCGGAAATGAATATATTGCGTGGCATCCTCACGGAAACCCAGAAAGCGGCCCGTGGCGAGCTTCTAAAGCGGAAGGATTAAAAATGTTCGAGCGTCTGCGAGAAGATATCCAGAGTGTTTTCCACCGTGACCCGGCGGCGCGCAACGCCTTTGAAGTGCTGACCTGCTACCCGGGCATGCATGCGATCTGGATTCACCGCCTGTCCGGCGCCTTGTGGGGCATGGGCTGGAAATGGCTGGCGCGGCTGGTGTCGAACTTCGGCCGTTGGTTGACCGGGATCGAGATTCACCCGGGCGCCAAAGTCGGGCGCCGTTTCTTTATCGACCATGGCATGGGCATCGTGATTGGCGAGACCGCCGAAATTGGTGATGACGTCACCCTTTATCAGGGCGTGACCCTGGGCGGCACCAGCTGGAACAAAGGCAAGCGCCACCCGACGCTGGGTGATGGCGTGGTGGTGGGGGCGGGCGCCAAGGTGCTCGGTCCGTTCACTGTCGGGGCGGGCGCCAAGGTCGGTTCCAATGCTGTCGTGACCAAGGCCGTGCCTCCGGGAGCGACCGTAGTCGGTATTCCAGGCCGGATCATCGTCAAGCCGGAAGCCGGCGACGAGCAGGAGGCCAAGCGCAAGGCCATGGCCGAGAAGATCGGTTTCGATGCTTATGGTGTCAGCGAGGACATGCCGGACCCGGTGGCGCGTGCGATCGGCCAGTTGCTCGACCATCTGCAGGCGGTGGACGGCAAGTTGGAGGGTATGTGCGGTGCGCTGAAGGATCTGGGCAGCCCTTACTGTGCGAAAGATCTGCCTGAGTTGCGCGAAGAAGACTTCGCCGAGATCAAGGACGAGGCTGCGTCCAAGGCCGGCTGAGACCTTTCTGTGGGAGGGGGCTTGCCCCCGATAACAATGTGTCATTCACCACTTTCGTGGCTGGTACACCGCTATCGGGAGCATGCTCCCTCCCACATTTTGGTCTCCGTTGATCCAGCGATCTCCATCCGCCCCTGTTCTCGCTGTTCGTCGTCGACCCATCCTGCTATGATTCGCGCGCCCTTTTTACGGGTAATCCTGACTAAAGTACTAGGTCTTATAGTTGACTTAAATACTCGGGAATCGCATACTTGCTCCCATTCTGAAACACCTTGGTACTTGTCCATGAGACTGACTACAAAAGGCCGATACGCGGTGACCGCCATGCTCGACTTGGCTTTGCACGCGCAAACTGGGCCGGTGTCCCTGGCCGATATCTCTGAGCGCCAAGGCATTTCCCTGTCCTACCTCGAGCAACTGTTCGCCAAATTGCGTCGCAGCAACCTGGTTTCCAGTGTGCGTGGGCCGGGTGGTGGCTATCAGTTGTCCCGCGACATGCAGGGCATTCAGGTCGCCCAGGTGATCGACGCGGTCAACGAATCCGTCGACGCCACCAAATGCCAGGGGCTGGGTGATTGCCACGCCGGCGACACCTGCCTCACGCACCACTTGTGGTGTGACTTGAGCCTGCAGATCCATGAGTTTTTGAGTGGTATCAGCTTGGCTGATCTTGTGACTCGCCGTGAGGTGCAAGAAGTAGCCCAGCGTCAGGACCAGCGCCGTTGCAACACCAAGGCGCCGCGTCTGGACAAGATCGAAGCGTCCGCCGTCGAGTGACAGCCGAAGAGCTAACGGCGCGCCAGCCAGCCTGATTTAGGAGAAAGTCCATGAAATTGCCGATTTACCTTGATTACTCAGCGACCACCCCGGTTGATCCGCGTGTCGCGCAAAAGATGAGCGAATGCCTGCTGGTTGACGGAAACTTCGGCAACCCGGCCTCCCGTTCCCACGTGTTCGGCTGGAAGGCCGAGGAAGCGGTCGAGAACGCTCGTCGCCAGGTGGCTGACCTGGTGGGTGCAGACCCGCGTGAAATCGTCTGGACCTCCGGTGCCACCGAGTCCGACAACCTGGCTATCAAGGGCGCGGCGCATTTCTACGCGACCAAAGGCAAGCACCTGATCACCACCAAGATTGAGCACAAGGCTGTCCTCGACACCATGCGCCAACTGGAGCGTGAAGGTTTCGAGGTCACCTACCTCGAGCCGACCACCGACGGTATCGTCACCCCGGCCATGATCGAAGCCGCGCTGCGTGAAGACACCATCCTGGTTTCCGTGATCCACGTGAACAACGAAATCGGCACCATCAACGACATCGCGGCCATCGGCGAGCTGACCCGTTCCAAGGGCATCCTGCTGCACGTCGACGCTGCACAGTCCACCGGCAAGGTCGACATCGACCTGTCGAAACTGAAAGTCGACCTGATGTCGTTCTCGGCCCACAAGACCTACGGCCCCAAAGGCATCGGCGCCCTGTACGTGAGCCGCAAGCCACGTGTGCGCATCGAAGCCACCATGCACGGCGGCGGTCACGAGCGCGGCATGCGTTCGGGCACCCTGGCGACCCACCAGATCGTCGGCATGGGCGAAGCCTTCCGCGTGGCCAAGGAAGACATGGCTGCCGAAAACGTGCGCATCAAAGCGCTCAGCGACCGCTTCTACAAGCAGGTCGAAGGCCTTGAAGAGCTGTACATCAACGGCAGCATGACCGCCCGCGTACCGCACAACCTGAATTTGAGCTTCAACTACGTCGAAGGCGAGTCGCTGATCATGGCGCTCAAGGACCTGGCGGTTTCGTCCGGTTCGGCCTGCACTTCCGCGTCCCTTGAGCCTTCGTACGTACTGCGCGCCCTGGGCCGCAACGACGAACTGGCACACAGCTCGATCCGCTTTACGTTCGGCCGTTTCACCACCGAAGAGCAAGTCGACTACGCCGCGCAGAAAGTCTGCGAAGCCGTCAACAAGCTGCGCGTCCTGTCGCCGCTGTGGGACATGTACAAAGACGGTGTCGATATTTCCAAGATCGAGTGGGCGGCACACTAACTATAGAAGCCGCCACCCCAGCTCTGTAGGAACGTGGCGGAAAACGCAGGCGTTTCTACAGGGTTCCAGAGCGGCCCTGATGAGTGAGGATTCAGTACCATGGCTTACAGCGAAAAGGTCATCGACCACTACGAAAACCCGCGCAACGTCGGCAAGATGGACGCGGAAGATCCTGATGTCGGCACCGGCATGGTCGGCGCTCCGGCGTGCGGCGATGTGATGCGCCTGCAGATCAAGGTCAACGACGCTGGCGTTATCGAAGACGCCAAGTTCAAGACCTACGGTTGCGGTTCGGCTATCGCCTCCAGCTCCCTGGCGACCGAATGGATGAAAGGCAAGACCCTGGATGAGGCTGTCACTATCAGCAACACCCAGCTGGCCGAAGAGCTGGCCCTGCCGCCCGTGAAAATCCACTGCTCGGTACTCGCAGAAGACGCCATCAAGGCGGCCGTTCGCGACTACAAGCAGAAGAAAGGCTTGATCTAAGCATTTGGCGACGAGTAAGGAGTCAACGATGGCTATCAGCATGACAGAAGCGGCTGCGCAGCACATTCGCCGCTCCCTGAATGGGCGCGGTAAAGGTGAGGGGATTCGTCTGGGTGTTCGCACCACGGGCTGTTCCGGCCTTGCCTACGTGCTGGAGTTTGTCGACGAGGTGGTTGCGGAAGACCAGGTGTTCGAAAGTCACGGCGAGAAAGTGATTATCGACCCCAAGAGCCTGACCTACCTGGACGGCACCGAACTCGATTTCGTCAAGGAAGGGTTGAACGAAGGCTTCAAGTTCAACAACCCCAACGTACGCGGTGAATGTGGCTGCGGCGAAAGCTTCAACATCTGAGGCTATTCGTGGGTACTCCTTGTCATTTCGCTTTATTCGAGCTGCAGCCGAGCTTTCGGCTTGACCTTGAGCAGCTTGCCACGCGCTACCGAGAACTGGCGCGTGGCGTGCACCCGGACCGCTTCGCTGACGCTTCCGAGCGTGAGCAGCGCCTGGCGCTGGAGCAATCGGCCAGCCTCAACGAAGCCTATCAGACGCTCAAAAGCCCCCCGAAACGCGCGCGCTACCTGCTCGCGATGAACGGTGGCGAGTTGCCGCTGGAAGTGACCGTGCATGATCCGGACTTCCTGATGCAGCAGATGCAGTGGCGCGAAGAACTCGAAGACTTGCAGGACGAGGCCGATCTGGCTGGTGTTGCAGTCTTCAAGCGTCGTCTGAAAACCGCCCAGGATGAGCTCAACGAAAGCTTCGCAGCCTGTTGGGATGATGCAGCGCAACGTGAGCAGGCCGAACGCCTGATGCGGCGCATGCAGTTCCTCGACAAGCTCACCTACGAAGTGCGCCAGCTAGAAGAGCGCCTCGACGATTAACCCCGTGTGCTGCCCGTGATGCACGCCTGATAGACAGATAAGACCTGATTACCATGGCCCTACTGCAAATCGCCGAACCCGGCCAAAGCCCTCAACCGCACCAGCGTCGCCTGGCGGTCGGGATTGACCTGGGCACCACCAATTCCCTGGTTGCTGCCTTGCGCAGCGGCCTGTCCGAGCCGCTGCCGGACGCTGATGGCCAGGTGATCCTGCCCTCTGCCGTGCGCTATCACGTTGATCGTACCGAAGTGGGTGAGTCGGCCAAGCTGGCGGCGTCTTCCGACCCTTTGAATACCGTGCTGTCGGTCAAGCGCTTGATGGGTCGTGGTCTGTCCGACGTCAAGCAATTGGGCGACCAGTTGCCGTACCGCTTTGTCGGTGGCGAATCCCATATGCCGTTCATCGACACCGTCCAAGGCCCGAAAAGCCCTGTGGAAGTCTCGGCCGATATCCTCAAGGTACTGCGTCAGCGCGCGGAAAAGACCCTGGGCGGCGAACTGGTCGGCGCGGTGATCACCGTTCCCGCTTATTTCGATGATGCCCAGCGCCAAGCTACCAAGGATGCGGCCAAACTTGCCGGCCTGAACGTGCTGCGCCTGCTCAATGAGCCGACCGCTGCAGCCGTGGCCTATGGCCTGGACCAGCATGCCGAAGGCCTGGTTGCCATTTACGACCTGGGCGGTGGCACCTTTGATATATCGATTTTGCGCCTGACCGGCGGCGTCTTCGAAGTGCTGGCCACTGGTGGCGACAGCGCCCTGGGCGGCGACGACTTCGACCACGCCATTGCGGGTTGGATCATCGCCAGCGCCGGCTTGTCTGCCGACCTGGACCCGGGCGCGCAGCGCAACCTGCTGCAGACCGCTTGCGCGGCCAAGGAAGCGCTGACCAATGCGGCAAGCGTTGAAGTTTCCTACGGCACTTGGTCAGCTCAGCTGACCCGCGAAGCCTTCGATGCGCTGATCGAGCCTATGGTCGCCCGCAGCCTGAAAGCCTGCCGCCGTGCCGTACGTGATTCCGGTATCGAACTGGAGGACGTGGGTGCAGTGGTCATGGTCGGTGGTTCCACCCGCGTACCACGCGTGCGTGAAGCCGTCGCCGAAGCCTTTGGCCGCCAGCCGCTGACTGAAATCGACCCGGACCAGGTGGTCGCCATCGGCGCCGCGATCCAGGCAGACACCCTGGCCGGTAACAAGCGCGATGGTGGCGAACTGCTGCTGCTCGACGTGATCCCGCTGTCCTTGGGGCTGGAAACCATGGGGGGGCTGATGGAGAAGGTGATACCACGCAACACCACCATCCCCGTCGCCCGTGCCCAGGATTTCACCACTTACAAAGATGGCCAGACGGCCATGATGATCCATGTGCTGCAAGGCGAGCGCGAGTTGATCAGTGACTGCCGCTCCCTGGCGCGCTTCGAATTGCGCGGCATTCCGGCGATGGTGGCTGGCGCGGCAAAGATTCGCGTGACCTTCCAGGTCGACGCCGACGGCCTGCTCAACGTCGCTGCGCGTGAGTTGGGTTCGGGCGTTGAAGCCAGCATCCAGGTCAAGCCGTCCTACGGCCTGACCGACGGAGAAATCGCCAAGATGCTCAAGGACTCGTTCCAGTATGCCGGTGACGACAAGGTCGCTCGCGTGCTGCGCGAGCAACAAGTGGATGCCCAGCGCCTGCTCGAAGCGGTGCAGGGTGCCCTTGATGCCGACGGCGAGCGCCTGCTGGATGCCGAAGAGCGCATGGTCATTGACCTGCAGATGCAGGAACTGGCCGAGCTGATGAAAGGCAACGATGGCTACGCCATCGAGCAACAGACCAAGCGCCTGTCGCAAGTGACAGATGCCTTTGCCGCCCGCCGCATGGATCAGACGGTGAAAGCCGCACTGGCCGGGCGCAACCTGAATGAAATCGAGGAATAATCAATGCCGCAGGTCATTTTTCTGCCACACGCCGAGCATTGCCCGGACGGTATGGTCGTGGAGGCTGAGACCGGCAAGTCCATCCTCGAAGTTGCCCATGACAACCACATCGAGATCGAAAGTGCCTGCGGCGGTGTCTGCGCCTGCACCACCTGTCACTGCATCATCCGCGAGGGTTTCAATTCCCTGGAAGAAGCAGACGAGCTGGAAGAAGACTTTCTTGACCGTGCCTGGGGCCTGGAAGCGACTTCTCGCCTAAGCTGTCAGGCAAAGGTCGGTACGGAAGACATCACCGTCGAAATCCCGAAATATTCCCTCAACCATGCAGCCGAAGCGCCGCATTGATTCAAGGAAGTGTCATGAGTCTTAAATGGGTTGATGTGCAAGAGATCGCTATCCTGTTGGCCGACGCCAACCCGGATCTGGATCCTTACTCCCTGAACTTTGTAGCTTTGCGTGACATGGTCATGGCGCTGCCAGGGTTCGAAGATGAGCGTGATCGCGGTGGTGAGAAGGTCCTGGAGGCTATCCAGACTGCCTGGAAAGAAGAACAGGACTGACGCCTCCCTTACGCAGTTAGGCAATACCCAATAACCCGCGTATAATTCGCGGGTTTAATTTTTCGTAAATTACCGTTTCTGGAGTTACACCATGGCTGTTCAACGTACTTTCTCCATCATCAAGCCTGACGCTGTTGCAAAAAACGTCATCGGCGAGATCACCACTCGTTTCGAAAAAGCCGGCCTGAAGGTTGTAGCTTCGAAACTCAAGCAACTGTCCAAGGCTGAAGCTGAAGGCTTCTACGCTGAGCACAGCGCTCGTGGCTTCTTCGGCGACCTGGTTGCCTTCATGATCTCCGGTCCTGTTGTTGTTCAGGTTCTGGAAGGCGAAAACGCTATCGCTCTGAACCGTGAGCTGATGGGCGCTACCAACCCTAAAGAAGCCGCTGCCGGCACCATCCGTGCTGACTTCGCCGAGTCCATCGACGCCAACGCTGTACACGGTTCGGACTCCGAAGCCGCTGCTGCTCGCGAAATCTCGTACTTCTTCGCCGCTACTGAAGTAACCGCTCGCTAAGCATCGGCTTAAAGAGTGAGGGTGAATCCATGACGACATCGACTGTAAAAACCAACCTGCTGGGGCTGACCCAGCCGGAAATGGAGAAATTCTTCGACTCAATCGGGGAGAAGCGTTTCCGTGCCGGTCAGGTAATGAAATGGATTCACCACTTTGGCGTCGATGATTTCGACGCCATGACGAACGTCAGCAAGGCCCTGCGCGACAAGCTCAAGGCCATTGCCGAGGTACGTGGTCCGGAAGTGGTCAGCGAGGACATCTCCAGCGACGGCACCCGTAAATGGGTGGTGCGCGTTGCGTCCGGCAGCTGTGTCGAGACCGTGTACATTCCCCAGGGCAAACGCGGCACCTTGTGCGTTTCGTCCCAGGCAGGCTGTGCCCTGGACTGCAGTTTCTGCTCCACCGGCAAGCAAGGCTTCAATAGCAACCTCACCGCCGCCGAAGTGATCGGCCAGGTGTGGATTGCCAACAAATCCTTTGGCAGCGTCCCGGCGACCGTCGACCGTGCCATCACCAACGTGGTGATGATGGGCATGGGTGAGCCGCTGCTGAACTTCGACAACGTGGTTTCGGCCATGCACCTGATGATGGACGACCTGGGCTACGGCATCTCCAAGCGCCGTGTAACCCTGTCCACCTCCGGCGTGGTGCCGATGATCGATGAGCTGTCCAAGCACATCGACGTCTCCCTGGCGTTGTCGCTGCACGCACCCAATGACGCATTGCGTAACCAATTGGTGCCAATCAACAAGAAGTATCCGCTTAAGATGCTGCTCGAATCTTGCCAGCGCTATATGTCGTCCCTGGGCGAAAAGCGCGTGCTGACCATCGAGTACACCTTGCTCAAGGACATCAATGACAAGGTTGAGCACGCGGTCGAGATGATCGAGTTGCTCAAGGACACCCCGTGCAAGATCAACCTGATTCCGTTCAACCCGTTTCCACATTCTGGCTACGAGCGGCCGAGCAACAACGCCATCCGTCGTTTCCAGGATCAACTGCACCAGGCCGGCTACAACGTCACCGTCCGCACCACCCGTGGTGAAGACATCGACGCCGCCTGTGGTCAATTGGTCGGGCAGGTGATGGACCGCACCCGCCGCAGCGAGCGCTATATCGCCGGACGCGAAGTGAACGCCGCCGACGATTTGCCGCTGATCGCTGTGAATCGAATCTGAGAGAGGAACTCTATGCCCTTGCGCCTTGCGCTGCTTTTACTTTTTACCGGTCTTGCGGCCGGTTGTGTTTCATCGGGCCATGACAGCCCTTTGCAAACCGGTAAAGGCCGTGATGAGGCGCGAGTTGCCTATGTGCAACTGGGCTTGGGTTACCTGCAACAAGGCATGAGCGAGCAGGCCAAGGTGCCGTTGAAGAAGGCCCTTGAGCTGGACAGCCACGACGCCGATGCCAATGCCGCACTGGCCCTGGTGTTCCAGGCCCAGGCCGAGCCTGAACTGGCTGACCGCTATTTCCACAAGGCCCTGGCCGCACGCCCTGCCGATCCGCGGCTGCTGAACAACTACGGCAGTTTCCTGTTTGCGCAGGAACGTTATGAGCAGGCAGCCCTTTATTTCCAGCAAGCCAGCGCCGATACCCTCTATCCTGAGCGTTCGCGGGTGTTCGAGAACCTTGGGGTCACCTCGATCCGCCTCGGCCAGCGCGACAATGCTCGCCGGCAACTGGAAAAAGCCCTGCATTTGAACGGTCGTCAGCCTCGGGCATTGCTCGAAATGGCTGAGATATCCTTTGATGACAGGCATTATGTGCCGGCACGTGACTATTACGAACGTTTTAGCCTGCTCAGCGGGCAAAATGCACGTAGTCTATTGCTCGGTGTGCGACTGGCGACGGTTCATGAAGAACGCGACAAGGCCGCACGTTTTGGCCAACAACTCGAACGACTCTATCCCGGTACGCCGGAATATCAGCAATACCTGTCGGAGCAATGATGAAAGCGGCGCACCCGGAAGTTGTAGCAGCTAATCGCGTAAACCCAGGCGACACCTTGCGTCAGGCCCGCGAAAGCAATGGTTGGTCGCTGGCGGAAGTGGCCCTCAAGCTCAATTTGACCACTACATCCCTGGGCAACCTGGAAGCTGGCGCGTTCGATAAGCTGCCTGGGCATACCTTCGCCCGCGGCTATATCCGTGCCTACGCCAAGCTGCTGGGGATCGACCAGGCAGTTTTGGTCCAGGAATTCGACCAGTTCACCGGCACCGACTCCCAGGGCAGCAATGTGCATGGCTTGGGTCGCATCGAAGAGCCGGTGCGGGTTTCCCACACGATTTTGCGAATTGTCAGCCTGCTGCTGCTGATCGCTGTCATTGGTGGCGGTTTTGTCTGGTGGCAAGACCAGACCTCCCAGCGCACCAAGGACCTGACCAGCAACGCCATGGAGCACGTCGAAGTCGAAAGCGCCGACGGCACCACCCAGATTCATCCGCTGGACGAGCCGGAAGACCAGGCTGTAGCAGAAGGCCAGACCACGCCTGAAGCGCCGCTTGCCACTGAGCAGCCTGCACCGGAAACCCCGCCTGCCTCGACCGCTGTCGCACCGGCTCCCGCGACGCCTGCAGCTCCGGCCCACACCCCGGCCGCTCCTGTACAGGCGCCAGCGACTCAGGCCCAGACCGCCCCGGCAGCGATTTCGCCACCTACCACCCCAGCGTTGATCGCCGGTGATGGCCGCGTACAGATTACCTTCGTCGCCGACTGCTGGACGCAAGTCACCGACGGCAATGGCAAAGTGCTGTTTAGCGGTCTGAAGCGTAAGGGAGATACGCTCGACCAAGGCGGCAAGCCTCCTTTGACGCTGCGTCTGGGCTTTGCCCGTGGCGCGCAAGTGGCCTACAACGGCCAGCCTGTGGACGTAGCGCCGTTCACCACCGGCGAGACCGCTCGCCTGAAGTTGGGACAATAGTCATGCACGGCGAATCTCCAATCAAACGTCGCGTATCGCGCAAAATCTGGGTCGGCTCGGTGCCGGTGGGTGGCGACGCCCCCATCGCCGTACAGAGCATGACCAACAGCGACACCAATGACGTGGCCGCCACCGTTGCTCAGATCAACCGCCTGGAAGCCGCTGGCGTGGACATCGTGCGCGTTTCAGTGCCGGACATGGACGCTGCCGAGGCCTTCGGTCGCATCAAGCAACAGGTCAAGGTGCCGTTGGTTGCCGACATTCACTTCGACCACAAGATCGCCTTGCGCGTGGCCGAGCTGGGCGTGGACTGCCTGCGTATCAACCCGGGCAACATCGGCAGCGAAGCCCGTGTGCGTGCGGTGGTGGATGCTGCTCGCGATCGAGGCATTCCGATCCGCATCGGCGTCAACGCCGGTTCCCTGGAAAAAGACCTGCAAAAGAAATACGGCGAGCCGACCCCGGCCGCGCTGGTTGAATCTGCGCTGCGCCACGTCGAACACCTTGAGCGCCTGAATTTCCAGGACTACAAGGTCAGCGTAAAGGCCTCCGACGTGTTCATGGCGGTAGAAGCCTACCGCCTGCTGGCCAAGGAGATCGTGCAGCCGTTGCACCTGGGTATCACTGAAGCCGGCGGTTTACGCTCAGGCACAGTGAAATCTGCGGTGGGTCTCGGTATGCTGCTCGCCGAAGGGATTGGCGATACTATCCGCATCTCCCTGGCGGCAGACCCCGTAGAGGAAGTGAAGGTCGGTTACGACATTCTCAAATCCCTGCGTTTGCGTTCCCGAGGCATCAACTTCATTGCCTGCCCGAGCTGCTCGCGGCAGAACTTCGACGTGGTGAAAACCATGAACGAACTGGAAGGACGCCTCGAAGACCTGCTGGTGCCGCTGGATGTTGCGGTGATCGGATGCGTGGTCAACGGTCCGGGTGAAGCCAAAGAGGCGCACATCGGCCTGACCGGCGGCTCACCGAACCTGATCTACATCGACGGCAAACCGTCGCATAAGTTGACGAATGACAATCTGGTGGATGACCTCGAAAGACTGATCCGCGAGAAAGCGGCCGAAAAGGTCGCGGCTGACGCAGCGCTGATCGCGCGCGGCTAAGAACGAATTTAAGGATTTGATGTGAGCAAGTCTCTGCAAGCCATTCGTGGCATGAACGACATCCTTCCGGAGCAGACGCCGCTGTGGCGCTACTTCGAGGGCACTGTTGCGCGCCTGCTGGATAACTACGGTTACAAGCAGATCCGCATGCCGATCGTCGAGTTCACCGAGCTGTTCAAGCGCTCCATCGGTGAAGTGACCGACATCGTCGAAAAAGAGATGTACACCTTTGAGGACCGCAACGGCGACTCCCTGACCCTGCGTCCGGAAGGCACTGCCGCGTGCGTGCGCGCCGTACTCGAACATGGTCTCACCGGTGGCGGCCAGCCACAGAAGCTGTGGTACATCGGCCCGATGTTCCGCCACGAGCGCCCGCAGAAAGGTCGCTATCGCCAGTTCCACCAGATCGGCCTGGAGGTGTTCAACCTCGACGGTCCGGACATCGACGCCGAGCTGATCGTGCTGACCTGGCGCCTGTGGGGCCTGCTGGGCATCCGCGACGCGGTCAAGCTTGAGCTCAACAGCCTGGGCACCAGCGAGTCCCGGGGCCGCTATCGCGTGGCCCTGGTCGAGTACCTGTCCGCCCACCTGGACAAGTTGGACGAAGACAGCCAGCGCCGCCTGAAAACCAACCCGTTGCGCGTCCTTGATACCAAGAACGCCGACACCCAGGCCGTGCTGGTCAACGCGCCGAAAATGGCCGATTACCTGGACGACGAATCCCGCATCCACTTCGAGGGCCTCAAGGCTCGCCTGGAGGCAGCCGGTATTCCTTACGTCATCAATCCAAAGTTGGTGCGTGGCCTCGATTACTACAGCAAGACGGTCTTCGAGTGGGTCACCGACAAGCTTGGCGCCCAGGGCACCGTGTGTGCCGGTGGCCGCTACGACGGCCTGGTCGAGCAGATGGGCGGCAAGCCGACCACCGGCGTGGGTTTTGCCATGGGCATCGAGCGGCTGATCCTGCTGCTGGAAACCCTGGAGCAGGTCCCGGAAGAGATCTCCCGCCAGGTGGATGTGTACCTGTGCGCCTTTGGCGAGGCCGCTGAACTGGCTGCCCTGGCCCTGAGCGAACAAGTACGCGATCAACTGCCGAACCTGCGCCTGCAGGTCAACGCCGGCGCCGGCAGCTTCAAGAGCCAGTTCAAGAAGGCCGACAAGAGCGGTGCGCTGTATGCACTGATCCTCGGCGAAGACGAACTGGCCCAGCAAGTGATAGGTTTCAAACCCCTGCGTGGCCAGGGTGAGCAACAGAACATTGCCTTTGATGCGCTCGCTGCGCACTTGGCCACCTGCGTCGTGCAGGGTTGAAGCTGTCGAACAGCCGAATTTAGCGATTAAGGAGTATTGGGGTGTCGAGTACTGATGATGAGCAACTGGCCGAGTTCAAGGACTGGTGGCAGCGCAACGGCAAGCCCCTGGTTACTGGCGGTCTGCTGGCTTTAGTGGTGGTGTTCGGCTGGCAGGCCTGGACCAAGTATCAGGCCAACCAGTCCCAAGGCGCCTCGATCCTCTATCAGCAATTGCTGGAAACCACCCTGACGCCGGACGGCAAGCCCGACCCTGCGCAGGTTGCAGACCTGGCCGGTAAGCTGAAGAACGAATTCGGCGGTAGCACCTACGCCCAATACGGCAGCCTGTTCGTCGCGAAGGTCGCGGTCGACACCGGCAAGCTGGACGACGCCGCCGCTGAGTTGAAGGCCATCGCCGACAAGCCGACCAACCCGACCCTGGGTGAAATCGCACGTCAGCGCCTGGCCCAGGTACTGGCGGCACAGAACAAGGCTGACGAAGCACTCAAACTGCTCGACGGCGATGCTGACAAGGCATTTGTAGCCACTCGCGAAGAGCTCAAGGGCGACCTGTTGGTCCAATTGGGTCGTACCGACGAAGCCAATGCTGCGTACAAGAAAGCCAAGGCGGCGCTGTCTGATGAAGCGGCGGTCGGTGGCTTACAAATCAAGCTGGACGACTTGGCCAAAGGGGATGCGTGACGTGATCCGTTGGAAACATGCAGCATTGCTGGCTCTGGCCATTCTGGCCGCGGGTTGCAGCAGCAACAGTAAAAAAGAACTGCCGCCTGCGGAGCTGACCAGCTTCAAGGAAGAAGTGGTCCTGCAAAAGCAGTGGAGCCGCTCCATCGGTGACGGCCAGGGTGAAACCTACAACATGCTGGTACCGGCTATTGACGGTGAAAATATCGTCGCCGCCGACGTGACCGGCGTCGTCATTTCCATGGATCGCATGAACGGCGACGTGAAGTGGAAGAAAGACCTCGAAATTCCGGTATCCGGCGCCGTAGGCGTAGGTTACGGCATGGTCTTGCTCGGCACGCTCAAGGGCGAAGTCGTGGCGTTGGATTCCAGCACCGGTGAAGAGAAATGGCGCGCTCGCGTGACCAGTGAAGTGCTCGCACCGCCTGCCACCAACGGCGATATCGTCGTGGTGCAAACCCAGGATGACCGTGTGATCGGCCTTGACGCCAGCACCGGCGAACAGCGTTGGTTGTACGACAGCACCCCGGCGGTGCTGACGTTGCGTGGTACCAGTGGTCCGATTGTGACCAACAATCTGGCCGTTGCAGGCCTGTCGACCGGTAAAGTGGTCGCCCTGGATACCCAGAACGGCGTGCCGGCGTGGGAAACCCGTGTGGCCATCCCGCAAGGTCGTTCCGAACTGGACCGCGTGGTGGACATCGATGGCGGCCTGCTGCTGTCGGGTGAAACCCTCTACGTCGCCACTTACCAGGGCCGTGTTGCGGCACTGGACCTGCAGAGCGGCCGCGTCAACTGGCAGCGTGATGCTTCCAGCTACGCCGGTGTCGCCCAAGGGTTTGGCAGCGTCTACGTCAGCCTGGCGTCCGGCACCGTTGAAAGTGTCGACGAGCGTTCCACCACGGCACTGTGGAGCAACGATTCCCTGGCGCGCCGCCAGTTGTCGGCACCGGAAGTGTTCTCCAGTTATGTCGCGGTCGGCGACTTCGAAGGCTACCTGCACCTGTTGAGCCAGGTGGACGGTCGTTTCGTCGGTCGTGAGCGTATCGACAGCGACGGCCTGCGTGCGCGTCCGCTGGTGGTGGGTAACATGCTTTATGTGTATGGCAACAGCGGCAAGCTGGAAGCCCTGACCATCAAGTAAGAACTATGCTTGGGGTAATACCCAGGCGGCCCCGCTCAGGCGGGGCATGCGGCATTTGATTATGCTGCCCCGAGCACCAGCCGCTGCCCTGCAGCGGCTTTTGTATTTTCTGAAATAACGAAGTGGAGAGCCGCATGGTTCCCGTAATCGCCCTGGTGGGCCGACCTAACGTCGGCAAGTCCACCTTGTTCAACCGCCTGACCAGGACTCGCGACGCCATCGTCGGCGACTTGTCCGGTCTGACCCGTGATCGCCAATACGGTGAGGCAAAGTGGCAAGGGCGCTCCTACATTATCGTCGACACCGGTGGTATCTCCGGTGACGAGCATGGCATGGACGAAAAGATGGCCGAGCAGTCGCTGCTGGCCATTGAAGAAGCCGATGTCGTGTTGTTCCTGGTGGACGCCCGTGCGGGCTACACCGCTGCCGACCAGATGATTGGCGAGCACCTGCGCAAGCGCAACAAGCGTTCCTATCTGGTCGCGAACAAGATCGACAACATCGATCCTGAAGCTGCCCGTGCCGAATTCAGCCCGATGGGCCTGGGCGATGCGATCCCGGTCGCAGGTGCCCACGGTCGTGGTATCACCCAGATGCTGGAAATTGCCCTGCGCGATTTCCCCAAGGATGACGTCGAGGAGGAAGAGGGCGAAGAGGAAATCGTTGCCGAAGGTGAGGAAGCCAAGCGCATTCCTGGCCCGAGCGAAAAAGACGGTATCAAGATCGCTATCATCGGTCGTCCCAACGTCGGCAAGTCGACCCTGGTCAACCGCATGCTCGGTGAAGACCGGGTCATCGTCTATGACCAGCCCGGCACCACCCGCGACAGCATCTACATCCCGTTCGAACGTAACGAGGAAAAGTACACGCTGATCGATACCGCCGGTGTGCGCAAGCGCGGCAAGATCCACGAGGAAGTCGAAAAGTTCTCGGTGGTCAAAACCCTGCAGGCGATCAAAGACGCCAACGTGGTGATCTTCGTGATGGACGCCCGCGAGGGTGTGGTGGACCACGACCTCAACCTCCTGGGCTTTGCCCTGGAGGCCGGTCGTGCCCTGGTGATCGCGATCAACAAGTGGGACGGCATGACGCCGAGCGAGCGCGACTTCGTCAAGGTCGAGCTGCAACGTCGCCTGTTCTTCGTCGAGTTCGCCGACATCCACTTCATCTCGGCACTGCACGGCACCGGCGTGGGCAACCTGTACGCTTCCGTGCAGAACTCGTTCAAGTCCGCAGTGACCCGCTGGCCGACCAACCGCCTCACCCAGATCCTGGAAGATGCGGTTGGCGAGCACGCGCCGCCGATGGTCAACAACCGCCGGATCAAACTGCGTTACGCCCACTTGGGTGGTGCCAACCCGCCGATTATCGTGATTCACGGTAACCAGATCGAGAAGGTGCCGAAGTCCTATGTGCGTTACCTGGAAAACACCTACCGCCGTGTCTTGAAACTGGTCGGTACGCCGATCCGTATCGAGTTCAAGGGTGGCGAGAACCCATACGAAGGCAACAAGAACACACTGACTGACCGTCAGGTGAACAAGAAGCGTCGTTTGATGACTCACCACAAGAAGGCCGACAAGAAGCGTCGCGATAAGAAGTAACGGCAGCTTCAAGTTGTCAGTTGCAAGAGAGGGCTCCTTTGGAGCCCTTTTTTGTGCCTGGTGGTTTGCCCCTTGACCTGCTTGCGGCTTGCAGCTTAAAACTTGCAGCTCACCCGAAGGGGGCTCCCATGATCACCAGCAAGCTGCCGAATGTCGGCACGACCATTTTCACCACCATGTCGCAACTCGCCGCCGAAACCGGTGCGCTGAACCTGTCCCAGGGCTTTCCGGACTTCAATGGCCCCCAGGGTTTGCTCGATGCGGTGGGCAAGCATATCGCTCTCGGGCACAACCAATACGCGCCCATGACCGGCCTGCCGGTGCTGCGCCAGCAGGTAGCCGCCAAGATCGCCCGTAGCTATGGCGCCACGGTCAATGCGGACACTGAAGTGACCATTACCCCTGGTGCTACCGAGGCGATCTTCTGTGCGATCCAGGCGGTGATTCGCCAGGGTGATGAAGTCATCGTGTTCGACCCCAGCTACGACAGCTACGAGCCTTCGGTGGAGCTGGCCGGCGGCCGTTGCGTGCACGTGCAACTGAGCCTGGATGGCTTCGCGCTGGACTTCGAGAAGATCGAGGCGGCGCTGTCACCGCGTACGCGGATGATCGTCCTCAATTCCCCACACAACCCGACCGGCGCGCTGATCAGCCGAGCCGAACTGGACCAGTTGGCCGAACTGATCCGCGACCGTGACATCTACCTGGTCAGCGATGAAGTCTACGAGCACCTGGTATTTGACGGTGTGCCCCACGTCAGTGTGCTGGCCCACGATGAGCTGTATCAGCGTGCGTTCGTGGTCAGTTCCTTCGGCAAGACTTACCACGTCACCGGTTGGAAAACCGGCTACGTCGTCGCGCCGCCGGCCCTCACCGCTGAACTGCGCAAGGTGCATCAATACGTCAATTTCTGTGGTGTAACCCCGCTGCAGTACGCATTGGCCGATTTCATGGCAGAACACCCGGAGCATGTCGACGAGTTGCCAGCGTTCTATCAGGCCAAGCGCGATCTGTTCTGCGACCTGCTGGTGCCATCGCGCTTCAGCTTCACCCCAGTGACCGGCACCTACTTCCAGCTGGTGGATTACTCACAGATCCGCCCGGACCTGGATGACGTCGCCATGTCACTGTGGATGACCCGCGAGCATGGCGTGGCGACGATTCCGGTCTCGGTGTTCTACCAGACCCCACCCCAAGGCCAGCGCCTGGTGCGCCTGTGCTTTGCCAAACGCGAGGAAACGCTGCAACAAGCGGCTGAAAAACTATGCGTGATCTGAGTGCACTGCCGAACCTGAACATCGCCCTGATCCAGACCAGCCTGGCCTGGCACGACCGCCAGGCGAACCTTGAGCACTTCGAGTTATTGTTGGAACAGGCGCAAGGTGCCGACCTGATCGTATTACCGGAGATGTTCACCACCGGTTTTTCCATGGAATCCGCGACCCTCGCCGAACCCGAGAACGGCCCGACCCACCGTTGGCTACAGGCACAGGCCGCGAAGTACAACGCCGTCATCACCGGTAGCGTGATCATCCAGGCTGCCGACGGCAGCCACCGCAACCGCCTGCTGTGGGCACGGCCGGATGGCGAGGTGTTGCATTACGACAAGCGCCACCTGTTCCGCATGGCCGGCGAGCACAACCACTACACCCCCGGTGAGCGCCAGGTGCAGTTCGAAGTGAAAGGCTGGCGTATTCGCCCGTTGATTTGCTACGACCTGCGCTTCCCGGTGTGGAGCCGCGATGCCCAGGACACCGACCTGCTGCTGTACACCGCCAACTGGCCGGGGGCGCGGCGCTCGCACTGGAACCGACTGCTGCCGGCGCGGGCGATTGAAAACCTGTGCTATGTGGCGGCGGTGAATCGGGTGGGCACGGATGGGAAGGGCTTTGCCTACACCGGGGACAGCCAGGTGTTGGACTTCCAGGGCGAGACCCTGCTGAGTGCCGGGGAGGCGGATGGGGTGTTCCAGGTCAATCTGGATGCAGCAGAGCTGGCAGCGTACCGCACGCGGTTTCCGGCGAACCTGGATGCCGATACTTTCCAGTTTGTCTGACAGACCGCTATCGGGGGCAAGCCCCCTCCCACATTTTGAATGTATTCACAAATTAAAGTGTGGGAGGGGGCTTGCCCCCGATGAGGCCCTCACAGACCACAAAAAACCAAAAAAAAGGCCCCAGGACTCATATCCAGGGGCCTTTCGCATTCAAGCAGACTGCTTACGCCGCCTTCGCTGCCAACTGGCTCAACGAACGGTTCAGCGCGCTGAACAGCGCCTTGAAACTGGCCGTGGTGATGTTTTCATCAATGCCCACGCCATGTACCGGACGCTCACCGTTCACACGCAGTTCGATGTAGGCCGCCGCCTTGGCGTTGGTGCCCGCACCGATCGCATGTTCGTTGTAGTCCATGATCTCGACGCCAATCGGCAAGCCGGCCACCAACGCTTCCAGGGCGCCGTTGCCTTTGCCTTTCCAGTGCAGGTTGGTTTCGCCCTGGCCCTTGCCCGAGACTTCCACCTCGACAAAGCTGTTGCCGTTTTCTTCCTGCAGGCGATGGCTGACCAGCGCATACGGGGTATTGGCTTGCAGGTATTCGCGCTGCAGCAAGGCGTAGATCTGCGGTGCAGTCATCTCAAGGCCCACGCGGTCGGTTTCGGCCTGTACCACCTGGCTGAATTCGATCTGCATACGACGTGGCAAGCTGATGTCGTATTCCTGTTCCAGCAGGTAGGCGATGCCGCCTTTGCCCGACTGGCTGTTCACGCGAATCACAGCCTCGTAGCTGCGACCGATGTCGGCCGGGTCGATCGGCAGGTACGGCACTTCCCACAGCGCATCGTCTTTCTGCTGGGCGAAGCCCTTGCGGATCGCGTCCTGATGAGAGCCGGAGAACGCGGTGTGCACCAGGTCGCCGACGTACGGGTGACGTGGGTGAACCTGAATCTGGTTGCACTCCTCGACGACCTTGCGCACGCCGTCGATGTCGGAGAAGTCCAGCTGCGGGTCGAGGCCCTGGGTGTACATGTTCAGTGCCACGGTGACCAGGTCGACGTTGCCGGTACGCTCGCCGTTGCCGAACAGGCAGCCTTCGACACGGTCGGCGCCGGCCATCAGGCCCAACTCGGTGGCCGCTACGCCGGTGCCGCGGTCGTTGTGGGTGTGCAGGCTGATGATCACGCTGTCCCGACGGTTGATATGGCGACCGAACCACTCGATCTGGTCGGCATAGATGTTCGGCGTGGCGCACTCCACAGTGGCCGGCAGGTTGAGGATCATCTTGTGCTCAGGCGTCGGGTTCCACACCTCGATCACCGCGTCACAGACTTCCTTGGCGAATTCCAGCTCGGTGGCACTGAAAGTCTCCGGGGAGTATTCGAAGGTCCATTGGGTTTCCGGCTGCTGGGCGGCGTATTTGACGAACAGCTTGGCCGCGTTGACCGCGATGGCCTTGATGCCTTCCTTGTCCTGGTTGAACACAATGCGGCGGAAGGACGGCGACGTGGCGTTGTACAGGTGCACGATGGCCTTCTTGGCGCCGCGCAGGGATTCGAAGGTGCGTGCGATCAAGTCTTCACGGCCCTGGGTCAGCACCTGAATGGTGGTGTCCTCGGGGATGTGGCCGTCTTCGATCAGGGTGCGCACGAAGTCGAAGTCGGTTTGCGAGGCAGCGGGGAACGAGGCTTCGATTTCTTTCACGCCGACGGCGACCAGGGTCTTCCAGAAACGCAGCTTTTTCACTGCGTCCATCGGCTCGATCAGCGACTGATTGCCATCACGCAGGTCGGAGCTGCACCAAATCGGCGCTTCGGTGATGGTCTTCGATGGCCAGGTGCGGTCCGGGATATCGATGGTCGGGAACGCGCGGTACTTCGAAGACGGGTCTTTGAGCATGCTCATCGGGAAATCCTTTGTTGTAGGGGCCGAGAAAAGGCGGCCTGCCGTAGAACTGTTTTTAGGGATAAAACGTAAAGACGAGGCAGATCGATTCAGCCTGGCAGTCGTGCGCTGACGAGGCACAGGCTGCGGTGCTGGCGGAGCTGAATGAGGGTGTGAGAGGTTTTCATAGGCTCAACCCTAACTGCCGGGGTGAAAGATGGCAAGCAGTCGCTAAAAATTGAGAGAACTTCTGTTATTGACCTGTGAAACGAGATTTATTGCCTGAAGATGGTCTGGCGGCTGGATTTAATTGCGCGCCCGTTGTCGAGCGCGCAATCGAGCCTTTCAGGGTTGGAACGCGCCGATAAAGATCGCCGGATCAACCCGCGCATCATTCAGGCTGACGTTCCAATGCATGTGCGGCCCGGTCGCCCGACCAGTCGAGCCGACCTTGCCCACCACTGCGCCGCGTGTGAGCTGATCGCCCACTTTCACGTCGATCTTCGACATGTGGCAGAACATGCTGATAAAGCCTTGGCCATGGTCGACGAACACGGTGTTGCCGTTGAAGAAGTAGTTGCCCACCAGAATCACTTTGCCATTGGCCGGCGTTTTGATCGGCGTACCGGCCGGCACGGCAAAGTCCAGGCCAGAATGGGGGTTGCGCTCTTCACCGTTGAAGAACCGCCGCACGCCAAACTTGCTCGACAGCGGCCCGTTCACCGGTTTGTCCAGCACCAGGTTGCTCGGCAGGTTAGGGCTGAAACTGCGGTAGGCCTTGAGCTGCACTGCCAATTCGCCTTCGATGCGCTTGAGCTGCGCAGGGTCAGGGTTTACCTGGCTTTTGTTTTTCAGGGTGATGCGCTGTTCCGGGTACTTTTTGTAGCCGACGATAAACGGCAGGTTGCGCCCGCCGCTGCTGATGCGCTCATTGCCCGGCTTGACCGTCAACGGAATACCGACAATCGCCAGCCAGGTGTCCGCTTCTTTCACCACCAATACAGGCTTGCCCTGGTACGTGGCTTTGGGCGCGGCAGCGGAAGGACCGAGTTCGACCACGGCAACCCCGCCAGGCACGGGCTTATTGAGGGTGCGGGAAATGTAGCTGTCGGCCTGCGCGTTAAAGGCAAGGCACAGCAGCATCAACACACTGAAGAGACGTGGCATCGATCAATCCAATAACGAAAGGGTGACGGGTGTCAGGTGGTTGTCTTCCACCCGCACCTGCAATTGGCCCTCACCGAGGCGCGCGGTCAGGCGCTGGCCGGTGTGGGTCTGCGCGGCATTGCGAATGGCCTGTCCGCGCTCGTCCAGCAGGATGCTGTAGCCACGGCCCAGGGTCGCCAACGGGCTGACCACATGCAGCGTCTGCATCTGGCTTTGCAGTTGCAGGCGCCGCGCCTTGAGGCCTTCGCGCATGGCGCGGGGCAGGCGTTCGGCGAGGCTGTCCAGGCGCTGGCGCAGCAGTGCC
The DNA here is from genome assembly GCF_058787615.1 of Pseudomonas sp. FW305-3-2-15-C-LB1. Classification (NCBI taxonomy): domain Bacteria; kingdom Pseudomonadati; phylum Pseudomonadota; class Gammaproteobacteria; order Pseudomonadales; family Pseudomonadaceae; genus Pseudomonas; species Pseudomonas sp. FW305-3-2-15-C-LB1. The sequence continues at coordinate 21,312 of NZ_JBYSZX010000024.1, read as the reverse complement.
AGTTGGCGACCCGGGTGCTGGCCGGCAAGGCGCGTTTCCAGGCGGATCAGGCGTTCACGGCGGGTATTGAGGCTGCGCTCGAAGGCGCGGCGCAGGCGCATGTCCAGGTCGTCCAGGCGTTGGGCTTGCTGGCGCAGGCGTTCGCCGGGGTGACGCAGGCGCCGGGCCATGCCTTCCAGGCGCAGGCGGTCGTGGCTCAGGCGATTGCGCATCAGCAGCACCAGGCGGCGGTGCAGGTTTTCGACCTGGCGCACCAGGTGGCTGGCGTCTGGCGCGAGCAGTTCGGCTGCGGCGGAGGGCGTAGGAGCGCGCACGTCTGCCACGAAGTCGCTGATCGACACATCGGTCTCATGCCCGACGGCGCTGACGATCGGTGTGACGCAGGCGTCCACCGCACGGGCCACGGCTTCCTCGTTGAAGCACCAGAGGTCTTCCAGCGAGCCGCCGCCACGGGCCAGGATCAGCGCATCGAAGCCACGGGCATCCGCGAGTTTCAACGCGCGCACAATCTGCGGGATCGCTTCGCGGCCTTGCACGGCGGTGGGGATCAGGGTCAGTTCAATGTTGGGCGCACGGCGGCGGAACACACTGATGATGTCGCGGATCACCGCGCCGGTCGGCGAGCTGATAATGCCGATGCGTCGAGGATGCGCCGGCAGCGGCACCTTGCGTTCGGCACTGAACAGCCCTTCGGCGCTGAGCTTTTCCTTCAGCGCATCGAACGCCAGGCGCAACGCCCCATCACCGGCCGGCTCCACGGTATCGAGGATCAGTTGGTAGTCGCCCCGTCCCTCGAACAGCGAGACCTTGCCGCGCACTTTCACCGCCAGGCCATCCTTCAGCGCCTGGCGCACCCGCGCAGCGTTGTTGCGAAACAACGCGCAACGCACCTGGGCGCCGCTGTCCTTGAGGGTGAAATACACATGACCGGAAGCCGGGCGGGCGAGGTTGGAGATCTCGCCTTCGACCCAGATATTGGTGAACACGTCTTCCAGCAACACCCGCGCACGGCCGTTGAGCTGGCTGACAGTCAGGACTTCGCGGTCCAGGCCCAGACGGGCAAAAGGATCTTTAATCATGGGCGGCAGTTTATAGGCATTCGTGCAAGGTTTGGCAGAATTGCTCCACCAGCGCGCTCGGCGCCTGTGCGCAGGCCAACGCCACGGTGCTGAGGCAGTCCGGGTCGGCCAGGGGCAAAAAGTGCACGTTGGCGGGGGCGATGTCCTGCATGGATTTTGGTAACAAGGCAATACCGAAGCCGGCCTGGATCAGTTGCAGCTGGGTGGTCTTGCGCGACATCACTCGCGCGGCCTTGGGGAAAAATCCGGCACGCATGCACAACTCGGCTGACAGATAGCTCAAGCCGCCGCGCTGGGGATGGGGTATTGAAATAAACGCTTCGTCCTTCAATTGCCCTAGCTCGATGGGCGCCTGACTACGCGCTAACGCATGGTTGGGCGGTACGGCCAGCAACAGTTGCTCGTTATACAAAGGTATCACCCGAACCCCCTCGCGCTGACGCAGCACCGGCAAGCGCAGTACGCCTACCTCAAGGCGACCGTCGGCGATTTCTTCCAGCTGCGCTTCGGAGGACAGTTTGACGATATCCATCGACACCCCAGGGCAGCGTTCCAGCCAAGCGCTGATGCCCTGCAGCACAGGGCCGCTCATCGGCACAGTGCTCGAATGGCTCAGGCGCAGCGTGCCCAGTTCGCCATTGCCCACTTGGGTCGCCAGTTCGCTGGCCTTGAGTAGTTCACTCAGCAGGTTGCGGGCCCGCGGATAAAAGGCCTCACCTGCGGCCGTAAGGCGCGGTTGACGTGCGGTGCGCTCGAACAACGGGGTTTTCAGCTGGGTCTCCAGCTCCTTGATCTGTCGGCTCAAGGCTGACTGCGCCACAAACAGGCGCTCGGCGGCGGCACTGAAGCTGCCGCTGTCGGCGATTTCGACGAAGTACCGCAGTTGGCGGGTGGATATCACACGTCATGCCTTTTCGAGATAGGTAGAGGGTTTCGAAGATATTAGTCGCATCCCTCACCGATGGCTAAAGTGATGGCCATCTCTTGCAAGGAATACCCCATGAGCCCGGTTGAGCTGATGAGTCAGTGGTCGTTTGGCGGGATGGATTGGCTGGTGATCGGCCTGGGCATCGTCGTGGCCTATATCGTGTTCGGTATCGCGGGATTTGGCACCGCGTTGGTGGCGGGGCCGCTGCTGATCCTGTTCATGCCGTTGTCGAAGATCATCCCGCTGTTGGTGTTGCTGGATTTTGTCGCGGCGTTTGGCAACCTGCTGCAGTCGCGGCGCGATGTGAACAAGCCGGAGCTGCTGCGCTTGCTGCCGTGCATGGCGATTGGCTGCACACTTGGCGTGGTGTTTTTGCTCAACCTGCATTCGGACCTTTTGCTGTTGTTGATGGGCCTGTTTATCAGTGCCTATGCGATCTATAGCCTGGCGGTGAAGGCGCGGCCGACGCAGCTCGCTGCCAGGTGGTCAATACCCATGGGCACGGTGGGCGGATTGTTTGGTGCGTTGTTTGGCAGTGGCGGCTTTCTCTATGCGATCTATCTGAATAGCCGTCTCCCCAAAGACGCGGCGCGCGCCACCCAGAGTGCGTTGATCAGTTGCAGCACGGTGGTGCGCTTGAGCCTGTTCCTGATTGCCGGGGTGTACGCGGACCTGCCGCTGCTGATGTTGGCGCTTTGCCTGTTGCCGGCGATGGCCATGGGGCTGTGGTGTGGGCGCCGGTTGACGATGCGCATGTCGCGTGAGGCGTTTGTGCGGTTGGTGACGTGGTTGGTGCTGGCCAGCGGTATTGCATTGATCGGGCGGTATTTGAGTACTTGACCTGTTTTTTTCAGGGATTAAGCTGCCTGCCTTCACGGCCTCTTCGGGGGCAAGCCCTCACCCGCCCCAAAATGTGAGAGGGGGGCTTGCCCCCGATGACGCCAGACGCCACACCGCAGGACTCCCATGAACTCCCAAAGCATCCTTGTCCCGAAAATCTCCACCTTGCCCGTCCACGAACCCCGCGCCCGGGCGATCGTGCGCTGGCTGGTGCGCAAGAACATCATCAAGGAAGAGCTGACCACCTGTGGCCGCACCGGCAACCGCATGGGCTACGCCCTGGCCGATGGCGCCCGCGCCGTGGTGCTTTACCCGCAGGCACTGCCGTTCAACGAGCCGATCAATGGCCTGGAGATCATCTACAAGCGCTGCATCTACACGCCGGCCAAGGGCTTTCTCGAAGAAGCCGGTTGCCCGCAATGCCGCAAGGAAGTCGGCGAAGCGCTGTTCGAAAGCCTGGAAGACTGGATGCCCGGCCACACCGACAACTTCACCTGCCCGCTGTGTGGGTATGAAGACGACATCAACGGGTTCCTGTTCCTGCAGGAGTGCGGGTTTTCCAACCTGGGATTTATCTTCAACAACTGGGCGGAGGCAGGGTTCAAGCAAAGTTTTATCGACGAATTCGCCGATTGGCTGGACCAGAAGATGAGTTGGGTCAAAGTCGAGTTGTAACCCTTCTATCAGTATTCCCAAGTTTGTCAGAGTTTTACATTGAGCCCGACAGGGTGCATGTATATAATGGCGCGCTTCCATTTTCCCGCTCGGGAGCCCCCGCGATGCTGCGTATCAGCCAAGAAGCTCTGACATTCGACGACATTCTCCTAGTGCCCGGTTATTCCGAGGTGCTTCCTAACGAAGTCAGTCTCAAGACCCGCCTAACCCGTGGCATCGAGCTGAATATTCCCCTGGTTTCCGCTGCCATGGACACCGTCACCGAAGCCCGTCTGGCCATCGCCATGGCTCAGGAAGGCGGCATCGGCATCATCCACAAGAACATGACCATCGAGCAGCAGGCTGCCGAAGTGCGCAAGGTCAAGCGTTACGAAGCCGGCGTGGTGAAAGATCCGATCACCATCGAAGCCGACGCCACCGTGCGCGACCTGTTCGACCTGACCCGCCTGCACAACATCTCCGGCGTTCCGGTACTGCACGATGGCGACCTGGTCGGTATCGTCACTTCCCGTGACGTACGTTTCGAGAACCGTCTTGAAGTCACCGTCCGTGAAGTGATGACGCCCAAAGAGCGTCTGGTCACTGTCAAGGAAGGCGCCGACAAGAACGATGTGCGCGAGCTGCTGCACAAGCACCGCATCGAGCGCGTGCTGATCGTCGACGACAAATTCGCCCTCAAAGGCATGATGACCGTCAACGACATCGAAAAAGCCAAGGCTTACCCGCTGGCCAGCAAGGACGATCAAGGTCGTCTGCGCGTTGGTGCCGCCGTCGGTACCGGTAAAGATACCGGCGACCGTGTTTCGGCCCTGGTCGCTGCCGGCGTTGACGTGGTGGTGGTCGACACGGCCCACGGCCACTCCAAAGGCGTGATCGACCGCGTGCGTTGGGTCAAGCAGAACTTCCCTGAAGTACAGGTGATCGGCGGCAACATCGCCACCGGCGCAGCCGCCAAGGCCCTGGCCGAAGCGGGCGCCGATGCGGTCAAGGTCGGTATCGGCCCTGGCTCGATCTGCACCACCCGTATCGTCGCCGGTGTCGGCGTGCCGCAAATCAGCGCCATCGCCAACGTCGCCGCAGCCCTTGAAGGCACCGGCGTTCCGTTGATCGCCGACGGCGGCATCCGTTTCTCCGGTGACCTGTCCAAGGCCATCGTAGCCGGTGCTTCCTGCGTGATGATGGGCTCGATGTTCGCCGGTACCGAAGAAGCGCCAGGCGAGATCGAACTGTTCCAGGGTCGTTCCTACAAGGCTTACCGTGGCATGGGTTCGCTGGGCGCCATGTCCCAGGCGCAAGGTTCTTCCGACCGTTACTTCCAGGACTCCTCGGCAGGCGCCGAGAAGCTCGTCCCGGAAGGCATCGAGGGCCGTGTTCCTTACAAAGGCACCCTGAGCGCGATCATCCATCAACTGATGGGCGGCCTGCGTTCCTCGATGGGCTACACCGGCAGCGCCGACATCGAAGAAATGCGCACCAAGCCAGAGTTCGTACGGATCACCGGCGCCGGCATGGCTGAATCCCATGTCCACGACGTGCAGATCACCAAGGAAGCGCCAAACTACCGCGTAGGTTGAGGCTTCCAGCAAAATGTTAAGTAACCGGGGCTGTTCTTCAGCCCCGAGTTGTTTCTGATTCATTAGACGAGACTGACTTCATGGCCCTCGACATTCACGCCCACCGCATCCTGATCCTCGATTTCGGTTCCCAGTACACCCAGCTGATCGCCCGCCGCGTGCGCGAAATCGGCGTGTACTGCGAACTGCATCCGTTCGACATGGACGACGAAGCGATCCGCGAATTCGCACCGAAAGGCGTCATCCTCGCCGGTGGCCCCGAGTCCGTGCACGAAGCCAACAGCCCGCGTTGCCCGCAAGCGGTATTCGACCTGGGCGTACCGGTCTTCGGTATCTGCTACGGCATGCAGACCATGGCCGAGCAACTGGGCGGCAAGGTTGAAGGTTCCGAGCTGCGTGAATTCGGTTATGCCCGTGTCGACGTGGTCGGCAAGAGCCGCCTGCTGGACGGCATCGAAGACCACGTCGACGCCGACGGCCTGTTCGGCCTCGACGTATGGATGAGCCATGGTGACAAGGTCACCAAAATGCCGCAGGACTTTCACATCCTGGCCAGCACCCCGAGCTGCCCGATCGCCGGCATGTTCAGCGACGAGCGCCGCTACTACGGCGTGCAGTTCCACCCGGAAGTGACCCACACCAAGCAAGGCGGCCGCATCCTGTCGCGCTTCATCCTCGACATCTGCGAGTGTGAGGCCCTGTGGACGCCGTCCAAGATTGCTGAAGATGCCATCGCCCAGGTTCGCGCCCAGGTCGGCACCGATAACGTCTTGCTCGGCCTGTCCGGCGGTGTTGACTCCTCCGTGGTCGCAGCCCTGCTGCACAAAGCCATCGGCGACCAGCTGACTTGCGTATTCGTCGACAACGGCCTGCTGCGCCTGCACGAAGGCGAGCAGGTGATGGCCATGTTCGCCGAGAACATGGGCGTCAAGGTGATCCGCGCCAACGCCGAGGACCAGTTCCTCAACAACCTGGCCGGCGAGTCCGACCCGGAGAAGAAGCGCAAGATCATCGGTCGCACCTTCATCGACGTGTTCGATGCCCAGTCCAGCAAACTGGACAACATCAAGTACCTCGCCCAGGGCACCATCTACCCCGACGTGATCGAGTCGGCCGGCGCCAAGAGCGGCAAGGCCCACGTGATCAAGTCCCACCACAACGTGGGTGGCCTGCCGGAGGAAATGAACCTCAAGCTGGTCGAACCGCTGCGCGAACTGTTCAAGGACGAAGTCCGCCGCTTGGGCCTGGAACTGGGCCTGCCGTACGACATGGTCTACCGCCACCCATTCCCGGGCCCGGGCCTGGGCGTGCGGATCCTCGGTGAAGTGAAGAAGGAATACGCCGACCTGCTGCGTCGCGCCGACCACATCTTTATCGAAGAACTGCGCAAGGCCGACTGGTACCACAAAGTCAGCCAGGCGTTCGTGGTGTTCCAGCCGGTGAAATCGGTTGGCGTGGTCGGTGACGGCCGTCGTTACGCATGGGTCGTGGCCCTGCGTGCGGTGGAAACCATCGACTTCATGACCGCCCGTTGGGCGCACCTGCCATACGAACTGCTGGAGACCGTCAGTGGCCGTATTATCAATGAGATCGAAGGCATTTCGCGCGTGACGTATGACGTGTCGAGCAAGCCGCCGGCGACGATTGAGTGGGAGTGATCCTGCGGTAGCAGGTGAGCGTTGAATAACAAAACCCCGGTCATGTGCCGGGGTTTTGTGCTTTTGGTGTTTGTTTACCGCCGCGCAATATCCGAAAAATAAAACTTATCCAACGTATGCCGCGACTCGGTGTACTCGAACTGCCGCCCGTCCTGCAAAAACGTCTGGTTGCTCACCACGATCACATGGCTCTGACCCTCAAGGTCCAGGTGCGTCTGGTCGTCCTTGCCGCGCGGCAGGGCTTCGATGGTGCGTTGGGCGTAGGCGATTTGCAGCTGCAACGTCTGTTCGATAAACGCGTAGATCGACTGCTCGGCAATCGAGCGGTCCAGGCCGGGGATCACGTCGGCCACGAAGTGGTTGATGTCGAGGATCACCCGTTTGCCGCCGATGCGCCGTACCCGTTTGATGCGGGTGATCAGGGTGCCGGGTTCGGCTTCGATGTGTTGCAGCAGTGAGTCTTCCAGTGGGAACTGAGTGAATTCGACCACTTCGGTGCGTACGTCGTCGCCCAGGTCGGCATGGGTTTCGTGGAAGCTGACGATGCCGCCCAATTGGAACTCGATCGGGTTGGGCGACAACACGAACGTGCCCTTGCCGTGGATCTTTTGCGCAAACCCGCGCTCCTGCAACTGCTCGATGGCGCGACGCACGGTGCCTCGGCTGGCCTGGTAGCTGTCCATCAGTTCGGTTTCGGAGGGGAGGCGCGTGCCGCGTTGCAGGCGTTCAGTGGTGATGCTGGCAAGCAGATCCGTATAGATCTGGTTGTATTTGCTCATGGGGATGGCTCTTTGCCGGGGTTGCGGTCAAGGCAGGAACCTTAGTGGCAGAGAGGCGGTTTGTCCATTAGACCCTTGGTTCATGCGGCTTGCAGCGACGCGCTGTCCTACAAAAGATAAACAATATGTAACTCGTACAGACGAGTTGTTGCTTTAACTCGTACAGACGAGTACTTTTGCCCTCGGCGTGCTGCCAATGACTGCCCCCAATAAAAAAAACCAAAGTGGAACCCAAGCATGAGCCACGACTATTCCAATATCGCCCGCGAGATTCTCGAGAACCTCGGGGGCAGCGACAACCTTGAGCAAGCTGCCCACTGTGTGACCCGTCTGCGCCTGGCGCTCAAGGACCCGAGCCTGGTCAACAGCAGCGCGCTGAACCAGGTGGATCTGGTCAAGGGCTCGTTCTTTACCGGCGGTCTGTTCCAGGTGGTGATCGGCCCCGGCGAAGTGGAGAAGGTCTACGCCGCCCTGCGTGAACAGACCGGCCTCGCCGCCGCGACCATCGCCGACGTGAAGAAGAAGGGCGCCGACAAGACCAACGCCATGCAGCGCCTGGTGCGGGTGTTCTCCGATGTGTTCATGCCGATCCTGCCCGCGCTGATCATCGCCGGCCTGTTGATGGGCGTGAACAACCTGATGGGCGCCAAGGGCATGTTCATCGAGGGCAAGACGCTGCTGGAGGCTTATCCGGACCTGGATGGCCTGTGGAGCCTGATCAACCTGATGGCCAACACCTCGTTTGTGTTCCTGCCGGCCCTGGTGGGCTGGTCGGCGGCCAAGCGGTTTGGCGGCAGCGAAATCCTCGGCATCGTGCTCGGCCTGATGCTGGTGCACCCGGACCTGCTCAACGCCTGGAACTACGGCAAGGCGGTGGCTGGTCTCGACGGCCAGAGCCTGCCGTACTTCGATATCTTCGGTTGGTTCAAGATTGAAAAAGTCGGTTACCAGGGGCAGATCCTGCCGATCCTGATGGCGGCCTACGTGATGAGCGTCATCGAGAAATGGCTGCGGGCGCGGGTGCCCAACGCGATTCAACTGCTGGTCGTGCCGATCACCACCATCGTTGTGACCGGCGTGCTGGCCCTGGCCATCATCGGCCCGGTGACCCGTCACCTCGGCATCCTGATCACCGAAGGCGTGGTCACCCTGTTTGACCTGGCGCCGATGGTCGGCGGGGCGATTTTCGGCCTGCTGTATGCGCCGCTGGTGATCACCGGCATGCACCACATGTTCCTCGCCGTGGACCTGCAACTGATCTCCACCCAGGGCGGCACTTTCATCTGGCCGATGATCGTCATGTCCAACCTGGCCCAGGGCAGCGCCGCGCTCGCGGTGTTCTACACCACCCGTAATGCACGGGACAAAAGCATGGCCTCGACCTCGGCAATTTCCGCGTACTTCGGCATCACTGAACCTGCGATGTTTGGTGTGAACCTGCGCTTCAAGTTCCCGTTCTATGCAGCGCTGCTCGGCTCGGCGCTGGGCAGCATTTTCCTGTCGCTGAACAAGGTGCAGGCGTCGGCCATCGGCGTCGGTGGCTTGCCTGGATTCATTTCGATCATTCCGCAGTACATCCCCAGCTTTGTTATCGGGATGGTCATCGCGATCGTGGTGCCGTTTGTCCTGACCTGTGCGTTGAGCATGAAAATTGTTCGGCCTGGATATCGCGTCGCCTGAACCATCGCAATCGGGGGCAAGCCCCCTCCCACATTGAAACGCATTTCAAATGTGGGAGGAGGCTTGCCCCCGATGAGGCCCGAAAGGCCTGCACAGCAATCAACTGAAGGAACCCACCATGCAAGACTGGCAACACTCGGTGATCTACCAGATCTACCCCAAAAGCTTCCACAGTCACGCGGGTAACGCCACCGGTGACCTGCTGGGCATCGTGGACAAGCTCGACTACCTCAAATGGCTGGGCGTGGACTGCCTGTGGATCACCCCATTCCTGCGCTCGCCGCAACGCGACAACGGCTACGACATCAGCGACTACTACGCCATCGACCCCAGCTACGGGACCATGGCCGACTGCGACTTGCTGATCAGCGAAGCGGCCAAGCGCGGCATCAAGCTGATGCTCGACATCGTGGTCAACCACACCTCCATCGAGCACGAATGGTTCCAGCAGGCACGCAGCAGCCTGGACAATCCGTACCGCGACTTCTACATCTGGCGCGACCAGCCGAACAACTGGGAATCCAAGTTCGGCGGCTCGGCCTGGGAGTACGAGGCGCAAACCGGCCAGTACTTCCTGCACCTGTTCGACCACACCCAGGCCGACCTGAATTGGGACAATCCCAAGGTGCGCGCCGAGGTGTTCAAGCTGATGCGCTTCTGGCGCGACAAGGGCGTGGGCGGTTTCCGCCTGGATGTGATCAACCTGATCTCCAAGCCCGCCGATTTCCCCGAGGACACCAGCGACGGCCGCCGTTTCTACACCGACGGCCCGAACGTGCATGAATATCTGCAGGAAATGCACCGCGAAGTCTTCGAGGGACATGACCTGATCAATGTCGGCGAGATGTCGTCCACCAGCCTCGAGCACTGCATTCGCTACTCCAATCCCGCGTCGAAAGAACTGTCGATGACCTTCAACTTTCATCACCTGAAAGTCGATTACCCGAACCTGCAGAAGTGGGTGAAGGCTGACTTCGACTTCCTGCAGCTCAAGCAGATCTTCTCTGACTGGCAGTTGGGCATGCAGGCCGGTGGCGGCTGGAACGCGCTGTTCTGGTGTAACCACGACCAGCCGCGGGTGGTCTCGCGTTTCGGCAATGACGGTGAACATCGCGTGGTCTCGGCCAAGATGCTCGCCACCGCGCTGCACTTTCTCCAGGGCACGCCGTATGTGTACCAGGGCGAAGAACTGGGCATGACCAATCCGGGCTTTGACCGGATCGAACAGTACCGCGATGTGGAGACCCTGAACATCTTCCGACTCAAGCGTGATGCGGGGGAATCCGAGGCGTCGAGCATGGCGGCGATCATGCAGAAGTCCCGCGATAACGGCCGTACGCCGATGCAGTGGAATGCCGACAGGAATGCCGGTTTCAGCAGCGGAGAACCCTGGATCGGCATTCCGGCCAATGCCTCCATCATCAACGTCGAAAGCCAACGGGATGACCCCGAGTCCGTGCTGCATCACTACCGCGCATTGATTGCGTTGCGCCGTCATGAACCGCTGATCCAGGAAGGTATTTATCGCGAGCTGCTGCAAGGCCACTCGCAAGTCTGGGCGTACCTGCGCGAAGGCCATGGCGAACGCCTGCTGGTGCTGAACAACTTCTACGGCACGCCCTGCGAAATCCAACTGCCGGACAACGTGATCAACCAGGCGACTGAACAACGCCTGCTGATCAGTAACTACCCCCACTGCCCGGCGCGAACGGGCACGGTTGCATTACGCCCTTACGAATCGTTCGTGCTGCACCTCAAGGACTGAGACCCGCTGTAACCCCGTGTGGGAGCACGGGGCGCTGCAAAAAACATAATAAAAATATCGGAGTGCTTTATGAAAACAACAATAAAGCTGGGCCTCGTTGCGTCTTGTCTAAGCCTGCCTCTTGGCGTTCAAGCCTTGGAATTTGCGGGTTACGTGCGCAGTGGCGCGGGGACGTCGACGGGCAGTGGCCCACAGCAGTGTTTCCAATTACCCGGGGCGCAAACCAAATACCGTCTGGGCAACGAGTGCGAGCAGTACGCCGAACTGGAGTTGCGCCAGGACCTGCTCACCCTCGACGACGGCTCGGTGCTCAGCGTCGATGCCATGGCATCGCTCTACAACAAGTACGACCGCGCGCTGAAGTTCCAGGGCGAAAACAACGGCACCGCGCGCATGCCGCAGATGTATGCGCAGTGGTCCAACCTGCCAGCCCTTAATGGCGGTTCGCTGTGGGCCGGCCGGCGTTACTACAAACGTAACGACATCCATATCTCTGACTTCTACTACTGGAACCAGAGCGCCACGGGCGGTGGTATCGAGGACGTGCTGATCGGCGACCTCAAGTACAGCTATGCCATTTCCCGCAAGGACAACCTGTACCAGAAGGAATACGCCACCCGTCACGACTTCAACGTCGCGGGCTTCAAGACCAACCCTGGCGGCGAGCTGGAACTGGGCCTGAGCTACATCGAAAAAGCCGGCGGGCGCGACACCAACAGCGGTTGGGCGCTCACCGCGCAGCACGTGCAAAAACCTTTCCTGGGCGGCAAGAACAAGTTCGCCTTGCAGTACGGCGAAGGCCCCGGCACCGGCCTGGGTTACACCGGCAATACCTTGCTGGACAACAGCAGCAAAAGTTACCGCGCCGTGGAGTTTTTCGATTGGCAGGTGACCCCGCGTTTCGGTGGGCAGATCGAAGCGGTATACCAGAAGGATATTCGTCCGGGCAGCCAGGACCAGACCTGGATGTCCCTCGGTGTGCGTCCGGCGTACGCCATCAGCGAACAGTTCAAACTGGTCGCCGAGCTTGGGCATGATCAGGTCGAGGCTACGGGCGGGACGCGCAAACTGAGCAAATTCACCTTCGCTCCGACCTGGTCGCCCAAAGGCCCGGATTTCTGGGCGCGGCCGGAGGTGCGCTTGTACTACACCTATGCCACCTGGAACGAAGCGGCCAAACGTGCGGCGAATGAATTGGCGGCGGGGTCGGCGTTGTCCGATACCGGCTCGTATGGCACGGCGCGGCATGGGTCGAACGTTGGTGTGCAGGTTGAGTATTGGTGGAAGTGACCCTTCCTCCGCTCAATGATATCTACGGAACAAAACAACAGGTGAAGTCATGACCACAACTCAACCCCTGGAATTACTGGCGCCCTTGTCGGGTGTGCTGCTGGCGCTGGACAAGGTGCCCGACCCGGTCTTCTCCAGCCGCCTGATCGGCGATGGCCTGTGCATCGACCCCACGTCGCAGACCCTCTGCGCGCCATTGGCCGGGACGATCAGCAATATCCAGGACAGTGGTCATGCCGTCAGCATCACCGACGACAACGGCGTCCAGGTGCTCATGCACATTGGCCTGGACACCGTGAACCTGGCGGGCAAGGGCTTCACCCGGTTGGTGCAGGAAGGCCAGCGGGTGGAGGCCGGGCAGCCGTTGATCGAATTCGATGCCGACTACGTGGCGCTCCATGCGCGCAGTCTGCTGACCTTGATGCTGGTGGTCAGCGGCGAGCCGTTCAGTGTGTTGGCCACCGATGGTGTGGAGGTCGGCCAGCCGTTGCTGCAGTTATCCCCCGGTGAAGCCGTTGGCGCAGTGGACGAGGAGGAGGGCGATGCGCTGTTCTCCAAGCCGTTGACCTTACCCAATGCCAACGGTTTGCACGCCCGGCCGGCGGCGGTGTTCGCCCAGGCGGCGAAGGGGTTCAAGGCGAGCATCTACCTGCACAAGCAAATCCAGAGCGCCAACGCCAAGTCGCTGGTGGCAATCATGGCGTTGCAAACGGTACAGGGCGACAGCTTGCAGGTGAGCGCAGCAGGGCAAGATGCCGAAGAGGCGATCAAGGCGCTGGTGGCCTTGTTGGCTGAAGGTTGTGGCGAGGTAATTGCGAGCGTTGCCGAGCCCGTCGAAATTCAGTCGTCGGCGACCGTGCTGCGGGGTGTGTGTGCATCGCCGGGTTCGGCGTTTGGCCAGGTCGTTCAAGTGACTGAGCCTGAACTGACCATCATTGAGCAAGGCACGGGGGAAGCCACCGAACGTGCTGCCTTGGCGCGTGGCCTGCTGGCTGCCACTGAGGCATTGCAGGCGTTACGGGACAAGGCTGCCGGCAGTGCCCAGGCCGAGATTTTCCGCGCTCACCAGGAATTGCTTGAAGACCCGACCTTGCTGGAACAAGCCCACCGTTTGTTGGCGGAGGGCAAGAGCGCCGCGTTTGCCTGGAACAGTGCGACGCTCGCGACCGTCAAGCTATTCCAGGGGCTGGGCAACGCGCTGATCGCCGAGCGCGCGGCTGACCTGGCCGACGTCGGCCAGCGTGTGCTGAAACTGATCCTGGGCATTCAGGACAACGCCTGGGACTTGCCGGAGCGCGCGATCCTGATCGCCGAGCAATTGACCCCTTCGCAGACGGCCAGCCTGGATACCCGCAAAGTGCTGGGGTTCGTCACCGTTGGCGGCGGCGCGACCAGCCATGCCGCCATCCTTGCCCGCGCCCTCGGCCTACCGGCCATTTGCGGTGTTCCAACCGAGGTACTGGGGCTGGCCAATGGCAAACAGGTGTTGCTCGACGCCGACAAGGGCGAGTTGCACCTGGAGCCGGACCTGGCCGAAATCGAGCGACTGGACATTGCGCGCAAGCAACAGGCGCTCCGCCATCAGCGCGATGTGGCACAGGCGTCTTTGTCCGCCACCACCCGCGATGGCCATCACGTCGAAGTCACCGCCAACGTGGCCTCGTTGCAGGAGGTGGAGCAATCCCTGACCCTGGGTGGCGAAGGTGTCGGCCTTCTGCGCTCGGAATTCCTCTACCTGGATCGCAACCGTGCGCCAGGCCCCGATGAACAAGCGGCCACCTACACCGCCATCGCCCGTGCCCTGGGCACCGAGCGCAACCTGGTGGTGCGCACCCTGGACGTCGGCGGCGACAAGCCGTTGGCCTATGTGCCGATGGACGCCGAAACCAACCCGTTCCTCGGCCTGCGCGGTATCCGCCTGTGCCTGGAGCGTCCTGAGCTGCTGCGCGAACAATTCCGTGCGATCCTCGCCAGCGCAGGCTTTGCGCGGCTGCACATCATGTTGCCGATGGTCAGCCTGCTGTCGGAGCTGCACCTGGCCCGCAGGATGCTTGAAGAGGAAGCACTGGCGCTGGGGCTTACCGAGCTGCCGAAGCTGGGCATCATGATAGAAGTGCCGTCCGCCGCGCTGATGGCGGATGTGTTCGCGCCCCATGTGGACTTTTTCTCCATCGGCACCAACGACCTGACCCAATACACCCTGGCCATGGACCGCGACCACCCGCGCCTGGCCAACCAGGCCGATAGTTTCCACCCGGCGGTGCTGCGCCTGATCGCCACCACGGTCAAGGCCGCCCATGCCCATGGCAAGTGGGTGGGGGTGTGCGGTGCGCTGGCTTCCGAAGCGCTGGCCGTGCCGGTGCTGATCGGGCTGGGCGTGGACGAGTTGTCGGTCAGCGTGCCGTTGATCCCCACCATCAAGGCCACCGTGCGCGAACTGGACCTGGCCGACTGCCAGATCATCGCCCGTCAGGTACTGGGCCTGGAAGAAGCCGCCCAGGTGCGTGAGGCCTTGCGCCAATATCACGCAGCCACCGTTGAAACCTCACCTGTCATGGAGCTTTGAGCATGTTCGAGAAATTACAGCGGGCGTTCTGGAAAGCCCTGACGCCGGATTTGATTGCCGAGACCGTAGCAACACCGACGCAGAGTCTATTGCCGGCCGAAGTAATCAGCGCGTTGGGTGGCGCGGACAACCTCAAAACGCAGCAGCGTGTGGCGCTGACGCGGGTGCGGGTGCAGTTGCAGGATGCGGGGCGGTTGGATGAGGTGGCTTTGAAGGCGGCCGGTGTCGCAGGGGTGATGGTGTTAACAGGCGGCGTAGTCCATCTGCTCACCGGTCTCTAATCCAAATAGAAATCAAAATGTGGGAGGGGGCTTGCCCCCGATTGCAATGTATCTGTCAGCTTATTTGTAGCTGACACACCGCTATCGGGGTGCAAGCCCCCTCCCACTGGGTTTTGCTGTGTTCTTACAACTGTGGGTTGTCTTCCGGCGGCTTGGTCTTGTCGATACCCGGCACATGCAAGTTGCCTTCGACCACCTGGTTGCCCTCCAACTGCGGCTGGGTCACCCAGGTGAGGATGTCGTAGTAACGCCGGATGTTTGCCACAAAGTGCACCGGCTCACCGCCTCGCGCATAGCCGTAGCGGGTCTTGCTGTACCACTGCTTCTGCGACAGGCGCGGCAGCATCTTTTTCACATCCAGCCACTTGTTCGGGTTCAGGCCTTCGCGCTTGGCCAGCGTGCGCGCATCCTCCAGGTGGCCGGTGCCAACGTTGTAGGCGGCGAGGGCGAACCAGGTGCGATCCGGTTCGGCGATGCTGTCGTCCAGTTCATCCTTGATCTTGGCCAGGTATTTGGCGCCGCCCATGATGCTTTGCTTGGGATCCAGGCGGTTGGACACGCCCATGGCCTGGGCGGTGTTCTGGGTCAGCATCATCAGGCCACGCACGCCGGTCTTGGAGGTGACGGCCGGCTGCCACAGCGATTCCTGATAGCCGATGGCGGCCAGCAGGCGCCAATCGACCTTTTCTTCCTTGGCATAGGCGCGGAAGTGTTTCTCGTACTTGGGTAAACGCTGCTGCAGATGCTGGGCGAAGGTGTAGGCACCCACATAGCCGAGCACGTCGACGTGCCCGTAGTAGCGGTCTTTCAGACGCTGCAACGTGCCGTTCTTCTCGACTTTATCCAGGTAACTGTTGATCTCGTTGAGCAGGCTGTTGTCATCACCGGCAGCGACAGCCCAGCTCTGGTTGCTGGCGTCGCCCAGGTCGAACGCCACGCGTACGTTGGGGAAGTACACCTGGTTCATCGCCACTTCGTTGGAGTCCACCAGGGTCAGATCGATTTGCCCCTCGTCCACCATGCGCAGCAGGTCGACTACCTCAACGGCGTCGGATTCTTCGTATTCAATTGCAGGATTCTGCTTCTTCAGCGCCGCCAATTGTTCGGCGTGGGTGCTGCCCTTGAGCACCATGATCTTCTTGCCCACCAGGTCCGCCGCGTTCGTCGGGCGGGACTGGCCATTGCGGTAGATGATCTGCGGAGTGACTTCCAGGTAAGGGTGGGAGAAACGTACCTGCGCCTTGCGCTGTTCGCTGCTGACCAGGCCGGCGGCGGCGAGGACCGGGCCGTTGGGTTTGCCCAACTGGCCGAACAGGTCGTCGAGGTTGTCGGCGGTCTCGATCTCCAGCTTCACGCCCAGGTCGTCGGCGAAGCGCTTGACCAGTTCGTACTCGAAACCGGTTTCACCGTTGCGGTCCTGGAAATAAGTCGCCGGGCTGTTCCGGGTGATCACCCGCAAGACGCCATCCTCCTTGATTCGCTCGAGCGTGCTGGGTTTATCAACACAGGCGCTGAGCATCAGGAAGAGTCCGGTGGCGATGAGCCATTTGGCGCATCGCGGTCGCAAAGCCGTTGGGGAGAACATCTGCGCAGTATACGCAAACGGCCCACGGCGCCATATCTCGACAGCGTGGGCGTTGTCTGCTAGCGCCGGCAAAACTGTGCTGCAACCCGCAGAAACGCGGCTTGGCGAGGGATTGTGACGGTTAAAATAACTGCGCCGAATGCCCCTCATGACCCGGCGAAAGGGGTGCAATCCGGCCAACTGACGTTCGGCGGCAGCCACCGGTAGCGTTTCGGGTGCCGTTGGCGGCGGTTTACGCTAGAATGCACGGCCTCAAAGCACACCCCCTTCCCGAGGCTGTCCCGAAGATGTTGATCCTGCGCGGCGCTCCTGCCCTTTCTGCCTTTCGCCACAGCAAGCTCCTTGAGCAACTGAGCCAGAAGGTTCCAGCTGTTACAGGCCTGTACGCTGAATTTGCTCACTTCGCCGACGTTACCGGCGTGTTGAACGCCGACGAACAGCAAGTGCTCGCACGCCTTCTGAAGTACGGCCCAAGCGTTCCGGTCCAAGAGCCTGATGGCCGCTTGTTCCTGGTGCTGCCACGGTTCGGCACCATCTCGCCCTGGTCGAGCAAGGCCAGCGATATCGCCCGTAACTGCGGCCTGGAGAAAATCCAGCGTCTGGAGCGTGGTATCGCTTTCTACGTCGCGGGCCAGTTCAGCGATGCCGAGGCCGAGCTGATCGCCAGCAGCCTGCACGACCGCATGACCCAGATCATCGTCAGCCAGCTGGAACAGGCTGCCGGCCTGTTCAGCCATGCCGAGCCCAAGCCGCTGACCGCGATTGACGTGCTCGGCGGTGGCCGCGCCGCCCTCGAGAAGGCCAACACCGAGCTGGGCCTGGCCCTGGCCGAAGACGAGATCGACTACCTGGTCAACGCCTTCAACGGCTTGAAGCGCAACCCGCACGACATCGAACTGATGATGTTCGCCCAGGCCAACTCCGAGCACTGCCGTCACAAGATCTTCAACGCCAGCTGGGACATCGACGGCGAAAGCCAGGAAAAAAGCCTGTTCGGCATGATCAAGAACACCTACGTGATGCACAGCGAAGGGGTTCTTTCTGCTTATAAGGACAACGCCTCGGTGATCGTCGGCTCCGTCGCCGGCCGTTTCTTCCCGGACCCTGAGACCCGCCAGTACGGCGCGGTCCAGGAGCCGGTGCACATCCTGATGAAGGTCGAGACCCACAACCACCCGACCGCGATTGCCCCGTTCCCGGGCGCAGCCACCGGTTCCGGCGGCGAAATTCGCGACGAAGGTGCTACCGGTCGCGGCGCCAAGCCCAAGGCGGGCCTCACCGGTTTCACCGTGTCCAACCTGCAGATCCCGGGTTTCGAACAGCCGTGGGAAGTGCCGTACGGCAAGCCTGAGCGCATCGTCACCGCGCTGGACATCATGATCGAAGGCCCGCTGGGCGGCGCTGCGTTCAACAACGAATTCGGGCGTCCGGCGCTGACCGGTTACTTCCGGACCTTCGAACAATCCATCACCACCCCGCGTGGCGATGAAGTGCGCGGCTACCACAAGCCGATCATGTTGGCCGGCGGCATGGGCAACATCCGTGAAGAACACGTCAAGAAAGGCGAGATCCTGGTCGGCTCCAAGCTGATCGTGCTCGGCGGCCCGGCGATGCTGATCGGCCTCGGCGGCGGCGCGGCGTCCTCCATGGCCACCGGCACCAGCTCGGCAGACCTGGACTTCGCTTCGGTACAGCGCGAAAACCCGGAGATGGAACGCCGCTGCCAGGAAGTCATCGACCGTTGCTGGCAGTTGGGTGACAAGAACCCGATCAGCTTCATCCACGACGTCGGCGCGGGCGGTTTGTCCAATGCCTTCCCGGAACTGGTCAACGATGGCGACCGGGGTGGCCGCTTCGAACTGCGCAACATTCCAAACGACGAGCCGGGCATGGCCCCGCACGAAATCTGGAGCAACGAATCCCAGGAACGCTACGTACTGGCGGTTGGCACAGAAGACTTCGCGCGCTTCCAGGCCATCTGCGAACGCGAGCGCTGCCCGTTTGCCGTGGTCGGCGAAGCCACTGCCGAACCGCAGCTTACCGTCACCGACAGCCACTTCGGCAACAGCCCGGTGGACATGCCGCTTGAAGTGCTGCTGGGCAAAGCCCCGCGCATGCACCGTTCGGCGGTACGTGAAGCCGAGCTGGGCGATGACTTCGACCCAAGCCAACTTGAACTGGCCGACAGCATCGAACGCGTGCTGCACCACCCGGCCGTGGCGAGCAAGAGCTTCCTGATCACCATCGGCGACCGCACCATCACCGGCCTTGTGGCACGTGACCAGATGGTCGGCCCGTGGCAAGTGCCGGTGGCTGACGTTGCCGTCACCGCCACCAGCTTCGACGTCTACACCGGTGAAGCCATGGCCATGGGCGAACGTACGCCGCTGGCCCTGCTGGATGCGCCGGCGTCAGGCCGCATGGCAATCGGTGAAACCCTCACCAACATCGCGGCGTCGCGCATCGGCAAGCTGTCCGACATCAAGCTGTCGGCCAACTGGATGTCCGCTGCCGGCCACCCGGGTGAAGATGCGCGCCTGTACGACACCGTCAAGGCGGTCGGCATGGAACTGTGCCCTGAGCTGGGCATCACCATTCCGGTGGGCAAGGACTCCATGTCCATGGCCACCCGTTGGAACGAAGACGGCGTCGACAAGACAGTCACCTCGCCGCTGTCGCTGATCGTCACCGGTTTTGCACCGGTTACCGACATCCGCCAGACCCTGACCCCGCAACTGCGCATGGACAAGGGCACCACCGACCTGATCCTGATCGACCTGGGCCGTGGCCAGAACCGCATGGGCGCGTCGATCCTGGCGCAGACCCATGGCAAGCTCGGCAAGCAGGCTCCGGACGTCGATGACGCCGAAGACCTCAAAGCCTTTTTTGCCGTGATCCAGGGCCTCAACGCCGACGGTCACCTGCTGGCTTACCACGACCGTTCCGATGGTGGCTTGCTGACCAGCGTTGTCGAGATGGCCTTCGCCGGTCACTGCGGCCTGAATATCGTGCTCGACAGCGTTGCCGAGGATGCGTCCGAGATCAACGGCATCCTGTTCAACGAAGAGCTGGGCGCAGTGATCCAGGTTCGCCAGGACGCGACCCCGGACGTACTCGCCCAATTCAGCGCCGCTGGCCTGGACGACTGCGTGGCGGTGATCGGCCAGCCGATCAACAACGGCGAGATCAACATCTCGTTCAATGGCGACACGGTGTTTGCCGGCCAGCGCCGCTTGCTGCAACGCCAGTGGGCCGAGACCAGCTACCAGATCCAACGCCTGCGTGACAACGCCGACTGCGCCGAGCAGGAATTCGACGTGATCCTGGAAGAAGACAACCCGGGCCTGAGCACCAAGCTCAGCTTCGACGTCAACCAGGACATCGCCGCGCCTTACATCAAGAAAGGCATTCGTCCACAAGTTGCCGTACTGCGTGAGCAGGGCGTCAACGGCCAGGTGGAAATGGCGGCGGCGTTCGATCGCGCTGGCTTCAATGCGATCGACGTGCACATGAGCGACATCCTCGCCGGTCGCGTTGACCTCAACGAGTTCAAGGGCCTGGTGGCCTGCGGCGGTTTCTCCTACGGCGACGTGCTGGGTGCCGGTGAAGGCTGGGCCAAGTCGGCCCTGTTCAACAGCCGTGCGCGCGATGCGTTCCAGGGCTTCTTCGAGCGCAACGACAGCTTTACCCTGGGTGTGTGCAACGGTTGCCAGATGATGTCCAACCTCAGCGAACTGATCCCGGGCAGCGAGTTCTGGCCGCACTTTGTGCGCAACCGTTCCGAGCAGTTCGAAGCCCGTGTTGCCATGGTGCAGGTGCAGGAGTCCAACTCGATCTTCCTGCAAGGCATGGCCGGTTCGCGCATGCCGATCGCCATTGCCCACGGTGAAGGCCATGCCGAGTTCGCCAGTGAAGAAGCCTTGCTTGAAGCTGACCTGTCCGGCACCGTCGCCCTGCGTTTCGTCGACAACCACGGCAAGGTCACCGAGACTTACCCGGCCAACCCGAACGGCTCGCCGCGCGGGATCACCGGCCTTACCAGCCGCGACGGTCGCGTGACCATCATGATGCCGCACCCGGAGCGTGTATTCCGCGCCGTGCAGAACTCGTGGCGTCCGGAAGAGTGGAACGAAGACGGCGCCTGGATGCGCATGTTCCGCAACGCCCGCGTGTGGGTGAACTAAGGCCGTGTACAAGCTCAGCTTCTTCGTGCCCGACAGCCACGTGGAGACGGTGAAAACCGCTGTCTTCGCAGCGGGTGGCGGGCGCATCGGCAACTACGACAGCTGCGCCTGGCAAGTGCTGGGCCAGGGCCAATTCCGCGCGTTGGACGGCAGTCAGCCGTTTATCGGGCAGGTGGGCCAGGTTGAAGTGGTTGAAGAGTGGAAGGTTGAGCTGGTGGTGGCGGATGAGTTGATTGTGGCGGTTGTGGCTGCGTTGAAACTCAGTCACCCCTACGAGACACCGGCGTATGAGGTGTGGCAGTTGGCGGATTTTTGATTCGCACGCTGCAAAAACAAGAAACCCGCTGGGCCGGGACTGTCAGATTTTTTGTGTGCGGGCCGGTAACGGCCTGCCGTCAGGCAGGCCCTAATTCTCACCAGGTTGGCCT
>NZ_JBYSZX010000023.1:0-89441 GCF_058787615.1 Pseudomonas sp. FW305-3-2-15-C-LB1 | reverse complement strand
GCCACCTCGCCACCGTCGAACTGAATGGCGCCGTTCTCACCTCACACCTGTTCAACGCTGGTCGCGAACAGCAACGCGCCCAAGGAAACCTGCTCAGCCACTACCAGCACGACCACCAAGGCCACCTGTTCAACCAGAGCATCGTTGATGCCGAAGGCCCGCTATACCGCCGCCACTACGACTACGACAAAACCGGCAACCTCACCCGCCTGCTCGACACCCGCAAGGGCGAACACCGCTACCACTACGACCCACTCAACCGCCTCACCCGCGCCGACCACACCCAAGGCGAGCAGGAACGCTTCGGCCACGACTCGGCTGGCAACCTGCTCATGCACAACCGCCCCGGCCCGGACATCGTCGCCGGCAACCGCCTGATGATCCAGGGCGACCATCATTACGACTACGACGCCTTCGGCAACCTGATTCGCGAACGACGCGGCAAAGGTCACGCACTCGTCACCGAATATCGCTACGACTGCCAGCATCGTCTGATCGGCATTAAAACGCCCAACGGCCAGACCGCCAGCTACCGCTACGACCCGTTTGGTCGCCGCATCAGCAAAACCGTCGACGGCATCACCACCGAGTTCTTCTGGCAAGGCGACAAACTGATTGCCGAACACCATGCGGATCGGCATCGCAGCTATCTCTATGAACCAGACAGCTTTCGCCCGCTGGCGCTGCTGGAAGGCTTCGGTCCAAAGGAAACCAAGGCCTACCACTACCAGCTCGACCACCTTGGCACGCCGCAGGAACTCACTGCCCAAGACGGCGAAATCGTCTGGTCGGCGCATTACCGCGCCTACGGGGAAATCACCCGCCTCGACATCGGAAAAGTCGACAACCCGCTGCGTTTCCAGGGTCAGTATTTCGATCAGGAAAGCGGACTGCACTACAACCGCCATCGCTACTACAATCCGGATGTTGGTCGGTACCTGACGCCGGATCCGGTGAAGCTGGCGGGTGGGATCAATGCCTACCAGTACGTGCCCAATCCTACGGGATGGGTGGATCCTTTAGGACTGAGTGCCTGTCCAGGTGGAGATAAGTGCAAACCAACCACCGAAGTTAAAGAACCAGAAACTAAAGCAAATACCAATGAGGGCGAACCGTTCAGCCCCTCGACCTCAAATACCCCACCTAAAATGGGATACCACAAAGAAACCTATGCAAATAAACCAATTAAACCGGAAGAAACCGTCCGGAAGTGGGATGAGTTTCTAGGGCCAGGTCCTCACACGAACATCAATCCACGCACTGGAAAACCCGATCGCGACAGGATTGTTTCCGGTGATGCAAAAAGAAGTATTCGTTATGGCTCTCACGAAATGAGCAGCAAACCAAGCAAGCATCACTACCATGAGGAGACATGGACACTTGAGCTTAAAACCAGCACCATAAATGTAGACAACACCGTTGTTAGAGTCCCACTACCGAAGAAGTGAAATGAAGATAAAAATTATCGAGGCGATGCCTGACGCGGAAACTTTGCTTGTGAGTTTCCACTCACCTGCGGGTAGCGGCACAGCTTTATGGGTGGGCATCGCGCCAAATTTAGGCGATGAGGTGGATGTCGAGTTCGACCTGGATGAAATTTTCTCTTGGGGGAAAAACATTACCCCCTCCTCCAGTAAAGTTCCGAAAATATCCCATACAAACGGCGTCACTCAAATAACAGCTGAGCTGATTCACGCCTCGGACAAAGATTGTGCAGCACTAAAGCTTGGCGGCTCAGTACTCCTGATTGAGCTAGACGGCCCCGTCACTCAAAAATCAGGCTATGTTGACGTGAGAGCAACCAGAGTCCTGTTGTATCCAACAAACATTTAATACCTTCTACCTCAGAGCCAAGAATGGGCAATATTTACATCGAGATGCCTGCAAACTCATCAACCATAAGAAAAGTAATCGACCTAAACATCTTTGCGGTCAAAAGCCGAACAGGCCTCTTTTTTTTATTCTAGCTGATTAGAACCCATCCATTAATCCCTCACCCCCACGCCACCACCAACAACCCCACCCCCAACACCAGACACAACGGCGAATAAAAATACGTATCCCACCTCGCAAACCTCGACCCACCGACCTTCTTGAAGAACCCGACCAACTCCGAATCCCCAATCGCCCGGGCAAACATCAGTACGGCAATCGCGCTGATGCCCCACTGCAACGCCCCATGGGATACCGCCGAGAAGTACAACCCGGCGCGCAGGCACACCAGCAGTGCAATGGCCACCAACCCCATCGCGACCAGGAACGTGCCCAGTGCCGAGGGCTTGAATGCAGGTCTGGGTCCGTTGGCAAATTCGCCGGGCAGTTGGGGAATGGCGGCCTGGAAGCCGAGTTTGCCGCCGGCGGCCCAGTACAGGTGGACCATGCTGATGCAGGTAAAAACGCCGACAATCCATCGTGCGACAACGAAGCTCATGGCTGGCTCTCCCTGAAAAGGTGCGAAACAGGATAGTCGCCCTGAGATTTTTTGCAGGCATTTCGTCGGCGGCTGATGGTAAAGTGCCGCCCCATGAAACTTGCCCGTGCCGACCGCTCGCTCATTGCCTGGATGCTCTACTGCTGCGTCCTGTTCAATGTGTTCGCCTGCAGTATCGGGCATGGGCAGATGGTCGGGATGCAGCTCAATGGCATCGGCGGTCAGTTTTGTACGGTGGACCCACGTACCCAGGCGCCCAAGCCGTCCAATTCCACTGAAGAGAATTTGCCGACGCTGTCCAAGGCGTTTGGCTGCCCGCTGTGTTCCACCGGCGGCATGGGCCCGGCGCTGAGTTCCAGCCTGAACGTGGCGGTGTTGCCACAGCCCCATGCTCCACCGCCGGCCATCGTCCTGGCTGCCGATATCCCTGCCCGCTTCACCTGGCCTGCGGCCAATCCGCGCGCGCCGCCTGCCTTCGCCTGATGCCTTCGCTTTCCGATCTGCACTGAGTACCGTTTCCGCAAGGAAGTACGGGCGGCTGTGCATTGTTTTCAAGCCAAGTTTTTCAGGATTCAACCATGAAACATCTACCCCTGTTGGCAGGCCTGTTCGGCTGCCTGCCTGTCTGCGCCTGGGCCCTTGAGTTGGCCCCGACCACCATCGATGGCGAGCAAGCCGCCGAACCCGGCCTGGCCCTGGATCAATCCAGCGGCGTGGCGTCGCGGTTGGGCTTGAGCGTGCGGGAAACCCCGGCGTCGGTGGCCATCGCCAATCGCAGTGACATCGAGCGCCATGGCGCCAAGACCTTCCGCGATGCCGCCAACACCTTGCCCGGCGTCAACGCCAGCGCCCCGCCCGGGTTTGGCGGGTTTGTTTCCTATCGCGGCTTTACCAGCAGCCAGATCACCCAGATGTTCAACGGTATCAACGTCGCCACCGGCCTGGCCCGCCCCGTGGATGTGTGGATCTATGACCGGGTGGAACTGGTGGGTGGCCCCTCCTCGCTGATCAACGGCGCAGGCTCCGTGGGCGGCTCGCTCAACTACGTGACCAAGTTGGCCACCCGTGAGGAACAGGCCGCCGAAGGCCAGCTCACCTACGGCAGCTACGACACCGCCGGCATGGCCTTCGGCGTCAACCATGCCCTGACCGAACCTGGCGCCGAGGTACAGCATTACGCACGCCTGGATGTGAGCCGCAACACCAACCACAGCTATATCGACCGCGATCAGCGCGACGCGTGGAGCCTGGCGTTTTCCCTGCTCAGTGACCTCACGCCCGACCTGTCCCACACCCTGGCGCTGGAATACCAGGATGAGCACGAAGACAGCCCCTACTGGGGCACACCGGTGCTCAACCCCAAGGCAGGCGAGTTGAAGATCGACAGACACAACCGGTTCAACAACTACAACGTCGCCGACGGGCGCTACGAACAACGCACGATCTGGGCACGCTCGATCATCGACTACCGGCTCAACGACAGCACCACGCTGAAAAACACCCTTTACCATTTGGACAGCCAACGCGATTACCGCAACCTGGAAACCTATCAGTACAACGCGAACAACACGGCGGTAAACCGCTCGACGGCCTATCAGGTACGTCATCAGGGCGAACAAAACGGCAACCAGTTCGAACTGCGCCACGACGATAGCCTCTTTGGCCTGTCGACTACCTGGTCCGGCGGCTTCGAGTACAAAGTCAACAGCACCACCAACACTCCGTGGAATGTGCCAGGCAACAGCACGGTAGACCCGAACAACTTCGACCCCGGACACTTCTTTGACCTCCCGCGGACCCGGGAACGCTTCGGCAAGGACAAGACCAACGAAGTCACCACCAAGGCACTGTTCGTGGAAAATCGCCTGGGCCTTACCGACACATTGTCGCTGCTGACTGGCCTGCGTTATGACGCCATCGACCTGGATGTGACCAACCACCGTGCGATAACCGCCACCAACCCCCGCCACTTCAAACGCAACTGGGAACCGGTGACCGGCCGTGTAGGCCTGACCTATCAGTTCATCCCAACGGCTAATGTGTATGTGCAATACAGCACCGCCGCCGAGCAACCGAACACCACCACGCAAGTGTTTGATGTCTCGACGGGCAAGCAGTGGGAAGTGGGCAGCAAATTCGACTACCTGGACGGGCGCGGCTCGGCCACCGTTGCCGCATACAAGATCGAGCGCAAGGACTTTGCCGTCACCGACCCGCAGGACCCCACCAACAGCATTCCGGTCGGTGCGCAGTCATCCAAGGGGATCGAACTGGCCAGCTCGCTGCGCATCACGCCAAGGCTGCTGGCGGAAGGCAGCTTCGCCTGGGTGGATGCCGAGTACGATGACTTCAACGAGAAAATCGCCAGTGGCGCCGTGGTGTCGCGCAAGGGCAACACGCCAACCAACGTGCCCAAGCGCGTGGGGAATCTGTGGCTGACCTATGATTTTGCCGAGGACTGGCAAGGGGGTGTGGACGCGCGATATGTAGCCCAGGTGTATGCAGACAACGCCAACACCCAGACAGTGCCGGCCTACACCCTGTTCGGAACGTTCCTGCGCTATAAGGTGGATTCGCACACCTCGGTGACGGGCCGGGTGCGCAACTTGACGAATGAGGTGTATGCCGAGTTTGCCCATGTGTCGCCGGCGTATTACTTGGGCTCACCACGAACCTTTGAGTTGGCGGTGCAGACCCGGTTCTGATCCTGGAATGCAACTAAATGTGGGAGGGAGCTTGCTCCCGATAGTGTTGGAGCAGTCAACCATGCGGTGACTGACTCGCTGCAATCGGTAACAACCCCCTCCCACACTTGCTTCACATTGAACTTAAAGATCCGTGGTTATTTCAGGCTCACCTCAACCTTCTGCGCCACATCCTCAGTCAACCAGGCCTTCCACACCTCGGGATGCTCCTTGAGAAACGCCTGGGCCACCTCACGTGGCGCCGTGTGGTTCTCACTCATGCTCGCTAATGCCTTGTTCAACGGCTCTATCGGAAACTCGACCTTCTCGAAAAACTGCGCAATCTGCGGATGCTCTTTCTGGAACGGCGTCGAGACCCCGATACTCAACTTCGACGCCAATGACCGGGTCGGCTTCGGATCAGGGTTATCCGCATCCGTCAGGGTTTTCCACGCCTCGGCATCAAACGGCGGCTCTTCCAGCTGGATCAACTTGTAACGCCCCATCAGCGGCGTCGGCGACCAGTAATAGAACAGCACCGGCTTGCCGCGCCGGATCGATGAAGCGATCTCCGCGTCCAGTGCCGCGCCCGAGCCACTGCGGAAGTTCACGTAGCTGTCGTCCAGGTCGTAGGCCTTGAGCTTCTGTTTGTTGACCACTTCCGAGGTCCAGCCGATGGGGCTGTTGAGAAAGCGCCCCTTGCCGGGGGATTCGGGGTCCTTGAACACATCCTTGTAGCGTGCCAGGTCCTTCACGCTCTTGAGGTCCGGCGCCAGGGGCTTGATACCTTTGGCGGGGTCGCCCTTGACTACGTATTCCGGCACCCACCAGCCTTCGGTCGCACCCTTGACCGTGTCACCCAGGCCCACCACTTTGCCTTCGGCCTCGGCCTTGACCCACACCGGGCTGCGGCCGGCCCACTCTTCGGCGATCACCTGGATGTCGTTCTTTGCCAGGGCGGTTTCCAGTGTGATGGTGGTGCCGGGCAAGGTATCGGTGGGCAGGTCGTAGCCCTTCTCGACAATCACCCGCAGCACTTCGGTGATCAGGCTGCCGCTTTCCCAGTTCAGGTCGGCAAAATGTACCGGCGCCTCGGCGGCGCTTACCGGCAACGTGGCCACTGACAACCCCAGGGTCGTCAGGGACGCAGCCAACAGCGTTTTCAATCCTTTCATGCCTTCGCACCTCGCGATATCGCAGCCAATGGCGGACGGCTTTGCTGCGTATGCGCGAAGCCTCTGAATAGTTAAGTCAACTCAACTGTAGTAGAGGTTCCGGGAGATAACGGGTGTTCGCGTTTTTTTGCTGATTATTCACTGGCCTTGAAGGTGACCAGTTCGCCTTTGCGCCATTTGGCGGCCTTGCCGGTCACAGCCTTCAGGGTTTTGGTCAGGCCTTCCTGCAATTGCTCGTTGGCGGCGAACACCAGCATCACGCTGTGGCCTTCCTTGAACACAATGCCCTGGCCTTCGGCCGACGACACAAAGGCGTAGTCGCCCAGGCCATACACCGTCAACTTGATGTCGCGGAACTTCAATTCGAACTTGCCGCCCTCACGGCTGGGCAATACCGCTGCACGAAAATGGTCGCCGACCTTGAGCTCAAGGCGTGGTTTGTCGTCCACCACCATCGCCGCCTCGGTATCGATTTCGGCGATGTAAATGCCTTCCGGCGTCTGCTCGGTGATGTAGACAAAACGGGACTGGAACTGTTTGACCAACTTTGCGCGCAAATCACCCAGCACGAACAACGCGTGCATATCCAGATTACTGACTGCCAAGGAAACGCCCCCACATGGAAAAGAGCGCTGTCCGCCAGAGCGGGCAGCACAAAAAACGGCCATCACGGCACGATCACACAACTCATTCTTTGAAAAACTGAAGAAAATCCTGCTGTCGAGCCGAAAGACTAGTACAGACATGCGCGACGGGCCTTGTGCAAGGTCATCAGGCGCCACAGGAGATCACAGGTTCAACGGCCCGAGAATACGGGTCGACCAACTTCAGAGAATAACCCAATTAAAAATGCAGTTTTCCGACATGCATACACAAATAAACACGTTGTCATGGAACCGGACGCTGACTGCTGACGACAATACTAAAACAGCAGCATGGATCAAGACCACTCAAAACGCTGCAATCCAGTCATCCCGCAAGATCGAAAAGGAGCAGGCCATGCAACGATCACCCTACAGCGCTATGTCTTCGCAAACCCGTTCATCCTGTCAGGACGAGGCCCAATACTACCGCTTGAACAGCTTCGAGGGGTACCCGGATTCGGTTCTTTACCAAGTTGTACCTGCCGGCCGGAACTTCTTCCACGTGCGCGAAGTGCTCAGTGGCCGCATCAAAGGCTTCCGCAGCGACCATGTCAAGGCCTGCGAACTGGCCAAAAAACTCGAAGCCGTGTTGCACGCCCAACATGGAGCTATCGTTTCGTCCGCCCGGTAACTTTACCGCGCCGCCGACCCGCAACAACTGCCATACTGGCCCGTCCACTGAAGTTTGCGCCCCACGGGCCAGGTTTCTCCAGTGCAGTTATCTCCAAGGGAAGGCTCTACGTGACGGAATTTGATATCGGCGAATTTTTCATCCATGGCGACGCAAGGGAAGTAGACGGTGAGTTTCAAGCAGTGATCGTGATGCGGGCCAAGCCACCGCTGACCACTGTCACCACGCACCAAGTGGAAAAAGACCGCTGGTTCAAAACCGTCGACGCAGCCGCCGCCGCTGCAAAAGAGGCCGCCAGGGCGTTAAAGACTGCTGTGGATGCCGGGGCCCTTAATTCCTGAACATTCGATAGAACTCCGCCGCGCTACAACCCTCCCATGCATAACGCCCCCCTGCATGGAGAACGAAATGGACGCGCCAATCCCCACCCTTGAAACCCTGTTTGAACAATTGGGCCTGGATTCAACCCCGGACGCCATCGATGCATTTATCGTCGCCCATCCGTTGCCTGAAGGCGTGAAACTGATCGATGCGCCATTCTGGTCTGCACAACAAGCCAGCTTTCTCAAGGAAGAACTGCGTGACGACGCCGAATGGGCTATCGCGGTGGATGAGCTGAACCAGCGCCTGCATCAATCGCAATAAACAGCCCTCAATGCAGGCTGTCTGACTGCTCCAGGCGCATCAGAGCCTGCCAGGCAGCCCTGCACTCCTCTGCCTCATCGCGACTGGCGAACGCCGTGCCGCGCTGCTCACCGTTGAGCAATACCACCCAACAGGCCTTTTGACCCAATGCCCGCAAGGCATGCGGTACACCACTGCCAATCATCACGGCGACATCGACTTTGTTTTGCATGGCGCTTCTCCGCAGCATTAGTTAGCTGGCTAACAATGTTGCCCATGCTACGGTTTTACGTCCGCTTGAAAAAGCTATTCCCGGAATAGCTCCCTTGCATAAACGGCAATAATCCTAACGTCAGCCTTTCGCGGCCTCGGGCTTGTAACCCAGGCGCAAACCGCCCCAGTGCCGGCCCTTGACCATGATCGGCACCGACAGATCGTGCATCAGCTCACCCGTGTCGCGGGTATAGGTTTGCAACAACACCGCCTGCTGATGGCTGCCGCAGCGGATTCCGGTACGGTCTTCAAACTTGCGTTTGGTGCGGTTCTGCACGGCGTCCACCTGCGCATCGCCGGTCAGCGCCTGGGAAAAAGCCTTGTTGTGGGTCGGCACATAGCCCTGGGGCGTGCAGGCAATGGCGAACACTAACCCTTCATGACGCGGCAACAGCGCCTCCTGGATCGCTGGCAATACCTGGTCGGTGTAGCCGTCGAAGCGGGTGTGGTACTTGATTGGGCTGGTATTGGCGATCGGCGTATAGCTGCGGTCGAACAGGTCGTCCAGGCTGATGCGGTTCTGTTGCACATCGGCTTCGAATAGCGCGGCAATCCGACTGGCACCTTCGCGGGCCAGGTCATAGATGCGCTGGTGATAGTCATCCAGCCCGACTTCCGCCAGGCGCTCGCTGATGGTTTCGGCCTGGCCTTCCATTTGTACGGCAGCATCCGCCAGCTGGCGGGTTTGCTGATCGCTGACGGCCAGGTCGCTGCGCATCTGCTCAACGGCATGGAACAGGCTGTCGAGCTGGGTGCGGTTGGTGTCGGTACCCTGGGCGATTTCATTGACCTGGCCTTCCACATCCGCCGCCAGGCTGGCGATATTTTGCAGTTGCTCGCCAGCGTGCTCTACCTGCTCGACACCGGTGTGCAGGTCCGCCGAGAGCTGGCGAATCTGCTCTACCACCTGAGCAGTGCGTTGCTGGATGTCGGCCACCATCACACCGACTTCATCGGTGGCCGTGGCAGTACGCCCGGCCAACCCACGCACTTCATCCGCCACCACGGCAAACCCGCGACCATGCTCACCGGCCCGCGCCGCTTCAATCGCCGCGTTCAGCGCCAGCAGGTTGGTCTGGCTGGCGATGGACTGGATCACCAGGGTCACCCGCTGGATTTCCTCGCTGCGCTGGCTCAAGGCCTCAATTAACTCACGGCTGGCATTGGCCCGCTGGCTGAGCTGGTGCATGCGGCTGATCGACTGAGCCAGCACTTCACGGCCTTCGGTGCTGCGCTGATGGGCCTGGCTCGCAGCCCCCAACGCCTCACGGCTGAGCTGGGAGGTGACTTTTTCGGTGCCGATCATCACCTCGGCACTGCTGACGATCTGCCTGGCCGCGCTCAACTGCGACTGCAGGCGCGCCGCCAGTTGCTTGACCGAATAGGCCACGCCGGCGGCGGAAAGTGCGTTGTGGCTGGTGGTATACGACAGATCACGAGTCAACTCGCCAATGGCATCGGCGGCGTCGGAAGCTGCAATCACTGGTGTGCGATTTTTCAGGCGAGGCAGCCAGATCATCAATAGGACCAGTGGCAGGCAAAGGTAGAGCGGCAAGCTAGCGAACGCTAGGCCCAGCAGTACCAGCACCAGGGCGGTGCTCTGCAACAACGGCGTGAGCCAGCCGGGCAGCCCGCGCGCCACCGGTTGCGGTGACACGGCTGCACCCATCAGAGGTCCGTCTCCAGCCATCTTCGTTACCCCACTGCTTGTCATTATTGTCACTGCATTAAACGCCACTATCGGGCCATTATCCATGGGCCTTTAGTGGGGTTGCTTGCAGCAGATCAATAGACAGGGTGTAACGGATCTTGCCCTGGGGAACCGCGTGGCGGCCCCCCAGCTTCAACGCATCAGGCTTGGCGCTGGTGCTTGTCGATCTGCTCGTGGCGCTCTTGCGCTTCGATGCAGTACTTGGTGGTGGGGCTGATCAGCAGGCGCTTGAGGCCGATAGGCTCGCCGCTGTCGTCACACCAGCCAAAGGAATCTTCCTTGATGCGCTCCAACGCGCGCTCAAGCTGCGGCAGCATGCGCTGGTCGCGGTCGATGGCGTTGACCAGCCAGGTACGCTCTTCTTCAACGGAAGCGGCGTCGGCCGGGTCGGCCGGGGTGTCCAGGCTTTCAATGGCGATACGGTTCTGTTCAATGCGCTCGTGGTGTTCCACTTTCATGTCTTGCAGCAACTTCTCGAAAAAAGCGTGCTGTTCGGCATTCATGTAGTCATCCGCCGGCATGGCCAGCAACTTTTCCTTTGTCATTGATTTCTCTATAAAAAATACGTGCATTAAGGCGAATAAGGGAGCGTTCCGGAAGGCCTCTGCAGGTCTCGGAAAGGCGCCGTCCATTTCAAGCGCCACCCGGCACTCAATTTACGAGGGGCGGCAGTCTAAGGCCGACTTGAGGGCGCAGCAACTGAAATGACAGGCATTTTTTCCCGGATAACCCCAAAAGGCACCAGGAAGGGCTTGGCGAATGGTTATCGGAGTGCGTTTATAGCAGGAAAGTTCGTGAAGCAGCTATAAGCCGCAAGCGGCAAGCGACAAGCTGCAAACATCAGCATGCTTGCAGCTTGAGGCTTGCCGCTGCGCCTCAGCGCTTGAGCTTGCGCTTGTTGCGGTATTGGTCGATGACCACAGCCACCACAATGATCAGCCCCTTGATGATGTCCTGGATATACGCATCCACCCCGACAAAGGTAAACCCGCTGGCCATCACCCCGAGGATCAGAGCGCCGATCACCGTGCCGGTAATGCGCCCTACCCCGCCCGCCAGGCTGGTACCGCCAATGACCGCTGCGGCAATCGCATCCAGTTCATAGGACATGCCCATGCCCGCCTGCCCGGTCGCAGCACGTGCCGAAGCCACCACCCCGGCCAGACCTGCCAGCAGACCGGCGATGCTGTACACGATGATCAGGTGGCGCTTGACGTTGATCCCAGAGGTGCGCGCCGCCTGCATGTTACCGCCGATGGCGTAGGTGTACTTGCCGTACTTGGTGTAGCGCAGGGCGATGTGGAAGATCACCGCCACCACCAGGAAGATGATCACCGGCATCGCGCCGTGGCCAATGGCCGTGTACGAGTCCGAGAGCATGCTCACCGGCTGGCCTTCGGTGTAGTAACGCGCCAGGCCACGGGCCGAGACCATCATGCCCAGGGTGGCAATGAACGGCGGAATGCCGGTGACAGCAATGATGCTGCCGTTGATCGCCCCCGCCAACAGTCCTACGCCCAGCCCCATGGCCACTGGAATCCATACCGGCAAGTCGGTCAGGCTGGGGAACACCGCCCGGGAAAAATCGGACGTCTGCGCCAAACTGGCAGCAATCATCGCCGAAAGTGCCAGCACCGAGCCCGAAGACAGATCGATCCCCGTCGTGATGATCACCTGTGTCACGCCAATTGCCAGCAGGCCGATGATCGACACTTGCAGGATCATCAGCACCAGGCGCTGGGAGTTCATCAGGAAGCTCTGGTCGCGCACGATCCAGCCGAACAATTCAAACACCAGGCCAATGCCGATCAGCACCAGAAAGATGCTCAGCTCGGTGGGCATGCGTCGACGACTTTTGGTTGGCACCGTCGCAGGTTTGTTATCCGTTATTGCGTTCATAGCCCATCACCTTTTTATTCTGTACGTCAGTGGACTGCGGTCATCCCGGAGGCCAACTGCATGACTTTTTCCTGGGTCGCATCGCTGCGGTTCAGGGTGCCCATCAATTCGCCCTCGTGCATCACCATGACCCGGTCGCTCATGCCCAGCACTTCGGGCAACTCGGAAGAAATCATGATCACCGCCATGCCTTCACTGGCGAGGAACGAGATCAGCCGGTAGATCTCGGCCTTGGCGCCCACGTCGATGCCCCGGGTCGGTTCATCGAGGATCAGCAGGCGCGGGTTGGTCATCAGCCAGCGTGCGAGCAAGGCCTTCTGCTGGTTGCCGCCGGACAAGGTGTCGATGCACTGCTCAAGGGACGGGGTTTTCACCCGCAGCTTCTTGCACATGTCTTCGCACAGCGCTCGCAGGGCTTTCTGCTGGATAAAGCCGTTGCCGGTGTAGTGCGGCAGCACCGCCATTTCCATGTTTTCCAGCACCGACAGGCACGGGAACAGGCCACTGAGCTTGCGGTCCTCGGTCAACAGGGCAAAACCTTTCTCGATGGCCATGTGCGGGTCGGTAATGCGCACCGCCTTTCCATCCAGGGTGATCTGGCCGCCGCTGCTGGGGGTGATGCCGAAAATGGTTTCGGCCACGTTGGTACGGCCCGAGCCCATCAACCCGGCGATGCCGAGGATTTCGCCGGCATGCAGATCGAAGGACACGTCCTTGAACACGCCGTCCAGGCTAAGGTCGCGTACCGACAGCAGCAGATCGCCGATGGGCGTCTCGCGCACCGGGAACAATTGGCTCAGCTCACGGCCGACCATCATCGAGATCAGGCTGTCGCTGTTCATGCTGTCGGCGCGCTGCAGGCCGATGTACTGGCCGTCGCGGAACACCGCCACTTCATCGGCGATGGCGAACACTTCGTTCATTTTGTGCGTGATGTAGACGATGCCTTTGCCCTGAGCCTTGAGGTCGGCAATGATCGAAAACAGATGGGCCACTTCCTTCTCGGTAATGGCCGAGGTCGGCTCATCCATGATCAGGATGTCGGAGTCATAGGACACCGCCTTGGCAATCTCGACCATCTGCCGTTCGGCGATGCTCAGGTTGCCCACGTGTTCCTCGGGGTCCAGGTTGATGCGCAGGCGCGCCAGCAACTCGGCGGTGCAGCGATGCATTTCGCGGTGGTTGACCATGTGCAGGCTGTTGAGCTGCTCGCGGCCGATCCAGATGTTCTCGGCGATGCTCATGTGCGGCATCAGGTTGAGTTCCTGGTGGATCATCGCGATCCCGGCCTTCTGGGCCGCCAGGGGGGTTTCAAACACAATCGGCTTGCCGCGCAGGCGAATCTCGCCGGCATCGGGCTGGTAGATGCCAGCGATGATTTTCATCAGCGTCGACTTGCCCGCACCGTTCTCGCCCATCAGCGCCAGCACCGTGCCAGGGCGAACGCGCAACTGCACGTCGGCCAGGGCCACGACGCCGGGAAAGCCTTTGCTGATGTTGACGATTTCCAGCAGGTAGGGTTCGTCCAGCGGCAGCGGCTGGATACCGGGAGGCTGCGAGACAGCGGCTTGAGCGAGCATAGGGAGGTACTCCATCGGCAAGGCGGGCACGACCGCCCTGCCGGCTTATTGTTGTTATGTAGGGACTACTTGAAGTCTTTGACGTTGTCCGGGGTGATCAGTTGGAACGGGATCACCACGTTCTGCTCGATAGGCTCGTTCCGGGCCATCTTGCGCGCGGTCTCCACCGACTTGTCCGCCTGGCCCTTGGCATCCTGGAAGGCCGACACGGTCATGTCCCCCTTGGTGATCGCGTTCAAGCCGTCCGGCGTGCCATCGACACCAGCGATCAACACGCCCTTCTTGCCCGCCGATTTCAGCGCCATGGACGCGCCAATGGCCATTTCATCGTTGTTGGCCAACACCGCGTTGAATTCACGGCCCTGGGTCAGCCAGTCGTTGACCAGGGTCATGCCCTTGTCACGCAACCAGATCCCGGTCTGTTCCTGTTCGATCTTGATGCCCGGGTATTGGGTCAGGACTTCCTTGACCCCCTTGGTGCGGTTAGTGGTGGAGTTGTTCGCCAGATCGCCCAGCAGGATCACGATATTGCCCTTGCCGCCGAGCTTTTCGGCGATGTACTGCATCTGCAGCTTGCCGGCCTCGACGTCGTCGGAGGTCACCGCCGCTACGCCCGGCGCCAGGGTCGGGCTGTCAGGACGGCGGTTGACGAACACCAGGGGGATTTTCGCCGCCGTGGCGGCCTTGATGATGTTGGCTGTCGACGCGGTGTCCACCGGGTTGACGATGATCGCGTCGACTTTCTGGCTGATAAAGTTCTCGACCTGGCTCAACTGCTTGACCACGTCGGCACGGGCATCTTCGAACTGCAACTGCACGCCGTCACCCTTGGGGTAGGACTTGGCTTGCTTGTCCATGTCTTCGCGCAGGTAGGTGAGGAAGGTGTCATCGAAGGCGGACATGCTCACGCCTATCTTGAGATCGGCAGCCGCGGCAACACCGCTGGCGAGCAGCATGGACAAGGCCAGCGCGGTAAAACGGATCGGGGTCTTCATGAACGGTCTGTCTCCACTTTCTTGTTGGTTTTCTGGACGTTGCGTTTATCAGAGCTCGGCAGGCAGCCGGACGACCGGCGCGCCGGGAATGCAGCAGACCAGCGCGCCCTGGTTTTCGACGCACAGCACATTAAGGAAGGAGAAGTAGAACGGCCGAGCGCGGGGCAGTCCGCGTGGCGTGTGGGCAGGGCGTAAAACTCGCAGTACAGCGTTGAAGATTTTCATCTGACGGTACCTGGTTGTTTTTGATCTTGTTTTTGTTGAGTCGCCAGGATCGAGTCCGGACGTACTTTCTGCAACCTGGAAAAGACTTTATTGGAAAATAATTTCCATATCAACACTATTTAGAATTTTGTTCTATTTTTATCGAAATCTCCTACAGCAGAGCTGTCTCGATCACTTGTCGGCGCTCCGCGCTCAGGCGCGCGGCGTCCAACAGACGAGTGGTTTCCAGCGCTTCATACGCATCCACCGGCAGCGGTCCCTGCCCTTGCACGGCTATTTGCAACTGGCGATAGAACTGCGTCCAGCAGCCTTTCTCCGACGGCACTCGCTCGCGTTCCGCGCCTTGCTCGAACCAGCCCCAGCGTCGGTGTTCCTCTGCCCCCCAATGCTCGCCTTCGGTTTTCGGTGACTTGCCGGCCAGCAGCGCTTCTTCCTGACCGTCCAGGCCGTCGACGGTGTAGCAACCGGCGGTGCCACTGACTCTGAAACGCGGGGCCTGGCAGTTCTGCAAGGCATTGCCCCACAAGTGCGAGATGACGCCGTTGGCATGGGTCAGGGAGACAAAAAAACCGTGGTCCACCGTGGGGTGTTCGGCGGTGTAGTGCAACTGGGCGAACACCCGATCCACCGGGCCGAACAGTTGCAGGGCCTGATCGACCAGGTGGCTGCCCAAGTCGCGCAGCCAGCCGCCACCGCTGGCGTTGCCCACGGCTTGCGGGCTGTAGCGCTCCACGCGGGATTCAAAGCGGGTGATTGTGCCCAGGGCGCCGGCGTCGATGAGTTTGCGCAGGGTCAGGTAGTCCGAGTCCCAGCGCCGGTTCTGGTAGACGCTGAGCAGCGAGCCCTGGCGTTCGGCGGCTGTGATCAATGCCTGGGCCTGTTCGGCGCTGGCGGCGAAGGGTTTGTCGCTGACCACGGTTACGCCGTGTTCGATGGCCTCGAGTACCAGCGCGGGGCGGCCCTTGAGGGTGGTGGAGATGACCAGGGCGTCGACGCCGGCTTCGACGATCTGGCCGATAGAGTCGAAGGCCTTGAGGCCTGGGTGGTCGGTTGCCAGTTGCTGGCGGCGTTCCGCAGACCTGGTGACCACGCCGACAAATGTGGCACCGGCCAATGTGGCAATCAGCGGCGCATGAAAGAAGCGCCCTCCATGGCCGTAGCCGACTAGTCCGATTCGCATACCTACACTCCTTGCTTGAAGTGAAAACCCGATTCAAATGTGGGAGGGGGCAAGCCCCCTCCCACATTTTTCACAGCATTTCTTCAGTGATTCAGCCGTAGAAACGTGGGCGATCCGGCAAGCTCACCTTCACAATCTGCTCACTGCCCTGCGCTTCAATACACGCATCCGCCGCCACCGCTGCGGCAAAGCCATCCCACGCCGACGGCCCACCGACCTGCCCGGCGCGCACACTGTCGATGAACGCCTGCAATTCCACGTCATACGCACCGATAAACCGATCCTTCCAGTCCATCAGGATCGCGTTGGACAGCTTCGCGCCACTGCGCAGTTGCACCTGGGAAGGCTCCGGCAGCTTGGCGATGCCGGTCTCCCCCACCACTTCACACTGGATGTCGTAGCCGTACTGGCAATTCACAAACACTTCCACGTCGATGCGCGTGCCCTTGGCGGTTTCCAACAGCACGATCTGCGGGTCACGCAGGTGGGCCAGGGCCTTGCTGGATTTGCGCGGGAACACTACCTGCACCGACACGTAGTCGTCATTGAGCAGCCAACGGAGCACATCCAGTTCGTGGATCAAGGTGTCGGTGATCGCCATGTCGGTCTTGTAGTTTTCGCCCACCGTCGGGTTACGGTGCGCGCAGTGCAGCATCAGCGGCTCACCGATCTGGCCGCTGTCGATCACGGCCTTGAGTGCGCGATAGCCTTCGTCATACGGGCGCATGAAGCCGACCTGCACCAGGCGCTTGCCGTAGGCGACTTCGGCGTCGACGATCCTGCGACAGCCCTCGGCGGTGACCGCCAGGGGTTTCTCGCAGAACACCGGTTTGCCGGCGGCAATCGCTGCGAGCACAAACTCTTCGTGGCTCGGTCCCCAGGACGTCACCAGCACGGCCTCGACCTGCGGCGAGTTGATCAGCGCATGGCCGTCGGCGTACACCTCGGCGTCCAGCTTCAAATCGGCGACGACCTTGGCGGCCTGCTCCAGGTTGATGTCAGTCACCGCCACCACCTGGCTGTTGAGCAAGGTCTGGCTGCAACGACGGATATGGTCCCGGCCGATAGCGCCTGTACCGATGACACCTAGCTTCAAAGACATACAAACACTCCTCTTGTTATTAGTACTGCCGGGCCTTCGCCAGGTGTTCATTGAGTTTTTTCGCAGCGGCATTCGTGCGTTCGCTGGTGGACACTTGCGCCACACCCACCCGCCACCACGACAGGTAGCCGTGGACCATGGTCTTGGGCAGCACCTTGATATCGATCAGCGTCGACACCGTTTGTATACGCGCATCCGCCAGCGCGGCTTCGAGTTGCTCCACGGTGCTGACCTTGTAGGTCTTGCAGCCATAGGCCGCCGCGCTCATGGCGAAGTCCACCGGCACCAGGCCGCCGTCGAGCTTGCCGCTCTCGGGGTTGCGGTAGCGGAATTCGGTGCCGAAGCTGTCCATGCCGTTGCCGATCTGCAGGTTGTTGATGCAGCCGAACGCCATGTTGTCGAGCAGCACCACGTTGATCTTGCGCCGCTCCTGGATCGAGGTGGCCAGCTCCGAGTGCAGCATCATGTAGGAGCCATCGCCGACCAGTGCGTACACCTCTTTAGTCGGCTCGGCGAGTTTCACGCCGAGCGCCGCGTTGATCTCGTAGCCCATGCACGAGTAGCCGTATTCGACGTGGTAGGTGTTGACGCCCTTGCTGCGCCAGGCGCGTTGCAGGTCGCCGGGCAGGCTGCCGGCGGCGGCGACGATGATCGCGTCGTCGGCAAGGGTCTGGTTGAGCACACCCAGTACACGGCTCTGGGTCAGGCACGAGCCGGTCAGCTCGATGAATTCACGCAGCACGCCACGGTCGAGACGGTCGTCGACCTCGGGCACAAACCCGTCGCCGTCATATTCCACCTGGTGCACACGATCCACTTCGGCGTCCAACTGCGCCTTGGCCGCGACGACCTGCCCACCCCAGCCGGAGCGGTAATCGCCGAGGGCATCGGCCAATGCTTCGAGGGCCATTTGCGCATCGGCCAGCACTTGCACGCCGTCGAGCTTCAAGGCATCGCAGGGGCTGATGTTGAGGTTGAGGAACGTCACCTCAGGGTGCTTGAACAGCGATTTGGACGAGGTGGTGAAGTCGGTGTAACGCGTGCCCACACCAATGATCAGGTCGGCCTCGGGCGCCAGCAGGTTGGCCGCCAGGCAGCCGGTTTCGCCAATGCCACCCACGTTCAGCGGATGGCTGGAGACCACGGCGCTCTTGCCCGCCTGGGTCTCGGCGAAGGGAATATCAAAGCGTTCGGCAAAGGCTTGCAGCGCGGCATTCGCGCCGGAGTACTTAACACCGCCACCGCAGATGATCAGCGGCTTGCGCTTGCCCCGGAAGGCGGCCAATGCATCACCGATCATCGCGCCGGTGGCCGGGCGACGCTCGATACGGTGCACACGTTTGTGCAGGAAATAATCCGGATAATCCCAGGCCTCGGCCTGCACATCCTGGGGCAATGCCAGGGTCACCGCGCCGGTTTCAGCCGGATCGGTGAGCACACGCATGGCGTGGATCGCGGCGCTCATCAACTGCTCGGGGCGGTTGATGCGGTCCCAGTATTTGCTGACCGAGCGGAAGGCATCGTTGGTGCTGATGCTCAAGTCGTGGAACTGCTCGATCTGTTGCAGCACCGGGTCAGGCTGGCGGCTGGCGTACACATCGCCGGGCAACAGCAACAACGGGATACGGTTGGCCGTGGCGGTCGCGGCGGCGGTCAGCATATTGGCAGCGCCTGGGCCGACGGACGCCGTACACGCGTAGATCTTGCGGCGCAGGTGCTGCTTGGCGAACCCGATCGCCGCATGGGCCATGCCTTGCTCGTTGCGGCCCTGGTGCACCACCAGGTCGCCGCTGTCCTGCTCCAGGGCCTGGCCCAGGCCCAGCACGTTGCCGTGGCCGAAAATGGTGAACACCCCGGCGACGAACTTGCTCTGCACGCCATCGACTTCGATGTATTGGTTGTCCAGGAACTTCACCAGGGCCTGGGCCATGGTCAGTCGGGTTGTGGTCATGTCGCGCCCCTTATCGTTTCTGCAGGTGGGCGATGCTTGCGCCCAAGGCCTGCTGGATATCCACCAGCCCGTGCACGCTCTCGGCAAACGGCTCGAACGACAGGTAGCCGCTGTAGCCGGTGCTGAGCAAGGTGTCGATCTGCGCCGCATTGCCGAGGATGTCGCCCTCGCCCACCAGCACGCGGTGGCCGTCGCGAATCGAACTCAGCGGCGCTTGGGCATCTTCGACGCCGGAGATATGCACCAGGCCGGTCAACTCCGGGAAGAACTCATGTTCGCTGGCCAGGTGATGATGGAAGGTGTCGTGCACCAGGCGGAACACATCCAGGCCGCCGATGGACATGATCGCGTCCACCGCCACGCGCTTGCGCCGCAGCGCACACTCTTCAAAGCCCAGGGGCTCGATAAACCCGAGGATGCCGTACTCGCGCAGGATCGGCGCCAGCTCGCTCAAGGCCGTGCGCAAGCCGGCTGCACGCTGGGCTTCGTTGCGGGTGTCGCCCGGCTCGTTGAGCGGGCACATCACCAGGCCCTGGGCGCCGCACTCGCGGGCGTAGGTCGCCATCTGGATTGCCTGGGCACGGCGCTCGTCGTTCCACACATCAAAGGGGTACAGCGCGTTGATCGACAGCACCGTGATGCCCTGCACCGCGCACAACTCACGCACGCGGCTGGCCGGGGTGCCGAACTCGATCTGCTTGTCCGCCAGGTCATTGCGCAACTCGATGGCATCGCACTTGAGCGCCGCCGCCAGCTGGATGAAATCCGGCAGGGACAGGTTGGGCGCGACCATGCGGTTAAGGGCGAAACGTAGAGGCGACTTCATTGTTGTTATTCTCCGTCCAGAACCGCTGATTAGAGGTCCAGCAGCCAGCTGTGCTGCGGGTCGTTGTGGAAATGCCAGGCGCGCTTGGGGCCGGCCATCACGTTCAGGTAATAGGACTCGTAGCCATAGGGCACGCTGACCGGGTGATAGCCCTTGGGCACGACGACCAGGTCGCTGTTTTCCACGGCCATGGCCTGGTCAATGCTGCGGTCGTCGGTATAGACGCGCTGGAACACAAAGCCCTGGGGCGGATTGATCTGGTGGTAGTAGGTCTCTTCGAGGAAGCTCTGGCGCGGCAAGTCATCGGTGTCGTGTTTGTGCGGCGGGTAGCTCGACGAATGCCCGGACGGCGTGCGCACCTCCACCACCAGCAGCGAATGGGCTGGCTCGCTGTCGGGCAGGATGTCGCACACGTAGCGGGTGTTGGCACCTTTGCCGCGCACGCTGCGCTTGCAGGTTTGCGGGCGGATCAGCCGCGGTTCGTAGCCTTCGGCGCCGGGCGCGGCGCAGACCGCAATCTGCACATCACTCAAGGCGGTGACCTGGGCATCGGTGCCCGGCGGCAGGTAAGCGGCGAACGGCGATTTGTCTTCAAACACCGATTGGCGATCCCCCAGGTTCTGCCAGTTGAAGCCCTCCCCCTCGATGTTTACGCGGCCGCTGAGCAATACCAGGCACAACTCCTGGTCTCCGGCGCTGACCGGCAGGGTTTCGCCCAGGCTCAGGCGGTAGGCGGCGAACCCTACGTACTCCAGGCGCCCGGGCTCCAGGGCGACCATGGTCTGCCCGCGTTTGCTGCTTTTGACCAACAAGCTCATTGTCCGGTCCTCTCATTCAGAAGCGCACGCAAGGTGTCGTAGCCTTTTTTCGCATAGATATAGCTGGGCGCCACGGCCGGGTCCTGTTCGGCTTCCACCACCAGCCAACCTTCATAGTGGGCGGCCAGCAGCACATCGAGCAGTTCGGCGAAGTCGATATCGCCATCGCCGGGCACGGTGAAGGTGCCGTTGACGATGCAGTCGGGAAAACTCCACATCTGGTTGCGCGCCAGCTGCACCACCGGTTTGCGCACGTCCTTGAAATGCACATGACAGACGCGGTCGATATGTTTGCGCAGCACCGCGAGAGGCTCGCCGCCGCCCATGTAGCAATGGCCCGAATCGAACAGCAGGCCGACTTCGGGGCCGGTGCGTTGCATCAGTTGGTCGATGTCTTCCGGGGACTCGACGTACGCGCCCATATGGTGGTGATACGCCAGGCGCACACCCTGGGAC
The DNA here is from genome assembly GCF_058787615.1 of Pseudomonas sp. FW305-3-2-15-C-LB1. NCBI lineage: Bacteria > Pseudomonadati > Pseudomonadota > Gammaproteobacteria > Pseudomonadales > Pseudomonadaceae > Pseudomonas > Pseudomonas sp. FW305-3-2-15-C-LB1. The sequence continues at coordinate 68,236 of NZ_JBYSZX010000023.1, read as the reverse complement.
AGGGTGAACCGCGCCAGTTCGGTGAGTTTGTCGGCATAGTCCTGCCAGGCCTGTTCGCTGTGGAAACGCGGACGTTCGATCAGGCGGATGCGCGAGCCCTGGATCGAATCGGCCACTTCGCCGTAGACCAGTACCGAGGCGCCGTTCTGTTTGAGCAACTCGACATGGCCGGCGATGGCCTCGATTTCTTCCGCCACGGAGCGCCGGGCCAGGCGGCTGGAGTACCAGCCGGAGACCAGCGCCAGGTCATACGGGCGCAACACATCGCCGACGCCCTTGGCGTCCTTGGGGAATTTGCCGTTGAGCTCGAAGCCTTCGTAGCCGATTTCCTTGCCTTCGCTGAGGGCGGTGCTCAGGGGCGTTTCACCGCCCAGGGCCGGCAGGTCGTCGTTGCTCCAGGAGATCGGGTTGATGCCAATTCGGATTGCGGGCATGGCTGCACCTTTATTATTTTCAGGTATCACTGAGATCTGCTTTTTGCTGTATGTGGGAGGGGGCTTGCCCCCGATAGCTGAGTGTCAGACACCACTGCTGTCACTGAACAACCGCAATCGGGGGCAAGCCCCCTCCCACATTGGATTGCATTTCAAATCAAGAACCGGGTTTAGCCTCGGGCACTGCGCCAGGCGTTGATCAGTTGTTCGAACGTGGCCTGCACCTGCTGGATCAGGGTTTCATCGTCGATCTCCCCCGCCATCCACGCCCGGCTCGGCGCCTGGAAGATCGTGCGGCCCACGGCAAAGCCTCGGCAGGTGGTGCTCAGGCGGGCCTGCTGGAAGCCATCGGCGAGGCATTCGGCCGAGGCATTCAGGCCCAGCAGCACCACGCCTCGGCAGTACGGGTCGCGCTCCTGGATCAGGGCGTCGAGCTTGCGCCAGTCCTCGGCCGATTGCGCCTCGATCTTCCACCACGCCGGGTAGATCCCCAGGTTGTACAGGCGCTTGAGGCTGCGATAGAGCACGTCGGGATAGGTGGACGGGTGGTCTTTGGGTGGGATGACTTCCAGCAGCAGTTCATGACCGCTGACAATCGACGCCTCGTACACCGCTTTCAGTTGCGCTTCCTGTTCCAGGCGCAGCAAGGGTTCGTCGTCCGGGTGGAATTGCACCAGGCACTTGATGATCTGTTCCTGGGGCCAGGCAATCAGGTTGCTGCCCACCGAACGGCCATGCTCGAACGCCAGCGGCCGCGAGTTCTGCACTTCCACCGGGCGCGCGATCCACCAGCCACGACCGCTGGCGGCGTTGAGTGCGTCCTGGCCGAAGCGCTGGTCGGCGAGCAGGCCGACATCGGCCTCTACGCCTTGTTCGGCGAGCTTTTGCTCGACGCGTTCGATGGCCTGGATAAACAGTTGCTTGGCCTCGCTGATGCGCGCAAGGTCCTGGCCGCCCTTTTGTGCCAGGTCCACCAGTTGCCAGCGGTGGTCGAAGGCAAACACGAACAGCTGCTTCCAGCGTTTGCGCGGTACCGTCACACGGTGCAGGCGTTGCAGGGTCACGTCCTGGTCCGGACGGGTAATCGGCACCGGGCTGTTGAACAGGTATTCCAGCTCCGCCGGCGTCGGCATCGCCGGTGCGCAGGCGTGGCGCGAAACCACCAGGCCACCGCAGGCATTGGCCAACTGGCTGCAACGCTCGTCGCTGGCATCGTTGAGCCAGCCGCTGAGGAAGCCCGACATGAACGCATCGCCGGCCCCCAGCACGTTAAGCACTTCCACGCGCACGCCGGGGTAGATGGCGCCGTCTTCCAAGCGAGCGGGGATGGCGCCGTGGATGACCGTGCAGCCTTGCGGGCCAAGCTTGACCACCAGGGTCGCCGGGGTCAGTTCACGCACCTTGCGCAAGGCAGCGAGCAAGTCTTCACTGCCGCCCGCGATGAGGAATTCTTCTTCGGTGCCGACGATCAGGTCGAAGCGCGGCAGGATCTTCTGCACGTGCTGGCTGACATTCTGGTCGGCAACAAAACGGGTTTCGCCGTCGGCCTTGCCCGCCAGGCCCCACAGCACCGGGCGGTAGTCGATATCCAGCACACGCTTGACGTTGTGCCTGGCCGCGTAATCCAGCGCCTGGATGCTGGCCTTGTACACGCCGTCGGTGGAGAAATGCGTGCCGGTGATCAGCAGGGCTTTACTGGATGCGATAAAGGCTTCGTTGACGTCTTCGGCACGCAGGGCCATGTCGGCGCAGTTTTCGCGGTAGAACACCAGGGGGAAGGTTTCACGGTCCTTGAGGCCGAGCAACACCAGGGCGGTGAGGCGTTCCGGGTCGACCTTGATGCCGCTGACATCGCAGCCTTCGCGGGCCAGGGACTCCACCAGGAAGCGGCCCATGTGGTCGTCGCCGACCCGGCTCAGCATCGCCGACTTGAGCCCGAGCCTGGCGGTGCCGAAGGCGATGTTGGCGGAGGACCCGCCGAGGTACTTGGCGAAGCTGGACACGTCCTCAAGCCGCGCACCGACTTGCTGTGCATAGAGGTCGACGCCCAGGCGCCCGAGGCAAATCAGATCCAATTGACGCCCACTGGCAAAACGAGTCTGGCCCATGCTGGCTCCTGTTATTTTTATCAGCCTGCGTTGTGCCGCCGTGGGGCGGCAAACGCTCTTGGTGGGAGCAGACTAGAACGTCCGGCGGCGCCAATCAATATTTATTCCATATATTTTTTCATTGGAATATTTTTTCCATTAAGCTCCTGCAGGGGCGCTCCCACCACAGTGCATCGTTTCAGCAGGCCACGCCGGCCGTGATGCCGGGGTATTTTTTTGCGCCTACCCTGTAGACTTGCGCCACCCATCAGCGCAACAGACGAATACGCCAGAAGGATTGCCCATGTCCCGCACCGATCCCGAGACCACCCTGGAAGACTCTATCGCCAGCCCTCCGATCAATGCCGAGCGCCTGTTGCAGCTGATCACCGACGAATACGAGAGCCTGCCGCGCCAGCTCAAGCGCATCGCCAGCTACATGAGCCAGCAGAGCGACCGGATCATGGTCGACCGCATCAGCGACATCGCCCGTGAATGCGAAGTGCACCCGTCGGCCATCGTGCGTTTCTCGCAGCGTTTCGGGTTCAGTGGGTTCAGCGAGATGCAGGCGCTGTTCCGCGAGGCCTACACCCACAAGACCACGCCGGTGCAGAACTACCAGCAACGCATCCGCAGCATGATCGCCAACAAGTCGCAGAAAGCCAGCGGCGGCGACCTGGCGCGCGAATGCGTCAACGCGACCTTGTCCGGCATCGAGCGTCTGGGGCTGGAGCTGGACGATGCCGCGTTCGACAAAGCCGTGGACCTGGTGGTGAATGCCGACAATATCTACGTAGTCGGCGTGCGCCGCTCTTTTGCGGTGGCCGATTACCTGGTCTACAACCTGCAGCACACCAACAAGCGCATCCACCTGATCTCGGGCCTGGGCGGCAGCTATCGCGAGCAGATGCGCAGCGTGCGCGCCAATGACCTGGTGATCGCCATCAGTTTCACGCCCTACGGCAAAGAGACCCAGCACTGCCTGCGCATCGCCCAGCACCACCAGGCCAAGACGCTGATCATCACCGACAGCAACCTGTCGCCCCTGGCCAAGCGGGCTAACGCGGTGCTGTTGGTGAATGAAGGCTCGTCGTTCGCCTTCCGCTCGTTGAGTGCCACCTTGTGCCTGTGCCAGGCGTTGTTTATTGCGGTGGCGTACCGGTTGGAGTTGAAGGTGGATGAGATTCACGAGCAGGTCGGGTTTGACGACTGAAGCTGCCGGCATTGGAGTTCCCCTGTGGGAGGGAGCTTGCTCCCGATAGCGGTGTGTCAGTCACTGGATTTGTGCCTGATCCTGCGCTATCGGGGGCAAGCCCCCTCCCACATGTTTATCGGCGGCGCATCAGGTAGTAGGCTGCGGGAATGACGAACAGCGAGAGCAACGGCGCCGTCAGCATCCCGCCAATCATCGGCGCAGCAATCCGGCTCATCACCTCACTGCCGGTGCCGCTGCCCAGCAAAATCGGCAGTAGCCCGGCGATGATCACCGCCACCGTCATCGCCTTGGGCCGAACCCGCATGACTGCGCCTTCGGTGATGGCCGCCAATAGATTGCCATCGTTGCGCTCGGCCCAGGCGTTCTTCAGGTACAGCAGCATGATCACGCCGAACTCCGCCGACACCCCCGCCAGCGCGATAAAGCCCACGCCCGTGGCCACCGACAGGTTGAAGCCCAGCCAGTAAAGCAGCCACACGCCGCCGGTCAACGCGAACGGCAAGGTCGCCAGGATCAGCAACGCCTCCCCCACCCGGCGAAAGGTCAGGTACAGCAGTACAAAGATGATCAGCAAGGTGGCCGGCACCACCAGCTTCAGGCGCTGATTGGCGCGTTCGAGGAACTCGAACTGCCCCGAATAACTGAGGCTCATGCCCGGTTGCAGTTGCACCTGCTGGTTGATCGCCGCACGCAGGTCCCTGACCACCGAGGCCAGGTCACGATCACGCACGTCGATATAGACCCAGCCGGAAGGCCGCGCGTTTTCGCTCTTGAGCATCGGCGGACCATCATTGACCTTGATCCTGGCGACCGTGCCCAAAGTGATCTGGCTGCCCTGCGGCGTGTACACCGGCAGGTTGCGTAGCGCCTCCACCGAGTCGCGCCATTCCTTCGGGTAGCGCAGGCTGATGGGGAAACGCGCCAGGCCTTCCACGGTTTCGCCAATGGTTTCACCGCCCACCGCGCCCGATACGATGGACTGCACATCGCTGATGTTCAGCCCGTATTGCGCGGCGGCAGCACGGTCGATGTCGACATCGATGTAGCGCCCGCCGGTCAGGCGTTCGGCCAACGCCGAACTCACGCCCGGCACGGTCTTGGCGACTTTCTCCACGGCCTGGGTCACCGCATCGATCTGCATCAGGCGGGTGCCTGCGACCTTTACGCCAATCGGGCTCTTGACCCCGGTGGCCAGCATGTCGATGCGGTTGCGGATCGGCGGAATCCAGATATTGGTCAGGCCCGGCACCTGCACCACGCGGTCCAGCTCCTTGACCAGTTTGTCCGGGGTCATGCCGGGGCGCCATTGATCCTTGGGCTTGAACGCGATGGTGGTCTCGAACATCTCCAGCGGCGCCGGGTCGGTGGCGGTTTCGGCACGACCGGCCTTGCCAAATACGTGAGCGACTTCGGGCACGGTCTTGATCAGGCGGTCGGTGCGTTGCAGCAATTCACCCGCCGTCTGTGTCGACAAGCCCGGCAGCGCCGAAGGCATGTACAGCAAGTCGCCCTCATCCAGCGGCGGCAGGAATTCCCCGCCCAGTTTCGACACGGGCCACAGCGCGCTCGCCACCATCAGCAGCGCCACCAGCAAGGTCATGCGCGGCCAGCGCAGCACCGCCTCCAGCGCCGGCTGGTAGAGCTTGATCAGGCCGCGATTGAGCGGGTTGCGTTGCTCGTCGGGTATGCGTCCGCGAATCCAGTAGCCCATCAGCACCGGGACCAGGGTCACCGACAACCCGGCGGCGGCCGCCATGGCGTAGGTCTTGGTGTAGGCCAGCGGCCCGAACAGACGGCCTTCCTGGGCCTGCAAGGTGAACATCGGAATAAACGACAGCGTAATGATCAGCAGGCAGAAAAACAGCGCCGGGCCCACCTCGACCGCGGCGTCCGTCATCACCTTCCAGTGCTCATCGCCCTTGAGTTCCCGGCCGGGATGGGCGTGGTGCCAGGCTTCGATTTTCTTGTGGGCGTTTTCGATCATCACCACCGCCGCATCGACCATCGCGCCAATGGCGATCGCAATGCCGCCCAGGGACATGATGTTGGCGTTGATGCCCTGGAAACGCATGACGATAAACGCGATCAATACGCCCACCGGCAACGAGATGATCGCCACCAGGGACGAACGCAGGTGCCACAGGAAAATTCCGCACACCAGCGCCACCACCAGGAACTCTTCCAGCAGTTTATGGCTGAGGTTATCCACGGCACGGTCGATCAGCTTGCTGCGGTCGTAGGTGGTGACGATTTCAACACCGGGCGGCAGGCTGCTTTTCAACTGCTCGAGTTTGGTCTTGACCGCCGCGATGGCTTCCCGCGCATTCTTGCCGCTGCGCAGGATTACCACGCCGCCGACCGCTTCGCCCTCACCGTCCAGCTCACTGATGCCCCGGCGCAGGTCCGGGCCCAGCTGGATGTTCGCCACGTCGCCGAGGGTGACCGGCACATTGTTGGCGTCCAGGCGCAGCGGGATGGCACGGAAGTCGGAGAGATTCTTCAGGTAGCCGGAGGCGCGCACCACATACTCGGACTCGCCCAGGTTCAATACCGAGCCGCCGGCTTCCTGGTTGGCCTGGTCAATCGCTGCTTTCACCTGTACCTGGGTGATGCCGCGACTGGCCAGGGCCAGCGGATCGAGCTGCACCTGATATTGCTTGACCTGGCCGCCGATGGTAGCGACCTCCGCCACGTTTGGCAGGGTCTTGAGTTCGAACTTGAGGAACCAGTCCTGCAACGCGCGCAATTGCGCCAGGTCGTGCTGGCCGGTGGGGTCCACCAAGGCGTACTGGTAGATCCAGCCCACGCCGGTGGCGTCCGGCCCCAATGACGGTTTGGCTGATGCGGGCAGCCGCGCCTGCAACTGGCTGAGGTATTCCAGCACCCGCGAGCGCGCCCAGTACAGGTCGGTGCCTTCGTCGAACAACACGTACACGTAGCTGTCGCCGAAGAACGAAAAACCGCGCACGGTCTTGGCCCCCGGCACCGAGAGCATGGTGGTGGTCATCGGGTACGTGACCTGGTTCTCGACGATCTGCGGCGCCTGGCCCGGGTACGGGGTGCGGATGATCACCTGCACATCCGAGAGATCTGGCAAAGCGTCGACGGGTGTGTTCTGCACCGACCAGACACCCCACGCGGTGATGAACAAGGTGGCGAGCAGCACCAGAAAACGATTGGCCACCGACCAGCGAATCAACAGGGCGATCATGGCTGGGCTCCCGGCTGCATGTTCATCGCTGCTTCGGCCGCGGTGGCCGTAACGCCCTTGAGACTGGCCTCGGAGTCGAGCAGGAACTGCCCGGAGGCGACCACCTGCTGACCTTCCTGCAGGCCGCTGAGGATCACCGTGTGGTCCTGGTTTTCTACCCCGGTTTCAACCTCGACCGGACGATAGTGCCCGCCCTCCTCGGCCAGCATCACCAGCACGCGCTTGCCGGTGCGGATCAACGCTTCGCTGGGCACCTGCAACAGCGCTTGCCCGCCGGTCTGCGCCAGACTGACCTGGGCGGTCATGCCAGGGCGCAGGGCGCCGTCGGGGTTGGGCAGCTCGACCCGCACTTGCACAGTGCGGCTGTCCATGGCGGTGGCAGGCAAGATCGCGCTGACCGTGCCGTCGAGCGTCTTGCCCGGTAAACCGACAAAGTGGCTCTGCACCCGTTGCCCCACGTTCAACATTGCGCCTTGGGCTTCAGGCACGGCGACCTGCAACCACACCTGATCCAGGCCGTTGAACCGCGCCAGGGTCTGCCCCGGCGTCACCGTCATGCCTTCGCGCACCTCAAGGGTTTGCAGTGCGCCGCTGATCGGGCTGGTCACGGTCAGGACCGACTGCACCTGGCCGCTGCGCTCCATCTGCGCAATCAACCCCGCCGGCATCCCGCTCAGACGCAGGCGTTGGCGGGCAGCGTCGATCAAGCCGCGCTCGCCGCTGCGCCGCAGGGCCAGGAACTCTTCCTGGGCGGCCGCCCACTCGGGTATCAGCAGGTCCACCAATGGCGCGCCAGCCTTGAGCACATCCCCCGGTGCCCGTGCGTAGACCCGCTCGACAAACCCCGCCGCCCGCGCCTGCACCACCGCCACATCACGCTCGTTGAAGGCCAGAATGCCCGACAGCTCCAGGCGGGACGTCAGCACGCCGCGGCTCACGCTCGCCAGGCGCACGCCGATGTTCTGCGCCAGGCCTGGGTCAATCTGCACCGCCGGCGTGGCCGCCGGCGTGGCCGCCGATGCGGCCCCGTCGGCGTAGCGCGGCACCAACTGCATGTCCATGAACGGCGACTTGCCGGGCTTATCGAACTGTTGTTGCGGGAACATCGGGTCGTACCAGTACAGCGCCTGCCTGTCGGCCTTGGCGGGCATGGATGAGGCGCCGGGCTGCCACTGCGCCAGCCCGTAGCCCGCTCCCAGGCCCAGCAGCAATACAGCGGCCACGATTGAATTATTCATTGGCGGGTTCCCCATAGGCGAAATACAGCTGCGCACCGACCAGGGCGCGTTGCTCGATGGCATCGATCTGTTTGAAACGGGCTTCGACCAGTTCACGGCGCGCGTTGACCAGCGTCATCAAGTCGCCTTTGCCAGCGCGATAGCCGGCCAGGCTCAAGCTGACTTTTTCCTCGGCCAGCGGCACTAGGCTGTCCTGACTGCGCTGCACCGCACGGTCCAGGCGCTGGTAGTCGGCCAGGTCGTCATCGAGCATCTGGATATGCTCACGGGTAGCGGCTTCGCGCTCGGCGTCGAGTTGGTCCAACTCGGCCTGCTTGGCGGCGATGCCGGGGTTTTGTCGACGGCCGGGGAAGATCGGCAAGTCAAAGGTGAACTGCACGTTGACCATGTCACCGAACTCACGGCTGCGGTGCCCGTAATCGACCTCCCAACTCCAGTCCGAGGTCTTTTGCGCCTTGGCCTCCTGCAACCGCGCCTGCGCTTCACGGGTGCGCGGCACGTAGGCTTGCAGTGCCGGGTGCTGATGCAGGTTGTGGTTCAGGCTATGGGGGTCGAAGGTCCAGTCGGGCAGTTGCCCGCTGGGGGCTTCGTTGGCGGCCGGGCCGATCCAGCGCTTGAGCGCGGCGCGGGCCTGGGTACGTTGCTGGGTCAACTCATCTTCGCGCCCGGCAAGCTCCGCGGCTTCCTGCCGGGGGATGACCGCGTCGGCGGCCTGGCCACGGCCGCCGGCCAACTGCGCACGCACGGTGTCTTGCAACAGGCGGTTCTGTTGGTAGAAGTCCTTGAACAGGGCTTGCTTGCGCGCGACCGCATACGCACGAATCCACGCCTGGGCCGTGGCCTGGCGCACGTTGAGGCGCTCGATGCGCCCTTCGGCGGCCGCCCGCTCGACGGTTGCATCGGCCAGCTCGACCCGGGCCTTGCGCTTGTCGCGGCTAGGCACCTGTTGCTGGATGCCGATCATCTGTTGCGTCATCTCGTCGCCATACAACGTGCCGCGATTGGGCCCGCCAATGGGAAAGTCCTGCAGGCCGACCACCAGCTTCGGGTCAGGCAATTCGCCCGCCGGGATCGCCGCCTGGGTGGCGGCCTGCAACTTGGCCGACTCGGCCAGCAGCGACGGTGCATTGTTTTGCGCCAGGCGCAGGGCGTCGTCCAGGGTCAGCGCGTTCGCCAACGCCGGCCACGCCAGCACGCCCACCACCAGGGCGCGCATGTAGGAGGCATTCATGTTGAAAATTCCTGTTCCGTTGCGCTGTGCACCGCGTCAGGCGGCCCACAGCAAAACCATCCCGGTCAGGGGATGCGTCTTGAGGTGCAACAGGAATCAGGCCCGGGGTGGGCGCCAGACGCCGGACGGCGTGCGGTCGGGGATAAAATCGGAAGCGGTGCCGACGAGCAGCGGATGGGCCGGGGTCAAGGGAGCCTTGAGCAGCGGCAGGGAGAATTGCAGCACGCCACCGGTCTTGCATTCCTGACCGGGTTTACAGGCCTTGCCATGATCCGCGCCGTCCTGGCAGCAGTCAGGCGACATGTCGCTCATCATCGGCATGTCCGACATCTTCATCGGGCACGGCTCGGTGCTTGACGGCACCCCCGCCATCCCGGTCAGGGGAAGCGTGAGGCTCAACAACAGGACGAGGACTAAACGCAGAAGGCGGCTCATGGGGCGCGAGTCTAGCCAAGCGCGGGTTAAGCCACCATTAAACAAATGTGGGAGCGGAATTGCTCACGAACGGGGCGTGTCAGTCAACGCAGCAGTTGTTGACACACCCCGTTCGCGAGCAAGCCCGCTCCCACCAGGGATCGAGCCAGGCTCGGGATCAGTGCATGAAGATCGCAATCAGGATGATCACTGGGATAGGCACGCCGAGGAACCAGAGCAGTAATGAGCGCATGTTGTTCTCCTTGAATTGATTAACGAACGAAGTGTTCGGTTTCGACATACACCACGGCATCGCGGCGGCGACCGCCGAAGGTAGCGGCGAGGCTGGCGAAGAACGCACCGATCAACAGCGCGACAAAGGTCCACAGCGAGGTGTACGCAGCGACTTTGGCGGCGGTTTCGGCGGCTTGCTTGGCTTTGAGCTTGGCGTCTTCCACCGCTTTACGGGCATCGCCGTAGACTTTGTCGATACGCGCTTCGGCATCCGCCTGGCTGAGGTTGGTGCGCTGGCTGATCAGCTGTGCCAGGTAGGCACGGTCTTCTGGCGCAAGCTGACCGTCGTTGCTGAGGGTGCGGGTGAAGATGCGCGCTACCACACCGTGGGCGGCGTCATCGCTGACGGCGACCGGGCGATCATCACGGAACAGGCTGTCGACGTAGTAGTCGAAATCGCCACCGTTGACGCCTTTGGCGGCACTGCCGGCGGCTTGGGTGATACCACTGGCTGCACCGGCTGCAACGCTGGCGCCGGCTTTCACACCACCGCTGACCACACTGCCGACCGAACCGACTACCAGCACCGCCGTGATCAACGTGGCAACAGCCCAGGCCAGGAAGCCATGGGCGGTGTCGCGGAAGTACACCTCATCACCGTGCATATTGGCCCACTTCACACGCAACCGACCGGCGATGTAGCCACCCAGGCCGGATGCGACGATCTGGGTAAAGGCCAGCCAGACAATCGTGGAAATGCCCAGCCCTTTCGCGCTGATACCGCTGTCGGCCCACGGCGACACCGCCGAAAAGCCCAGGCCGAAGCCCAGCAGCACCAGGATCAGCGACAACGCAGCCGCGGCGGCGGCCCCGGCAAAAATCGCCCCCCAGGAAACCCCGGAGAGCGCGCTCGACTCTTGCAGCGTGGATGAGGATGTGATCATTGTTGTTTTGCTCCAAGGCAGAAAAATAGTGTTACAAGTCTCAAAACAGACAGTGCAGGCACCATGCCAGTCGGCGCAAAAAATAAATCCCTTACATTTCAGATAGTTAAGTAAATTGAACTAACCTGATCCATGCAACTTGCAAGAAATGGCGGTTTGAAGCGGGCGTTATGCACTCCCCGGCCCGGCGATGAAATCTGTGTCAGTTTTGCCAACATGAAGTTTTATTTAGGAAGCATTCAGCCATTTCTTGGCAAAATGCCCCCACTTCTGTAGGAGCCGGCTTACCGGCGATTGCGGTCTTCCAGTGTAAAGGTAATCCCATGACCCGAATTTTGACCATCGAGGATGACGCCGTAACGGCCCGCGAGATTGTCGCCGAGCTGAGTAGCCATGGACTGGATGTAGATTGGGTAGACAACGGCCGCGAAGGCCTGGTCCGCGCCGTGAGCGGCGATTACGACCTGATCACCCTCGACCGCATGCTGCCGGAACTCGATGGCCTGGCCATCGTCACCACCCTGCGCACCATCGGCGTCTCCACGCCGATCCTGATGATCAGCGCCCTCTCCGATGTGGACGAACGTGTGCGTGGCCTGCGTGCCGGCGGTGATGACTACCTCACCAAACCGTTCGCCTCGGATGAAATGGCGGCGCGCGTCGAAGTGCTGCTGCGGCGCAAAAGCACGGTCCAGGAATTCGAAACCGCCCTGCGCGTGGCCGATCTGGAACTGAACCTGATCAGCCGCGAAGCCAGCCGCGCCGATCAACCCCTGAGCCTGCTGCCCACCGAATACAAGCTACTGGAATTCCTGATGCGCAACACCGGGCAGATCCTGTCGCGAATGATGATCTTCGAGGAAGTCTGGGGCTATCACTTCGACCCGGGTACCAACCTTATCGACGTGCACATCGGCCGTCTGCGCAAAAAGATCGACCCACCGGGCCTCCCGCCGCTGATCCGCACGGTGCGAGGCTCCGGTTATGTCATTGCTGAACCCCTCTAAGGGCTGGCGCTCTTCCAGCAGCCGTTTGCTGGCGCTGTACAGCTCGCTGTTCGTGGCCTGGAGCTGCATCCTCATGGGGGTGCTGTATTACGAGGTGTCCGGTTACCTGGGCGACCTGTCGCGCCACTCCCTGATGCAACGCCAGCACCTGTTCCAGCGCTTCGACGGCGAAGAACTGGTGGAAGCCCTGACCACCAGCATGACCTTCGACATGAAGGGTGTGGATGCCTACGGCCTGTTCGATGAGCAATTCCGCCCCTTGAGCGGGCCGATCCGCGCGGTGCCGCCGGACCTGCCCCTGGACGGCAAGATCCACGCCCTGGTCAATTGTGTCGAGTCCGACGACCCCAAGTTGCCCAAGGACAGCTGCGATGCCGTGGCCACCCACACCGAAGACGGCCGCTGGCTGGTGCTGGTGCGGGCCAACGGCTCACTGTTCGGTGTGACCCGCATCATCTGGCACGCCCTGCTCTGGGCACTGTCCCTGACAATTATTCCGGGCGCCGCCGGCTGGCACCTGTTGCGCCGCCGCCCGTTGCGGCGAATCCGTGGGATCCAGGCCAGTGCCGAAGCCATCGTCGCCGGCGACCTGACTCACCGCCTGCCACTGTCCAACCGACGTGACGAACTGGACATGCTCGCGGCCATCGTCAACGCCATGCTCGACCGTATCGAGAAGCTGATGAACGAGGTCAAGGGCGTGTGCGACAACATCGCCCATGACCTGCGCACCCCGCTGACGCGCCTGCGTGCGCAGCTGTATCGCATCAAACAGGAGGCCGAAGCAGAGTCTGGCTACGCGGTGAAACTGGACGACGCGATTGCCGAGACCGACACCCTGATGGCGCGTTTTCGCGGGCTGTTGCGTATCTCCGAGCTGGAAGACCATCAGCGTCGCTCAGGTTTCCTGGTCATGGACCCGTTGCCGCTACTGCGCGAATTGCACGACTTCTACCTGCCCCTGGCCGAGGAAGGCGAGCTGCAACTGAAGCTCGAAACCCCGGAGTCCCTGCCGTGGATCACCGGCGACCGCGCCCTGTTGTTCGAAGCCCTGGCCAACCTGCTGAGCAACTCGATCAAGTTCTCCCCACCGGGCGGCACGGTGATCCTGCGCGGGGTCAATGATGCGGGCAGCACGCGCATCGAAGTGCACGACTCCGGGCCGGGCATACCGGCGGCGGAGCGGGATGCGGTATTCCAGCGTTTCTATCGGGTGGATGAAAGCGACCAGCAAGGCGGGTTCGGCTTGGGCCTGTCGATTGTGGCGGCGATCATCAACTTGCATGGGTTCAAGTTGGACGTGGGTACGAGCGAACAAGGCGGCGCCCGGTTAGTCCTGGAGTGCCGCCAGCAACTGATGCCCGAGGCCTGAGACCACTGGTGTCCCAATATGGGAGGGGACTTGCCCTTCCCACATTGGACTGGATCAGGCCGGGAAGTTGGCGCGCAGGGCCTCAAGGCCACCGCTGTAGACACCGGCAAACAATTCCTCCACCGCCGCATCCGTAGTCCCCGCCACCGGCGTGAACACACCTGACCAGGTCACTTTCGCTGACGCCTCGCCCAGCGCCTCGACCTGCAACGTCGCCAGGTACGCACTCACCGGAAACGGCGACTGCTCGATGGTATAGCTGTAGGTACGCCCGACGTTATCAAAGCGCTGCAAACGCTCGACGACCACTGCGCCATCCGCCGTTTGCAGGTGACGCACACGGCCGCCATCGCCCGCCTCGCTTTTGACAATAAACGGCAACCAGTCCGGCAGGCCGTCGAAGCCGCCGACCAATTGCCAGACCTGATCGGCCGACACCGGGATTTCAATCACAGAAGACGCTGTTGCCACGATAAATACTCCAGAAAATGAAAAACAACTCAGATCGCCATGCTGTCGACCACACCACCGTCGACGCGCAATGCAGCCCCTGTGGTCGCAGAAGAAAGCGGTGAAGCAATGTACGCCACCAGGTTGGCGACTTCATCCACATTCGCCGCCCGCTGGATGATCGACGTCGGCCGCGCATTGCGCACAAACACATCCGCCTCATCCCGCGCACTGCGCCCGGATTTTTGTGTGGCTTCCTTGAGCATCTGCTCCAGGCCGTCGGTAAAGGTCGGGCCGGGCAGCACGGCGTTCACCGTCACTCCCGTGCCCGCCAGGCGCTTGGCCAGGCCATGGGACACCGCCAGGTTGGCGCTTTTGGTCACGCCGTAATTGATCATGTCCGCCGGTGTCGCCACGCCAGACTCCGACGACACGAAGATCACCCGACCCCAGCCCTGCCCGACCATGCCCGGCACATAATGCCGCGCCAGGCGCACGCCGGAGATCACATTGACCTCATAGAAACGTGTCCATTCGCTGTCCGGGGCCTCGAAAAAATCCACATCGTTGAAGATGCCCAGGTTGTTGACCAGGATGTCGGCACACGGTTCGGCGGCAAACAGTTTCTCTGCGCCCTCTGCGGTGCCAAGGTCAGCCACCAGCCCACGCAGGTCTGCGCCCGGGACAGCCTGACGGATGCTCGCCAGTGCATCGTCGACCTTGCCGGCTTCACGTCCGATCACCACCACCGTGGCGCCAGAGGCTGCAAGCGCCTGGCTGATTCCCAGGCCTATGCCGGCGGTACTGCCGCTGACAATCGCTACTTTACCGCTCACATCAATTTTCATCGGTTGAACTCCTGAATTTAAAGCGGCAGGGGCGCACGGTCCGAAACCAGTCGGGCCTCGCGCAGGGCCTGCCAGAAGGCTGCCGGGATCTGTTCAGACAACGCCGCGACGTCTTCGGCAATCCGCCCCGGACGACTGGCACCTGGAATCACTGCGGCCACCGCCGGATGGGCTAGGGAGAATTGCAGCGCGGCGGCTTTCACGCTCACGCCGACCCCCTGGGCAATCGCCTTGATCTGCTCGACGTTGTGGATAATCGCCGGGCTCGCTGGCTGATACTCGAAGTGCGCGCCACCGGCGAGGACGCCGGAGCTGTAGGGGCCACCGACGACGATCTCGACGCTCTGTGCCAGGGCCGCATCCATCAGGCGTTGCAGGGCGCGGTCGTGGTCCAGCAGCGTGTAGCGGCCGGCCAGCAAAAAGCCGTCGGGCTGGGCTTCGGTAAGGTCCAGGGTCAGTTCGCACGGCTCGACGCGGTTCACGCCCAGGCCCCAGGCCTTGATCACACCCTCTTCGCGCAGACGGGTCAGCACTTTGAAGGCACCGGTGCGGGCCTGGTTGAAATACTCCAGCCACTGGTCGCCGTAGAAGTCCTGGGCGATGTCATGGATCCACACGATGTCCAGCCGATCGGTTTTCAAGCGAGTCAGGCTGTCTTCAATCGAACGCAGTGTGGCATCGGCGCTGTAGTCGTTGAGCATCTTGTTCGGGCGACCGTGTTCGAACACACCGCTTTTTTCGCCGAGGTCGCGAACACGTCGGCCGCGCCGCCGAACGCCTGCACATCTCCCAATCGCCGCTGAGCCGGCAGATCGCCCAGCTCGAAGAACGCCTGGGCCTGACCCTGTTCGAACGCAGCCAGCAACGCATCCGCCTGACCCGTGACGGCCAGACGTTCCTGGCAGAAACCAAGGCGCTGCTGACCCACGCCAACCGCCTGGAATCACTGGGCAAGCGCCTGGGCCGCGGTGAAGAAGGTGGCCTGTGCATCGGCTATATCGAAAACGCCATGCATGCCAGTGTGCTGCCCAACGCGCTGCGGGTACTGCGCGACGACCGGCCGAACGTGCACATCAAGCTGTATAACCTGCCGTCCCTCGAACAACTCGAAGGCCTGCGCCAACGCAGCCTGGATATCGCCCTGGTTGGCGAACCGCCGGCTGCGGATGATCCGGACCTGATCGCACTGCAAGTGTTGGACGAGCCGATGCTGCTGGCGTTGCCCGAGCACCATCCCCTCGCACACCTGAGTGAACTGTTGCCCGAACACCTGGCCGACCAGGAGTGGATCGGCGTGCAGCGCAAACCCGGCGCCAACCCCGCCGACGACTTTGTCGCCGCCTGCATCCGCGCCGGCTTCACCCCGCAGATCCCAATGGAAGCCGGTGAACCCTTTACCGCGTTGGGTTTGGTGGCTTCAGGGCTGGGCGTGGCGATGGTACAAAAAGGCCTGAGTCGCAATGCACCACCCGGTGTGGTGTTGCGGGAGTTGCCGTGGCTGAGCTACACCACGCCGCTGTGGGCGGCGTGGCATCGGGTCAATTTGCGGCCGTTGGTGGAGACGTTCAGGAAGGTGTTGACCGAGGCTTAAGCAACTCGTCCTGTACCTGTCAGAAGTGACAGTTGTGCGTCCATCGAACCGGGCGTTTACTGGTGATCAGGGACTGTGGGGTTCACCCCCAGAGGGTCATTCTGTCAGCCAGGGAGGTCCGGATTATGCAACGTTTGTTGAGACAACTGATTGCACCGATGGTGTTGAGTGTGGGTGTGTTGCTTTGCGGGTATGGATTGAGTGCCAGTGCGGCGACCTACGTGCCTTCAGCTTTTCCGGCCGGGCCGCAATGTGAGACGGTTTGGGTAAACGACAGTGAACAAACTGTCGGAAAATGCAATTCGGCCACCCCCAGTGCCAATGCCATCCCATGGTACTCGTCGACACTGGCAGGTCCCCAGCAAGCCCTGGCGCCGTTGTCCTCACGGAAACCTTGTGAGGTGAGCGCTATTTCCAACAATGGTGGTTGGGTGGTAGGCAATTGTGCCAATGCCAATAATCTGTTTTTCGCCGTGTTGTGGAATGCAGCGACACCAGGTATCACGCCGATCACCCTGGCTCCGCTACCGGCCAGGTGGTTGTTGCTGATTCAAGTGCGCCCTGCTGATACGCAAACAGCACCCACTGCACAGAACCGCAATGGAGCCGTCCTAGCGGTGAGCCTGAGTGCGGATATTGACGCAACTGTGGTGGTTTATAGCGCAGGCAGCACTACTCCCCAACGCGTATCAGACTGGGGCGACAACTGTTATGGCGTCGACTTGACGGAAACCTTGACCAATGGTTGGCCGCGCATTCTCTTGAATTGCCCAGGACCAAGTGGCAAGCCTGTTCTCACCCTGGCCACTTGGAGTACAGGCAGCAATCAGTACGTGTTAACACCGGCGTCGCTACCAGCGGGTGCACTTGACTGCGAGGGGGTCGACATGAATGACCAGGGTCAATTCGTTGGCACCTGCACGTTTCCAGGAACCGCCGCCGACACCCAACAAACCGCATTCTGGAGTACCGCAAGCAGCACGCCTTTACTGTTGACGATGCCCTTGAACGCGCAAAACCACGCGGTGGCAATCAACAACCTTGGGCATGTATTGGCCTATGGCAATGACCCTACGGGATTTCAGAGACCTCTTTACTGGAACGACCCCACAAATTCCTTCAGCGTGCAGTCCATTCCCCCGCTACCTGGTAGCGATGTGGTTCAAGTGGCTGCCTTTGCCGATAACGACACCGTCGCCCTGAATTGCGTGAACAGCAGCGAATACCCAACCGGCTGCTATTGGACTCCATTGCTGGGAACAGTCCCCATATCGCCCATTTCAGGCGGGCTGGCGAGCTACTTGAACGCTATTTCACCCGCAGGCACCTATGTAGTCGGGTCGGCGACCGGCGCCACCTTCAACTTCACTGCGGTGGGGGCCAAGTTGCCATGAAGCCAAGAAAAAGCGTTATTCAGGTCCTATGGACAACATTCAGGCTCAATACCCGTGAGCTGTGCCTTGCGGCATCGATCTGCTTTGGAGTCAGCGTGGTTACGGGTGTGACTGCAGCACCACTCTATAGCCCGGAAAAAAATAGATTTTTTTTGAATAATAGGTACGTCCATAAGGGCGCTATCAGAGACAGTGATGTAATAGCTGAAAATCTGACGGCACTGCCGCGATTTCTGGGTTCTTTTACTAAATTGCCAGGGAACTCGCTATACACTAACAAACAACATCCATAAGTCCGGCGAATCCAATGAAAAATGCCCCCTCAATTCCAGGAGAACTGCTCCCGCAACCGAAACCACATCATCCCCAACGCCAACAACGGTGACCGCAATGCCTTCCCCCCCGGAAAGGTCATATGCGGCACTTGGCTGAAAATATCCAGGCCCGTGCTGTGTCCGCCATGAATACCTTCGGCCAGCAGCCTCGCACACCAGTGCGTCACGTTCAACCCATGCCCGGAATAGCCCTGGGCATAAAACACATTAGGGTACTGCTTCAACCGCCCCACCTGCGGAAAGCGGTTGGCGGTAATACCGATCTTGCCGCCCCACTGAAACTCAATGGTGGTCTGGGCCAGTTGCGGGAACACCTTGAGCATTTTCGGCTGCATATAAGCGGCGATGTCCACCGGATCGCGGCCGGAGTAATGACAGGCGCCGCCGAATAACAGGCGGCGGTCAGCGGACAATCGGTAGTAATCCAGGCCGACTTTCTGGTCGCACAGCGCCAGGTTCTGCGGGATCAACTGGTTGGCCACATCTTCCGACAACGGCTCGGTGGCGATGATGTAGCTGCCCGCCGGGAGCACCTTGCCGCTCAGGCGCGGTTCCAGTTCCTCCAGATGGGCATTGCAGGCCAGCACCAGGTGGTCGGCGCGTACCGTGCCGCCTGAGCAGCGCACTTGCACCGTGTCGCCGTGGATCAGTTCAAGCACCTCAGTGTGCTCGAAGATCCGCACTCCAAGAGACTCGGCCAACTGCGCTTCACCCAGCACCAGATTCAACGGGTGAAGGTGCCCGGAGCCCATGTCCACCAGGCCGCCGGCATACACCGACGAGCCCACCACTTGCTGCATATCCTGCGGACCCACCAGGCGGGTTTCGTGGGCATACCCGAGCGCTGCCAGGTGCGCCTGCTCGCCCTTGAACGCGGCGAACTGCGCGGGCGTGTTCGCCAATTCACAAAAGCCCCAGCGCAGGTCGCAGTCAATGCCGTGTTCGCGAATGCGCTCACCCACCAGCGCCACCGACTCGATACCGGCACGCTCCAGGTAACGCACGCCCTCCTCGCCCACGTACTTGGCAAACCCCGACACGTCATGGCCGATGCCGCGAATCAGTTGCCCGCCGTTGCGCCCGCTGGCGCCCCAGCCGATGCGCCGGGCTTCCAGCAGGATCACCGAGAGCCCGCGTTGCGCCAGCTCGATGGCGGTGTTGACGCCGGTGAAGCCGCCGCCGATCACGCACACATCGGCGGTCAGGTCGCCGCCCAGTGCGGGGCGCTCGGGCATGGCGTTGGCCGTAGCCCGGTAGTAAGACCGGGCGTGGTCGGTTGACTGCATCATTTGTTGGTCTTCACTTTGCTCCAGGCGCGGGTCATCAGGCGCATGGTCGCCGGGGTCGGCGTGGTCGAAATGTAGAGTTTGTCGAGCACCGCCTGCGGCGGGTACACCTCGGGGTTGTTCACCAGTTCCGGGGCCATGAACGCCTTGGCCGCCGGGTTGGCGTTGGCATAGCCCACCGAGGCGCTGACCTTGGCGATCACCTCAGGATCGAGCAGGTAATTGATAAACGCATGAGCTTCCTTGGGGTTGCTCGCATCGGCGGGAATCGCCAGCAGGTCGAACCACAGGTTGGAACCTTCCTTGGGAATCGAATAGGCGATGTTCACGCCGTTCTTGGCCTCCCTGGCGCGGTTGGCGGCCTGGAACACGTCGCCGGAATACCCGAACGCCACGCAGATATCACCGTTGGCCAGGTCCGAGATGTACTTGGAGGAATGGAAGTAGGTGATGTACGGCCGCAGCGTCAGCAGCTTGGCCTCGGCCTGCTTGTAGTCCTGCGGGTTCTCGCTGCGCGGGTCCTTGCCCATGTAGTTGAGGATCGCCGGGAACAGCTCATCTGCCGAATCGAGGAAGGCCACGCCGCACTGGTTGAGCTTCTTGATGTTCTCCGGTTCGAACAGCACCGCCCATGAATCGATGTGGTCGATGCCCAGCACCTGCTTGACCTTGTCGACGTTGTAGCCGATGCCATTGGTGCCCCACAGGTACGGCACCGAATGCGCGTTACCCGGATCGTTTTTCTCCAGCAGCGCGAGCAGCTTGGGGTCGAGGTTCCTGAAGTTGGGCAATTGCGCACGATCCAACGTGAGGAACGCGCCGGCCTTGACCTGGCGCGCCAGGAAGTGATTCGACGGCACCACCACGTCATAACCGGTGCGGCCGGCGAGCAACTTGCCTTCCAGGGTTTCGTTGGAGTCGAACACATCGTAGATCGGCTTGATCCCGGTCTTGGCCTGGAAGTCGGCCAGGGTGGTCTCGCCGATATAGTCGGTCCAGTTATAAATACTGACTGTCGGCGCCGCCTGGCCGCCAGCGCTGAACGCGGCCATCAGGGCCAGCGGGAGAAGCTGTTTCACTAGACGCATATCGACACCCCTTTATTGGTTTTTTAGACGCTCAACAGCAGGAACTCACGCTCCCAGGAACTGATCACCCGCTTGAAATTCTCGTGCTCGGCGCGTTTGACCGCGACGTAGCCGCGCACGAATTTATCGCCCAGGTACTGCTTGACCGTGTCGCAGTCCTCCATGCGTGCCAGCGCATCCTCGAGGGTGAACGGCAGGCGCAGGTTACGACGCTCGTAGGCGCGGCCTTCCACCGCTGCGCTCGGTTCGATCTGCTCGACCATGCCCAGGTAGCCACACAGCAGACTAGCCGCAATCGCCAGATACGGATTGGCATCGGCGCCGGGCAGGCGGTTTTCCACGCGCATGGCGTCCGCGCTGGAAGTAGGCACGCGCAGGCCGACGGTGCGGTTTTCTTCGCCCCACTCGACATTGACCGGCGCCGAAGTGTCCGGCAGGAAGCGGCGGAACGAGTTCACGTTGGGCGCGAACATCGGCAGCAGCTTGGGGATGTACTTCTGCAGGCCCCCGATGTGATGCAGGAACAACGGGCTCTTGTTGCCTTCGGCGTCGACGAACACCGGTTTGCCGGTGGCTATGTCGACCACACTCTGGTGCAGGTGCATGGCGCTGCCCGGCTCGTCGGCCACCGGTTTGGCCATGAAGGTCGCAGCCACGTTGTGCTTGAGCGCGGCCTCGCGCAGGGTGCGCTTGAACACGGTGATCTGGTCGGCCAGGTCGAGGGCGTCGCCATGGCGGAAGTTGATTTCCATCTGCGCCGGGCCGTCCTCGTGGATCAACGTATCGAGGTCCAGGCCCTGGGCTTCGCACCAGTCGTAGACGTCTTCGAACAACGGGTCGAATTCGTTGGCGGCGTCGATGGAAAACGACTGGCGGCCTGTCTCCGCGCGGCCGGAGCGGCCAATGGGGGTTTTCAGCGGCAGGTCCGGGTCTTCGCAGCGCTGGGTCAGGTAGAACTCCATTTCCGGCGCGACAATCGGCTGCCAGCCTTTGTCGGTGTAGAGCTGCAGGACTTTCTTCAGCACATTGCGTGGCGACAGCTCGATGGGGTTGCCCTGTTTGTCGAAGGTGTCGTGGATCACGATCGCGGTGGGCTCGATGGCCCATGGCACCACATAAGTGGCGTGGGCCACCGGGCGACAGACCATGTCGATGTCGGCGGGGTCGAGCAGGTCGTAGTAGATCTCGTCGTCGACAAAGTCCCCGGTTACCGTTTGCAGCAGCACACTTTCCGGCAGGCGCATGCCTCGCTCATGCAGGAACTTATTGGTGGGCGCAATCTTGCCGCGGGCGATGCCAGTCAAATCACTGATCACGCATTCGACTTCGGTAATCTTGTGTTCTTTCAGCCAGGCGGACAGCTGATCGAAGGGGGCGTTCATAAGGACCTCGTCATGGGTTGGGTGCATGCACCGGCTTGTACTCCTGGCGCATTGAGGTCTATCTTGAGGCCGCCGCACCCCGGCATCTATCCACTTTGCACGCACCACAACGCACCAATAGAGTGCGCCCAGGCTTCCCATGACACAGGCAACCGCTTTGCGCGTACAGGCCTTCACCACCGGTGATGTGGCCGCTCAATGCAGTGCGACACCCGGCTGGGTGCAGCAGTACCAACAGATGTCCCCGGGGCATTTTGCCGGGCGCATCCGCTACCTCGACCTGCAAGGCGTGGAGGTGTACGAAGAGAGCATGAACACCCGCGTCGAACAGCATTTCAATGCGCCCGCCGGCTCCCTGGCGTTCTGTTTCGACGGCAGCGACAACGCGCTGTACCTGCTCAATGGCGAAAGCCGCAACACCTGGATCACCCCGGAAAACTATCGTGAAGTAGCGGTGGTGTTCGGCCCGCAGTTCGTGCAGCGCCATGGGTTGGAGGTGGCGACGCTGGAAGGTTTGTTCATGGCGCCGCTGACCGGCCAGCAGAACGCGTTGTTCGCCCGTTGGCTCAGTGGCACGCTGACACGCTTGTCCACGGTCAGCGACCCCGCCGCGCTTATCCAGCAATTGCTCGACGATTGCCTGTTCATCCTCGACAACGCCTGCGTGTGCCTGGACCGCAGCTCCTTGCAGCGCCGCAACGAAGAACGCCGGCTGATGGCGCGCATCGGCGAATGGGCAGCAGACGCGCCGGACGAAACGGTCAACCTGCTGGAACTGGCGCAGATTGCCGGGGTGCCGTTGCGCCAATTGCAACAGGGGTTCAAGACCTACACCGGAATGAGCCCGGCGCAGTGGTTGCGCTTGCGCAGGTTGAATGGGGCGCGGCGGGAGTTGCTCAATTCAACCGGGACCACCGTGGCCGAGGTGGCGATGAATTGGTCGTTCTGGCATTTGGGGCGGTTTTCCAATAGCTACCGGGCGTTGTTCAAAGAACTGCCGAGCGAGACCCTGAAGCGTTCCGTTTGAAATCCAATCCAAATGGTGGGAGGGGGCTTGCCCCCGATTGCAGTGTGTCAGTCGCCACAAAGATTGACTGAACCACCGCTATCGGGGGCAAGCCCCCTCCCACAGTTGATTGCATTTCAAGGTTGGGATTTGAGGAAGGCGGCCATCAGTTGGTTGACCCGCTCCGCCGCCTCCAACTGCACCATATGCCCCTGCCCCGGCAGAATCTCCACCTGGGCATCCAACCCCTCGGCATGCCGGGCCGGGATGATCGCATCGTCACTGCCCCAGATCACCAGGCTCGGCTGCCGGCCCACGCGATGACGTAAGTCCAGCTTCTGTCGTCCGCCCTCGAACAACGCGGTATTGAGCTGCTGCAGCGCCTTGTCCACCCCTTCCAGGCGCTTGAACTTGAGCATGTCCTCCAGCATCTGCCGCGTCACCAGCGTGGGGTCGCTGAACAGTTGGGTCAGTGGCGGCTTGAGCGCATTGCGGTTGCTGGCGTCGGCAAACCCTTGCAAGTAATCGCCGTTGATCTCCTGGCCGAGGCCGGCGCTGGCGATCAGAGTCAATGAGGCAACACGCGCGGGCGCCTGGTCGGCAACGGTCAGTGCGACCAGCCCGCCCATGGAATGCCCGGCCAGGTGTACGCGGTCGAGCCTGAGGTGATCGAGCAAGGCCAGCACCGCAAGGCTCAGCTCCTCGGCATCGCCGCTGCGCAGTTGCTTGCCCGACTCGCCATGCCCTGGCAGGTCCAGGGCAATTACCCGGCGTTCGACGGCCAATACCGGTTGGTTGAACAGCCAGTTGTTCAGATCCCCCCCGAATCCGTGAATCAGTACCAACGGCGTGCCACCCTCGCCCAGCTCGAGATAGCGCAACAGACGCCCGCCTATCTCGACTTTCTGCGCACTCGGTCCCGAAGCTTCGGTTTCGGCACTGCTGGAGACAAACCCGGCATTGAAGCTGTCGATCACCGCATCGACTTCCTCTTCGGTGGCTTCGCCCTCCACCACAATCCCCAGCAACGCACCCACCGGCAGGGTTTCGTCGCTCAGTGCCAACACACGGCGCAGGACGCCACTGAACGGCGCCTCGACACTGCTGGAGAGCTTATCGGTCTCCACGTCCAGCACTTCTTCGCCCTTCTCCACCCGGTCGCCGGGTTGCTTGAGCCAGACATCGATGCGCCCCTCGGTCATCGACAGCCCCCACTTGGGCATGGTCAAGGTATGGATCATGCGGCGTTCCTCTTGTCGGCGATCTTCAGCACCGCGGCTTCGATCTTCGCGGCGTTGGGGATGTACAGGTCTTCCAGCGCATCGGAGAACGGCACCGGCGTGTGCGGCGCAGTGACCATTTCGATTGGCGCGCGCAGGAAAGAAAAACCCTGCTGGGCGACCAATGCACTGATATCGGTGGCAATCGAGCAGCGCGGGTTGGACTCGTCGATCACCACCAGGCGCCCGGTTTTTTCCACGCTTTCGAGGATGCTGTCTGCATCCAACGGACTGGTGGTGCGCAGGTCCAGCACCTCGCAATCGATGCCTTGTCGCGCCAGGCTGGTCGCGGCTTCCAGGGCGATGTGCACCATTCGCCCGTAGGTCACCAGGGTCACATCCCTGCCCTCGCGGACAAAATTGGCTTCACCGAAAGGCACGGTGTACAGCTCTTCGGGCACTTCGCCCTGCAGGCTGTAGAGCATCTTGTGCTCGAGGAAGATCACCGGGTCATTGTCGCGGATCGCCTGGATCAACATGCCCTTGGCGTCATAGGGCGTGGCCGGGCACACCACCTTGAGGCCGGGAATGTGGGTCCACATCGAGGTGAGCATCTGCGAATGCTGGGCGGCCGCCCGCAGCCCGGCGCCGTACATGGCGCGCACTACCAGCGGCGTGGTGGTCTTGCCGCCGAACATGTAGCGGAACTTGGCGGCCTGGTTGAGCAACTGGTCGAGGCAGCAGCCGATAAAGTCGACGAACATCAGTTCGCACACCGGGCGCATGCCACGGGTGGCGGCGCCGACGGCCATACCCACATAGCCGACTTCGGACAGCGGCGCATCGAGCACGCGGTCGGGAAACTCCGGGTACAGTCCCTTGGTCACGCCAAGCACACCGCCCCAGGCGTCCTGCTCGCCAGGGGAACCGGTGCCGCCGGACACATCCTGGCCGATGATGAACACGCTCTGGTCGCGGCGCATTTCCTGGGCCAGGGCTTCGTTGATTGCCTGCTGGTAGCTGATTTTGCGAGCCATGAAATTCTCTCCACGAATTGTTGTTATGAGTGGTAGGCGACGTAGACATCGCTGAGCAGGTCGGCGGCCTGGGGCTTGGGATCCGACTTGGCCAGGCGCACGGCGTCGTCGATGAGCTGGGCGACCTCGCCATCGATGCGCTCGAATTGCGCCGCGTCCAGCCAGCCTTCAGTGCTGCAACGCTGGCGGAACAGCGCCAGGCAATCGGCGTGTTCCCGCAGGTTCTTCACTTCATCGGGGCCGCGATAGGTTTGTGCATCGCCTTCGAAATGGCCGTAGAAGCGGCTCAATTTCACTTCGACCAAGGTTGGCCCGTCGCCCTTGCGCGCACGTTCCACGGCAACACCAAGCGCTGCGTGCACGGCGAAGAAATCATTACCATCGACGATCACCCCCGGCATGCCAAACCCCACGGCACGCTCGGCGATGTCCTTGCACGCTACCGACCAACCGGATCCGGTGGCCTCGGCATAGCCGTTGTTTTCCGCAACGAACAGGCACGGCAGTTTCATGATCGAGGCCAGGTTCATCGCTTCGAACACCGCACCTTCGTTGGAGCCACCGTCGCCAAAGAACGCCACGGCCACGCCCTGGCTGCCCTTGAGCCTGGAGGCCAGCGCCGCACCGGCCGCCAACGGCGCACCCGCGCCGACAATGCCGTTGGCGCCGAGCATGCCCTTCTCCTGGTCGGCGATGTGCATGGAGCCGCCTTTACCGCCACACACACCGGTTTTCTTGCCGTAGATCTCGGCCATCATGCCGAACACATCCACGCCCTTGGCGATGCAATGGCCGTGGCCACGGTGGTTGGAGGCGATGCAATCTTCATCGTTGAGGTGAGCCATGACTCCGGCGGCACTGGCTTCCTGGCCGGCGTAGAGGTGCACGAAACCGGGGATCTCGCCGGTGGCGAATTCCACGTGCAGGCGTTCTTCGAAATCACGGATGGTGCGCATCACGGTGTAGGCATGCAGCAGTTGATCGGTGGACAGGTGAGTGGACATCTTGTTGTTCTCCAGGTTGTCTCGACACACAAAAGGCTGATCGTGGTCAGCTACAGGGCCTTCAGCACAGCCTGTGCCAAGGCCGTAAAAAACCTGGCATAACCTTGATCCAGAGCGGTTGTCGCAACCGGGCCTGGATCGCAGAATGAGACGCGGCATTGCGACTCGAAGGCGGCGTCTCAGCCGGTTTGAGACGCTGCGTCTCAGCCCGGGCTGTTGGTCAGGCCGCGCTTGTCGCGCCCGACGCATGCGCGCTTAATGGCGGGCATAACAACAAAGACCGAGAACCGGAGGCCTTATGCTCGCCGCGAACTCCAGGGAGCACGTCGACTGCGTCAGTCGCGTGGTCCGCAATGCCGACCGCCTGCCCCAGGCGCCGGTGCCGTCGCTGATCTTCGATTCGTGGCGGCGCTCCATGGAGCAACACCACCTGGACCCCGGCTCCCTGCAGGGGCCACGCATCCTCAGCGAACCCTTGCTCAAGGAATGCCGCGAACGCGCCGAACTGTTCATGCGCATTGCCGGCGAAGCCGTCGGGCAACTGCATCACCGTGTGCGCCAGGCCGACTACTGCGTGATGCTCACCGATGCCCAGGGCCAGACCATCGACCACCGCGTGGACGCCTCGATCCGCAGCGATTGCCGCAAGGCCGGCCTGTACCTCGGCACCTGCTGGTCGGAAGCCGAAGAGGGCACCTGCGGCGTGGCCACCGTGCTCACCAGTCAATCGGCGGTGACGGTGCACAAACGCGACCACTTCCGCGCAGCCTTCATCGGCCTGACCTGCTCCGCCGCGCCGATCTTCGATCCCCAGGGCAACCTGCTGGGAGTGATGGACGCCTCGGCGCTCAAATCGCCGGATGACCGCCGCAGCCAGCACCTGATACGCCAGTTGGTGGCGCACAGTGCCGAGGCCATCGAGAACGCCTTCTTCATGCACAGCGCCCAGCAGCACTGGGTGCTGCAAGCCCACAGCACACCGGGTTATGTGGACAGCCAGCCCGACCTGCTGCTGGCCTGGGACCAGGACGGCCGCCTGCAGGCCTTGAACAGCAAGGCGCGCCAGGCCTTGCGCCGGCGCTTTGGCCAGGTGCCGGCGCACATTGGCGAGGTGTTCGACCTGAACGCCTTGCGCACCGTCACCGACCAGTCCACCCAGCAACTGCATTGGCTGGGAGAACCGGGTGCGCTACACGTGCGGGTCAACGCGCCCCGACGCAAACAGGCGCGTGCGCCGCTGGTGCCCTTGGTGGATGCCCGTGTCGAAGAACACCTGCGCCTGGCCGTGCGGGTCAAGGACCGCAACCTGCCGGTACTGGTGCAAGGCGAAACCGGCGCCGGCAAGGAAGTCTTCGCCCGCCAACTGCACGAGCGCAGCGCCCGGCGCGGTGGGCCGTTCGTGGCGGTGAACTGCGCGGCGATTCCGGAAAACCTGATTGAGAGCGAGCTGTTCGGCTATGTGGCCGGCGCCTTTACCGGCGCCGCCAGCAAAGGCATGCCCGGGCTGCTGGTGCAGGCCGATGGCGGCACCTTGTTCCTCGATGAAATCGGCGACATGCCTCTGGCCCTGCAGACGCGCCTGCTGAGGGTGATGGCCGAAGGTGAAGTGGCACCGTTGGGCGCGGCGAAAACCCGCACCGTCGATATCCAGGTGATTTGCGCCAGTCACCGCGATTTGTCGGTGTTGGTCAATGAGGGCCGCTTTCGCGAGGACCTGTACTTTCGCCTCGGCTGCGCGCGCTTCTGCCTGCCGCCGCTGCGCGAGCGCACCGACAAACTGGCGCTGATCAACCGTTTGCTGGAACAGGAAGCGCGCAACAGCGGTATCACGGTGGGTATCGGCCAGGCGGCATTGGAGTTGCTGTTGGGGTACGCGTGGCCGGGCAATGTGCGGCAACTGCGACATGTGCTGGCGTATGCCTGTGCGGTGTGTGAGGGCGGGACGGTGCAGGTGGCGGATTTGCCGGTGGAAGTGCGTGGGGAGCGGGTGCGGGAGATGGTTGAAGCGAGCGTGAGCCCCGAGCGCCAGGTGGTGCTGGATGCGCTGATTCGCCATCGCTGGAAGCCGTTACCGACCGCGCAGGCGCTGGGAATCTCAAGGGCGACCCTGTACCGCCGCGTCAACCAACTGGGCATCGACATGCCGAACAAAACCCGCTGATACAACGGGGTCAACACTGTGGGAGGGGGCTTGCCCCCTCCCACATTGGACTGGGTACATCTGAGATGTCAGCGGTAGACAAGGCCACCGTCGATCAGCGGCGATTGCCCGGTCATGTAGTCCGCATCCGGCCCGGCCAGGTACGCGACCAGCCCTGCCACATCCTCCGGCGTCTGCGCCCGGCCCAAGGCGATGCCATCCACATACTTCTTGTAGGTTGCACCGACTTCGGC
Organism: Pseudomonas sp. FW305-3-2-15-C-LB1; assembly: GCF_058787615.1. Lineage (NCBI taxonomy): Bacteria > Pseudomonadati > Pseudomonadota > Gammaproteobacteria > Pseudomonadales > Pseudomonadaceae > Pseudomonas > Pseudomonas sp. FW305-3-2-15-C-LB1. Next base: position 39,813 of record NZ_JBYSZX010000023.1, on the reverse strand, counting down.
GCCGGTGATCTCGGCCATGCGCTTGTCGATCTCGACCCACATATCGGTGCCCACCACGCCCGGACAGTAGGCGTTTACGGTAATCCCGGCGCTCGCCAACTCCTTGGCCGCCGCCTGGGTCAAGGCACGTACGGCAAACTTGGTGGCCGAGTACACCCCCAGCAGCGCAAAACCTTCATGGCCGGCGATGGAGCAGGCGTTGATGATCTTGCCCTTCTGCTTGAGCGCCTTGAATTTCTTGCCGGCGGCCTGGATGCCCCACAACACGCCCTGCACGTTGATGCCCAGGGTGCGCTCGACCTGTTCCGGGCTGACGTCCAACAGCGAATCGATCTGCGCCACACCGGCATTGTTGACGATGATGTGGAAGCCACCCAGGGTCAGGTGCGCATGCTCCACCGCCGCCACCACCTGTTCGCGCTTGGACACGTCAGCGACGAACACAGAGGCCTTGCGGCCCAGCGCGACGACTTCGGCGGCCACGGCTTCGAGCTTGGCGCCATTGATGTCCACCAGGGCGATATCGGCACCGTCCTGTGCCAGGCGCAAGGCGATGGCCCGGCCAATGCCCTGCCCGGCGCCGGTCACCAGCGCGACTTTTCCAGCAATACTCATGGCGTTCTCCTGCAATTGATGAGGGAAGCCTTGTCTATCGCAGGTGCGCTGCGGGCTGTCGAGGTGCACATGGATTGGCATGCGGCCTGAGACGGGATGTCTCAAGGTGCGAATCATTCTTGTAAAAGTGCGCACTTATGCCTAGCTTATGCGCCCCCCGCCCGCGCTTTAAGGCCCTGCCCCCATGGTTTTGCGTTTTCGTCCCGTCGTCACCTCACGTTTCGCCCTCGGTCTGCTGCTCAGCGGCGGCATCGGTCACAGCCTGGCGGCAGACCTTGAACTGCCGGCGGTAAAGGTCCAGGGCCAGGATGCATCCAGCTACCGCAGCGACACCGCCTCGGTGAGCGGCGTCGACGAAGCGCCACTGCTCGACACCCCGGCCTCGATCACGGTGATCAACGCCGCACTGATCAAGGACCAGCAAGCACGCCTGCTCAGTGAAGTACTGCGCAACGACGCCTCGGTGGGCGACAGCTATGCGCCCATCGGCTACTACGAGAACTTCGTGGTGCGCGGCTTTTCGCTGAATGCGGCGAGCAGCTACAAAATCAATGGACGCACCATCACCGGCGAGCAGAACGTTGCCCTGGAGAACAAGCAGCAGGTCGAAGTGCTCAAGGGCCTGGCCGGCCTGCAGAGCGGGATTTCCGAGCCCAGCGGCGTGATCAACTACGTGACCAAGCGCCCGGAAGACGTGCGCTCGGTGACCGTCTCCACCGATGATCGCGGCAGCGGCTATGTCGCCACCGACGTCGGTGGCTGGTTCGGCAGCGAGCAACAATTCGGCCTGCGCGCCAACGTCGCCCACGAAGACCTCAACTCCTACGTGGAACACGCCAATGGCCAGCGCGATTTTGTGTCCCTGGCCTTTGACTGGAACATCAGCCCCGATGCCGTATTGCAACTGGACGCCGAGTACCAGGACAAGCAACAACGCTCGGTGCCGGGCTACCAATTGCTGGGCGGCACCGAGGTGCCACACGGGGCCTCACCGAAGAAACTGCTGGGGCACCAGAGCGGGTCCAGGCAGGTGGGCATTGATTCGCTGAATCTCAACGGCAAGTTTGAATACCGCTTCAATGATCAGTGGAAAGGCAGCGTGAGCGCGGCGCGCAGCAAGGTGGTGATCGATGATTACAGTTCGTTCGCCTATGGTTGCTTCTATGTGACCGATTGCGGCACCGCCTTCTTCAGCCCCACCGGCGACTACGACGCCTACGACTACCGCAGCCCCGACGACACCCGCCGCGACGACGAAGTGCAGGCGGCCATGACCGGGCTGTTCAACACGGGCAGCCTGGGTCATGAACTGACGTTTGGCACCAGCGCCTTTCGCCGGATAGTCGACAAGCGCAAGTCGGTCAACGAATACATCGGCAGCACCAATATCAACGTGGACGCCCCGACGTTTACCCCGACCGAAAAGCCACTGAACGACAGCCACCGCAACCTCGACAGTCGCCAGTACGGCCTGTTCGTCACCGACCGCATCCGCTTCAACGAGCAATGGCAAACCATTCTGGGCGGTCGCGAAGTACGCCTGGATGAGAAGGCCTTCGACAGCGTCACCGGCAACCAGGCCCGGCACACCCAGCAATACGTGTTCTTGCCGCAGGCCTCGTTGATCTACAAACCTGTCGAGAACATCTCGCTCTATACCAGCTACAGCAAAGGCCTGTCCCTGGGCGGCACCGCGCCGTGGTTCGCCAACAACGCCGACGAAACCCTCGCCCCCACCACCTCACGCCAAATCGAAGCCGGGGTGAAATACGACTGGCGCCGAATCAGCTTTGCCGCCGCCGTGTTCCAGACCCGCCAGGCCTATCAGTACGCCAAGCCAGATGGCACGGGCAAATTCGACTACGTGCAGCAAGGTGAGCAAAAGAACACCGGGCTGGAATTGTCAGCCAACGGCTGGGCCACCGAACGCCTGCAGATCGCAACCAGCGTGGCGGCGATTCGTGCGCGAGTGACCGGCAGCGGCACAGCGGACTACGAAGGCCACCAGGCGATCAACGTGCCCAAGCTGCGCGCCAGTGTTTATGCCGATTATGCGTTGCCCTGGGTGAACGGCCTGGCGGTGCTAGGCGGTGTGCAATACAGCGCCAAGAAGTACGCCAACCGCAGCGGCAATGTGCAAGTGGGGGATTACGCGGTGGTGAATGTGGGCAGCCGCTACACCACCCAGGTGAGCGGCTATGACACGGTGTTCCGCCTGAGCGTCGACAACCTGTTCGACAAGCGCTACTGGCGCGACGCGGGCGAGTACATGGGCGATGACTACCTGTTCCAGGGCGCGCCATTGACGGCGCGCCTGAGTGCTTCGGTCAACTTCTGAAGACCCGCGCCGCCGCTAGCCACAATGCCGTCAGGCCGCAGGTCAACAGGCTCCAGCCAAGGTCCTGTGCCCAGGCGACCAGGGTAAGCCCGGCGCCAATCACCAGGTAATAGAGCAAGCCAAATATCGCGGCGGCGGTGCCCAGGCGGTCTTGATAAGCCACCAGCGCCGCCCCCAGCACGTTGGGAATCGCCATGCCGAATGCCAGCACCACCAGCAGCATCGACCATACGAATAGCCAACTGTGTTGCAGCATCAGGACTGACAGGCCGCCCAGCAGTGCCAGCACGGCGGCGGCCAACACCAACTGATCGCTATTGAGCCCACGCTTGAGTAAGCCTTTGTTCAGCCACGCCCCGAGTCCTGATCCAAGCGCCAGCAACACACCGCTGTAGCCGAATTCGGCAGCGGACAATCCCAGCCGCGCGAAGATAAACGGCCCCACGCTGTAGTAGCTGAACAGCGCAATATTGAACGCCGCCACCAGGCCGACGGAACGCCACACTCCGGCGTCCCTGAGCATCAGGCCCACGGTCTCGCCCAACGGCGAGTTCGCCAAGGAGGCGGGACGCGTCTCGGGTAATGCCCACAGGCAGGTGGTCCACACTAGCCCTGCCATCAGCAACAGGCCTGTGAGCACGCCGCGATAGCCGAAGTACTGCACCAACGTCGCACCAGTGAACAGGCCAATTGCCGGGCTGGCAGCCAAGGCAATGCCCATTATGGAAAACACCTGGGCCAACTGTGCGCCCTGGAATCGGTCGCGCAACAGCGTCTGCGTCGCCACCGAACCGACTGCCGCGCCAAAGGCGGCGATGGCCTGGGCCAACAACAAGCCGTTGAACGTACTCACAGTCAAGGCCAGCAGCATGGCGGCGACATACAACCCCAGCCCGGCCAATATCACCGGGCGCCGGCCCCAGCGATCACACAAGCGGCCCCATATCACCACGCCGAATGCAAACGCCAGGAAGTACACCGACAGGGCCTGCCCGGCCCGTTCAGGCCCGACCGCGAAGGCTTGGCCAATATCACCCAGGGCCGGGCTATAGAGGGTTTGAGCCAACTGCGGGAACATCAGCAGTGCCACGGCCAGTACCAGCAAGTATTTAGATGACATGAACAGATCCTTCACGAGAAAAGAGCGTGAGGATTCTAAGCAGACTGGCTTGGGGTATTATCCAGACTTCGACAAATTACCCATCAAATCGGACAACCCATGGCCTGGCTCGCTGCCGACGCATCATTCGACCCGGACCAGTACCCGGCGCCCGTCATTGGCATCGCCGCCCTGCTCGGCGACCACGACTCCGGCCTGCACCAGCACCAGCGCGGTCAACTGCTGTTTACCCAGCAGGGCTGCACCCGCATTACCCTGGACAATCAACTGTGCCTGCTGCCGCCGACCCGTGCGGCGTGGATCCCTTGCGGCGTGCATCACCGTGCGGTGATGAGCAAGACCGTCGATTACCGTTCGCTGTATGTAAGCCCGGCCATTGCGGCCCGGTTGCCGGCACAGGTGCGAGTGATCGAAGTGAGCGGGTTGTTGCGGGCGGTGTTGGAACCGATGGCCATGGCCCCTTTCGAGACCCATTGGCAGACAGGCCGCTACGCGCATTTGCTGGCGTTGTGCCTGGAAGAAATTCAGGAGGCGGCCGAGCAACCGCTGCTCCTGCCCTTGCCAAGGGACAAACGTCTGGCGCCTTTGCTGGCCAATCTGGAGCGATTGCCGCCGACGCTGCAAGACCTGGAAAAGCAGATCGGCGCCAGCACCAAGACCATCGGCCGGATCTTCCTGCGAGAAACCGGCCTGGGGTATCAGCAATGGCGCCAGCAGTGGCGCTTGATGCGTGTCATCGAGTTGCTCGCCACTGGGCGCAGCCTCGGCTACTGCGCCTTTGAGCTGGGGTTTGCCAGCGACAGCGTGTTGATCGCCTTCTTCAAGGGCATGACCGGCACCACGCCGCGCGGTTATTTCAAATCAGGTTGAGACCTCATTTGGGCATCTTGCGAAAGCCAACGGCCAGGCGGTTCCAGCTGTTGATGGTGGTGATTGCCACGCTCAGGTCGACCTGCTCCTGGGCGCTGAATTCGGCGGCCAGTGCGTTGAAGTCTTCGTCGGGCGCGTGGGTGTGGCTGATCAGGGTAAGGCTTTCAGCCCAAGCCAATGCAGCGCGTTCACGCGGGGTGAAGAACGGCGTTTCGCGCCAGGCTGACACGGTGTACAGGCGACGTTCGGTCTCGCCGCCTTTGCGGGCGTCGGCGGTGTGCATGTCGAGGCAGAAGGCGCAGCCGTTGATCTGCGAGACGCGCAGGCGTATCAGTTCCAGCAGTGGCAGCTCGATGGAGAGTTTGCCCACGGCGGCTTCCAGGGCGAGCATGGCTTTCATGGCGTCTGGGGAAGCGGTGTAGAAATCGGTACGGGGTTGCATGGTGATGCTCCAGGGCAGTGGGGATTGATGGCTAGGTTAGTCATCGGGCCTTGGGGGAGGAATAGCCAATTCTGGGTAAGAATGGGTGACCAATTTTTGTGAGTACATATCCGTTATTTAGGTAACGGCCGCTTATGGTTCCGCCCTTAGAGCGGCTCACTTTGGAAAAGCCGGAATGCCGGCCCAGCCCAAAGTAAGCAAAAGGCTCTTGCCCCAACACTCGGCACCTCGCCTAGGCTCGGTGTGCCCGTAATCCGACAGTGATTTGGGGGGCCTAACATCAAAATCAAAAGCAGATCAAAAGCCAGAGCCAGAGCAAACCACCCTTCAACTGATACATGAAGATCAAACTGTGGGAGGGGGCTTGCCCCCGATGGCGGTGTGTCAGCCAACTCATCAGTGACTGACCCACTGCCATCGGGGGCAAGCCCCCTCCCACACTTTGACCGAGTACCGGCCATACAATCCGGTCGGCTCCAAGGCCGCCGCGCTCTTGCTTTTGATCTGGGATCGCCCCGTCAAACACGCTGGCCGAACGCAGGCTTGAATCCGTGGCCCACGGATTCAAGCCGGAGAGAGGGCACACCTTGGGGCAAGAGCGTTTTGCTTACTTTTGCGCTCTTCAAAAGTGAGCCGCTGTAAGAGCGGAACCATAAGTAGCCGTTACCGAAGCATCGGATATGTACTCAGTCAAACCACCCGAGCCATATGCTCCCCAATCCTGCCCCTCAACCACCGCTCCGCCGGGTCATTGTCATGCACGCCACTCCACACCATCGACAACTCCGCCGCATCGATCGCAAACGGCGGGTCCTGCGCCCGTAGCGACGTGCCCTCCGTCAACGCACAAGCTGCATAATCCGGCACCGTCGCAATAATCTGCGTACCGGCAAGCAACGCCCGCAACCCGCTGAACTGCGGCACCGCCAGCACCACCCGGCGCGTACGACCAATGCGCGCCAGGTCCAGGTCGATGTTGCCGCTCAAATCCCCCGAAAACGACACCATCGCATGGGGCCGTTCGCAGTAGTCGTCGAGGGTCAACGGTTCAACAGCGTCATCCCCACGCAAGACCTTGCACGGAATATCCCGCAGTTTCTTGCGCTTGGCATTCGCCGGCAATTCCGTGGTGTAGCTCACCCCCACCGAAATCTCGCCGCTGGCCAGCAGCGACGACATCAACAGGTAATTGGCCCGACGCACCACCACGATGATCCCCGGTGCCTCTTCGCGCAGTTGGCTGAGCAACGGTGGGAACAGGCCAAATTCAGCGTCGTCCGAGAGGCCAATGCGAAACACTGCACAACTGGTGGAAGGGTCGAAATCCTTGGCACGGCTGACCGCGCCGGAAATGGTGTCCATGGCCGGTTGCAACTCCTTGAGTATCGCCACGGCGCGTGGCGTGGGTTCCATGCCCCGCCCGTTGCGCAGCAGCAACGGGTCGTCGAACAGATCGCGCAAGCGTCCCAGTGCCGCACTCACCGCCGGTTGGCCCATGAAGAGTTTTTCGGCGACCCGGGTCAGGTTCTTCTCGAACATCAACGCCTCGAAAATCACCAGCAGGTTCATGTCGACGCGGCGCAGGTCGTTGCGATTCATGGTGATATCCACACGGTTGGCAAGCTCACAGATAACCACGCCAGGCGCCGGCCACATTGCACGCCTGTGCTGTCTTTTCCTGGTGTGCACCTGGCGAAATTAACAACGATTAACTCGTCAGCCGGACGGTCCGGTAACAAGATTGGCCACGTCTACACTGCATCCATCCACCGGGAACGCTCCCATCGACTGCGGATATCTGTCATGGCCCGACTCGATCAATACCCCCCTCGCTTGTCCGCCACCGGGGGCCTGTGCCCCCGACGCGAGCGCATCGCCAAGCAACTGATCCTGGCCAACCTCGGCGAAAGCCTGGCCATTGCCGACATCGCCCAGGCCTGCGCCCTGTCGCGCAGCCATTTTTCCCGTGCCTTCAAGTGCACCACCGGGCTGTCGCCGCAGGAATGGATCCGCCAACAGCGCATCCAGCGGGCCAAGGAACTGATCGCCCAGTCATCCTTGAGCCTGACGCAAATCAGCCTGGAATGCGGCTTCTGCGACCAGGCGCACTTTTGTCATATGTTCACCCGTAGCGAAGGCGTCAACCCGATGACCTGGCGAAATCACCACTCTCGCCCTAAACCGCAAGTGATCGCGGCCTAGTGGTCCTGGCCTGCCTGGCCTATGCTGGCCGCTCATCCCGTTCCGAGCATGGCCACCCATGAACGACCTCAGCGACCAGGCCGTGCATTTCGGCCCCTACCGCATCCACCCGCGCCAGCGCCTGGTGCTGGAGGCCGGTCGACCGTTGCGGCTGGGCCGACGTGCGGTGGATATCCTGCTGATCCTGCTGGAACAGGCCGGCAATGTGGTGAGCAAGCAGGAACTGATCGCCCGCGTCTGGCCCAGGAGCGTGGTGGAAGACGGCAACCTGCGGGTGCACATGGCGGCGTTGCGCAAGGCATTGGGCGATGGCCAGGCCGGGCAGCGCTATATCGTGACCGTAGCCCAGCGGGGCTACAGTTTTGTTGCGCCACTGAGCATCGAGCCGATGACCCTGCCAACCGAAGGTGCCCCCCAACGCCCGTGCCACAATTTGCCGCTGCGCCGTACGCGCATGCTCGGTCGCCAGGCCCTGATCGACAGCCTGGTGCAGCAACTGCCCGAGCAACGCTTTATCACCCTGACCGGCGCCGGCGGCATCGGCAAGACCACGGTGGCCCTGCGGGTGGCGGAATTGCTGATCGGGCACTACCGCGACGGCATCCGCTTGCTGGACCTGGCGCCACTGAGCGCGCCATCGATGATCCTGCCCAACCTCGCCGCCCTGCTCGACCTTACCCACGCTGAGCACGAAGCCCTGCCCACGTTTGCGCGGCGCTTGCAGGAGCACCAGTTGTTGCTGGTGATCGATAATTGCGAACACGTGCTCGACGACATCGCCCTGATCAGTGAAACCCTGCTGCGCCACGCGCCCCGGTTGCACATCCTGGCCACCAGCCGCGAGGCATTGCGCGCCGAGGGCGAACACGTGCAACGCCTGGAGCCCCTGGCCTGCCCGCCCGCCACCGGCAACCGCGCCCAGGCGCTGGGCTACCCGGCCCTGCAATTGTTGATCGAGCGGGCCATGTCCCATCAGGACAGCTTTGAACTGAGCGAGGCCGAGCTGCCGCTGGCGATTGATATCTGCCAGCGCCTGGACGGCATTCCCCTGGCTATCGAACTCGTGGCGGCGCAGATCGAACGCTTCGGCCTGCCCGGACTGCTGGTGCAAATGGAAGACAACTTTCGCCTGCTCACCCGAGGCCGGCGCAGCGCCCTGCCCCGTCATCAAACCCTGCGCGCCACCCTGGACTGGAGCTTTGCGCTACTGACCGCCTGCGAACAGATCTGCCTGCGTCGCCTGGCGGTATTTCGCGGTGGGTTCAGCCTGGCCAGCGCAGCGGCGGTGATTGCCGGGGAGCAGATTGCACCACACGAAGTGCTGGGTTCGATCACCCAGTTGGTCGCCAAGTCCTTGCTCAATGTGGAAGCCGGCGATGACGAGATGGTCTACCGCCTGTTGGACATCACCCGCACCTATGCCCTGGAAAAACTCAGCGTCGCCCAGGAACTCCACGCTACCCGCCAGCGCCACGCCGAGCGCTGCCTGGCGCTGATGAACCAGGCCCAGGACGATTGGGAGCTGATCGCAACCCAGACCTGGATCGACCGTTATGCGCCGCTGCGCGAAGACATCCGCGCCGCCCTCGACTGGGGCCTGGGCGACCAGGGTGCGCACTTGCTGGGCATTCGCCTGACGGTGAGTGCGATGCCGTTGTGGCAGGAGCTGTCGCTGCTGCGCGAACATGGCTTGTATGTGGGCAAGGCCCTGGCGCGACTGAGGCAATCGAATGCGCCGAGCCAGCGCTTGAACATGGCCTTGCAGCTGGCGCTGGGCAGTTTTTCCTATCACACCCAGGGCGGCACGCCGCAGACCATTGCAGCATTCAGTTGCGCGCGTCGCCTGGCGGAAGCCGGCAAGGACCTGGCCGGCCAGTTACGTGCGGTATCGGGGCACATGGCGGTAAACCTGTGCTGCGGCAACTACCGGGAGGCCTTGGCGCAGAGCCTGCACTTCGACCAGCTCGGCCCCCGTGCCGAGCCTTTGCTGTCCCTCAGTGCCCAGCGCCTGCGGGTGTTGGCGCAGCACTTCGCCGGTCACCAGGCCCTCGCGCAGCACAATGCCGAGCAAGTGATCCAGCGCATGGCCCAGAGCGGCCATCTCAACCGCTTTACCCATGGCTTTGGCGTGCAGTACGACCAGAGCGTCGCCTCGCTGACCATCCTTGCACGCATCCTGTGGCTGCGCGGTTATCCGGAGCGTGCGTGGCGTACGGCGAGCCAGGCGCTGGCGCTGGCCTTGCAAATCAATCACGGTACGTCGATCTGCTACACCCTGGCATTGGCCGGGGTGGTCATCGCTCGCTACAACGGCGACAGCGCCATGGCCCACGAACACCAGGATCAACTGCTGCAGCAGGCGCAAAAGCACTCGGTGCAGTTGTTTCACACCTGGGCGCGTTGTTATGAGGGCACGCTACCCATCGCGGATGTGCAGGGGTTGGGCCTGGTCGAGGATATCCTGGTGACCTTCAATGCAATCGAGGTCAGTGACGCGGCCTTCGAGCGCGCCAGAAGTGGCGCAGCCGGCTGGTGCACCCCGGAAATCCTGCGAGTGCGCGCCGAAAGCCTGGCCGACAGCCGTGCGGCAGAAGCCCTGTTGCTGGAAGCCCTGGGCCTGGCGCACCAGCAAGGCGCGCTGGCCTGGGAATTACGCAGTGCAACCTCGTTGGCAAGCCTGTGGCAGACGCAAGGCCGCGTACAGGCGGCGCGCGATTTGCTGGGTTCGATCTACGCCCGCTTCACCGAAGGCTTTGCCACCCAGGACCTAGTCCGCGTACGCAGCCTGCTCGACCAGTTGCAGGACAAACGGCCGGCCTGAAAACCGCCCTAGGTAATGCCCGTAGCCCTGTTGCAAACGCGCCACCTGCAACGGGTCGCGCAGTTGCGCCAGGGCGTAGCTGCGCATGCAATTGAGCAGGCGGTAACGCGGGCTGCCTGGGCCCGGCTCTCGGGTCAGCAGCGACGTACCCACCAAGCGCCCCAGCAGGTAGGACAGGTCGGCGTGTTCCAACTCGGTCCCGGCGACCAGTTCACTCAAGGTGGGCAAGGTCACGGCCATCTTGAATAAACCCAATTGCAGGAATAGCCAGCGCTCCGGCAGGCTCAGGCGCTGGTAGGTCCAGTCCAGGGCCGCCATCAGGGATTGGTGGCGTTCCACCGCGGTGCGCCGGCCTCGGGTCAGCACCTGCAAGCCCGCGCGCAACTGCTGCTGCAAACCGCGCACACCGAGTGCATCCACTTGGGCGGCGGCCAACTCCAAGGCCAGTGGGATACCGTCCAGACGCCGACAGATGTCTCGCAGCGGCGCCAGGTCATGGAGGCGCAGCGCGAACCCTTGCTGGCTGGCACGCACCCGCGCAACAAATAACTGCACCGCCGGGTAAGCCATCGCCTGTTCGATACTGCCCATGGCCGCCGGCGCCGGGATCGCCAGCCTCGGCACACGCTGTACCCATTCACCGGGGACTTGCAGGCTTTCACGGCTGGTCACCAGCACGCTGACCTGAGGCGCGGTTTCGCGCAGCACACGCACCAGATGCCGGCAGGCGCCGAGCAGCAGGTCTGCGCCGTCGAGCACCAGCAACAGTTGGCGCGAGGCCAATTGACGGCACAGCTCGCTGGCGTGGGCGCAGGGTTCCAGGTGCAGCGCGGCAGCCAGGTCGCGCAGCATGGTCATCGGTGCTTCCACCGTGGCCAGGTCAACCCACCACACGCCGTCCCGGTAGCGCGGCAACACGCGCTGTGCCAATGCCAGGGCCAGGGTGCTTTTGCCGACACCGGCGCACCCGGTGAGGGTCATCAGGTGTTGCCCGGACAGACGCCGAACCAGCACGCCCAACACCTCGTCACGGCCCACCACCGCACTGAGCCGCGCCGTCAGGTTGTGCCGAGGCAGCGCGGCGGGCAGCGCGCCCTGCAGCGGGGCTGCGAAACAGTAGCCGCGCAGAGGGTCATTAAGAATGAACTGCTGCCCATCGAGCACGCGACGCAGTGCGGCGATGTGCACCCTCAGGTTGTTTTCTTCCACCACGCTGTTCGGCCAGACCCGCTCGATCAGGGTGGCTTTGCTGATGAACTGCCCGGGCGCCTCGAGCAGCGCCGTGAGGATATCCAGCGCCCGCCCGCCCACAGGCACCGGCCAACCCGATTTGCTGACCAGCCGCTGCTGCCGGTGAAACACATAGGCACCGAAGCGTACCGTGCCATCAGCGTCAATCGCCTGAGGATTGTTCATGTGTGCAATAGCGCTGAAACACCCGGCCCTGGGCGTTTGCGCATCCTTTTCCGTGGGCTTGACGCTATCTTGCCAGCTACCCGTGACAGGACAATGCTGGCACAGGGAGCGATACGGACATTCGGGTGCGCGAGACGGACATTCTGTCGTTAACTGAACTGCTGTCGGTATTGGGTCGGGTTGAGGCCCAGTTTTTCACTGAACAGAAAGCGCATATGCCGCACGCTGCCGAAGCCTGCGTGAAAAGCCACGGTCTTGAGCGGCAGGTCGGTGGTTTCCAGCAATTGCCGGGCGCGGTCGATGCGCGCGCCTTGCAGGAAGACCATGGGCGTCATCTGCACTTCCTTGGCGAACAGCCGCGCAAAATGGCGGGCGCTCATGCCGGCCAACTCAGCCATGGACTCGATGGTGAACGGTTGGTCCAGATGCGCCAGCACATGGTTCTGTACCCGGGTAATCGTGGTTTCCTGCGGTGCCACCGCCGCCGTCATCGGGCTGAACTGCGCCTGGCCGCCCTGGCGTTTCATCACCACCAGCAACACCTTGGCCACGTCCACGGCGACTTGTTTGCCATGGTCCTGGGCCACCACCGACAGCGCCAGGTCGATGCCGGCCGTGACGCCGCCCGAAGTGATCAGGCGCCCGTCCTGCAGGTAGATGCGATCCGTTTCGACCATTGCCTTGGGAAACGCCTTGATCAGTCGCTCGGTGTAGTGCCAGTGCGTGGTCACGCGGTGACCGTCCAGCAGCCCGGCATGCCCCAGCACAAAGGCCCCGGTGCAGATCGAGCCGAAGCGCCGCGCCCGCGGAGCCGCGGCCCTCAGCCACGGCAGCAGCGCCGGATGACATTCGTTATAGGCACCGGGGCCGCCGGGTACCAGCAGCAGGTCGTAGGCATCCTGGGCCTGGTCCAGCAGCAGGTCAGTCTGCACGGCTACGCCATTGGAGGCGCGCAATGGACCGGGCTCGGTGCCGAGGGTGAGGATCTGGTAGTGCGCCGACGCCGGCAGGTAACGGTTGGCAATGGAAAACACCTCGAGCGGCCCTGCCATATCGAGCAGGAGAAAGTCCGGAAACAGCGCCATGGCCACGGTTTTCATAGCGGGAAAGGTCCATCGGGAAGGAGTACGGCAGGCATTATGACACGCTTGAAACTGTCAACTTTAAAGCGACAGTAATTCAGTTTTCATCTTCTTAATGAATATTCCAGTAACCATTAACCTTCTTCTCAACGCAAGAGCCCTGCATGCCGCAGCCCGCTCTCACTTGAGGACAAGACCATGCTGACCCTTCGCAAAGCTTCCGAACGCGGCGCCGCCAATCACGGTTGGTTGAAGTCGTTCCACACCTTCTCGTTCGCCAACTACTGGAACCCGAACGAACAAGGGTTTTCCGATCTGCTGGTGATCAACGATGACCGTGTCGCCGCCGGCAAAGGCTTCGGCCAGCACCCACACCGCGATATGGAGATCTTCTCTTATGTGCTCGAAGGCGCCCTGGAACACAAGGACACCCTGGGCACCGGCTCGGTGATCCGCCCCGGCGATGTGCAACTGATGAGCGCCGGCAGCGGCGTGGCCCACAGCGAGTTCAACCACAGCCAGACCCGTGGCGTGCACTTCCTGCAAATCTGGATCGTGCCTGCCGTGGCCGGTGCCGAACCACGCTACCAGCAGGAACACTTCAGCGAGGCCCAGAAGCGTGGGCGCCTGCAGTTGATCATCTCGCCGGACGGTGCCGATGGCTCCCTCAGCGTGCGCCAGGACGCACGGGTGTATGCCGGGCTGTTCAACGGTGATGAAACCGCGACCCTGGACCTGCCGCCCGATCGCCATGTGTACCTCCATGTGGCCCGGGGCAGCGTTGAAATCAACGGCCAGCGCTTGCGCGAAGGCGACGGCGCCCGGGTGCGGGATGAGCGGCAGATCCGCTTGAGCCACGGTGAAGATGCCGAGGTGCTGGTGTTCGACCTGCGCCCGCAGGAACTGCCGCAGATGCCATGACCGGCCCAGCGATGGCTCGCAAAAACGAGCCATCGCTGGCGTCGATAGTCACCATCAGCCCAATGAAGTTCTCTTGAAAAATGCAACGCGTAACATCAACCCCATACCAGGCAACACCCCAACCAACACACTCGGAGCACACTCTCATGAAACGCCAAATCTTGCTTAGCCTCGCTTTCTCGGTACTCGCTGCCAATGCTTTTGCCCACCCGGTCGTGGCTGAAGGCGGTTCGGATCGCCTGATTGAAAGCCGCGTCGCCGAGGGTGGTGCCGACCGCCTGCAAGGCAACCGTGTTGCCGAAGGTGGTTCGGATCGCCTGCTGGAACGCCGTGTCGCGGAAGGTGGTGCTGACCGTCTGCAAGGTAACCGCGTAGCCGAAGGTGGTGCTGATCGCCTGCAGGAACGTGGCCTGGCCGAAGGCGGTGCTGATCGTCTGCAAGGCAACAACGCATAATCCCGCGCTGTTTGCGGGAACCCCAAACCGGCCTGATCAGCCGGTTTTTTTTCGTCTGCGGGCGCTTGATGGACCTGATCGGCGCGACCACCGAATAGGCGACACCGACCCGTTAAGATCCAGGCCTTCAGTGCCGGGGACAATACAACGTTATCCAAGGTCAGCCTTGGCGCATGCAAAACCGGTGGATAATTCGCCCGGACATTAAAAATGCAATTAATTGATATCCAATCAGTTGGATAATTCCACATTTTAATAATTAGGTTAGAACCAATCGGCATTTTACAGACCCCGCCCCTGCCCCTACTTTGGACGCGAATAACCGACCCCCTGCCCGGTGGAGGTGGTAATCACACCCAAGACAAGGACAGACCATGAGCATCGAATTCATCGGCTACATTGGCGGCCATCACGCTTCCGAGATCCATCCGCGCAGCGGCCCTACCCTGCAACCCGACTATGTCGAGAGCGTGGCCCGCGCCCACGAAGAGGCCGGTTTCGACCGTGCCCTGGTGGCCTTCCACTCCAACAGCCCGGACAGCACGCTGATCGCCTCCCACGCCGCCAGCGTGACCACCAGGCTGCAATTTCTCATCGCCCATCGCCCCGGTTTCGCCCAGCCCACACTGGCCGCGCGCCAATTCACCACCCTTGATGTATTCAACGGCGGGCGTACGGCGGTGCACATCATCACCGGCGGTGACGACCGCGAACTGCGCGCCGATGGCAGCCATATCGGCAAGGACGAACGCTACGCCCGCACCGACGAATACCTGAGCGTGGTACGCCAGGAATGGACCAGCGAACAGCCCTTCGACTTCAAGGGCACCTACTATCAGGTCGAAGGTGCGCACTCCACGGTGAAGTCGCCGCAGCAGCCGCATATCCCGCTGTATTTCGGCGGCTCGTCCAAAGCCGCAATCGAAGTGGCGGGCAAGCATGCCGACGTGTATGCGCTGTGGGGCGAAACCTACGAGCAGGTGCGCGAGATCGTGACCCAGGTACGCGCCGAAGCAGCCAGGCATGGGCGTACGATCCGTTTCAGCTTGTCGTTGCGGCCGATCCTCGCCGAGACCGAAGAGCTGGCGTGGGCCCGGGCCGAGCGCATCCTGCAGCAGGCGACCGAGCTGGCCGAGAAAAACGGCTTTGTGCGGCGTGAACCGCCCAACGAAGGCTCGCGCCGCCTGCTCGCCGCGGCGGCTCAAGGTGCCCGGCTGGATAAGCGCTTGTGGACCGGGATTGCCGGGTTGCTCGGTGCACAGGGCAATTCCACCTCGCTGGTGGGCACCGCTGAGCAGGTCGCGGAAGCCTTGGTGGATTACTACGACCTGGGGATCACCACGTTCCTGATTCGCGGGTTCGACCCGCTCAATGATGCGATCGATTACGGCAAGCGCCTGATCCCCCTCACCCGCCAATTGATCGCAGAACGCGAACAGGCACAACAAGTAGCCTGAGCACAACACAAAACCCAATGTGGGAGGGGGCTTGCCCCCGATAGCAGGGTGTCAGTCACCACATGTATGACTGATCCACCGCTATCGGGGGCAAGCCCCCTCCCACATTAAGATCAGTTTTTGTAGTCGGTATCACTGCGTTCCAACTGCCGGATCAGTGCATTCCAATGCCGCGCCACGCCCGGACCTTCGCCGCTGGCGTGCGCCTTGGCCTGTTGCTCGACTTTGCCCACCACTTCCTGCGGTGGGAAGATCAATTGCGCATTCCCCGCTGCCTGGGCTGCAATCTGGATATTGCAGGCCCGCTCCAGTTGCTGCAGTTGCTGAAACGCATGCTCTACGCTGACGCCCGCGGTCAACAACCCATGATTGCGCAGGATCATCACACTTTTGTCGCCCAGGTCGGCGACCAACCGCTCGCGCTCGTCAAGGTCGAGGGCAATCCCTTCATAACCGTGATAGGCCACGCGCCCGGAAAAACCGATAGAGTGCTGGGAGATCGGCAGCAAGCCGTCTTTTTGCGCCGATACCGCAATGCCGTCGCGGGTGTGGGTGTGCAGCACGGCTTGCAGGTCGTGACGCGCGCCATGGATGGCGCTGTGGATCACATAGCCGGCGTAGTTGATGCCCAGGCCCGTCGGGTCATCCACGATAGTGCCGTCGAGGTCGACCTTGACCAGGTTGGACGCACTGATTTCATCGAACAGCAGCCCAAAGGCATTGATCAGGAAATGCTCCTCCGGGCCCGGCACGCGGGCGGAGAAGTGGGTATAGATGTGGTCGGTCCACTTGTATAAGGCCGCCAGACGATAGGCGGCGGCCAGCTTGACGCGCACTTCCCATTCTTCTGGCGTGACGCGTTGTCGGACGGTGTTGCTGGAAACGCTGGAAATCGAGGTGACGCTGCTCATGGCAAAACTTCCTGGATGGCCTTAAGGACTTCCAGGCAAGCCTAGGGGATGCAAAAAAATAATAAAAAGCACATTTTAATCTAAGCTAATTATTATTTTTTTTCATATCATGCAGCCTCCTTGATCTTGTGCAACGAGGCAGCGACCAGCTTGCCAAACGCATCCACCGGCCCCTGCAGGTTGCCCAGGAAGTGCGGATAGATCAGCCACAGGTCCATCACCGGCTTGAAGTCCTTGAGCGGCATCACCGCCAGGTGTTCGCGATGGGCGCTGCGCTCCAGCAACGGTCGCGGCACCAAACCCAGGCCCAGGCCGTCCGCCACCAGGCCCAATTGCAGCTCGGTGCCGAAGGTTTCCAGGTTGACCCGCAACGCCAGGCCCTGGTCAGACAAGGTGCGCTGCAGACCGGCGCGGAAGCCGCAACCATCCGGGTTGAGAACCCAGCCGTTCTGGTACACATCCGCCAGCTTGCACGGTTTCTTCGGCAACTGCGCCTTGGCGCACACCACCACCAGTTCCATCTTGCCGATGGACTCGCCGACGATGTTGTCCGGGAAAATCTTGCCCGCCGGGAACAACGCCGCCGCCGCATCCAGCTCGCCGCGCTCGATCTTGCCCACCAGTTGGCTGCCCCACCCCGTAGCGACCTGGGCACGCAGGTCGGGGTATTCGGTGCGCAGGTGCTTGAGGGCATCCAGCAGCACCACGTCGCCGATGGTCTGCGGCACGCCCAGGCGCAACAGGCCAGTGGGGGGTGCATCGGTGGCTACCAATTCGCGCAGCGCGTCCATCTCGCGCAGGATCAACCGGCACTGCTCGTAGACGCGGGTGCCGATCAACGTGGGCTTGAGGGGCTTGGTGTTGCGGTCGAACAACTCCACCCCCAATGCCTGCTCGAAGTTCTGCACGCGACGGGTAATGGCCGGCTGGGTCAGTTGCAACGACTCGGCGGCGTGGCTGATGGACTGGCAACGAATCACTTCGACAAAGGCATCGATATCGTCAATTTTCATTTGGGCCGCACATAGAGAACAGTCATTAAGATGTGTGCGAAGCATAGTTGCAGGAAAGCCGCCTGGATAGCCCGCGCTGTGATCGATAACGTCTAACGCTATTCAGACCAGTTCTAAATTACCTTCAGCTATAAGCTAATCATTAAAAAATAGCATATTAACTATAAACATTATGCTTAGATAAACCCATCACCACCGACCACACGATGGAACTGTCATGACCCAGGCCCGACACCCCGAGAGACTCAGAGCCTTCATAGGCGCCCTGGCGGAATTGATCGACGGTAATCCACGCGAAGGCGACCTGCTGCACCGTGGCGGCAAGCTGCTGGCGCAACTGGTCAGCCATGACGACTGGCTTCCCGACGAATTCGCCCAACCCGATCCCGAGCGCTACCAGCAGTTCCTGCTGCATGCCGATTCACGCCAGCGTTTCAGCATCGTCAGCTTTGTGTGGGGGCCGGGGCAAAGCACACCGATCCATGACCACCGGGTATGGGGCCTGATTGGCATGCTGCGCGGCTCAGAGTTTTCCCAAGGGTTTGAACGCGCCCCTGACGGCAGCCTGGTGGCTGAAGGCAAGCCGATACGGCTGGTGCCGGGCCAGGTTGAAGCGGTGTCGCCCAAGGTCGGCGACATCCACCAGGTGAGCAACGCCCATAGCGACCAGGTGTCCATCAGTATCCATGTGTACGGCGCCAATATCGGTGCGGTGCGCCGCGCGGTGTACCAGCCCGACGGCAGCGAGAAACTGTTTATCTCCGGTTATTCCAACGCCTTTCTCCCGAATATCTGGGATTTGTCCAAAGAAAAGAGCCCTGCCCTATGACCACCCTCTCCACCCGCAGCTTTGCGCGGATTCGCCAAGCCCTGTTGGACCAAGAAGAAGTCGCCCTGATCGATGTGCGCGAAGAAGCGCCGTTCGCCGAATCCCATCCACTGTTTGCCGCGAACCTCCCGCTGTCCAAGCTGGAACTGGAGGTGTATGCGCGCATTCCGCGGCGTGATACCCAGGTCACCGTGTATGACAATGGTGAAGGCCTGGCTGCCCGCGCTGCCGAACGCCTGGTTGCCTTGGGCTACACCCAGGTCAGCCTGCTTGAAGGAGGCCTGGACGGTTGGCGCAAGGCCGGTGGCGAGCTGTTCATCGACGTCAACGTACCGAGCAAGGCGTTCGGCGAACTGGTGGAAAGCGAACGCCATACGCCGTCCCTGGCCGCTGAAGAGGTGCAGGCGCTGCTCGACAGCCAGGCCGACGTCGTGGTGCTCGACGCCCGGCGTTTCGACGAATACCAGACCATGAGCATTCCCACCGGCATCAGCGTGCCGGGGGCCGAACTGGTGTTGCGCGCCCGCGAACTGGCGCCGGACCCGGCCACCCGCATCATCGTCAACTGCGCCGGGCGTACCCGCAGCATTATCGGCACTCAGTCGCTGATCAATGCCGGCGTGGCCAACCCGGTGTCGGCCCTGCGCAACGGCACCATCGGCTGGACCCTGGCCGGGCAGAAGCTTGCCCATGGCCAATCTCGACGTTTTGCGCCGACCAGCGAGGAGCATCGCCTGGCCGCCGCCATCGATGCACGCCGCGTGGCCGACAGGGCCCGCGTGGGCCGTGCCACCCTGAGCGACCTGCGTACCTGGCAGCAGGACACCACACGCACCACCTACCTGTTCGATGTACGCACCCCGGAAGAATTCGAAGCCGGCCACCTGCCAGGCGCGCGCTCCACACCGGGCGGGCAACTGGTGCAGGAAACCGATCACGTTGCCAGCGTGCGCGGTGCGCGGCTGGTGCTGGCGGATGACGACGGCGTACGCGCGAACATGTCTGCGTCCTGGCTGGCCCAACTGGGCTGGGAAGTGCATGTGCTGGATGACCTGCAAGCGGAGCACTTCAGCGAGCAAGGTACCTGGGTCGCGCCGGTGCCGGTGCCGCCCCAGGCCGAACCGATCAGCCCCTCGACCCTCGCCGACTGGCTGGCCCACGGCGACACCGTGGTACTGGATTTCACCGCCAGCGCCAACTATGTGAAGCGCCATATTCCCGGAGCCTGGTGGGTACTGCGTGCGCAACTGCCCCAGGCCCTGGCCAAGGTGCCCGCCGCCCAGCGCTACGTGCTGACCTGCGGCAGCAGCCAACTGGCGCGCCTGGCGGTGGCTGAAGTCGAAGCCCTTACCGGCAGGCCAGTGTTCCTGCTGCAGGACGGCACCGCCGGCTGGATCAATGCGCAACTGCCGCTGGAAGAAGGCGAAACCCACCTGGCCTCGCCGCGTATCGACCGCTACCGCCGCCCGTACGAAGGCACCGACAACCCCAGGGAAGCCATGCAGGCCTATCTTGACTGGGAATTCGGCCTGGTCGACCAGCTGGCACGCGACGGCACCCACGGTTTCTATGTGATCTGACCCGCCCACCGCGCAGCCTCGAGCGTGCAAGGTCACCCCGGCGACCAATGAGCACGCGATCCCTTGTGGCCGGGGCTGCCCCCCCCTCTCACACCTTTCCAAGTCCATCGGGAGATACTAGTGTAGGAAGCGAAACAGGATGATTGGCATGGAGCATTGATCAATGAACAGGTCAGAACAGGCAAAGCCCGCCGCCGCACACCTGCACTGCGCGGACACCCCAGCGCTCTTCAGCATCCAGAACAATGATCTCGGTATCAAACTACCTCTGCACCTGAAACAGATGGGTGCTCCCGAACATTGCGGTCACCGCTCGGGTTGGCGCCATGTCATGGATCATCTTCGCCAATGCCAACGACCTGCCGGCATGCTGCTGGATGACTTTGTCGAGCGCACCTTCCAACACCCAGGCTCCACGCAGGAGTGGCACGAACCCTGGATCGGAATTTTTCATCACCCACGCTACGTGCCCCACTGGTACGACCCCAGCGCCGTGCCATCGGTGATCTTTCAAAAAACCACCTTTCGCAACAGCCTCAAGCACCTGGCCGGCGCTGTGACGTTGAGTACCACCCTCGGCGATTGGCTGGCAAAGGAGCTGGTCGTTCCAGTGAAGGTACTCAAGCACCCCACTGAAATTCCCGACCAACAGTTTTCCATCAACCAATGGGAACAGCAGGCGACCAAGACCCTCGTGCAAGTGGGCTGGTATTGCCGCAACAGCCGGGCGATTTATCAGCTGCGCGTACCGGATGACTACAAAAAGGTGCATCTACTGCAAGATCGCCCCTGGGTACACAACGCCCTGCAACGAATCGACAACCTGTCACCGACCCGACACCGCCCGCTGATCGGTGATGTCCAGGTGATCGAGCCGCTCGACAATCCGTCCTACGATAGCTTGCTCGCCCACAACCTGGTGTTCTGTGAATACCTGGATGTTTCCGCCAGCAACACCGTCATTGAAGCCATCGCGCGCAATACTCCTATCGTAGTCAACCGACATCCCGCTCTCGAAGAATACCTCGGCATCGACTATCCGCTCTTCTACGAGCACCTCGATGAAGTGGCCGCCCTTCTCACACAACCGGGATTGATTCGCAGCGCCTACCATTACCTCGGTGCGCTGGATAAAAGCTGGTTATCTGCCGAGACCTTCACCCGGCAGCTGATGACTTTCGTTAACCAGATCGGCACTGGAACGACAAAATGAGGGCCGCTTATGGCTACCGGGTCGAATCCGTTTTCTGTCCTGGGTGAGCGCGTACCCGCCGACGTTGTCCAGGCGCTGCGCCAAGAGATCGTCGAGCACTATTCCCTTGGCGCAACGCCTGCCCAACGACGGGAAGTCGCCTACACCACAGCCTGTCGCGAGCTGGTGGACATCAGCAGTCAAGCTTGGCGGCGCGGCTTGCACGACACAACCCCACTCAATCGATTACAGCATCTGGTACAGGAACGACTACGACCGGTGCTTCCCCATCTCGATGAACAGCGCTCGTTTGGCCGCCCGCAAATCGCCGTGCGCGAACCCGCAGGGCTGGCTACCTCACCTCATCTGGACGGACTTGAACAGGGCGCGTTGACGCAACACCCAGACCTGCCGACCGCGATCATAGGGGTCTACCTGGACGATGTGCTGATCCCGGACGACGCAGCACTGACTATCTGGCCCAGACAGGCGGACCAGGTCGCTCAGCTCCTGGCAAGCGGTACTGAGGGCTGCGCATTGTCAGCACACCTTGTCGCCATTAGCGATGCCTGCCTCGTGGGCGATCCGCATGCTCAAAATGTGCTTGGGCCATGCGGGTACATCTTTCTCCTCCTCGGGACCGTTCCCCACTGCAGCCTCAAGCGCATCACCGCAGGCCTGCGAATTGCCGTTTATTTTCGAGTGTATGCCACCCGAAAATCCGAATATAAAATGCATGATAAAAATAATAAATAATAAATGTCATCAGCTTTTTCAATAATTACGATATAACCAAAAAGAACTTCACATCAGTTTTTTATAGGAATAGTGTTAAATCACTCACCGACCCCTTCTCCAGGCGGAGGTAATCGAACCCTGACTTGATCTGCCTGGAGCCTGCATCCCATGGTCATTACCCTCCCTTTCAAACGCCTGCTCCTGGGCACCGCCCTCGCCCTTGGCCTGATCGGCAGCGCCGCTGCCGCCGACCTGCAACCGCTGCGGGTGGCCAACCAGAAATCGACGATCAAGGCGCTGCTGGAAGCCTCCGGCGAAACCCGGAACGTGCCTTACACAATCCAGTGGTCGGAATTCCCGTCTGCCTCACCGTTGGGCGAAGCACTCAACGCCGGTGCCGTGGACATCGGCGCCCTCGGTGATGCGCCGTACGTGTTCGCCCTCGGTGCCGGTGCGTCTCTCAAGGTGGTCAGCATCATCCACTCCGAAGGGCGCAACACCACCGCCCTGGTCGTGCCCAAGGACTCACCGATCAAGACCGTTGCCGACCTCAAGGGCAAGAAGATCGTCACCGGGCGCGGTTCCATCGGCCATTACCTGGCGATCAAGGCCCTGGCCACCGCCGGCCTGACCACCCGGGACGTGCAGTTCATTTTCCTGCTGCCCAGCGAATCACGCCTGGTGCTGGATAACGGCACCGCCGACGCCTGGGCCACCTGGGACCCATACACCACCGTAGTGACCTCGCAAAGCCAGGCACGCGTGCTGGTCAGTGGCAATAAACTGCTGAGCAACCACCTGTACCTTGCCGCCACCAGCCAGGCCATCGCCGACAAGCGCCCGCAGCTCGACGACTTTGTCGCCCGCGTTGACCGCGCCTATGCCTGGGCCAACACCCACCCCGATGAATACGCCGCCGCCCAGGCCAGGATCACCGGCCTGCCGCTGGACGTGCATGTGACGGTGGCCAAGGACACCCGGCTGAACCCGGTCACGATCGACGACGCAGTGATCAGCGGCCTGCAAGCGACCGCCGACACCTATCAACAGGAAGGCCTGCTGCTCAAGCACATTGACGTATCGCAGGGCTTCGACAAGAGCTTCAACGCCAAGCGTGTCCCCTTCAACCAAGCCTCGCGCTAAAAGGAGCAGCACATGAGCAAGCCACGTCATTTGAAACTGGGAACCATGGTCCATGGCGTCGGTCACGGCTGGGGCGAATGGCGCCACCCGCAGGCCCAACCGAATGCCAGCACCAGCTTCGGCTTCTACAAGCAGCAGACTGAATTGGCCGAAGCCGCCAAGTTCGACTTCGTGTTCATCGCCGACAGCCTGCATATCCACGCCAAGTCCAGCCCGCATTACCTCAATCGCTTCGAACCACTGACGATCCTGTCGGCACTCGCCGCAATCACCACACATATCGGCCTAGTCGCCACGGTGACCGTCAGCTACACCGAGCCCTACCAGGTGGCGCGCCAGTTCGCGTCCCTGGACCATATCAGCGGCGGTCGCGCCGGTTGGAACGTGGTCACCTCGTGGCTCAGCGGCACCGCCGACAACTTCGGCAAGGCCGAGCACCCGCCCCACGCCGTGCGGTACCGCATCGCCAAGGAGCACCTGGATACCGTCAAGGGCCTGTGGGACTCCTGGGAAGACGATGCCTTCACCTACAACAAACAGTCCGGCGAATTTTTCGCCCCAGGCAAGCTGCATGCACTCAATCACAAGGGCGACTTCTTCTCGGTGAAAGGCCCGCTGAACATCGCGCGTTCGCGCCAGGGCCAGCCGGTGATTTTCCAGGCCGGCACCTCGGAAGACGGGCGCAACTTCGCGGCGCAGAACGCCGATGCGATCTTTGTGCACGTGGACAGCATCGAAGAAGGCCTGGCCTATTCCCAAGACCTGAAACGCCGCGCCAAGGGCTTTGGCCGCGATCCGCAAAGCCTGTCGATCCTGCCGGGCATCCGCCCGATTGTGGGCCGCGACGAGGCCGAAGTGGAAAGCCGCTACCAGCAGGCCGTGGAGCTGGTCACCGTGGAAGATGCCATCGTCGCCCTCGGCCGCCCGTTCAATGACCACGATTTCAGCCAATACCCGCTGGACGCGCCGTTCCCGGAACTGGGGGACCTGGGGTCCAACAGCCAGAAAGGCGGCTCCGACCGCATCAAGCAACTGGCCAGGGACGAAGGCTTGACCCTGCGCGAAGTGGCCCTGCGTTTCTCGCGGCCCAAACGTGATTTTGTCGGCACCCCGGAACAGGTCGCCGATGCGATCCAGACCTGGTTCGAGCGCGGTGCCAGTGACGGTTTCATCATCAACTCGGTGCTGCCGGATGGCTTGCAGTACTTCACCGAAATGGTGGCGCCGGTGTTGCAACAACGCGGCCTGCTGCGCAGCGAATACAGCGGCCAGACCCTGCGCGACAACCTGGGCCTGGAGGTGCCGGTGAACCGCTACAGCGTCGCCGCCGAGGTTGAAGCGCAGCAAGAGGCGCTGGCATGAGCCAATCCTCGCAGCCCTCCTTGCGCTCCGTGGAAGTCGCCCACTTCGACGCCTTGCTCGAACGCCTCACCACCGAGCTGACCAGCACCGCCCATCTCTACGACGAGAGCGGCGCCTTCCCTCACGCCAACTTCAAGTTGCTGCACGAGCACGGCCTGCTCGCCCTCACCGTGCCCAAGACCCTGGGCGGCGGCGGGGCCAGCCTGTCCCAGGCACGCAAGGCGATCAGTGCGATTGCCAAGGGCGAGCCGTCCACTGCGCTGATCCTGGTGATGCAATACCTGCAACACACCCGCCTGCAAGACAGCAAGACCTGGCCCGCGCACCTGCGCAGGCAAGTGGCCGTAGACGCGGTGTGCAATGGCGCCTTGATCAACGCCCTGCGCGTCGAACCCGACCTCGGCACCCCGGCCCGTGGCGGGCTGCCGGCGACCACCGCCGTGCGCACCGCCGAGGGCTGGCGCATCAGCGGGCGCAAGATCTACTCCACCGGCAGCCACGGCCTGAGCTGGTTCAGCGTGTGGGCCCGCAGTGACGACGCCGACCCGCTGGTGGGCGCCTGGCTGGTGCCCAAGGCCAGCCCCGGCGTGAGCATCATCGACACCTGGGACCACCTGGGCATGCGCGCCACCTGTAGCCATGAAGTGGTGCTCGACAACGTGCTGGTGCCGCTGGACCACGCTGTCAGCGTCAGCCCCTGGAGTGCGCCGGCGCCAGAGTTGGACCCCGAGGGCTTCCTGTGGATGTCAGTGTTGTTGTCCTCGGTGTACGACGCCGTGGCCCAGGCCGCCCGGGACTGGCTGGTGAACTGGCTGGAGGAGCGCCAACCGTCCAACCTCGGTGCGGCGCTGTCGACCCTGCCACGCTTCCAGGAAACCGTTGGCCATATCGACACCCTGCTGTTTGCCAATCGCAGCCTGCTCGACGCTGCTGCCGAGGGCCACACCCCGGCCGCCAACGCCGCGCAATTGAAGTACCTGGTAACGAACAACGCGATCCGCGCCGTGGAGCTGGCCATCGAAGCCTCGGGCAACCCTGGCCTGTCGCGCCATAGCCCGCTGCAACGGCACTACCGCGACGTGTTGTGCAGCCGCGTGCATACCCCACAGAACGACGCGGTATTACAAGGTGTCGGCAAGGCCGCCTTCGCCCAACGCCACAAGGAGCGCACATGAGCCAGGTGATTATCGCCAGCCAGCTGGACGAGGATTACAACGAGGTGATCCGCCAGCGCCTGGCGTCGATCCATCCCGAAGCCCAGGTGATCGGGGTGCCCGTCGGGGTACCCAGCGACCTGCCGCCCCAGGCGAATATCCTGCTGCTGCGCCCGATCAACGTGCGCGGCTATACCGCCCCGGACACTCCGCCACCCGGTTGGCCCTATGGCGCACAGTGGGTGCACCTGGTGTCGTCGGGCATCGACTTCTACCCGCAGTGGCTGTTCAACGGCCCTCCGGTGACGACATCGCGTGGCAGCGCCGCCGACAACCTGGCCGAATTCGCCCTGGCGGCGATCTTTGCCGCGTCCAAGCACCTGCCGGCCATCTGGGTCAAGGATGACCAGTGGCACTTCACCCCGCTGCGCCCGCTCAAGGGCACCACACTGGGCATCCTGGGGTTTGGAGCGATTGGCGAACGCCTGGCGCAGAAGGCCCTGGCCCTGGGCATCAGGGTGGTGGCGCTGCGTCAAAGCCCGGCGCCGTTCAGCGCAGGCGTGGAAGCCGCCAGGGACATCCACGACCTGTTCGCCAGAGCCGATCACCTGGTGGTGGCGGCGCCGCTGACCGAGGCCACGCGGCATATCATCAACCGCGACGTCCTCGCCAGCGCCAGGCCGGGGTTGCACCTGATCAACATCGCACGGGGTGGGTTGCTGGATCAGGAGGCGTTGCTGCAAGCGCTGGACAATGGGCAGGTTGGTTTGGCGTCGCTGGACGTGACCGAGCCGGAGCCATTGCCGCTGGGGCATCCGTTGTACACCCATCCGCGGGTAAGGCTGTCGCCGCACACCTCGGCTATTTCCACCCGCAGCAAGGAGGAAATCGCCGACACGTTCCTGGCGAACCTGGCGCGGTATGCTGCCAATGTTGAGCTGTACAACCGTGCCAATTGATCGCCGCTTACTTGATGCGGTAATGGAAGGTATTGCGCACCGCCGGCACCGCAACAGCCTTGCCATCGACGATCCTGGGCTGGTAACGGAAGGTATTCGCCGCCGCCAGTGATGGCCGCATGAACAGCGGGTGGCAGCCGTCCAGCACCCGGGGGTTTTCCACGCGGCCCTGGGTGTTGACGGTGTACTCCACCGAACAATCGCCTTCGATGTTTTTGTCCAGGGCACGCTCGGGGTAGTCCGGCGCTTCCTTGCTCAAGGGCTGATACTGGCGGCTGTCGAACGCCGGTGCCGCAACCGGTGTCACGGCCGGTGTCGCGGCCCGCGCTGTTTCAGCGGCCAGGCGCTGCTGGTCAGCACGCTGTTGTGCCTGCTCACGGTTGTGCTGTTCAGTGGCCAGCCGTTGCTGCTCCTGCTGCTTTTCTTCGACGCGTTTGCGCGCCAGGGCGGCCTTTTCGAGTTTGCGCGCCTGGATCTGCGGATCGAGCGTGGGCTTTACCGGTACGGGAACCGCGACGGGCTCCGGGGGTGTGACGGCCACCGGTTCAGGCGCTGGAGCTGGAGCTGGAGCTGGAGCTGGAGCTGGAGCTGTCGCCGCCGGCAGCATCACCAGTTGGGTATGCATCACCCTGGGGGCCTCCACTGGCGGTACTTCCGTGGACCAGCCAAGCATCAATGCGGCCAACACCCCCACATGCAGCGCCACCGCCAGGCTGGCCGCCAAACTGTTTCGCCAGAATCCGGAAGGCCTCCGGGAAGGCATCGTCAGCGTCGGACTGTGCATGATCATCGCCGTCATTGCGGGGCCTCGGTCACCAGCCCCAGGTTGCTCACCCCACCCTTCTGCAACACCGCCATGGCCGCGACCACACGGCCGTAACCGGCGTTATCGTCGGCGCGGATGTACACCTGGGTGTCGCTGCGCGCCGCCACCACCTGCATGACCTTGGCGCCCATTTCGTCGAGGGTCACCGCGCTGTCGGTCTGGTGCTGGGTGTCGAGTTCACCGCCGAGGTTCCAGTAGTAGCCGCCATCGGCCTTCACCGACAGCGTGAGGATCTGCTGGCGGGTGTCGGTGGCCAGTGCCTCGGCGGCGACCTTGGGCAGCTCGATCTTCACGCCCTGGGTGAGCATCGGTGCGGTGACCATGAAGATCACCAGCAGCACCAGCATCACGTCGATATAGGGCACCACGTTCATCTCGGCCTTGGGCCCGTGCTTGCGTTGCGGCCTTGCTAACATGAAATCGCTCCTGTTCAGGCGGCCACGGCCAGGTGGCTCGACGTGCCGCGCAGCGTGCGGTGCAGGCGTACTTGCAGTTCGTTGCCGAAGGCGTAGTAACGGGTGAGCAAGGTCTGGCCGCGTGCCGCAAAGCGGTTGTAGGCGATCACCGCCGGGATGGCCGCGAACAGGCCGATAGCCGTGGCGATCAGCGCTTCGGCGATGCCCGGCGCGACCGTCGACAGCGTGGCCTGTTGCACCTGGGACAGGCCGATGAACGAATTCATGATGCCCCATACGGTGCCGAACAGGCCGATGTAGGGGCTGACCGAACCCACCGTCGCGAGGAATTGCAGACCTTTTTCCAACTCGATTTCCTGCTCGGTGATCGCCACCTGCACGGCGCGCTCGACACCGTCCAGCACCGCCGGGTCATGGCTGTGCAGGTGCTGGTATTCCTGAACGCCGGCGATAAAGATCGGCGCAATACCGCCCTCGCCCGCCTGCACGGTGTCGCGGTACAGCGGTTGCAAGTCCGGCGCAGCACGAAAGCGCTGCACAAAGCCATTCAACTGGCGCTCCAGGCGCCGCAGCACACTGCCGCGCTGGATGATCAGGTACCAACTGAGCAAGGAGGCCAGCAGCAAGGTGATCATCACCGCCTTG
Organism: Pseudomonas sp. FW305-3-2-15-C-LB1; assembly: GCF_058787615.1. Classification (NCBI taxonomy): domain Bacteria; kingdom Pseudomonadati; phylum Pseudomonadota; class Gammaproteobacteria; order Pseudomonadales; family Pseudomonadaceae; genus Pseudomonas; species Pseudomonas sp. FW305-3-2-15-C-LB1. The sequence goes on along the minus strand of NZ_JBYSZX010000023.1, from coordinate 11,306 downwards.
ACCAACAGGCTGGCGTCGCTGATCAAGCCCCAGATCGTCATATGTTCCATCGTCGCGTGCATGGTGAAGCTCCTATTCGATAAAAAAGTGATGACCGGGTGATGACGGCTCAGGGCAACTTCAGCGCGCGAGTCACCTCGGCCCACGGCACCAACTTGAAGTTCTGGGCCTGCTCGGGCATGCGCTTGCGCCCGTCCTGCACCACCAGCATGCCTTGGCTCCACGGCCCGCCGAGGTTGAGGGCGGTGACTTCCAGGCCATCGGTTTCCGAGGCTCCATCGATCCCGGCCGGCGCATTCAGGCCGACGCGGAAGGCACCGTGGGTCGCGAACGGCGGCTCGGCATCCAGCACCAGGTAGCTGTCATTGCCCTGGCTGGAGATCACCAGGTAGTCGCGCTTGTCGCTCTGGTACAACGCCAGGCCCTCGACATCGGCGTGCAGCTGCGGGCCGACCTTGATCACGCTGGTGAGGGTGGCCGGCTGGTCGGCACGCGCATCCACCGCCCAGACACCGACGTCTTCTTCCCCGATAAACAGGCGCTGGCGCTGGTCATCGGCCACGCAACCCTCGGGCTGGCTGTCGACCTTGAACTGGCGCACCAACTCGCCCTGCACACGACCATCCGGTGCGCTGAGGCGGTATTGCAGGAAGGTGCCGTCCTTGCCGTTGGCGATCGCGTAGATCTCGCCACTGGCGGGCTGGAACAGGCAGATACCGTAGATCTCCTTGAGCGGTGTCGGCACTTCACCGGCTTCGCGCAGTTCGCCGCTCTGGCGGTCAATGCTGAACAGGCTCAGGCTGTTGTGATCGCGATTGCTCGCCACGGCCAGGTCGACAGTCTGCGCGCCGAGCTTGAAGTCGGGGCGTACGTCGACATTGTTGAGACGGCCCACCGCCAGCTCCTGCAACAGCTTGCCGTCAAGGTCGTAGGCCAGCAGTCCCTGTTTCTTGTTGGTGCCGAGGACACGGCTTTTTTCCGGTTGCGCCGGGTGAACCCAGATCGCCGGGTCATCCGCCGCGTCGCCCTGGCGACCGACCGGGTCGGTCTGGCGTACAGCGGCGACTTCCGGCAGTACCGGTCCAGCCGTCACGGGTTTGGCTTTCCAGTCGAGCCTGCCTTGGTAAAGCTTGCCATTGTCGTCATCGCGCACCAGCAGTTGCTGACCGTTGACGCTGAGTTGTTCCGGCTCCTTGAGGCCTGGCAGCGTCAGGCTCGATTGTTCGACCCAGCGCTTGCCGGTGTGCTGGAACAGGTGCAACTGGGCCGTCTTCGGATCAAGGGCGACCATCCCGCCCGGCACCAGCGCCATGGCGCCCGCTTCACGCCTGGGGTTGTCGAACAGCGCTACCGGCGTGCGCTTGACCTCGGCTTCCGGGTGGGCCGGGTAGGCCCACCAGCCGACGTTTTGTTCATTCACCACCAACTGATGGGTTGTGTCATCCACCTGGCAGAACTGCGCCGACGGCGGCAACGGCAGACCGCGTACACGCTGGGGTTCGCTGAGCAGTGTGGCGCCATTGCCCACCAGCCATTGCTCGCCCTTGCCCTCTTCACCCACCAGGAACACAAACAGGTGGGCGGCGCCGTCGCGGTACAGACACAGGCCGTTTACCGGGTAGTCGCGAGCGGGCAGGTACAGCGGTGTGCCAAAGGTTTTGGCGGACGCGTCAAGGTTGATCAGCACGGCTTGCTGGCGGTCGTTGTCGAGGCTGGCGACCAGTACCTGAGTACCGGCAGCGCGGGTGTCGAGGCTGCTGAAGTTGCCGTTGAAACGGGCGAGTTCGGTGCCTTTGGCGTCGAGCAGTTGCAGGCCGTTGCGGGTGCTGGCGGTGAGGCGCTCGGTGCTGCTCAGCACGGCCATGGCCTCGGCATTGAGGCTGGGTGCCCAAGGGGTCAGGGCCAGGTCCGTGGCCATTGCCGGCGCACAGAGGGTCAAGGCTATTAGTAGGTACAGCTTGGAAATCTTCATGTACGGCTCAATCCGTCAAAAACAATGGAGATCCAATGTGGGAGGGGGCTTGCCCCCCGATAGCAGTGTGTCAGTCAACACAGATGCCAGCTGGGCCACAGCCATCGGGGGCAAGCCCCCTCCCACATTGGAATGGAGGTGTGGGTTAGAAGTGGGTGAAGGTCAGGCCCAGCTTGTAGGTCGTGCCGTACTCTTCGTATTGGCCGTTGTAGCTGCGGTGGCCGGTGTAGACGAAGTACGACTCATCGGTGAGGTTCTGCGCTTCGAAGCTGACCTGCAGGTTCTTGGTCAGCGAGTAGCGCGCGCTGAAGTCGACAAAGGTCTGCGCGTCCACATGCAGGTCGTGGGCCTTGTCGTTGATCGACGCCAGCTCAAAGAGGTAGGCCGATTTGTAGTTGGCCGACAGGCGCAGGCTGAGCGTGTCGTCTTCCCAACCGAGCATCAGGTTGCCGACGGTGTCGGACTGGTTGGGCAGGCTGATGTGGCGCTTGCGGTTCGTGCCGCTGGCACCGTCGAAACCTTCGATGTCGGCGCTGGAGCGGCTGAACGTAGTGTTGGCGCCGATCAGCAGGCCGTTCCACGGCGCGGGCAGCCAGTCGAATTTCTGTGAGTAGGCCAACTCCAGGCCGTAGAGCCTGGCGCTGTCGCCGTTGGCGTAGGTGTGGGCCTCGGCGAAGTTGGTCCAGGCGCCGGTGCCGGCCAGGTCGGTGTTGTAGACGAAGTTCTTGATGTCCTTGTAGAACACGAACGCCGAGACGGTGCCGGCGCGGCCCATGAAGTGCTCGATGCCCAGGTCCAGGTTGCTCGATTCCAGGGGCTTGAGGTCCGGGTTGCCGAAGGTGGCTTCGTCATCATCGATCACAAAACCCGGCGCCAACTGGCCAAAGGTCGGGCGGACCACGGACTTGGTCCAGGCCGCGCGCACCTGGGTGTTCTTGTCGATCTGGTAGCGCGCATGCAGGCCCGGCAGCCAATGGTGATAGCGACGCTGGGTGTCGGTCGGGGTGAACACGCCATCGGTGGCGCCGGTGCCCTTGGCTTCGAACTCGGTGCCTTCGTAGCGCAGGCCAGCGATGAAGCGCCAGTCGTCGATGTCGACGGTGTTCATCAGGTAGCCGGCGTTGATGTCTTCGCGAATGGTGAAGTCGTTGACCCGGGATTCGGTCTCGTCGTAGAAGTCCGCCGGGTTGAGGCCGCCTATCAGCTGCTTGATCGCGCTGGGGCTGATGCCGGGGCCGTAGCTGCCCAGGCGGTAGTCGACAGTGCCCTTCTGGAACTGGCTGAGATTGAGCTGGTCGGCAGTGAAGCCGAGGGTGTCGAAGTCTTTGTAGACCCAGGCCTCCAGGTCGTTGTCCTTGTTACGGCGGCTGACCTTGCCGCCAAATTTGACCTGGGACGCATAGCCGTTCAGGTCGTAGTCGCGGGCCAGGTCCAGACGCAGGTTTTTCTCGGTGTCCTGGGTGTTCTGTTTTTCCCAGTCGACTTTGTCGAGGCTGAAGTTGCGCGCGTCGTAGAAGGCGCTGCCGATGATCGGGCGTGGCTTGTCCTTGTCATGGAAACCACTGTTGGCAAAGTCGCCGCCGTCAAAGGTGGCACCGGCGATGTGCGCCGGGCTGTCTTCGCTGGATTGGCTGAAGCCGGCCTGGCCGCTCAGGGTCCACAGGCCGAGCATGCGTTCGCCGCCGAATACGTAGGACTGGATTTCCTGGGTCTCTTCGCGGTTCTTCAGCTTGCGCTTGCCCTCGGCATCGCCCAGTTGGCCGGGGGCCTGCGGGTCGGCGAATTCGAGGCTGGTGGAGTTGCGGGTTTCGGTGTCTTTGTAGCGGCTGTAGAGAGTGCGCAGGTAGTAGCTGCTGAAGTCGTCGGGCTTGTAATCGAAGTTCAGGCCGCCACCGGCCCGTTCGCGGCTGATGTCGTAGTCACGCTGTTCGAACTCGTTGAGCCGGGCGCCGTCGGTGAAGTCCCAGGCGCCGCCGGTCTCGACGTTGTCCGAGCCGAAGTCGCGCTTCTGCCAGCTCAGCGCGGCGGCGACGCCGAAGTTGTCGATGCCGTCGCCGAGGCTGAAACGGTTGCTGGCCGCGCCGGAGAATTTGGGGCTGGTCTGGCTCGTGTTCTTGTCGTAGCTGGCCTCGGTGCTGCCGGTGTAGAACAGGCCCTTGTGGTCGAAGGCCGACAGGCTTTGCACATCGACGGTGCCGCCAAGGGAGTTGGCGTCCATGTCCGGGGTGAGGGTCTTGATCACCGACAGCGACTGCACCAATTCCGCGGGCAGCACGTCGAGGGCCACGGCGCGGCGGGCGCTCTCCGGGGCAGGCACCAGGGTGCCGTTGATGGTCACGCTGTTGAGGTCCGGGCCCAGGCCACGCACGCTGACGAAGCGCCCTTCGCCCTGGTCGCGCTCCACGCTGATACCCGGCAAGCGCTGCGCCGCTTCGGCGACGTTTTCATCCGGTAGCTGGGCCACGCCGTCGGCATGCACCACGCTCTTGATGCTGTCGGAATTGCGTTGCTCCTTGAGCGCCTGGTCGATGGCCGCTGCCTGGCCGACCACTTCGACGTGCTCAGTGTTGGCCGCCTCGGCCGCGTTGAGCCGCTCACTGGCAATCGCCAGGGCCAAGGCAGTTAGCGTAAAGCTGACGAGCCCGGTGCGCTTGTACATGCAATCCTCCCCAAGAGTCCGTTGGCGCCAGGCAAGAGGCCCGGCAACTGGGAGGGCACGCTAGGGGTGGGGGATGACGGTTCTGTGACAGGGTGTGGTAGGAAGGCCCGTAAACCGGGGGTTTGAGCAGGATCCTGAGTTGGAATGAGCTGAAATGACCTGTGAAGATCAACTGTGGGAGGGGGCTTGCCCCCGATAGCGGTGGGTCAGCCCCTGGTTTCTCACTGACGCACCGCTATCGGGGGCAAGCCCCCTCCCACATTTTCTGCTTTTCATTGTCGGCGGGATGAGCTGATTCGACCCTCCCCTACCGTCATGCAACCGTCACATCCATCTGCTGTGCTGGCGCCCACGACTGAACCTTGCAAGGACTCGCGGCCATGTTTTCCGTGCTCAAACCCCACCGCTGGAAACTCTCCCTGCTGCTGATCGCGGCCAACCTGGGGCTGATCCTGCACCTGGCCTGCGGCGAGTTGAAAAGCGTCAGCGAGTGGGCATGGCTGGATATCTTCGGCGAAGGCGGTTCCGCCCTGCTCGCCCTGGTCTGGCTGGGGCTGGTGCTGAAAAGCCGACCGGCCGGGCGCGTGACCAACTACCTGGCGCTGGGCCTGTCATGCATCTTCTTCTCCTGGTGGATCGACAGCCTCGACGAATTCATCCGCCTGCCCGACAGCATCACCTGGGACCACTGGCTGGAGTCCGGGCCGATGCCGGTGGGCATGATCCTGCTGACCATCGGCATCTACCACTGGCACCGCGAACAACTGGCGATCAGCGCACAGATGGAGAAACGCGAACGGTTGTTCCGCGAGCATCGGCTGTTCGACAAACTCACGCCCCTGGCCGGCGCCGACTACCTCAAGCGCCAGTTGGCCGACAGCCTGCAAGACAGCCAGACCCAGCAGCAACCACTGTCCCTGCTGGCCCTGGACCTGGATCACTTCGCCGCCATCAACCAGGCCTACGGGCATGCCGAAGGCGATGCGGTGTTGCAGGCCCTCAGCCATTTGCTGTTGCTCAACCTGCGTCGCCAGGACCTGCTGTGCCGCCTGGCCGGCGACCGTTTTGTGGTGCTGCTGCCCAACACCGGTGAGCGCCAGGCCAAGGAGCTGGCGCTGGAGTTGCAGCAGGCGGTGCGCGGCCTCGCACACAAGACCCGGCTGCACGGGGAACGCCTGCAACTGGTAGCGACCACCGCCGTGGTCATGGCCCTGGACGAGCCGCCCCAGGACTTGCTCAAACGCCTCAACCTGGCCCTGGCCAGGTCCAAGCAACCCCTGGCGAAAAGCGCCTGAGATGGCCGTGAAAACCAGCTGGTATGAAGCCGACAGCCGCTTCATACCAGGGCACTGCCAACCCGCCACGCTGATCGACCTGGCCTTGTCCCGGGACATCGACAGCCATCGCCTGCTGCGCGGCACGGGACTGTTTCACGAGGACATCCTGGCCGGCACGGCGCGGTTGAGCCCGCAGCAGTTTTTCGGGTTGATCGGCAACAGTCGCAAATTGCTCGACGCCGACGACAGCAGCTTTCTGTTCGGCCAGCGACTCCTGCCCGGTTATTACGGCGCGGCCAGCCATGCCCTGGGCCATGCACAGAACCTGCACCAGGCCCTGGAGATCCTGATCCAGCAACAGGTGCTGCTCAGCCCGCTGGTCACCTTGCACCTGGAACTGGATGCGCACCATGCCTACCTGTACTGGCGGGACAGTTGCGGCGCCGGCGAGCATTGGCGGTTTTTACTGGAAGCCGGCATGACCTCGCTGGTTGCCATGAGCCAGTGGCTCAGTGGCGAGCGCTTGCCGTGGGTGTGCTGTTTCAGTCATGCCGAACCGCGCTACATCGAGCAGTATTGGGTGCACCTGGGCGAAGAGACGCGCTTCGAACGGCCGCTGGATATGCTGAGCATCCCCCGCGAGTACCTCACCCGCGCGTGGCCGGGCGCCTCGGCCACCGCCGGCCAGGTCGCACGCCAGCAGGCCCGCGAACAGATCGAACAGCTGGGCTTTGCCAGCAGCTTTCTCGACTGCCTCTACGACTACCTGCGCGAACAGGTACGCCAACCGCCCAGCCTGGAACAGGCCGCGCAGGCCTTCGCCATGAGCCCGGCGACCCTCAAGCGCAAGTTGCACAAGCATGACACCGGCTTTCAGCAGCAGGTGGACCGCGTGCGCAAGCAGGTGGCGCTGCACCTGTACCAGGTCAAGGGCTACAGCAATGATGAAGTGGCGGCGTACCTGAACTTCAACGATGCGGCGAACTTTCGCCGTTCGTTCAAGCGCTGGACCGGCAGTACGCCCAACCTGATCCGCCAGCTGTTCAACAGCCGCTAGCCAGGCGTTCGCGCAGGAACTCCACCAGCGCCTGCACCGGCCGCGAGCTTTGCCGGTGCTGGGGGTACACCGCCGACAGTGTCAGGTCTTCGGGGGCGAACTCATCCAGCACCGTGACCAGGCGGCCATCCTTCAACGCCTCGCCGACGATAAAGGTCGGCAGGTAGGTCACGCCCAGGCCGGCGATGGCGGTATCGCGCAGCAAGTCGCCATTGTTCACGCGCATGCGCCCACTCACGCTCAGCGCCTGCAACTTGCCCTTGAAGCGCCACTGCACCTGGCGGCCATGGCCGTAGGGCAGGCAATCGTGGTCGGCGAGGTCATCGGGTTTCTGCGGGGTGCCGCGCAAGGCCAGGTAGTCGGGGCTGGCGCAATACACCCGGGGGATGCTGGCGATACGCCGAGCGATCAGGGTGGAATCTTCCAGGGTGCCGATGCGCAAGACCAGGTCGTAGCCTTCGCCGATCAGGTCCACGGGGCGGTCGCTCAGGTCGACCTCCACCGCCACCTGGGGATGGCGCTGCAGGAACAACGGCAACAGACAACCCAGATGGGCCATGGCAAACGACAACGGCGCGCTGAGGCGAATGGTGCCGCGCGGTTCGCTGTTCTGGCCGGCAATGCCCTGCTCCACTTGCTCGACTTCACTGAGCAGGCGCAAGGCGGATTCGTAGTAACTCTGGCCGAGTGGCGTGACATCCAGGCGGCGGGTGGAGCGATTGAGCAGGCGTACGCCGAGGCGATCTTCCAGCTGGATCAGGCGGCGGCTGACGAATTGCTTGGACAGGCCCAACTGTTCGGCGGCGGCGGTGAAGCTGCCGGATTCCATGACCTGGCAGAACAGGCGCATGTCTTCGAAGGGGTTCATTGTCGCTTCTCGGTGGACATTTGGTGGTTTTTATAACGGGTATGTCGCCACACCACAAATCAAATGTGGGAGGGGCGGTGCGACGATTCGACTTGCCCCCGATGGCAGTGTGACTGACACACCGCTATCGGGGGCAAGTCGAATCGTCGCACCGCCCCTCCCACAGGGATCACCTACAGACTTGAGAGCCAGTTACTTGGTAAACGCCGAGTAGCTGTTCATCAGGTTGCGGTAGTTGGGAATACGCGGCGACAGCAGGTTGGCCAGGCCTTCCATGTCGTTGCGCCAGTCGCGCTGCAGTTCGCAAGCCACGGCAAACCAGTTCACCAGTTGCGCACCAGCGGCAGTCATGCGCGCCCAGGCGGCTTGTTGTACGGTTTCGTTGAAGGTGCCCGACGCATCAGTGACCACGAACACCTCAAAGCCTTCCTCCAGGGCGCACAAGGTCGGGAACGCGACGCACACGTCCGTCACCACACCGGCAATGATGATCTGCTTGCGGCCAGTCGCCTTGACGGCCTTCACGAAATCTTCGTTGTCCCAGGCATTGATCTGGCCAGGGCGGGCGATGTAGGGCGCGTCCGGGAACAGGGCTTTGAGCTCTGGCACCAGCGGGCCGTTGGGGCCGCTTTCGAAGCTGGTGGTGAGGATGGTCGGCAGGTTGAAGAACTTCGCCACATCGGCCAAGGCCAGGACGTTGTTCTTGAATTCGTTGGGGGAGAAATCCTGCACCAGGGAAATCAGGCCAGTCTGGTGGTCGACCAACAGTACAACGGCGTCATCTTTGTTCAAACGAGGGCTAGCCATGGTTCAACTCCTTACGGGGGGATGGGTAATCAAAACGCAAAACACGAGCAGCCGAACGCACCCCAGAAACCCTGGAAGTCGCTGACCGGCACGCTGGAATGGCGGGCTTTTTCGTGGCTGTGGGCATGCACGCCGCACGGGCCGCTGCACTGGTGCACCTGCGCCTGCAACGGCGAGCCTGGACGCCAGTGCCCTGGCACCTTGACCACCGGCGACCAATCCGGCAGTACCGGCACGCGCGGGGGTGCGAAGTCTTCGAAGTCACCGGCACCGTAGACCACCTTGCCGCCGACCACGGTCAGGACCGACTCGATCCACTTGATGGCTTCCTCATCGACACTGAAGAAGTCCGCCGACAGCGCCGCCACGTCCGCCAACTGCCCGACCTTGATCTGGCCCTTCTTGCCCTGCTCGGACGAGAACCAGGCGCTGCCGTGGGTGAACAGTTCCAGCGCGGTCAGGCGCGGCAGGCCTTCGGCATGCAGTTCCAGGCCACCGACGGTGCGGCCGCTGACCATCCAGTACAGCGAGGTCCACGGGTTGTAGCTCGATACCCGCGTCGCATCGGTGCCCGCGCCCACCGGCACGCCTTCGGCCAGCATGCGCTTGATCGGTGGCGTGGCTTCGGCGGCCTTGGCGCCGTAGCGCTCGACAAAATATTCGCCCTGGAACGCCATGCGGTCCTGGATCGCAATACCGCCACCCAGGGCACGTACACGCTCGATATTTCTCGGGGTAATGGTTTCGGCGTGGTCAAAAAACCACGGCAGGCCATTGAACGGAATGTCGCGGTTGACCTTCTCGAACACGTCGAGCATGCGCGAGATGGACTCGTCATAGGTGGCGTGCAAACGGAACGGCCAGCGCTGTTCAACCAGGTGGCGCACCACCGGCTCCAGTTCCTGCTCCATGGTCAGCGGCAGGTCGGGACGCGGTTCCAGGAAATCTTCGAAGTCGGCGGCCGAGAACACCAGCATTTCGCCAGCGCCGTTGTGGCGCAGGTAGTCGTCGCCCTGGTGCAGGGTGACGCTGCCGGTCCAGTTCTTGAAGTCGCTGAGTTCTTCCTTGGGCTTCTGGGTGAACAGGTTGTAGGCGATACGCACCGTCAACTGTTGGTCCTTGGCCAGTTGCTCGATCACTGCGTAGTCATCGGGGTAGTTCTGGAAGCCGCCGCCGGCGTCGATGGCACTGGTGAGGCCCAGGCGATTGAGTTCACGCATGAACTGGCGGGTGGAGTTGACCTGGTATTCCAACGGCAGTTTCGGGCCCTTGGCCAGGGTCGAGTACAGAATCATCGCGTTCGGCCGCGCCACCAGCATGCCGGTGGGGTTGCCGTTGCTGTCACGCACGATCTCGCCACCCGGCGGGTTCGGCGTGTCCTTGGTATAGCCGGCCACACGCAGCGCTGCGCGGTTGAGCAAGGCGCGGTCGTACAGGTGCAGCACGAACACCGGCGTATCGGGCGCGGCCTGGTTCAACTCTTCCAGGGTCGGCATGCGTTTTTCGGCGAACTGGAATTCGTTCCAGCCCCCCACCACGCGCACCCATTGCGGGGTCGGCGTGCGGTCGGCCTGGTCCTTGAGCATGCGCAGGGCATCGGCCAGGGACGGCACGCCTTCCCAGCGCAGCTCGAGGTTGTAGTTCAAGCCGCCACGGATCAGGTGCAGGTGCGAGTCGTTGAGGCCGGGGATGACGGTGCGGCCCTTGAGGTCGATGACCTGGGTACCACTGCCGCGCAGGGCCATGGCTTCACCGTCGGTGCCCACGGCTACAAACCGCCCCTCACGGATGGCGACGGCCGTGGCGCGCGGGTTTTCACGGTCCACGGTGTGGAACTGGCCATTGAACAGAATCAGGTCGGCGTTCATAGGGTTTCCTTTACAGAGGCTTCGAGCCAGGGAGCGAACAGGCGGGTGGCCGCCGGCATCAGCAGGTAGACCACCAGCACGACGATGGTCACGGTTACCAGAAACGTGGCGACCACGTAGTTGGAGAGAAACGGGTGCAGGCGCAGCACCGGGCCCCATACGATCGGCACCAGCAGGGTCAGCGGCAGGATCACGCACAGGGTGACCACCGCCTGCTTCCAGCGCGGCGGCTTGGCGGCGTTTGGGGTTTCGGGGTTGAACCAGAATTCGTTGACCCCATTGATTTCGGTGTTGTCGCCGTCGGCGAGCATGGGCGCGGCTTCGGCGATCAGGGTTTTGCGCTCGGGGGAGTCGAGCCAGGTTTGCAGGTCATCGGTGGAACGGTAGCGCAACACACAGGTGAACAGCGCCAGGTTGCCCTGTTTGCCGCGTACCACGTCGACACCGAGGTGGCCGGCACGGGCGCCGGCGATACGCACGATGCGGCGCAGCCAGGCTTCGTAGTCAGCCTCCAGGCCGGGTTTGATGAGGTGCTTGACCACCAGGGTGACGACTTCGTCGGGGCCTGGTTTTGTGGTTGGGTCCATGGGGTATCCCTCTGCCGTGAAGATTCAGCGATGAGGGAGTTTGAGGGGGGATGGGGTGGGGAAAATTGGATGTACGTGCTGTTTGGGGGGGGTTGTGCTGAGTACATATCCGTTATTTGGGTGATGGCGGATATTGGTTCCGCCCTTACGGCGGGTCACTTTTGAAAAGAGCCCAAAAGTAACCAAAAGGCTCTTGCCCCAACACTCGGCA
>NZ_JBYSZX010000022.1:0-98397 GCF_058787615.1 Pseudomonas sp. FW305-3-2-15-C-LB1 | reverse complement strand
CGTGGAACTGCTCACCGGAGATGCCACGGTAAACCGTTGACTCACCTTGGGATAGGTGGGGTTTATGGATCGCTTACTGATCAGCGGTCTGCGGATCGATCAAGTTTCAGCCAAGGATTACCAGTCGATCCTTTGGTCTGCGGGTATAAGCCATAGCAATCCCACCGCCGACCGGACGCACAATTATTCGCTTCCCCGTGGTTTTGTGCGGTACGAATATGACATGGCCAACAGCTCGACCACACTGTATGTCGGACTTGGACATGCGTAACGCTTTTCAGATTATTGGGAACTGTTTTGGCCAAACGGTGGAGTCGTACAATGCGTTCGACTCAATCAAGCCGGAAAAGACCACTCAGATTGACCTGGGCATGCAATATAAAAGCGGACGCATTTGACTCATAGGCGTCATTCTATTTGGGGCTGGTGCGGGATAAATACTGTTCAACTATAGCCCCGGGCCGGGCGTCTACTCGCGTCCTGACAACGTAATCGCGCGAATCATGAGCGGTGAGTTCGGCCCGTCTATCATTTCGCCCCGAAATGGCAAGTCGATGCGACCTTAACTTACGCCTCGGGAAAAACAGCATTGATGGTGGGGCATTACCGCCAATCCTACCGCTGGATGCATAACATTGAAATGATCGGAGCAAGGGCAACCTGATCGGCAAATACTACTCCAGAAGCGCGGGTCTCAGCGTTTTCTCGCTCAACGGCGCCTATCGGATCAATCAGCATCGGACAGTCAGTAGCGGCGTCAACAATTTATTTGGCAGATCATACACCGAACACTTGAACCTGGCTAGACACGCTGGATTCAATGACACCTTTAACGACTTACGGGCGTTCAGAAAAACGGCCGCACGTTTTGAACTCAGGAAAATGCAACTTTCTCACCCTAACTAAGAATTTTTGGGTCTTGGTGATTAAAAACCCTAATTAATATCAGCAGTGACATCATGGGTTAATTCATCTGGTCTACAATATTTTTTAGTTGCTCCCACAGGTATTATGGATCTGCTGTTAATCTCGGTATCGCCCGCGAGCAGCTTCGCATGTGCTCCTCCGCTCGGCCAAAATAACGCTAGTTAACTACTTTCACAGAAGCCTATGGTGGTCATGCATAGGTACTCGAAGTATCGGATCAGTCTTTGAGGAAACGCCAGTTTTAATTACAACCACCGATAATATCTGATTTGAGGTCCGACCTGGCGGAAAGAATTTTCCGTTGGCTAGTATCTCGCCACAATTTACGGCGTACCTGGCCTGAGGCAATTCTTGACTGTCTCGCCCGATCTGCGCGTTTGCCAAGTGTGGTAGAGTTCCATAATCTTTCGCTACGAGTGACAAGTATTGGTAAGACACCCAGAGGGTAGGCTAACGACATGTCTGTCATATAAGGCTGGCCGACAGGCACTAAGAATCCCCCCTAAGAGTATTACTTTCCGGCTGAAAACAGAGTTTATATTTCCCCGAATTACGACGCTTATGAAAATTCCGTCGATTTCCATCACCTTCATGTTGCCTGTATCCGCGATATGTAACTTGCAAATTTTTTTGTTTTTGCTAGAGGATGAAGATATAGACTGGTGGTTTTTGATTGAGTGATCCAGCGATTGAGTTGCGCGTTTTCGCGAGGTGATTTTACTCTTTACGAAGGCGTGCAGCTAATGTGGTTTGGTGAGTCAGTGAGTCAGCGAAACTAAATTTATTCAGGCGACCATGCTTGCCAAATTTAAGGTTTAGGTGACCAATAAACTCAGCTCTTCCGCTCAGGAGTTTAAGCGTGAAGCTGCCGAGCTTCTGCTACAAATACTACAGTTACTTTGAAGCGGGTCGCTCATTTCGTACCCGGAGTTATAATTGCGCAGATGGGTTTACCCGCTTCAACGGCATAGCAATATCAACCGCGAAAGTCGAATGAACAGTTTTTTATCAGGGACAGACTAAATATAGTAAGGCCACGAGCAGTACTAAGCCTATTACTGCCACTATAAGTGCTAGGAGCATGGGGATCAATATGACCAGTAAAAGTTTAAAAGCCAAGACTGCGACAAAGCCTGCAAATAGTATCAATGCGATAATCATGAGTGAAACTCGGTGGCGCGGCAACAAGTACCATTAACCATAGGGATCTGCTCTAAGGCAACTTGACATAAGCGCTTTTGCTGTAAGCGCTCTCTTGTTACGTGGAGAAGGTGTTTTATTTTCCCCGATAAAGCACAACTATTGAATCGTTGTTTTGGTGCCGTAATTCGCCAAATGGTTTGATTTATTTGCTCACCAATATGGCAGGAAGAGTATCGGTGCTTGCGTGTAGAGCGGAGATGTCCGACAGCATACTTTTTTAATTGTATCATGGGCGGTTTTCCAGTAGATAAGGTTGCCGGCTTAACGAGTTGATTAAATATTATTTGCACTTTGTTTGCGCTCGATAGAGCAGATAGACCTTGGTGTAAAGCCATAGCGCTCAGCCAGGTACAATAGCGCCGGATTACAGCGGTGCTCGCCGCGGCTATAAATATCGCGCTCCTGACCTGAATGATGGTCTTGGCGTTAACAAACAACTCGTGGTGTGTGCCGAAAAGGGGCCTTATCAATGTCAGCGCACCAGGCTACAAAGTCTTCTCATCGCGAGAAAACCACGCAAGTGGCGGACCTCCAGCGTTGCGACAAGTTATACCAGCGGATCGAGGCCACGCCAAATGATCGTGAAATCTACCTACATCTGTTAGCCATGTTTTGTTTCAAGCGTGCAACGGGCTTGTCGAGCTTGAATTTCAAGGTCAGCAGAAAACTGGTGACACTTATCTGTCGGGTGGATTCAATAGCGCGTGAGTCGGCCGATATATAATTTTTGCTCGCCCACAAACTGCCGTATCGCTTGGGCCAAACTATAATCAAAAACACTCCAGAAAAGTGCGCCACTCATTCCCCTTCACGCCTCTCAATAACAACCGAACCATCATGCAAATCCATTGTAATTATATCACCCTCCTTAATCAAGGATGTCGCATTTTTTGTACCCACAATACACGGCATCGAAAATTCTCTTGCAATAATTGATGCATGGCATAAAACCCCCCCTTCATCCGTGACCAGTCCACACGCCCGCCCCACTAAATCAAGCGTGTTAAACTGTGTCATTGACGTTACCAAGATATCACCACTTTGTATTTTGGAACGCGCTAAAATAACACTAACAGGATCGTTACACACCACCAAAAGTGCCCTCCCGGTAATACGATGCTTGTTACCGTGACAAGAAACATTGCCTACAATCGCACATTCTTTTGGGTTCCCTACTAGCAGATGATCAAATGCCTCCCGCGCCTCAACTCCCTCACACTGATATACTCTACCTCTCGTAAAGAGCGTGAGGTGCGCGATCTCTCTATGAGTCTTTGTGTCTTGCGCAACTTTTACATGCTTGCTTATAAGGCTTTCAATTTCTTCAATTCGATAATAGCGGCACACATCAAGAACGCTTTCATTACCTCGACGACAAACTTCTGCAAAAAAAGGCATCATAAGAAAGTCAAAGCTCGCCCAACATAGCTTTATTTTAGTTCTAAACGACTTAATCAAAAAAAACATATCCCGATACACCTTCGGCAATGATTTTTTTTCCGTAACAATCACACTAGCATCTTTCTTTAAACTGTCTTCCCCCTTACAAATCTTCTTCCAGTTCGACACTCTAGACAATAGCAACTTTCGCGCCGACTCATAAGAGCAGCTATTCAATGAAAGCCAAGGATACTTGGACAAATGCGCACGTATTAACGCATCAAGATTTTCCTTGGTTGCACTTAGCAACCTAACAAAATCGCTATACTCACTTACAATATCTTCATCGCGGCATGATTGATCCAGCCGGTCAATCTCACTCAAGCTCAAATGATACCCTACTTCGTCAGTGAACAACGCCGTGACATTAGGCCCTGTTGATTTATAATAACTCACCAGGCGTGTGAACAAACATAATGCCCTTGAGAACACGTCCAACAGCTCATCTTCCGACATAATAGAAAAGTTCATATTGCTGCAATCCTCTTTGAATGCATCAAAAGAACTTAACAAGTCATTTAGTAAATCTCGATATTCAACAACTGTAGATGCGTGCAAAAAAATGTTCCCACGCACGATTTCCGCTGCGACATCCTTCTCCGAGATATACGCTTTTGTAATACCAGACTCCGTATATAAAACCAGCTCATCCACTCTATTCCATGGAATCCATGTCATTGTTTCAAGGATTCGTGCACGCGATTCTATTTCCCAATAAGCCTCACAGTCGGACCACCAAAAATCATAATTACCATGGGCCGTCGGACGCACCGGAGTAAATGGTAGTAATGTTGTTATTGGCCGACACTGAAGAATGTATAATTTACCACTACCTATGCCCCACTCAATATCGACATATCCACCCATCAACGTTTCCAGCATCAATGCAATATCCGCTAATTCCATCATACTTTCGAATGAAATTTTTGCTCGCCCTCGCTGACTTACATAACGCTCCACTATCCGAAGTGTATCTTTTTCAATTGCGTATCTATCAGGTGTCATTTTACCAGACACTAGATTTTCGCAAGCGCCCTCTACAACTTCAATTACAATTTTTCTTGTGTCGTTGCTTCTGGGATCCGCCGAAAAGATAACGCCCGACACATCAAATACTATCATCTCCTGAACAATAACCGCCGCACCAGACTCAGCATTCAACACTCTATTTTTCAAATAAAACTCAATAGCGGGGTTAAATATAGACGCCCAACAGACCTGAATACTGTGCGTCAGCTCTTGCACTGAAACATTCAAAACCGTGGTTAATATGCCCGCCCATGAGCTGTCCGCACCATCCTCACTAAATGCACTGGACCTGACGGCGAAAAGGCTACCATCGCCTAGCATTTTTACGTTATCGAACAGCTCGACCAAGAAGCCATCAGACATTTGACCATTCAAAACTTGATGTTGCAAAAAAGATAAATGTTCCGATAGTTGTCGACATTCAAATCCATGCATCACGTGATTGATTTCAACTCGATTGGTTTTGCAATACTCATAAAAAAATGGAACGCTGATAACGAAACCGTTCGGAACATTAACGCCATGCGCTTTAAGAATGCCAAGCGAATGCGCTTTTGCACCAACGTGCTCAACGCGTGACCGCCCCGCTTCAACCAAAGGCACAATACGTCTCTCTTGAGTGCATTGGTCGGCTGGACCTAATGTACGGCTCATGTGTATTTCTCCAATGTCCCACGTCGCCTAACATCACAACTGACGCAATGAAAACCGCCCCCCATGGCTCTAGGATGCCGTAGCTGCAGCGGAATAACGTCTATCTTGTGTTTTTCCAAAATTTTAATCAGTGGTGTTTGTCTAGATTCAACGAGCGCGAGATCTTTATTAACCATTAAAAAATTCATTCCAATCCACTTAGAAGACAATGGATGGTTAGTGTCAGATCCAACGTCTACAATATCGTCGAACCAAATCTTATCCCACGACCTTAACATTTTAGGTAAATTATCGTCGTTCACTCGCATTGGATTGACAATCACCAGTCCAGGCCTTAAAAATGTAAAGGTTGTATCAATATGTTTTTGGTTGTAGAGGTTGTAGCACTTGTGAACGGTGTAGTTACTGCCTAACGTATTCTGAAGCCAGAGCGCGCCTAATTCATTGCCGGAATTAGAGATGAGGTACAAAATATCTTCGCCCACCCTTAGTATATTAGCCGCATCGAAGAGAGGCTCCGTATTTTCCAGGCAAACGTCATACCCATGCGGCTCGCCATAGCACTCGGCCAACAGCTTAGGCTTAGGAGCCGAGATCCATTGGGCACCGGAGTGAAGGTAATCTAAAAATATGCTTTTGTACGCATTGCTCTCAAATAGTCGTGACCGTAACGGAGACGGCGCCTCAATTATTTTATTCCCAATAGCTAATATAATATCCCGTGGACAATAATTGTAGAGTCCATCTGAAGCCCAGTCGGGCGTGCTAAATATTTTACTGTGATCAGTTATATCGGGTCTACGAACGACAACAGACAACTCTCGAAGTGTTTCGATAAAGATTTCAAGATCGGTCTCGGTTTCCTCAATGATTTTTTTGCTAAATCGACCAGTAGGAATATCGCCAATACGTTTAAGCTCAGGAAAGTCAATTGCGTGAACGCTAATATCCGCCATTGGTAACTGTGCATTTATTGCAGTACCTACAATTATTTCCTCTAATGGATCCCATTCATTAAAAACGCTTACTAAACTCATATCATTTTCCTTTTCATAAGATCGGCGCACAGGAAAGCACTGTCAATCTTTCCTTACACAAGGAACAATCACGTCATTAAAATTATAGTATGGGCACGTTTCAGGCGGGTTCACTTCCACTATGTGAAAACTATAATTACGAAAACCAGCCTTTTCAATCTTTGGCGCTTGCGTTAACTTGAAAAGCTCTACGCTTGTATATTCTTTTCGGAGATTCCCCCAAGAAGTCAAATTACAATACGTTAACCGCCCTCCGCTCTTCATAATTCGCTTGGCTTTATGTATAAATGCAAATTGGTGACTATGCATTTGCTCTTCATTCAGGGGGTAGGTATCATACAAAACACCATCAAAATACTCATCCGCCAGTAGATCGATGACTGATTCCCACTTCCCTAAGATAGGTATAACTTTATATTCTGCCGTCTTGGAAAACTCAATTAGCGTCTTAAACACATCAACATTCGCTTCAATTATAACGTGCTCAGAAATGCCAAAACTTTGAATATGTCTACTTGCAATTCCTAATCCGAACCCTACCTCTAGAATTCTACCTCCATTTTTAGACGCCGTTTTTGCCAACTCCAGCATATAAAAAGACTCCCAACTTTCCATCACAGGATGCCCACAAATCTCTAGCTTTTCCTTATTTATGTTTGCTGCTGAATTTTGCCATGCACCTGAGCAGTCTGCTGTTACATTATAGGATTGTTTCTCTGAGTTTCTTTTTCGTTGGTTATCGCTCATGACAGACCTTCCTGCGTTCTTCGTCGGTTTATTTGAGTCTAATCCAAGAAATCAACCCCGCTTCGAACCCCGCCCTCACCTTCACCAAAATTCACATTTTTTCACCAGCTACCTCTGCTTATATTCGACCTTTGACGGCAGGGAGTTAGCATTAAAGCTATACAAGTATGTGTGCGTCCGAGGTTTTGCCGCTGTACAAATAACAAAGTTTGATCAATTGATGTATTTTTAATAAATATTCATGCGCAAGATTTCCCGACTTGATATCTCCTTCACTCATCGAACAAATGACCTTCACTGGTCGCGGTAGGAATGCAGTCGCCTATCCCCCCCCCGCATAGATCTGTACGTGCGGAATTACCGCATACTGTTGCCGCTGACCGAAAACTGACCCAGTAGAGGCTGTTCTGCCGACTGAAAACTGACCCAGGTGTTCAACTGCTTCTGCTCACTTTTCGAGCAGGAGAACACAGGGTGATCAGCATGGAAATGTTGGGAAAAATCCGGCGGATGTACTTCCGCGACAAGCTCTCGCTGCATCAGATAGCCAAGCTTACCGGGCTGTCGAGAAATACCATCCGAAAGTGGGTCAGAGCGCCCGAAGCTACTCAACCGGCGTACCAACGGTGCGCAATCTTCAACAAACTCAGCCCATTCCACGACACGCTAGAACAGGCGCTGAAAGCCGATTCGTTCCGGGCGAAGCATAACCGTAGAAGCGCCAAAGCACTTTTCGAACAGATTAGGGCCGAGGGTTATGACGGCGGCTACAGCCAGCTCACGGGGTTTGTGCGCACTTGGCGAGGTGAGCAAGGCAAGTCTTTACGTGCTTTTGTGCCACTGACTTTTGCTCTGGGTGAGGCTTTCAATTTGACTGGAGCGAAGAAGGTCTGCTGATCGGCGGCCTATTTCGACGCATCCAGGTCTCCCACATGAAGCCGTGTGCCAGTCGCGCGTTCTGGTTGGTTGCCTATCCCAGCCAAGGCCACGAGATGTTGTTCGACGCCCATACGCGCTCGTTTGGAGCGCTTGGCGGAGTTCCGCGTCGCGGTATTTACGACAACATGAAAACCGGCTGTCGACAAGGTCAACAAAGGTAAAGGCCGCACGGTGAATGCCCGGTTTGCTGTCATGTGTGCCCACTACTTGTTCGATCCCGACTTCTGCAACGTAGCCTCCGGCTGGGAAAAAGGGCATCGTCGAAAAGAACGTACAGGACAGCCGGCGGCGTATCTGGCTCGATGCTCAAAACTGCATGTTCCACACCTTTGAAGAACTGAATATCTGGCTCGGTCAACGCTGCCGGTCACTCTGCAGCGAGCTGGTGCATCCGCAGTACAACGGGCTGACGGTGGCCGAGGTCTTGGAGCTGGAGCGGGTCGAAATGATGCCGATGCCGACAGCGTTTGATGGCTACATCGAACGTACCGTGCGGGTCTCCAGCACCTGCCTAATCAGCGTGGCGCGAAATCGCTATTCAGTACTATGTGAGCGCGTCGGCCAGTGGGTTAGCAGTCGTCTTTATCCATCCCGGATCGTGGTCATCGCCGATGAAACGGTGATTGGCAGTCACGAGTGCCTCTTTGATCGAGATCAGGTCAGTTTTGACTGGCAGCATTACATCCCGCTTAACGAACGCAAGCCCGGCGCACTGCGTAACGGCGCGCCATTTGCTGATCTACCGAAGCCGTTGCTGCTTATCAAACGGGGACTGAGGCGTCACACCAACGGTGATCGAATCATGATGCAGGTACTGGCTGCTGAACCTATCGACGGTCTCGAACCGGTGCTGGTTGCGGTGGAGCTGGTGCTTGAGTCGGGAAGTCTGAGCGCCGATCACATCCTCAATGTCCTTGCCCGCCTGACCTCCACGGCACCACCTCCCTGCGTAGAAACCACCCTGCAATTCAAGGTGGCGCCTGTTGCCAATACGGCTCGCTACGACCAGCTCCGTACGGCAGATGAGGAGAACCGCAATACGTGACTTAATGACAGAACTCAAAGAACTGCGCCTGCACGGCATGGCCAGTGCCTGGGACGAACTGGCCTCTCAAGGAACCGCCTCGACGGCTTCATCGAAGTGGCTGCTGGAGCATCTGCTTCAACAGGAACAGGCGGATCGCGTGGTGCGCTCGGTGAACCACCAGATGAACATGGCAAAACTCCCCATGCATCGTGATTTAGCCGGCTTTGACTTCAGCGCTTCCAGCGCTGATGCCCGGTTCGTCGGCGATCTATCCAGCTTGGCATTCACTGAGACCGCGCAGAATGTCGTGTTCATTAGAAAGACCCACTTTGCCTATTACCTGCCAGGAGTCGGTACGCCTTTCAAAGAAATTGGTGAGTTGACAGAGTCCAGCGAAGGCAAAAGCTTTGCAATGGGTGGAGAAGCCCGCATTCATTGGGCCATGTTGAACTTATACAATGCTATCCATCGCTCTTTTTATAAGTCAGACCTTCTCCAAGAAAGCGAAATGAAAATCCTGGTTACCAAAGACCTCAGCACTTATTTCCGTCACGCCATTGAGGAAAAGGAAGTACGTCGTATTTTTATCAGCATCAATCAGCGCTTGATGAAAGCCATGCAATATGAACGGCCACGCATCACCCAATTGCACCTCTCGGTATTTGGTTTTTCCTGTAGTGCCGCCGAAGCCGTGTGTTTTGCAATTGGATTCAAGACATGTGTGGCGGTGTGATCGGCGAAGCCAAAGTCAACATCCGCTTTCTCGGCCTTTTTGACACGGTGGCCTCGGTAGGCATTGCCGACTCCTCCCCAATCGGTCGCGGCTTCCTGGACTGGGCCCATAACAACTTGGCCATCAAGGCCGGCCATGAGATCGGCCGTTCGTTCCCGCTGTCCACGGTAAGCGATGGCGGTAGCTGGCCGGCCAATACCCGCGAATATGTTTACCCCGGCACACACTCGGATATCGGCGGGGGATACGGCCCCGGCGAACAGGGCAAGTCCCTCGGCGGTCGCAGCACACTGATGTCGCAAATCACCTTGAATGATATGTACGAGGAAGCGTTCACAGCGGGAGTCAGGTTGATTCATCGCTCACAAATGGACGAACGAGCGGAAAAGGATTTTGCCATCGACCCCGCCATGCACGCCGCCTTCATGGCCTACACCGACTGGACCCTCGAAGCTAACGAGCAAAAAGAAAACCTCGCCGGTAGCCGCCGTGGCGTAGTGGAAAGCCGCATGCACACGCAGATGCAGCACTACTGGCGCTGGCGTGCCAGCAAACAAACCGATACTCAGTTCAAGGCTATGCACAGCTGGGCCAACGCCAATCCACAGGACCGACAAGACCTCTGGGAAGCCGAACTCGACTGGCGCACCGACGTCGAACAGGCGCGCAAGGCCCATGAACCGATTATCGAGGAACGCTACATGCCCGGTGTCGGCATGACCCGCCAACCCAAGCCCGGTATACCCAGCCAAACCCAAAGCGATTTACTGCGCATAGTCAACGCCAACACTTCGATTCCGCCCTTGGTGGATGAATTTTTCGACCGTTATGTTCACGACTCCCACGCGGGATTCTGGCTGTTGGGGCCGTTAACCCAATGGGACAAGAAAGTCTTCGTCAACGAAATCCGCAAAAAGAAAGATGCCTACGAGCAACTGATGGCCCTGTCTCGCATCACAAAAATAAACGCCCATCAGTACGTGCGGGCCGCCAACCACTATGCGCTCAACCACTTTGAGCAACGCGTCTATGACGCCAACAGCCCGAAAGCAGACTCGACTGCTGCACCTGTGATCCCAGTGATGAGCGACACTGACGCCCCGGACCTACGCGACAACATGGGCTTCGCAGGTTTGGTAGTGGAGCACGGCATGGGCAGCGGCACCCGCCGCGAAGCCAACGGGTCGGGGCAATACCGACGCATATTCGATCATGACCATGAGGTGCTGTCAGTCATCGATGAAGCCGGGCGGCACTTGGGGCAATGGACCGAAGAGCTTCAGGAAAGGGCCACGCACGTTATCGATGGCGCTGGAGCCTTGACGGATCGGATCAAGGACAGCGCCAGCGGCCTCCCAGGTAAGGTTGTCGAAGCCACGCGGCAACGTGCAGAAGAGGCCATAAAAAACCAGCTGCCCAACGGCTTGCCTCCGGTGCGCTGATCTTTTATGTTCTAATGAAACGGATTGGTCAGGAAGTGCTGGTGTACTTCATCAATGGCGATATCGACCGCCCGATTATTTCCAAGGCGCTGTACAACGGCCGTGGCGAAGGCGGCGAGCGTCAACTTCCCTTCCGTGAATGCGTCGCGGTGCTGCACACCAGCCTTACAGGTGTGTTCTAGTACTGGCCGTTGATCGCCAGTGCCAAGTGGAGGATCGTTGATGGACACATCAATGATCCGATGGCAACTGAGTGACCCCTCCTCCAGACAGACGAGGGCAGCGAGCTACCGACTAACGGAAGTTACCTGAGATCCCCGTTCGATTCCCATCTTTCATAAAATACAGAGACAAATCTGCTGGAATTTCTCCTCCCCTTCCTTTCAAAACCATCCCCACTATTGATACCTTTTTGTCCGAACGTTCAAACAAAAAAATCTCACGAAACTACAAGATTCAACGTAATAACTTCCGTAAATCGTCCCGCATCCAGACGCGCAAATTACCTGGCCAAAAGGATACTTTTAGGGATAGAGGCGCCCGAAGCGATGGAAAT
Source organism: Pseudomonas sp. FW305-3-2-15-C-LB1 (assembly GCF_058787615.1). NCBI lineage: Bacteria > Pseudomonadati > Pseudomonadota > Gammaproteobacteria > Pseudomonadales > Pseudomonadaceae > Pseudomonas > Pseudomonas sp. FW305-3-2-15-C-LB1. The sequence goes on along the minus strand of NZ_JBYSZX010000022.1, from coordinate 86,663 downwards.
AATTGTTTATTTTCAAAAGCATATGCTTCTGTTCGATTCCGGGTTCGGGCACCATCTCTTGTTCCATGGGCAGCCAGTAACGTCCATGAAGCCTTTTAAAACCCGCCCCAGGTCGGGTTTTTTCGTTTCCATCCTCAGAGCCCCCCTGGCCTGACGGTACTTTCCCTGTGCAAATCAACGCTTGCCAATCTCCAGACGGGAACGATGTGTAGCCTGCCTCGCACCCTCTACTGATCAGCAGCCGACCGGCCCAACAAAAATCCCTACGCAAAGGTAGGGATTTTTTGTGCCGGGAGGCTCATCAATTGTCGGGGTGTTCCCGCGCGACTGAATCGGCAGCATCCACGTCAGACATATCCTCTTCAAGCGGTGCCTCGTCGTCTGGCGGGAGCGGGATATTATCCTCGTCATGCCTTGGATCATGCCCGGTCTCGTTGTCTGTGCCGCGGGTCACGTCCTGTTGTGAAATATTCCCTGGGGCGTTTTCATTGATGTCCATACGGGTTCTCCATTTGTAGGCTCGGGTTATCCGCGCTTATTGTTCAGAGACGGCACGGCGTCTGGAGTGCCCGGCATTAGACGAATGGCGAAATATAAAACCAGGGTCAAACCGGTGGTTGCGGGATAACGCGCCAGAGGTGTCTATGCTGAAGCGACACGCCGCCCCTCTATCATCAACCCTATCGGAGACCCGACATGAATCCAAACGCCACAGCCCTTGTCCTGATCGAGTTCCAGAACGACTTCACCACGCCAGGGGGCGTGTTTCATGACGCCGTCAAAGACGTCATGCAGCAGTCCGACATGCTGGCCAACACCGCAACCACGGTGCAACAGGCACGCAAGTCGGGCGTAAGGATCATTCACCTGCCAATCCAGTTCGCCGATGGCTATCCCGAACTGACCACGCGTGACTATGGGATTCTCAAAGGCGTTGCCGACGGCAGCGCGTTTCGCACAGGCAGTTGGGGAGCCGAAATCACCGATGCGATTCCCCGTGAAACCAGCGACATCCTCGTGGAGGGCAAGCGCGGGCTGGATGGGTTTGCAACCACGGGACTGGACTTGGTGCTGCGCAACAACGGCATCCACAACCTGGTAGTGGCAGGGTTCCTGACCAACTGCTGTGTCGAGGGCACCGTGCGCTCAGGCTATGAAAAAGGCTACAACGTCGTGACCCTGACCGATTGCACGGCGACATTCACCGAAGAACAGCAAAAGGCTGCCGAGAACTTCACCCTGCCGATGTTTTCCCAGGCGTTACGGCATACCGAGTTCCTGGACGCATTGAGCGCCAAGTAGAAAAAAGGGGCGACTGATCAATCAGTTGCCCCTTTTGCTTGATGCCCGTTATTGCGCTCAACCGTTCAGCGTCAACCCCGGATAAGCCTGCACCGGCACCTTGTGCCGCTGCGGTTGCTGCCGTGCAAGCTGCGCCCGGACCTGCGCGACCGCATCCAACACGCGTTGCGCCCACTGCTCGTCTTCCGGGTCGACGACCACCACGCGAAAACCATGGTCGACACCTTCAAGCTGCACACCCTCGGAGTCATCGACGTGCAAGTCGATGTCGAAGGCTGGTGGGAATTTCGACGGTGTGCTCGTCAGCCCACGCTCGGTGAGAGCCTGGTTGTGTCGCACGCTGTTGACGACGCCGTCCACATGAATGCCGTACAGCAGCAACCAACGACGGATGTAGGACGGCGTACGACCCGACGAGGTGTAGACCCACACACTGCAGCCCTGGCGGCGCAGCTCGCGGGTCAGGGACCGGGTGCCGCTGCGCAGCGGCTCACCCAGCCAACGGTGCATACACGCCGGCAAGCGGCTGTGTTCGGTCGCGCTGTGGTGCAGCTGGCAGGCCAGCGTGTCATCGATATCGAATGAGATACGGATGCGTTGACGCTTGAACACCTGCTTGATTGTGTCGAGCACGGGGTACCTTCCCATCATTGATTTCCCTGATACACAGGCACAGGTGTGTCGCTCAGGAAAAACTCCATTGGATCAGGGGCCTTGTCTTCCAGGAACGCGGCATATTTTTTCTTGATCTTCGGTAATTCGTACAAAGCCATGACGCCATGCTTGGCGGAGTTACGTATGACCGAGGACGGGTTGAAATAGCCCTCGGCGTTGTCCAGCGTCAGCACAAACGGTGGCAACCCCTCGCGCATCAACAGGTAGCTGACGATCAGCGAGCCACTGCGGTGGTTGCCTTCAATGAACAACTGCGGCTTGCTGAGCACTCGCACATACACCCCGGCGGCCCGCTTCCACACCGACTCGCTGTGGTGCTTGCAGTACCAGTTGTACAAGTCCTTGATGCCACCTTCGACATTATTGAAAAAGTGCACTTCGGTGGCCGCCAGGTGCTGGGCGTATTCACGCCGGCGTCCCGGGTCTGTGCCGCACAGCACGGTGGCGTTGATCTCCAGCATCAGGTTCAACTGCTGAAGGTCGAACAGATCCACACCGCGCGCAACATAGTCGTCAATCAAGGCGTAGCCTTCAAGCACATTCTGCAACACTTCGTCCGTCAGGGGGTCGCGTGGCTCGGTAAAGTCCCGGCTGAGCTGGGCAAAACGGCTCTGGACCTCACGCAGGGCGCGTTCGATGGCGAGCAAATCAAGACGACGTGTTGCAGTCATTGGCAATCCTGAAAACGGAGAATGGCGGGTCAGCTGAACTTGCCGCTGATGTAGTCCCCGGTCATTTGTTCGCGCGGGTTTTCGAAGATCTGCGTGGTCGCGCCCATTTCCACCAGGTAACCGGTACGGGTGCCCTGGGAGATGTCCACCGAGAAAAACGCAGTGGTATCGGCCACACGAATCGCCTGCTGCATGTTGTGGGTGACCAGCGCGATGGTGTAGTCCTTTTTCAACTCGACCATCAGTTCTTCGACACGGCGTGTGGCGATGGGGTCGAGTGCCGAGCACGGTTCGTCCAGCAACAGCACTTCCGGCTCGGTGGCGATGGCGCGGGCGATGCACAGGCGTTGCTGCTGGCCGCCGGACAGCGAGAGGCCGCTGACCTTGAGCTTGTCCTTGACCTCATCCCACAGCGCAGCGCCTTGCAGGGCGTGTTTGACGCGGTCGCCGAGGTCGCCTTTGTAGCGGTTCAGGCGCAGGCCAAAGGCCACATTGTCGAAAATGCTCATCGAAAACGGGTTCGGCTGCTGGAACACCATGCCGATGTAACGGCGCACGACTACCGGGTCAACGCCCTTGCCGTACACGTCCTGGCCGAGGAAGTGCACGTGGCCTTCGAAACGGAAGCCCTTCACCAGGTCGTTCATGCGGTTGAGACTACGCAGCACCGTGGATTTGCCGCATCCGGACGGGCCGATGAAGCCGGTGATCTTGTTTTTCTCGATCGGCACATGGCTGTCACGCACCGCCATGAAGTTGCCGTAGAAAATCTTGTCCAGCTTGCAGTCCATGACCACAGGCGACTGGGTGATAAACGGAGCGGCTACTTGCGCAGTTGACATGTTCAAAATTCAGATGCTCCCGTTCTTAGTACTTGGGCTTGCCGAAAATACGGCTCACGATATTCACGACCAGCACGATCATCACCAGCACCAACGAAGCCGCCCAGGCAAGTTCGAGCTGGTTGTCGAACGGCATGCCGGAGAAGTTGTAAATCAGCACGGCCAGGGACGCCGTCGGATTCATCACTGCCAGGCTGCCGTCGTGGTAGATCCAGTAGTTGCTGAACAGCGCGGTGAACAACAGCGGTGCGGTTTCGCCGGCGGCGCGGGCCACGGCGAGCATGACGCCCGTGAGGATCGCGGGCATGCCGGTGGGCAAGACGATTTTCCAGATCACCTGCGAGCGGGTGCAGCCCATGCCGTAGGCGGCGTCCTTCATGATCTTGGGCACCATTTTCATCGACTCTTCAGCCGTGAGTACCACGATCGGCAGCATCAGCACGGCCAGCGCCACGCCACCGGCCGGGGCCGAGTATGTGCCGGTAGTCATCACCACCAGAGCGTAGGCGAACACACCCGCCAGGATCGATGGCAAGCCGGTGAGCATCTTGGCGGCAAAGCGCGAGGCGTTCGCCAGCTTGCTGTCCGGCCCCAACTCCGCGAGGAAAATCGCCGCCAGGATGCCGACCGGCACCGCGATGGCGGCGGCAATACCGACCATCACGAAGGTGCCGGCCATGGCATTGCCAAAACCGCCGCCAGTCTCGAAACCGGTAGGTGGCAATTCGGTGAACACTTCCAGGCTCAGGCGCGCACCGCCACGGGTGATCAGCATGTAGAGCACGGAAATCAGCGGCACGCTGGCCAGCAGCGCGCCGAACCACACCAGGGTGGTCAGCACCAGACTGCGCAGGGCACGGCCTTCGAACCGGCGCTGCAGGCTCGGCATCGCCGTCATAGGCGTAGAAAGGTCAGTCATTATTTAGTCCCCCGCTGGGCGTAGACCATGATCATCGAACCGATGATGTTCACCAGCAGCGTGATGAACATCAGCACCAGCGCGGCGTACATCAACACTTCGATCTCGTTGGGGCCGGCTTCGGGGAAGTTCAGCGCCAACAGGGCCGCCAGGGTGTTGGCCGGCGCAAACAGCGACAGCGAAATGTTGTTGGCGTTACCGACCAGCATGGCCAGCGCCATGGTTTCACCCAGGGCACGACCCAGGCCGAGCACCAGGGAACCGAAAATACCGGTCGCAGCGGACGGCACCATCACCTTGAGAATCGCTTCCCAGTGGGTAGTGCCCATGCCGTAGGCCGCTTGCTTGGTTTTCATAGGCACTGCGGTGAGGGCGTCCTGGGAAACGGCGGCGATGGTCGGCAGGATCATGATCGCCAGCACCAATGCAGCCGGTAACAGGCCAGGCCCGCTGAGGGACGTGCCGAAAAAAGGAATCCAGCCGAGTTCGCTGTTGAGCCACGCAGTGAGCGGGCGGATGGCCGGGATAACCACATAAATGCCCCACAGGCCGTAGACCACGCTGGGGATGGCGGCGAGCAATTCGACGATGGTGCGAAACACCGCTGCCAGTTTTGCCGGCAGGAAATCCTGGGTGAGGAAGATCGCCATGCTGACGCCGAAAAAACCCGCGATCAGCAACGCGATAAGGGCGCTGTAAAGTGTGCCCCAAATAGCTGGCAGAATGCCGTACTTGCCTTGGTTAACGTCCCAGACACTGCCGAACAGCACGTCGAAACCGTGCTTTTCCATGCCGGGAAGTGCCTTGCGCCCTACTTCGAAGACCAGCGCGAACACCAGCGCCAGCACCAACACCACGCCTATGCGTGCAAGCGCACGGAAGGTACGGTCAACCAGGAAATCCTTCGTAGAGGGTGGCTGGCACGCAGAATCCGGGTTGACCGGTACGACAAAGGGTTTGTTCATTGGTTGATTCCGGAACAAGGGGGGATCGCTCCCGACATGGCTGACGGCCCATGCCGGGAGTGGCCTGGCGAGCCTTACTGGATGTTGGCGGAAGCTTTGCGCACTTGATCGACAACCGATGGAGGCAGTGGGATGTAGCCCATCGAGTCGGCGATTTTCTGACCTTCGGTCAGGCTGTACTCGACCATTTCACGCATGGCTTTGGCTTTGGCTGGGTTGCCGTTGTCCTTGCGGAAGATCATCCAGGTGTAGGAAGTGATCGGGTAGGACTTGGCGCCATCCGGATCCGGCAGCCAGGCCACCAGGCTTTCCGGCATTTTCACCGCAGCCAGGGCTTCGGCGCCGCTTTCGGCGTTCGGTACCACGTATTTGCCGGCCTTGTTCTGCAGCTGGGCAAAGTCAACCTTGGCCAGTTTGGCGAAGCCGTATTCGATGTAACCGATGGCACCCGGGGTCTGGCGCACGGTGGCGGTCACGCCGTCGTTCTTCGGCGATTTGATGAACTTGTCGCTGGCGGGCCAGTTGACGGTGTTGCCTTCGCCCAGGTCTTTCTGGAACTCAGGGTTGATCGCTGCCAAGTGCTTGGTGAATACCGCAGTGGTGCCGCTGGAGTCTGCACGCACGACCACAGTGATCGGCAGATCCGGCAGTTTCAGGCCTGGGTTGGCGGCAGCGATCTTCGGATCGTTCCACTTGGTGATCTTGCCCAGGAAGATGTTGGAGTAAACGTCGCGCGGCAACTTGAGCGCTTTAGGATTGCCCGGCAAGTTGAACGCCAGCACGATTTCACCCGCCGTCATCGGCAGCAGTTGCACGCCTTCGGCCACCTTGGCGATGTCTTCGTCTTTCATGGCCGAGTCGCTGGCGGCGAAATCGACGGTTTTATTCAGGAAGTCCTGTACACCCGCACCGCTACCCTTGGACTGGTAGTCAACGGTGACGCCCTCGCTCTTCTTGCTGAAATCCTTGAACCAGGTGAGGTAGATCGGCGCTGGGAAACTCGCACCGGAACCGGTCAGACGGATGCTCTCGGCAGCAAACACCGAGGTGGCACTGAGAGAAACCGCAACGGCGAGTGCAGCAGACTTCATCAGACGTTTCATTCAGGAAAATCCTTGTGAATTACGGGCTGGGGAACTCTGCAACAATCTTGTTACGGTTTTATGAATGTGGAATGGCAAAACGCCTGGTTGTCCCCCTCTCCCGCCGCAATCCGGCATTTTGACGTCATTGGTTAGTAACAAATTGAGACTAAGACGTTGCCACGGTCCACGTCCTCGATCGAAGGCGCCCTGCCCGCGCCGAATGACCGCGAACAGACCCAGTGGTACTTCCGGCGCTATGTCTCACGCCCGCCAGCCGGCGGAGCTGATCATGCCGCAGCTCTCCTGAATCAGCTCGCTCCCGCCATTACACGGGCGAGTTGCTCACCACCCGCAGCGCCAGGCCCTCATAGGCATCCAGCGTAATCGTAAACTCGCCCTGAGCCGTCAAGTCACCCTCGACCCGCTCATTGATGATGTCCACCACCATGCCCGCGCCAATATCCGGTAAATGCAGGATTTCGGTGATGGGCGTGGCACCGAAGTTCAACGCGGTGATTTGGATGCCTTTGCCGGCGGGCAATTCGTGGACCATCACCAGCAGCCCCGGGTTTTCCACTTCCGGCACCTGGATCTGGCGGCTGGCGGCGATGTCGTAGGCACGGCGCACCGCGAGGATTTTTTGCAGCTGCGAGGCAAACGACTCGGGGTCCTGCAATTGGCTATTGAGGCTGCCATACAGGCTTTTCGAGCGCGGCATCTGGCCTGCGGACAATTCGGCGTCCGGGTTCAAATCCACCAGGTCATAAGCCCCGCGATGAATCCAGCGCGTATCGCCGTCCTGCATCAAGTGTTCAACCTCTTCGGCCGCCAGCGGCAGCGCACCCACCAGGTCCCAACCCGACAAGGCAAACACCCCCGGCTGCATGGCGTTGTACATCACCAGCAGCAAATGGATCTGGCGGATCTGCTGGATATCCGCTTGGGTGATGGCGTCCAGGTCTCGGATGCCCAATGCCGCCGTGATGATGCTGGCGGTGGTGCAGGACACACCGTTGGTGACGAACTTGAGGTTGTACGGTGCCTGCTCGCCCGTCAATCGCTCATACATCTGCTCACGGATATGCTCGCGCAGGATATTCCCGGGAAAGGTCTGGCCCTGGTACAGGAACGTGTCATGGGCATGCAAAGTCCAGAAGTGCACCAGTTCCAGGGTCAGTTCATCGTGGTTCTGCAACGCGTGGATCAGTGAGCCGGGGTCGATGCCCTGGCGGTGCATTTCGCGCAGCATCAGGCGCAGGAACTCGGCGTCGCCCATCAGCAACGCGTGCTGGTAAGCGGGACGGGTGATGAAGTCATAGGACAGGTCGGCGCCGCCATGGGACATGGACGCGATGTCATCCACGGTGAGGTTCAACTCCTGGAAACTGAAACCGCCCGCCTTGCGAATCGCCCCGCCCAGCAACTGGTTGCCGGTGATCGACAGCGGATGGCTTTCGGACCAGGCCGTACCGTCCAGCTTGCGCTCCACGCCGAGGAAACCGTTGGCGTCCAGGCGCAGGATCTTCGCGCCCATCACATCGATGGCATGCAAAGCGTCGCCGATGATCATCTGCTGTGCGGCAAAGGTCGGGTCCAGCCAGTTCAGCGATGGCTGGCCTTCCTTGAAGTAATGCAGGTACACCCAGCGACGCGGCTTGCCATCCACGCCCAGCACCACGTCCGTGGCGCTCCAGTCGGTTTCCTTGACGCCGGGCTCGAAGAAGATCACCCGCTGCAACTGGCCGACGATGTAGTGCTTGTCGCGCAAGGCATCGACCTGCGCCGGGCTGAGGTTCTGCGCATCGCGCCCTTCGGCAACGTCGGGCAGCAACGACCAATCTTCTTCGCGGATTTCCACCATGTGGTACAGGCCGGGATAGTCCTCGTAGGCCATCTCGGCCAGGCGGAAGTCCGCGCCCTTGCCGGTGTGGGACGGGATCACATCGTCGATGATCACCGCATTGTGCGCCGCCGCCATGCGCGTCAACGCCTGCAACTGCGCCTCGGTGCCCAGCTGCGGGTCGATCTCGAAACTGATGCGGTCGAAATTGCCGTCGATGGTCGGCGTGTGCTGCATGCCGTTCAGGCCGCCGGATTTTTTCAGCGGGCCGTTATGGATGCCCTGGATGCCGATTTTCGACAAAGCATGCCACAGCGCCTCATCCCCCAGCGCCTCCAGCACCGTGCCGCCTTCGCGGGTCACGATTGATGCCGGGTACGCGGTAAACCATACCGACGACAGCGCCGAAGCGTCCCGGGGGCGGGTCTGCGCGTAAGGCTGCTGCCACAACCGGCCCTGGCCCGAATAGAGCTTGGCGCGCTGGCGGGCCGCGTGCAGCATCGATTGGTCCACCAGCCAGTTCACATGGTTGTTTTCAGCCGCGGTCATAAGTCGGATACCTGTCGTCGTGCAAAGGTTACTCGTAAGCATAGGAGCCACAACCGGAGGCATTCGTTGCATTGCAATGTGGCCGACTACGCCAACTGACGATACTGCCTCGGGGTAAACCCCGTAGACGCCTTGAATTGGCGGGTAAACGCGCTGTGGTCGGTGTACCCGCACTGCAGCGCGACCTCGGTGATCGGCAGGTCGCTGTGCAATAACCGATGGGCGTGTTCCAGCCGTACTTTCTGGATCATTTGCCGGGGGGTGAGGTGGAACACGCGCTTGCAGTAACGCTCCAGCTGCGCCACGGAAATCCCGGCAATGCGCGTCAACTCACCGAGGGTGACGCGGCGGTTGAAGTGCGTGCGGATATGCGCGTCCACGGCGGCCAGGCGTTGGTAGGCGGGGTGACTTTCGCTGGCGGTTTGCAGGTCGACCGAGATGCCGGCCAGGCCGATGATCGCGCCCATGTGGTTGTACAGCGGCCACTTGTGGGTCAGGCACCAGCCGGGTTCACGGGTGCCATACAGGTGCAGTTCTAGCTGGTCTTCCAGCACAAAGCCCTGTTCCAGCACGCGTCGGTCCTGCTCGGTGTAACCCGGCCCCAGTTGTGCGGGGAACACTTGTGCGCTGGTCTTGCCCAGCAGCGGTTGCAGCTGCTTGAGGCCGCAGCGGTGCACCAGGGTGCGGTTGGCGAGGACATAGCGGGCCTGGGTGTCCTTGATGAAAATCGCCGCGTTGGGGATCACATCCAGCATCGGCAGGAGCTGCACCACGCCGGCCAGGAGCTGCTCGATGCTGTGGGGCCGATGCGCCTCATTCCCTTGGCACAGGGCCGCAAACGCAGTCTGCAACATGACTTTCGATCCCCGTTGAGTGCCTCGACGCACGCAGATTGCCCGATGCCCGGCGCCCTGTCGAGCCACGAAAACTGTGCCGATTTCGTCATCGATGTCGGCAAAAAACATCAATCGCGCCGCCGGCTGTGAGTTCACTGTATGGCCACTGCATGCCTATCCAATAACTCACAAAAAGGCGACGCTATGTCAGGTCAAGGCAAGTTCAAGAAACAACTTTCATTGATGGACCTCACTTTTATCGGGGTGGGGGCCATCTTCGGTTCGGGTTGGTTGTTCGCAGCCAGTCATGTGTCGGCCATTGCCGGCCCGGCAGGGATCATCTCCTGGCTCATTGGCGGGTTCGCGGTGTTGCTGCTGGGCATTGTGTACTGCGAGTTGGGCGCCGCACTCCCCCGCGCCGGTGGCGTGGTGCGCTATCCGGTCTACTCCCATGGCCCGTTGCTGGGCTACCTGATGGGCTTTATCACGCTGATCGCGTTTTCCAGCCTGGTCGCCATCGAAGTGGTCGCCTCGCGCCAATACGCGGCGGCCTGGTTTCCCGAGCTGACCAAGGTCGGTTCCAGCGACCCGACCACCCTCGGTTGGCTGGTGCAGTTCGCCCTGCTCTGTGTTTTTTTCGCGCTCAATTACCGCAGTGTGAAAACCTTCGCCATCGCCAATAACCTGGTCAGCGTGTTCAAGTTCATCGTGCCGTTGCTGGTGATCGGTGTGCTGTTCACCTTCTTCAAACCGGCGAACTTTCAGGTGCAGGGCTTCGCGCCGTTCGGCCTGTCCGGGATCGAGATGGCGGTGTCGGCCGGCGGGGTGATTTTTGCCTACCTGGGGCTGACTCCGATCATCTCGGTGGCCAGTGAAGTAAAAAACCCGCAGCGCACGATTCCGATTGCGTTGATTCTTTCGGTGTTGCTGTCGACTGCCATCTACGTGCTGCTGCAAACCGCATTCCTCGGTGGCGTACCCACGCAGATGCTCGCCAACGGCTGGGCCGGGATCAGCAAGGAACTGGCGCTGCCTTACCGGGATATCGCCCTGGCACTGGGCGTGGGCTGGCTGGCCTACCTGGTGGTGGCGGATGCGGTGATCTCCCCCAGCGGCTGCGGCAACATCTACATGAACGCCACGCCGCGGGTGGTGTATGGCTGGGCGCAGACCGGCACGTTCTTCAAGATTTTCACGCGCATCGATGAGAAGTCCGGCATTCCGCGTCCGGCGCTGTGGCTGACGTTTGGCTTGTCGGTGTTCTGGACCCTGCCATTCCCGTCCTGGGAAGCGTTGATCAATGTGGTGTCCGCCGCGTTGATCCTCAGCTACGCGGTGGCCCCGGTGACCGTCGCCGCACTGCGCCGTAACGCACCGCAGATGGCGCGGCCGTTCCGGGTCAAGGGCATGGCCGTGCTCGGTCCGCTGTCGTTCATCATCGCCGCGCTGATCGTGTACTGGTCCGGCTGGGGCACGGTGTCCTGGCTGCTCGGCCTGCAAATCCTGATGTTCGTGGTGTATCTGCTGTGCGCGCGCTGGGTACCGACCGCGCACCTCAACCTCAAGCAACAGGTGCGCTCGTCTGCCTGGCTGATCGGCTTCTACGCAGTGACCATCCTGCTGTCCAAGCTCGGCAGTTTTGGTGGCATCGGTGCGATCGGCCATCCGCTCGACACCATTGTGGTCGCGGCTTGCGCACTCGGCATTTACTACTGGGGCGCCGCCACTGGCGTGCCAGCTCACTTGGTTCGGCTGGAACATGAAGCCGATGAAAGCGAAGCGGTTGACGAGCCTCGCGCCCCGCTGACGCCCGCGACCTACTGATTCAGGAGCGTTTTATGAAGCGATTGCATGTGATCGACTCCCACACCGGCGGCGAACCGACGCGGCTGGTCATGAGCGGTTTTCCGGCGCTGGAGGGCGTCACGATTGCCGATCAGCTGCACCACCTGCGCACCGAGCACGACCAATGGCGCCGCGCCTGCATCCTGGAGCCACGTGGCAATGATGTGCTGGTCGGTGCGCTGTACTGCGCGCCGGTCACGCCGGGCGCCATCTGCGGAGTGATCTTCTTCAACAACGCTGGCTACCTGGGCATGTGTGGCCACGGCACCATTGGCCTGGTCGCGTCCCTGCATCACTTGGGTCGCATCGCGCCAGGCGTGCACACGATCGATACCCCCGTCGGGCCGGTCGCGGCTACCCTGCATGAAGACGGCGCGGTGACCTTGCGCAATGTTCCTGCCTACCGCTATCGCGAGCAGATCGCAGTGCTCGTGCCCGGTCACGGCATAGTCCATGGCGATATCGCCTGGGGCGGCAACTGGTTTTTCCTGGTGTCGGAGCATGGCCAGCGCCTGCAGATGGACAACGTCGACGCCCTCACCGACTACACCTGGGCAATGCTCAAGGCCCTTGAAGACCAGGGCATCCACGGCGCCGACGGTGCACTGATCGACCACGTCGAACTGTTCGCCGACGACGACCACGCCGACAGCCGCAATTTCGTGATGTGCCCCGGCAAAGCCTACGACCGCTCGCCCTGCGGCACCGGCACCAGCGCCAAGCTGGCCTGCCTGGCCGCCGATGAAAAACTCGCGCCCGGCGAAACCTGGGTGCAAGCCAGCATTACCGGCAGCCAATTCGAAGGTCGCTACGAATGGGACGGCGAACGCGTGCGCCCCTTCATCACCGGCCGTGCCCACATGACCGCCGACAGCACCTTGCTGATCGACCCGCAAGACCCTTTTGCCTGGGGCATCTGAGCCCTCCCCCGACTGGAAACTGGAGTGATAAAAATGAGCGACAACATCTTCACCGGCTGCATCCCTGCCCTGATGACCCCGTGCACCGCCGAACGCAAGCCGGACTTCGACGCCCTGGTCGCCAAGGGCCGCGAGCTGATCGATATCGGCATGAGCGCCGTGGTGTACTGCGGCTCCATGGGTGACTGGCCGTTGCTCACCGAAGCCGAACGCCAGGAAGGCGTGGCACGGCTGGTGGCGGCCGGTGTGCCGACCATCGTCGGCACCGGCGCGGTGAACAGCCGTGAAGCCGTGGCCCATGCGGCCCACGCCGCCAAGGTCGGTGCCCATGGCTTGATGGTGATTCCGCGTGTGCTGTCCCGGGGTGCCTCCGCCACTGCACAAAAGGCGCACTTCTCGGCGATCCTCAAGGCCGCGCCCAACCTGCCGGCGGTGATCTACAACAGCCCCTACTACGGCTTCGCGACCCGCGCCGAGCTGTTCTTCGAACTGCGCCGCGAGCACCCGAACCTGATCGGTTTCAAGGAATTCGGCGGCGGTGCCGACCTGCGCTACGCCGCCGAACACATCACCTCCCAGGACGACAACGTGACCCTCATGGTGGGTGTCGACACCCAGGTGGTGCACGGTTTCGTCAACTGCAATGCCACCGGCGCCATCACCGGCATCGGCAACGCGCTGCCTCGGGAAGTGCTGCAACTGGTGGCCCTGAGTAAAAAAGCTGCCAAGGGCGATGCCAAGGCCCGTCGCCAGGCGCGTGAGCTGGAGGCCGCGCTGGCGGTGCTGTCGTCCTTCGACGAGGGCTGCGACCTGGTGCTGTATTACAAGCACTTGATGGTGTTGAACGGTGACCAAGGCTATGCCCTGCACTTCAACGAAACCGACGCCCTCAGCGATGCCCAGCGTCGTTACGCAGAGCACCAGTACGCCCTGTTCCGCCAGTGGTACGCCAACTGGTCGGCGGAACAGAACGTCGCCTGACCCTTCGCGCGCCGCTGCGACGCTCGCAGCGGCCAACCTTCTTTTATCCAGGAAATCCCCATGACTCTGACGGGCAAGATGCTGATCGGTCAGCACGCCACTGCCGGCAATCGCGAAGCAATCCAGGCGATCAACCCCGCCACCGATACCGCCTTGGAACCGGCCTACCTCGGCGGCAACGGCGAGCATGTCGCGCAGGCCTGCGCCTTGGCGTGGGCGGCATTGGATGTCTATCGCGAAACCTCTTTGGAAGTGCGCGCCACGTTCCTTGAGACCATCGCCGCGCACATCGAGGCCCTGGGCGATGAGTTGATCGACCGCGCCGTCGCCGAAACCGGCCTGCCTCGCCCCCGCATCCAGGGCGAACGAGGGCGCACCTGCGGGCAACTGTGCACCTTCGCCCGCACCGTGCGTGCCGGGGAATGGCTGGATGTGCGGGTCGATCACGCACAACCGCAACGCCAACCCCTGCCTCGCCCAGACCTGCGCCAACGCCATATCGCGGTGGGCCCGGTCGCGGTGTTTGGCGCCAGCAACTTTCCACTGGCATTTTCCGTGGCCGGCGGGGACACCGCCTCTGCGCTGGCTGCCGGTTGCCCGGTCGTCGTCAAGGCCCACGGCGCGCACCCGGGCACCAGTGAACTGGTGGGGCGTGCGGTGGCGCAGGCGGTCAAGGCGTGCGGTCTGCCGGAAGGTGTGTTTTCACTGTTGTACGGTTCGGGCCGTGAGGTGGGCATTGCGTTGGTGACCGACCCGCGCATCAAGGCCGTCGGGTTTACCGGCTCGCGCAGCGGTGGCCTTGCGTTGATCCAGGCAGCGCAGGCACGGCCGGAGCCGATTCCGGTCTACGCAGAGATGAGTTCGATCAACCCGGTGTACCTGTTTCCAGCAGCGTTGGCAGCCAGGGCTGAAGCATTGGCCCAGGGTTTTGTGGCGTCGTTGACCCAGGGTGCGGGGCAGTTCTGCACCAACCCAGGGTTAGTGATTGCAGTACAAGGGCCTGCCCTGGATCGCTTCATCAGTGCCGCCAGTGGGTTACTGCCGAACTGTGCGGCGCAAACAATGCTGACACCCGGCATCGCCAGTGCCTACACGTCAGGCATAGACACACTGACGGGACACGCCGAGGTTGTCGCACAGGGTTCGGCGACTGAAGGTCCCAACCAGGGCCAGGCCCACCTGTTCGTGACCCAGGCAACTGCGTTCTTGAGCAACGAACACCTGCAAGCCGAAGTCTTCGGTGCGGCTTCATTGGTTGTGGTGTGCGCGAATAACGAAGAAGTGCGCCGGGTATCCGAACATCTGGAAGGCCAACTCACCGCCACGCTGCACATGGATGACGACGATGTGCCAAGCGCTAGGGCCCTGCTGCCGGTGCTGGAGCGCAAGGCTGGCCGCCTGCTGGTCAATGGCTGGCCGACTGGCGTTGAGGTGTGTGACGCCATGGTCCACGGCGGCCCCTTCCCCGCCACCTCGGATCCGCGCAGCACCTCGGTGGGCACAGCGGCCATCCAGCGGTTCTTGCGCCCCGTGTGCTATCAGGACTTCCCCGACGCGTTGTTGCCGGATGCGCTCCAACAGGGCAATCCGTTGCGGCTGCGGCGTTTGCTTGATGGCCAGAGAGAGGCATAGGCCATGTCCGATCCCGATATCGTCGTAGTCGGCGCCGGCATTATCGGCGTCGCCTGCGCCCTGCAACTGTCGCGTCAGGGCCGGCACGTGGTGGTGGTCGATCAACAGGAACCCGGTATGGGCGCGTCCTATGGCAACGCCGGGCACCTGGCGACCGAACAGGTGTTCCCGATTGCCGACGTGTCGATCCTCATGCGCTTGCCCGGCATGCTGCTGGACCCCATGGGCCCGCTGCGCCTGGATTGGAAATACCTGCCGCGCGCCGTGCCCTGGTTTGTGCGGCTGCTGTTGAACCTGCGTCCGGCGCGCTATCAGCGTACCGTCGCGGGTATTCGTGCGCTTAACGAAGGCAGCCTGGGCGCCTGGCAGCGCCTGCTGACCAGCATCGGACGCGCGCACCTGCTGCGTGAAGACGGGTCATTGTTGGTGTACGAACGAGCGGACTCACGCGACGCGCTCCGGGCCTTGCAGCAGCGCATGCAAGCGCAGCAGGTGCCCGTGACGTTCTGGACCGCCGATGCCATACGCCAGGCTGCGCCGCAGTTGAGCGAGCACATCCAGGGCGGGTTGTTTTTTCCGGGCACCGGTCACTTCCTCGACCCGTTCCAGGTGGTGTGCGAACTGGTCGAGGCCGCCAAGGCCAGTGGCGTGCAGTTCCTCAAGCGCCAGGTACTGGATGGGCGGCTTGACCAACACGGCGTCTCCCTCACCACCGCTCAGGGCCCCCTGAGCGCACGCCAGGTGCTGATTGCCTGCGGCGCCCACTCAGCCAGATTGACCGCTGCCCTGACCGGCAAAAAAGTCCCGCTGGACACGGAACGCGGCTATCACCTGATGCTGCCCCACGAGCCGCATCGCCTGCCGTTTGCCGTCACTTCCCTGGAACGAAAATTCATCATGACCCCCATGACCGACGGCCTGCGCCTGGCCGGTACAGTGGAATTCGCCGGCCTTGACCGCCCGGCGAATATGCAGCGTGCCTGGCAGTTGCATCGGTTGAGCAAGGGGTTGTTTCGGAATGACCTGAGTGCAGAGGGGGCAACACCGTGGATGGGGTTTCGGCCGTCACTGCCGGACTCGTTGCCGGTGATTGACCGGGTGTGTGACGGGATGGTGCTGCTTGCGTTCGGGCACCAGCATCTGGGGTTGACGCAGGCGGCGGTGACGGCGGAGATGATTGGGGAGTTGGCGAGCAAGGGTCAAACTCCGTTATTCACGCCTTATCGTCTGGACCGATTCTGACCAACGCGTTTTTTGCGGTGAGTTGCCTGTTGTGGCGAGCGGGCTTGCCCCGCGTTGGGCTGCGCAGCGGCCCCAATAGAAAACACCGCGGCCTGTCAGACAGCACGCGGTGTTCGTTTTTAGGGCTGCTGCGCAGCCCAACGCGGGGCAAGCCCGCTCGCCACAGCTAGTCCGCTGGTCACACAAGCGGGGGGCTTAATCATGGGGTTTGAGCAGCCGTGCTGTAGAGTGCATCAGCCATTTCCTCAATTTCATCACGCATACAAAGCTTGTCCAGCCAACCCGTCGGGATGCCTTGCACGCCGTAATATGCACCCGCCAACTGACCAACGATGGCGGCAGTAGTGTCAGCGTCGTCACCCAGGTTCGCGGCAGCCAACACCGCGTCGGCGAAGCTGTCAGTATGTTTTACGCACCACAGCGCCGCCTCCAATGACGCCACGGCGTAACCGGAACCCGTTATCTGCGCACGGGTCTTGTTGCAATACTCCCCCTGGGCAATCGCTACGACCTTGGACGCAGAAAGGCCCGCGCAAGAGATATTCAACAGGTGCACCTTCGTTGCTCCACTCAACGCGATACCGATGGCTCTCGCCAACACCACACAACACTCGATTGCCTCTTGGGCTCCGTGAGTCGTACGGGAGCTTTCTCGGGAAAAGTCATCAACGCTTTGCAGGTTTGGAAAGTAAAACAGCACCAGCGGCGCGAGGCGCATCATCGAACCGTTGCCTGCGGAAAAAGGCTCTGTTGAACCTGCAAACGGATCACCTTGCGACTCAAACGCCGTGAGCGCCGTGCGCACGGTCATGCCTATATCAAAGCAGTCACCGGTAGAGCTCAGGTAGCCCCACTTCCACCAGTTCAGGTATCGCCCCATCTGGTCAGCGGCATCAAAACCACCTTTACGCAACAAGCTTTCTGCAAGGCACAACGCCATCGAGGTGTCGTCTGTCCATTGGCCCGCTTTCAGGTTGAACGGTCCTCCTCCAACCATGTCAGTGACCGGTGTGAATGTGCCGCGAGGCATGAATTCAACAGTGGTACCCACTGCGTCGCCACAGGCCAAACCCAGCAGGCTGCCGCGGTAACGATCCAAAAGCGTGAGAGACATTTGTCATCCTTGAAAGAGAGTGAGTCAGTCAGCACTTTACTTGACCAACCGCTTCTCCTTCGAGGGGCGATAGCCGAAATACGAGCTATAGCACTTGCTGAAATGGCTCGGCGACACGAACCCACATGCCACCAGCACCTCCACCTGCGACAACTCGGTGTGCTGCAACAGCCGCCGCGCCTCGGTCACGCGCAGTTCCATGTAGTACCGCTGCGGGGTGGTGCCCAGTTGTTCCTTGAACAAGCGCTCCAACTGGCGCCGCGAGCGGCCGGCGTAGACCGCCAGTTGGTCCAGCTCCAAAGGTTCTTCGAGGTTGGCGTCCATCAGTTTCACCACTTCACGCAACGGCGCACTGACGCTGACGTTTTCGGTGGGTTTGATGCGGCGGTAGCGGGACTCTTCGAAGGCCAGGATGTCTTCGATGCCTTCGACGAGTGCCTTGTCATGCAGGCCCTTGATCCAGTCCAGCGCCATATGGAAGGCCCCGGACGGGCTGGAAGCGGTGAGGCGGTCGCGGTCGATCACGTAGGGTTCGCTGGTGACGTGGGTCGCCTTGGAGACTTCCGCCAGCGCCGGACGGTGTTCGGGGTGGATGGCGCAGCGATAGCCTTGCAGCAGGCCGGCACGGCCGAGGAACCAGGCGCCGTTCCACAGCCCCGCAAGGCTGATGCCCTGTTCGGCGGCGGTGTGCAGCAGCTGGATGAAGGCTTCGCCAGCCTTGAGTTCGGTACGGAAACCGCCACAGATCACCAGCAGGTCCAGGTCGTGCAATGCTCCGGCATCCAGGCGCGCATCGGGGCGTATCACCAGGCCCAGGTCGCTGATGACTTCGCCATCCTCACAGCCGAAGGTGCGTGAGGCGAACAGGTCGGGGCGCAGCAGGTTGGCGGTGACAAAGGTGTCGAGGGTCTGGGTGAACGCCGGCAGGGAGAAATGTTCAAGCAACAGGAAGCCGACGCGGGTGACCGACGCCGGCTGTTGGGTTTCGTTGAGGTAGCGCAGGTTCTTGCCTTTCATGCCACCGCTGAATTGACGTCTTTGCATCGAGGGTTGGCCCACTCTTATTGTTGAGGTCTTTGAAAAACCGGCCATTAAGGGCGAACACTGTAGCTGTGGCGAGCGGGCTTGTCCCGCGTTGGGTTGCGAAGCGACCCTGGAAGGGGGAATGCGGTGAATCAGGCATTCTATGGCTGCTGGTTTTGGTGCTGCTTCGCAGCCCAACGCGGGACAAGCCCGCTCACCACAAAGTAGTTATCGCCAGGTCTTTGAAAAACGGCCATATCTGGCTGTTACCACGCCTTAAGGGCGAACACTGCAACTGTGACGAGCGGGCTTGCCCCGCGTTGGGTTGCGAAGCGACCCTGGAAGGGGAAATGCGGTGAATCAGGCACTCTGTGGCTGCTGGTTTTGGGGCTGCTTCGCAGCCCAACGCGGGGCAAGCCCGCTCGCCACAGTGTACTTATCGCCTGTTCTACTTAAAGACTTGGCTACCTCAGGCGCTGATCCTGAAACAGCCACACGCGCTGAAAGCCCCCGGCTGAACAGCGGCAAGCGCATCTGATACGGTTTTTTCTTTGCTATCTGCGTCTGTATCGAAACGCCGTCTGGGCGGACAATGGCTCCATCCCCACTCCCTTCCCTTCGGAGGCCTTATGACCAAGATGGCACTTTTCCTGTTCGGCTTTTTGGTACTGACCATCGGCATCGGCCTGCTCGCGACCATCTCGCCGGTCTGACGCTCAGCCGGCAAACAGCATCGGGTACAGCGACAGCACCAGCAACCCGGCCATCGTCCAGTTGAACAGGCGCAACCAGCGCGGCTCACGCAGCACATTGCGCAAGCCGCTGCCACATCCGACCCATACACACACACTGGGCAGGTTGACTACGGCGAACACCAGCGCGATCACCAGCACATTGGTGACGTAACCTTCGGCCGGCGTGTAGGTGGTGATTGCGCCCAGCGCCATGATCCAGGCCTTGGGGTTCACCCACTGGAACGCCGCCGCGCCGAGGAAAGTCATGGGTTTGCCCTGTTCATCAGGGCTGTCGGACATGCCGCCCGCCGTCGCGATCTTCCACGCCAGGTACAGCAAGTACGCAGCCCCCACGTAGCGCAACACCGTGTAGGCCCACGGGAACACCTTGAACACTTCGCCCAGCCCCAGCCCCACCGAAATCACCAGCAGCATGAACCCGATGCTGATCCCCAATGCATGGGGCATCGAGCGGCGAAAGCCGAAGTTCACCCCCGAGGCGAGCAGCATGGTGTTATTGGGCCCGGGCGTGATGGAGGACACGAAGGCAAACAGCACAAAGGCGTACAACAGGCTGGTAGACATGAACATGACGCGGCATCCAAACGGCAGTGGTATGCCTGCGACAGTAGAGGGTTATCGACCGCCCTGCCCCGTACAGCCATGGCGGGATTGAGGCATACACTTTTTTGCCGTGGTTTTCACAAACCTTTCACAGACAAGCGCCTAGGCTGGCCTCAGCTCCTAATGAACATCCCTTTAGCCCGCGCTCCCCACGCGGGCTTTTCTTTGCCTGGGCTATCGTGTAACCCGTTGGCAAGGGTTGCAGGGTCAACAGTACAACGCACTGTTTTAGTTCTGCGGCCGTTGTTTGGTCGAATCCAGCTCGGCTTTTTTACCCGTGGAAATCTCGGTGATCTGCGCAGACTTGGCAATCGCGAAATCGAACGTGTCTTGCATCTTCGCAATCGCGTCGGTCGACGTGCCGTTCAATCCACCGTTGGCGGCCCAATCGAAGTTCCACACGCCGGAGAGGTTATCGGCGCCCGGCACATCGTGGGTTTCGATGGCGGTGAAAACGTCGGGATGACGCTCCATGTACTTGGCCGCATCGCAGACTTCGGCCGGCACCTTGCCCGAGGCGTTGTTGGCCAGTTGGGTCAGCTCCTGCTTGGTAATGGCCGACTTGCCGGTCTGGCGCATGTAGTCGGCAATCACTTTGCTGGACTTGGCGATGTTCAACTTGTCATCGAACGCCGACGGTGACGCTTTAGGTGTGTTTGCCCCGCTGCCGGCGGGCGTTACGGTGGTAGACATCGGCGCTGCTCCCCTGATGGTACGAATGAAATCGTCGTGCTGACGATAGCCAGGAACAGACGTTAGCATGGGCAATGGGCCATTAATCTGTGCTTCACAACAATTCACAAGGCCATGGTCTACAGCTTCTGTGAAAGCCTGCCAATCCATTACCATGAACCTGTATTCATGCCGATTAATTGCCAGCCGCCGACCCGGACCCCAGTCATGAGAGACCTACCGCCCACCGCCACGCTGCGAGCTTTCGAAGTAGCGACCCGGCATGCGACGTTCACATCGGCTTCAGAAGAGTTGCATGTGACTCAGAGCGCCGTCAGCCACCAACTCAAGCACCTCGAAGACCTGTGGGGCCTGCAGCTGTTCCAGCGCGGCAAGGCGTTGCGGCTGACCCCGGCCGGGGCCGCACTGGCGCCCATCGTGCGCGAGTTTTTCATGAACCTTGAGGCCACCCTGGCTGACCTGCGGGAACAAAAAGGCCGGGTTCGCCTGAAGGTCAGCACCACCTATTCGTTTGCCTTGAAATGGCTGCTGCCCAGGTTGCCCAGCCTGTCGCAGCAACATCCGGAAATCCTGATCACGCTGGAGACCAGCGACAAGGCCATCAAGTTCTCCAGCTCAGACCCGGATGTGGCCATCCGGCTGGGCAACGGCAATTATCCCGGCCTGCACTCGGAATTCATGCTCCGCGAGCAGATCTTCCCGGTGGCCAGCCCGGATCTGCTCAACCGTTTCGGCGCGCCCCACGAGCCCGCTGAGCTGCTGCGTTACCCGTTGCTGACGCGCGACGGCGCAGACCTGGTGCCCAAGTGGGACGCCTGGTTCGAGCATATCGGCGTCAGCATTGCACCCCTCAAGGAAAGCGTCAGGTTCGCTGACACCAACATGACCATCGAGGCGGCGCTGCTGGGCCAAGGTATTGCGCTGGCGCGAAGCGGCCATGTTGAAGCTGAAATCAACGACGGCCGCCTGATCAGGCTGTTTGAGCTGCCGTTCGCGTCGCCGGTCGGCTACTACTTTGTCTGCCCCAAAGGGATCGAAACCCAGCCACACATCATCAGCTTTCGTAACTGGCTGTTGGCCGAGTCGATGCAGGCACAGCAAAATTATGAGTGATGCATGAGCATTCACTCATGACAGGATGAAAGGACTTCGCTGTTAAACACGCCCTTGTGGTGTTTACCATGGCGCATGCCTTTACCCATCGTTCTACTCATCCTCTTCGCCGCCCTCTTGCATGCCAGCTGGAACGCATTGTTGCGTGTCGGCGCCGACCGGCTGTGGTCAATGACCATGATGTGCGTGGCGGTCGCCATCGCCAGCAGTGTCATCGCCTTGTTTCTCGCCCCTCCCGCGCCAGCCAGTTGGCCCTACGCCGTGCTGTCTGGCGTGTTGCACGTGGGCTATAACCTGTTCCTGGTGCGAAGCTACAAGGTGGGCGACCTGGGGCAGACGTACCCGATCGCACGCGGTTCCTCGCCCATTCTGATCACGCTTTGCGCCTTGGTGTTTGCCGGTGAAACGCTCAGCACGAACGCTCTGATCGGCATCCTGCTGGTATCCGGCGGCATTATTTCTCTGGCCTTCAGACAGCGCAGACTGGCGGTGCCCAGCCTGCCCTACGCCCTGGGCACGGGTTTTTTCATCGCGGCCTACAGCGTCACGGACGGTATTGGCGCGAGGCTGTCCGGCGCACCGATGGCCTACACCGTATGGATGTGTGCGCTCTGGGGCGTATTGATGCCCCTGGTGTACATCGGCCTGCGCGATACACGCAGCCTCTTCGCACCACGCCCCGGCGTCATCACGGCCTTGATCGGGGGGCTTGTGTCCCTCCTGGCCTACGGCATCGTCATTTACGCCATGTCCCACGCGCCGATGGGCGCCGTTTCGGCCCTGCGCGAAACCAGCGTGCTGTTCGCGGCATTGATCGGTTATTTGTTTTTGGGCGAGTCGCTGACTGCCCGCAAAGTCCTGGCGTGCGTGGTCATTGCGACCGGCACCATGCTGATAGGCTGATCCTTAACCCCTCAAAGGAGGTCCAAGCAATGAGTACTGTGTCTTCGACACCGCTGATTCTGATTACCGGCGGCAGCCGCGGTGTCGGCGCGGCAACCGCGCGCCTTGCAGCGGCGCAAGGCTACGATGTCGCGATCAGCTACGTCAGCAACGAGGCGGCCGCGCTCGGCGTGGTGGCGGATGTGCAAGCGTTGGGGCGCCGTGCCCTGGCCATCCGCGCCGACAGTGCGGATCCTGCTCAGGTCGCGCAGCTGTTCGCAGCCATTGACCAGACGTTTGGCCGTATCGATGTGCTGGTCAACAACGCCGCGATCATTGCCCTGCAGTCACGCTTTGAAGACCTCGACTTTGCCCGCATGCAGCGCATCTTCGCGATCAATGCCATCGGCCCGATGCTGTGCGCGCAGCACGCGGTGAAACGCATGTCGCTGCGCCACAATGGCACGGGTGGCAGCGTGATCAACGTGTCCTCCGCCTCCGCCCGGCTAGGCAGCCCCAACGAGTATGTCGATTACGCTGCCTCCAAGGGTGCCCTGGAGACATTCACCACCGGGCTGTCCAAGGAAGTCGCGCGCGAAGGCATACGCGTCAACTGCGTACGGCCTGGGCATATCTACACCGACATGCACGCCAGCGGCGGCGAACCGGGGCGTGTGGATCGGGTCAAGGACAGCATTCCCATGGGCCGTGGCGGCGAAGCCGAAGAGGTGGCCCGCGCTATCCTGTGGCTGGCCGGTAAGGAAGCGTCGTTCATCACCGGGACCTTTCTGGATGTGACAGGCGGCAAGTAGGCGGCAACCGCCGATTAACGGGAGGCGTGCTGGTCCCGGTGCCGGGCCAGCCCTTCCAGGGTGAACCGCGCTTGCATCAGCACCACCTCCCGCACCTGTTCCATTTCCTTCTGGTTCACTTCGCTCCACTGCAACGCCTCCAGCAGCTTGGGCTTCTGGATGCGGAACGCCAGGCCCTGGGTAAACAGCGCCATGGAATGGATCACCGTGCGCTCATCCTCCAGCGCCAGGCCGGCCACGCGTGCGATCAGTTGGCGGATGACCCGCGCAATACGCGCCTTGAAACGCTCCTCGAAAGCCATCGTTGCGCTTTGCGGGCACAACCCGGCCTGGTGGCGATCCATGAACGCACGCCAGGCCGTGGTTTGCGGGCTGTCCTGGATGGTTGAAACCACGGTGCCCAGGATGCCCAGCGAGGCGTCGATCAGCGCGTTGTCGCCGGAATCGGCATCGGCCAGCACGCTTTCCGCCGCCTCCACCGGCGGCGACATCTTGCGCCACAGCAGCGTGATCAAGTGCTCGACGCACGCCAGGTACACGCCTTCCTTGCCATCGAAGTAGTACTGGATCGCAGGTGCGTTGACGCCGGCAGTCGTGGCGATATCACGCGTGGACGCCCCATCGTAGCCACGCGCGCCGAATACCTCGACGGCCGCCTCGATAATGCGGGCGCGGGTTTCTTCGCCGCGCTGGTAACCACCCTCGGCGGCAGGTTTGTGTCGTGCCATGTGCAGCTCCCTTCGAATACCGGATCAAAATATACCAGTTGACAAAAATTCGCGAAAAAAGGAATTTATTCCACTCGTTATAAATCTGGAGTGACCTCGATGTCGGCTGCACCTCCCTCCCCTCAGGTCATGCCTGAAGAAACCGTCAAAGGTCAACGTGGCAAGGCCCGGCGCATCCTGCTCAGCGTGGCCGGCGTCGCCGTGCTGGCGGGCGTGTCATGGGGCGCCTGGTGGTGGATCACCGGGCGGTTTATCGAGACCACCGACGACGCCTACCTGCAAGCCGACAGCATCAGCGTGGCGCCAAAGATCAACGGCTACGTGGCCGACGTTCTGGTGAGCGACAACCAGAACGTCAAGCGTGGCGACGTGCTGGTGCGCCTGGATGCGCGCAAGTACCAGGCCGTGAGCGACGAAGCCAGCGCGACCATTGCCGCACGCAATGCCGACTTCGCCAAGGCCCAGGCCGACCTGGTGCAACAGGACTCCACCATCGCCGAAGCCCGCGCCCAATTGCAGGGCGCCGAGGCCGATGCCCGGCATGCGCAGACCGAAGTCGCCCGCTACGCGCCGCTGGCCCGCTCGGGCGCCGAACCGGAAGAGCGCCTGGCCCAACTGAACAACCAACTGGCACAGGCCCGCAGCACCGTGGCGGCCAAACAGGCGGCGCTGCGGTCCAGCCAGACTCGCTACGGCACGTTGCAGGCCCAGCTCAAGCAGGCCCAGGCGCAACTGGGCGTCGCCAAGGCCAGCGAGGCGCAAAGCCAACTGGACGTCGACGACGCGGTCATCCGCAGCCCGCTGGACGGCCGTGTGGCTGACCGTGGCGTACGCGTGGGGCAGTACGTGCAACCTGGTACGCGTTTGCTGACCGTGGTGCCGATCAGCGCGATCTACCTCACCGCCAACTACAAGGAAACCCAGATCGGTGGCATGCGCCCCGGCCAGACCGTCACCGTGCATGTCGACGCCCTGCCCGGCCGCGACCTGCAAGGCCACATCGACAGCCTGGCGCCCGGCACCGGCGCGCAGTTCGCCCTGCTGCCGCCGTCGAATGCCACCGGTAACTTCACCAAGATCGTGCAACGGGTACCGGTGCGCATTGCCCTGGACATACCGGATGACCTGCGTGCCGCATTGATGCCAGGCCTGTCGGCCACCGTGGAAGTCGACACCCGCACCCATGCCGCAGACGCCAACCATGGCTGAGGCGAGCATGGCCGGGGTGGCTGCCGAGAAACCGCGCAACGCCTCGCTGACCGACTGGATCGCCGTCGCCGCCGGTGCACTGGGCGCCTTGCTGGCGACCCTGGATGTGTCGATCACCAACTCGGCGCTGCCGCAGATCCAGGGCCAGATCGGCGCCACCGGCACCGAAGGCACCTGGATCGCCACCGGCTACCTGATGTCGGAAATCGTGATGATCCCGCTCGCGGCCTGGCTGACCCGAGTCTTCGGCCTGCGCCGGTTTCTGATCGGCACCGCACTCACCTTCACCCTGTTCTCGATGTTCTGCGGCTTGTCCACCAGCCTTGGCGCGATGATCGCCGGGCGCATCGGCCAGGGCTTCGCCGGCGGCGCGATGATCCCGACCGCGCAGACCATCGTGCGCACGCGTCTGCCGCCCCACCAACTGGCCATCGGCACCACGATGTTCGGCATGACCGTGATCCTCGGCCCCTTGCTCGGCCCGGTGATCGGCGGCTGGCTGACGGAGAACATCAACTGGCGCTGGTGCTTCTTTCTCAACCTGCCCATCAGCATCGCGCTGATCACCCTGCTGATCACCGGCCTGCCCAGCGAGCGCATGAACCTGCAGCGCTTTATCAGCGCCGATTGGCTGGGCATTCTGGGGCTGGCCATGGGCTTGAGTTCGCTGACCGTGGTGCTGGAAGAAGGCCAGCGCGAGCACTGGTTTGACTCGCTGCTGATCGTGTGGCTGAGCATTGCCACGGTCACCGGTTTTTTCCTGATTGCCGTGGGGCAATTGCGCTCCAGTACGCCGATCCTGCGCCTGCCACTGGTGCTCAACAAAAGCTTTGGCAGCGTGTTGCTGATCGGTACGGCGGTGGGTGCGGGGCTGTATGGCACGGCGTATCTGGTGCCGCAATTTCTCGGGATTCTGTCCGGCTACAACGCGCAGCAGTCCGGCGCGATCATGCTGTTGTCGGGGATTCCGGCGTTTTTGCTGATGCCGATCCTGCCGCGAATGCTCGGCCGCTACGACCTGCGCTGGATGGTCGGCGCCGGCCTGCTGCTGTACTGGGCCAGTTGCTTTGTAGACACCCTGTTGACCGCCGACAGCGTCGGCCATGATTTTGTGTGGTCACAGTTGCTGCGCGGCTTCGGGCAGATCCTGGTGATGATGCCCCTCAGCCAACTGTCCATGCGTTCGGGAGAGACCAAAGACGCCGGCGACGCGGCCGGGCTCTACAACATGTCGCGCAACCTCGGCGGCACCATTGGCCTGGCGTTGCTCGGCGTGATGATGGACCGGCGCAGCCACTTCCATGACGACCGGCTGCGCGAAGGCATCCTGGCCAACAGCCAATTGACCCAGGACCACATGGCCAGCAACACCGCCAGCTACCTGGCACAAACCGGCGACGCCTCCACCGCCTCGTTGCAAGCCATGGCCCAACTGGCCAACGACATCGCCCGCCAAGCCTCGGTGATGGCCTATAACGATTCGTTCTACGTACTGGGACTCGCAATGCTGGCGTGCCTGCCCCTGATCTTCATCCTGAAAAAGCGCACGGTACAGCCATGATTGCTCGCTCGTTTCCTCTGCTCCTGACCGTTGGCCTGCTATCGGCCTGCACCGTAGGCCCGGACTACTCAGGCGCACCCGACGCCGCGCCGAAAACCCTGGCCGCCGGGCATTTGCCCCATGCCGACCGCCAGGTGCCAAGCGCCCCGGCTGTGGCGCAGTGGTGGCGAACGTTGAATGACCCGCAGCTCAATGAACTGGTCGAGATGGCGCTGAACAACAGCCCCGACATTGCCACCGCCCAGGCCCGCTTGAAACACTCCCGCGCCAGCCTCAGCGGTGCGCGGGCCGACGCCCTGCCCAAGGTCACCGGTGACGCCGCGATGCTCAAGCTACGCTCGCCCGACACCTCCGCACTGGGTGGCGGCGGTGCCGGTCGCGGGCCGTTGACGCTCTACCTGGCCGGCTTCGATGCCAGTTGGGAGGCCGACCTGTTCGGCGGCACACGTCGCGCCGTCGAAGCCGCGCAAGCCGAAGCCGACGCTGCCCAGGCGCAACTGGCCGACGCCCAGGTGCAACTGGCCGCCGAAGTGGTGCAGGCCTACACCGACCTGCGCGACCAACAGGCACGCCTGGCGTTGGTAGACGCGAGTGTCGACATCGAAAACCAGGCTCTCGACCTGACCCAGCAACGTCGCAGCCGTGGCGTGGCCTCACAGCTGCAACTGGAACAAGTCCTCACCCAGGCAGAAAACACCCAGGCCCAGCGCCTGCCGTTGCAAGCCGCCATCGTTGAATCCCTGGATCAACTCGGCCTGCTCTGCGGCCGAGAGCCCGGCGAACTGGATGGCCGCCTCGCCACCGCCAAAGCCCTGCCCGCCATCCCCGGTGTGGTACCCGTGGCAGACCCCGCCGCCCTGCTCAAGGCCCGCCCCGACATCCGCGTCGCCGAACGCAAACTGGCCTCCAGCAACGCGCAGATCGGCGAGAAAACCGCCGACTGGTTTCCCAAGCTCAGCCTGATGGGCGACCTGTCATTCTCTGCCGGCGACCCCGGCCACCTCGCCCGCAAGGACAACGGCACCTGGCTGATCCTCCCGCGCCTGACCTGGAACGCGCTGGACTTCGGCCGCGTGGCCGCCAGCGTCAAAGGTGCCGAAGCCGGTCGCGACGAAGCGCTCGCGCACTACAAAAGTGTGGTACTGAGTGCGCTGCGCGACGCCGATGTGGCCCTGGCGCGGTACGGCCATCAACGCCAGAACGTGGTGCTGTTGCGCAGTGTGGAATCCTCGGCAGTGCGTGCGGCAGACCTGACCCGCCAACGCTACCGTGCGGGCACCGCCAGCACCCTGGATTGGCTGGATGCGGAGCGTACCCGCTACCAGGCCCAGGAGAACCGGATTTCCGGGGACGCGGAACTGCTCAAGGATTTTGCTTCACTGCACAAGGCATTGGGGCTGGGCTGGACGTTGTGACACATCAGGCGTTTGATGGGAGAAATTCCATTCAAGACCGATCTGGCGGAGATCGGGATGGATATCATGGGGTTTGACCTGAAGTGGGAGGGGCAATAAATGAAAGAACTGATCCAGGGGCTCGACGGCCCCAGAACGGCACAGCAGGAATTGTTCTACGACCTGGAGGACGCCGCCGCTGTGATTGGCTGGTCGGTGGTTGAATTGACGGCTTTAGCCGCCAGCGGTCGGACGCCGGATGAGGCCGTGGCGCTGATGAAAATCTGCGCGTTGCTGGCAGCGCAACAGGAAAGGCTTCACGCGTATGCAGGTGAGGTGAAAGACCAGCGCATCGCCAGGTCTGAAATCCTGTAATCACAGGAGGCATACCCCAATGGCGCGCAGCCGACGAACAACGTGAAAGAATTCACATTTATTGACACTGGATATTGAAGCTCAAAATTTGACCAAATAATATTTTGCCGCAACCGAGCACACACCTTATACGGATATTGCTCTGCACCAGCTCGGGAGCCACGCGCGTGCAGACAATAAAACATTGAGGTTTGCCATGCGTCTTTCCAAGCTCGCTCCATCCGCCGCCCTGTTCAGTCTGATCGCCCTATCGGCACAAGCCGCTGACTTGAGTGCCCTGACAGGGGCTCTGTCCTCTGCTCTGGGTGGTGCAAACAACACCACCAATAACACCAATTACTCCAATAACGCCTCCTCCTGCCAGCAACAGGTCCGCGACCTGCAGGCGAACATCAATGCAGCCAATGCCAAGGGCGATACCTTGCGCGCAACCGCCTATCAAGCTGCGCTGACCCAGACAAACAAGAGCTGCAGTAACGCCAGTTACAACACCCAGGCCCAAGTGAATACCAACCCGCAGCACCAACAAAACGTGAACAAGGCAGCGGATGCGATCAATGCAATCGGTGGGCTGTTTAAATAAGCCGGAAAGTCGTGTGCGAGAGGCCCGCAATTGCGGGCTTTTCCATGCCTGCGGGACGTGCCCTGCAAAAACCTTGATCGGCACGCCCGTACTTTCGTCCAGGCAATAAAAAACCCCGCAGACGCTAATCTGCGGGGTTTTCAAGAGTGGAGGCCGAGGTCGGAATCGAACCGGCGTAGGCGGATTTGCAATCCGCTGCATAACCATTTTGCTACTCGGCCTCAAACGATCAATGTCCCGACTGCTGACACTCACCGCATAAAAACTTGAGTGGGCTGTACAACCCTGCCTCTACTCTAACTCATTGAATACATTGAAGTTTTTAATGCTTCATTGCGTTCGATGGGCGCCATTATGTACGTATTTGCCTAGGCGTGCAACCCCTTGATTTCAAAAATATTTCGTATTGGCATCAAGGGGTTGCGGGCCTGCCCTACTCCTTGATGCGCAGTTGTTGGTACTGCGGGTCGGCCTTGATTTGGGCTTCGGTGAAGGGCAGCGGGCGCAGTTGTTTTTGGGAGAAGGCTCGGGTCTGGTCCTTGGCGTGTGGGGAAGCCGGGTTGCTGGACTCGGAGAACGCGAGCACGCCTTGGGCATGGGGCCCCTGGTCGTCGAAGGTGACGATTTGCAGGTAGCTGGTGCCGCTGACCACTTCGCGCTTGCCGTCGGCGCGGGGCACGGTTTGCATGGCGTTGTAGATGCCGAGTTCCTGCGGGCCGCCGTGGATCGGAGTTTGCCCGGCGACTTGGACCTCACCCCAGGTGCTGCTGGCGGTCAAACCGCGTTTGGCGACGTCGGCGGTGGAGGCCAGCATGGCTTCGCGCAGGGCTTTGGCGACATCGGCGCGGTCGATGGCCAGGCCGCGTGGGGTGGTGAGGGGTTGGGCCGGGTCGAAGGCCACGCGCCAAGCGTCGGGGATTTGCTGCAGGTGCTGCACCAGGTTGATGAAGTGCACCAGGCCGAGGCCGCTGTCGAGGTTGGCGCGCTGGTCCCAGGCTTTCAGGCTGGAGCACAGGGGGTGCAAGGCAGGGGCGTCGCTGCCGAGGTGTCTGGCGCAGAACGCGAGCAGATCGGGCATGACTTGGCCGGCCAGGTACACCTCGTTGTCCATCACCATGTCTTGCAGGTCGCTGACGCTGATCGGTTTAGCCAGGGATTGCAGGCGTTGCAGGGCAAAGCGCGCACGTGGGCCGAGGCCGAGATGGTCCTGGCTGATCAGCGGGGAGAAACCGGTCAACGGCGCCTTGGGGTTGGCCAGCCACGCCGAGTCATTGGAGTGCTGCACGTAATCGGTGCGTTGCAATTGCGGCAGTTGGTCGGCCGGGAAGATCCCAGCCTGTGCTGCACGCGGGTCAACGTCCCAGGCACAGGCACTATGGGCGCCGTCGAGCATGATCATCTGCAGGCCGGCGCGTGGGTCGCTGCATTGCGCCAGTTTGGCCGCGCTGACGTTGGGCACCACCGACAGGTTCATGTACAGGCTCTGCCCCTGGTCATCGGCGGCCAGGGTGTTGACCCACGGGATGCCTTGCAGGGTGTGCACCGAGGTTTTCAGCTCATTGAGGCTGCCGGCACGGTTCATCGCGTACCACTGTTGCAATACACGGTCGTTGCCCAGGTTGGCATCGCGCAGGCTGAAGGCGTAGTGGCTGTCCCAATCGAGCTTGCCCGGCCACTGCACCACCGGGCCGAACTGTGAGCTATAGACGGTGTGCGATTGGTCCTTGAGGCTGCCATCGGCCTGTTTGACCTGCACGGTTACCGTGGTTTTATCCAGGGCGACCGATTTGCCATCGAGCATGTAGCGCGTGGAGTCCTTGGGGTCCAGGGTCAGGCGGTACAGGGTGAAGTGCTTGGACGTGTCCACGGTGTGGGTCCACGCCACATGCTGGTTGAAGCCGATATTGATCACCGGCAGGCCCGGCAGCGCAGCGCCCATTACATCCAACTGGTCGGGGATGGTCAGGTGCATCTCGTAAAACCGCATGCCGCCCACCCATGGGAAGTGCGGGTTGGCCAGCAACATGCCGCGCCCGTTGAACGAGCGGTCACGCCCCACTGCCACGGCGTTACTGCCACGATCGAAGGCGAAACGCTGTTGATTGGCCACGACCTGATCAAAGGCCTTCGCACTGCTCGACACACTGGCGGTTGCTTGAGGCGGCGCCGCACCCACCAGGGCTTCGGCGAATTGGCCGACACCGCCTTCGACCAACAGCCTGCGGGTCAGCTTGACCAGATCTTCAGCCACCAGTGGCCGTACCCACGCCGCCTGGCACTGCGCAGGCGCGCCCTGCTCTTTCAGATAACGGTTGTAGCCGGCCACATAACCTTCAATACGCTGCTGGATCTGCGGGCTCTGCGCCTTCCAGAATGCCGCCACCGCATCCGGCGTATTGAGCCAGCCAAAGAACAGGTCGCTGGCCAGGTTGTTGCGCTCTTCCAGGGTCGCCTGCTCGGGGCCGAAGAAGCGGGCGCGCTGGCCATTTACGGTGACCACTTCATTGGCCAGCAGGCACAGGTTGTCCTGGGCGTAGGCGTAGCCAATGCCGAAGCCCAGGCCACGTTCATCGTTGGCGCGGATATGCGGTACGCCGTAACTGGTGCGGCGGATGTCCGCCGCCGCTGGCGTCACCTGCTCCCGCGCAGAGGCGGCCAGGCCCAACCCCAGCAACACTCCGGCCATGCAGACCCTGGACAACCCATTGGAAATAATCACGCAGACTCCACCGTCAGATTTAACCGTCTCACAAGGGGCAATAACCCCACCGTAAGAACGCAAATCACCGGGAATAATTTAATGCACGGGGTCGTTTATTTAAGGCGATGGGGATGTGACAAAACCGATACCGACGAAATTTCTACATCCGACACTTCATGATTTCGCTCGCTCGTTCGTCTTATTAACCAAGAGCGCTCATTTTTTCCTGATCAGGCTCTGATAAGGAGTTTTTGCATGTACAACCCGCAAGTGCCCACGGATGGACATTCACACGCGGCCGACGCCAGTTTCGGCAGCGGCCCGCAAGCGTTCGGCAAAACGCCCGAACAGCAAGGCAACCAGCGTATCCGCCATCTGCTCAAGTGTTTTGGCCTGCGTACCAGCCTGATCCGGCTGAAGGTCATCGACGCCCTGCTCACCGCCGCCGACAACCAGCGCACCCTTGGCGTACGCGGCGTGCACAGCCACTTGCTGGAGCTGGGCATTCCGTTGTCGTTTCTCAGCGTGCGCGAGGTACTCAAGCGCCTGTGCAGCGAAGGTGTGATCACCCTCAATGCGGACAAAAGCTACAGCCTCCATGAAGAGGCTGCCAAGGTACTCGAAGGCCGCGCCTGATCGCCGTTAAAGCTTGACCTTGCGGCGCATGATGCCGTTGATCACCACCACGACCACTGCGACGGCAATGGCGATGGTCTGGAATGTCTTCTCGCTGATGACCCCGGTGTTCTGCAAATAGGACAGGCCAAACATCGTCGCCAGTACGGCCAGGGCAATCAGAATCGAATATTTCAAACGCTGTTTTTGGGTCATCAGGGGGGTCCTGTATCTGGGAGTGGAACGGGATCAATAGGCGCTCATGTTACAGGTGATGAAACGCTTTGGCTCGTCTGGCGCACGCTGCGATAAACCCAGCCCGAGTAAGCAGAAAATATTCCCTGACAGTGCAATGCTGACGCTGTCGTCGGTACGGAACTGACTGCACTTGACCAGCCCGCCTACTCCCCGCCTACATCCGATCTTACAAAACCTGGTACCCGCAGCCGGAACGCGAACGGACGTTTTCAGCACACAGCGGTGCGCCATGGGAAAAGGGAACCTCCCGTTGACAGGCGCTTGTTCTCAGTACGTCTGAATAGGTACCCAACAATGACCCAACTACATACTCGCTCGCCTCAGCAGTCATACACGTATCAACCGCCCCACCCTAACGGTCCATCTCTATCCACCCTCCGAGACACCGCCAGCGCACACCTCGATTCGGCAGCAGGCCCCACTCCCCAGCCACAAACAGACAATTGCCCAGACAGCGGTGACTTCAAGCAACAGCTCGCAGATCAGAAGAACTTCAGGACCCTGGCACGCAAACTCAATGAGCTGGCGGCGCAACTGGGTGAAGCGGCCACCCCGCTGGCTGTCCTCACGGCACTCAAGTCCACGTCGATGGAAGTCGCGCCGGGCTCATCTTCCTCTGAGGAAGCCGGCAGAACCACCACACTGGAGAACTACATCACCTCCAACGGCCTCCCCGTACCGGACAGCCACTATTCCTTGATCGCCCTGGCCAGAGCCCTGATCGACAGAGCTCTGGAACACCCCCTTGGCAATTTTGGTGGTGCGTTGAGCTGGCCTATTCCCTTGAGCACAGTTGATCAAGGGCGCCTGCGTAAGTTCGCCATGAACTACGAACATCATCTCGGTGACAAGCCCTTGGTCATGGGAGTGAAGGGGGGGTTGCTGGAGTTTTTGCGTTACAAGGCCCCCCTTCCCGAGGGAGTCCTGAGTGATCCCATCCAAGTGGGGGAAATGCTGATGGGTACTGCCGAGGGGTTATTGATGGCTGAAACCCTGTGCAAGCAAATGAATTGGGTTGCCACCCGCGAAAGCGCGTACGAATGCCTCAAGACAGCAATAATTCTGCAAATGGACCCGGAGTGCTTGACCGAGCCTAACCCTAATAAAGTGGCCGGTTTTGATTTGTCCAACAAAACCCATTGGGGCAAGCCTTTATCGATGATTGTAGACGGCTTGAGTACGCACCTGAGCAAATCAGGTAGAACCTCCGCCGAGATGTCCAAAACAGGTGCACACCTGTTGCTTTTAATGAAGCACCCCGAACTCTTGATCAAAGACGTTCCCGACGCTGTGGTGTACGCCAGCGCCGCCTGGGTCAGGCTGCGGACCGCGGCAGCATCGATAGAGGCCAAGACGCCAGGAAAAGTGCAAAACATGACCTTTAACCAAGTCATGGCTGAAGCTGAAACTGCCGCCCTTTACAATCCGCAGGCCACTCAACGTGCGCAGATCGCTGCCCTGCGAGTATGGGGGCTGGTCAATGGCGTTCTTTCTCCGGAGCAGGCCGGACGTTACAACGCAGCCGACATCGAGGTGGTCAGAAACGCGTTCAACCAACAGGCCATTGAGCAGATTGACGCCTCCAGCCTGATCCAATCCGAAATGCCCAGCCGCAGGGATATCGCCCTCGCTCGCCTCAAGGAGCGGTTTGGCGAAAGCGTTCCGTTTGAAGAAAAGTTGCTGAAGGTCCATGACACCAAGCAACCTTCAATTCAACCGGTCTACGACCCGAATCGCGCGCCTGCGGGCATGATGTCGCTCCTGGACATTGCAATGAGTGGATTGGACAACTACGAATGGGTGAGCCAAGACCCGCGCATCAATGCCGCACTGGAAGGCAAGTCGCTCAATTTGGGAGTCAATGCCGAATTCAACAGCCAACTTGCACAGGCCATCAGCGACAAGAAAAAAGGCATCGGCGTAGCGATCAAACATATGATCGCCCAGCTTCCACTGGCTGACAGGCAGAACCTCGAGTACGGGCAGCTTGAGTTCTATCAGCTCAATACCTATCGCCTGGGCCTCGGTTTCACCGACAGAACCCTCCACCATAAAAATGAAAAGCTCTACGTCAAGGCCACTGGCGCGAATGGCACCACCACGTATGAGGTGGACCTGAGCAAGCATTCCATCACGCAGGTCAGTAACAGTGTCCTGACCTGCGAGCGTGAGCGCGATGCCAATCGGGTCTATCCGATCGAGAAATTCACACCCGTTGCCAATGCCGACTTCAGCCAGAACACACAAGCCGGATCAGCGCAGCCTACCCCCTCCACCTTCACAAGCGCTCGAACCCAGGCCATTGCAGATACCTTTGTGAAACACCTTCACATTGATAATCGGGACGTCATCAAGCAAGCCAAGGGCGTCACCAGCTTCGATAAGCAGATGGATGCCGAATGGGCCTTGACCAACTTTTTCCTGGATTTGATCCCTCTCAGATCGGCGATTTGCAATTTCAAGGAGGGTCAATACATCGACGGCGCCACAGACCTGTTCCTGGACGTCTTCAGTTTTGTCACTGCCGGTGCAGCGGCCGCAGCGAAAGTCGCCAAGGTTGGTACCAAAGCCATCACCATGACGAAGAAGGCGCTGCAATGCTCGAGAATCATCGGAACCACCGTTATCAGTGAGTTCAACCCGTTGAATGGTGTAGGTGATTTGTTGCTCGGGGGCACCCGCCTCGCAAGCAAAGGCATTACTAAAGCCAAGATTGCGGCAGGCTTGACTCCGCCGCCTTACGGTGATGTCACATGGGGGACCTTAAAGGTCGGGGAGCAAACCCTGGAGACCAGCAGCATTATTCATAATGGGCAACGGTACGCCTATGACCCGGTCACGATGAAGCCTTACGGCCCGCCACTGAAGGA
The DNA here is from genome assembly GCF_058787615.1 of Pseudomonas sp. FW305-3-2-15-C-LB1. NCBI lineage: Bacteria > Pseudomonadati > Pseudomonadota > Gammaproteobacteria > Pseudomonadales > Pseudomonadaceae > Pseudomonas > Pseudomonas sp. FW305-3-2-15-C-LB1. The sequence goes on along the minus strand of NZ_JBYSZX010000022.1, from coordinate 51,070 downwards.
TTTCAGCGTGCAGGACACCTTGAATCCTAACTCTCCCACAACACACAGAAAACCCAACAAAAGTCATCGATTCAACCCCTTGAATACCGACGCTCGTCCGTTACACATCAAAAAGCCATTACCCGAGGGCGACTACGTAGAAAGCTTGCAAGGCAAGTTGGAGCTTGACCATTTCGAACCGGATACCATAGAAGCAACCATGAACAAGTTCAAACAAGAAATGAACGCATTTTATGACGCCCTGCCCCCTATAAACAAGCTGGAGCGTCCTCTTATCCCATCGGTGCCCAAATCCGTCAGCGTGCCAACACTGTTTGAAAAGGCGTTCAAAACCTCTAACGGCATAGTGTTGGGGGAAAAGCACTCACAGATGGCGAGTTTCAAGGTGCTTTTCGCTAACGTGGAAACGTTAAAGAACCAAGGCGTCAAGAAAGTGTATTTCGAAGGGCTTATCGATACGCCGAAAGGCCTGCGGGATGACGGTATAGGTGTACTGGGTGAACAAGGGCGTCGAACTAATCCGACGCTCGAGGAACTACTCGGAAAGCTTGAGGCCAATGGCATAGAAGTCATGCCCATTGATCACTGCTTCCTCACGCGACACAAAGACCAGCCCCATAAAAAGCGTACAACAACGGGCGAAAGCTCGCAACGCCGCCTCAGGGAGTGCAACTACTACGCCTCGGAAACCATCCAGGCGACTTCAGGAACTGAAAAATGGGTCGCACTGGTTGGGTGCGCCCATATGAACACTTGCGAAAATGTACCAGGCCTGGCTGAGTTGACACACAGCATCGGCATCTACGTGGCTAACGCAGATAACGTCAAAGGGCAGGTCGGCAAGCAGTTAATTGGCCGGCCTCAAGACCCTACAAAACCGGTAGGCTGGGGAGGCGGCATTCCGGGTGATCTGCATATTTTTGTAGAACGCTGACCTTACTTGCTGCTCTCCCGCAAACAACGGCCCGGGGATGTATCCGGGCCGTTGTTTGCCCTATCAGCCAGCACGCACCCACCGCTGGTGCAGCCACCGCGCCAAGGCATCCAGCGCAAAGCCCAACAAGCCGATCAACACCACCATCGCCATCAGCTCCGAATAAGCCAGCCGATCACGGGTATCGAGGATGTAATACCCAAGCCCCGCACTGACTCCCAACATCTCGCACGGCACCAGCACGATCCACAGAATGCCGATGGCCAGGCGCACGCCCGTCAGCACATGCCCCACCACGCCGGGAATGATCACCCGGCGCAAGGTCTCCCAGCGGGTCGCGCTCAAACTGGCGCTCAACTGCAACCAGCGTGGGTCGAGCTGACGCACCCCGGCGGCGGTGTTGAGCATGATCGGCCATACGGCAGCAAAGGCCAGCAGGAAATAGATCGGCTGGTCGCCTACCCCCATCAGCATCACCACGATGGGCATCCACGACAGCGGCGAGATCATGCGCAGGAACTGGAACGCCGGCGTGGTCGCCGCCTCCAGGTTGCGCGAACTGCCCACCAGCAATCCCAGCGGCACGCCGACCAGCAAGGCCAGGAGCAACCCAACGAAAATACGCTTGAGGCTCACGGCGATGTGCAGGTACAACTCCCCGCGCCCGAGCAATTCCCACAGGCTGGCGGCCGTGGCGGCCAGGGAAAAGCGTGCCGACAAGCCGTCCGCCGCGCCAAACACTTTCACCCCCAGCCACCAGAGCAACAGCAACCCCGCCAAGCCACTCAACCCGAGCAACCAGCCCGGGATTTCCCGTTTGTTCAAACGCCAATCTCCTCATGCCGCTCAAACCCATCAGGCAAACCAAAGGCCTTCATGCCGCCCACGGACTCAATGGCGTTGCGCACGAAACGGTCGTCTACCAGGTCCTTGGCGACAAACGCCGGGTCCAGGTCGGCGAGGAATTTCTTGTCGCCCTCGATCAGCGTGTCCTTCAGGCGGCGCACCAGTTCCTCGGTGTAGCTGGGGAATGGGTAGGGCTGGAAATCGATGCGGTGCTCATCCCAACTCCCATGCTGGATCGCGCCGTCGGCCAGGTAGGCCACACGGTCGGCCGCGGCGGGCGCCAGCACTTTGCTCAACACCGGCTCGGCATGCGGGGTATAGCGGTTAGGGCCGTCCTTGGACAGCAGCTTCACCGCCGCTTCGCGGTTGTCGCGGGTCCACACCTGCGCCTTGACGATGGCATTCACCACCTTCTGCGACCACTCCGGGCGGCTGGTCAGGTCGTGCTCGTGCATGAACACCACGCAGCATGCGTGGTTGCGCCACACGTCACCGGTGAAGCGCTGCACGCGACCGACCTTGAGGTTTTCCGCCAGGGCGTTGAACGGCTCGGCGACGATATAGCCATCGATACGCTTGCTGGCCAGCGCCGGTGGCATGTCCGACGGTGGCAGCACGATGAGGTTGACCTCATTGGTCGCAATCGCACTGCCCGCCGCCCGCGCCACCGGCGTGAGGCCGTTGTCGCGGAACAGTTGCTGCACTACTACGTTATGGATCGAATACCAGAACGGGATCGCCACCGACTTGCCGCCCAATTGCTTCACATCGGTGATGCCCGGCGCCACGGTCAGGCCCGAGCCACCCACATGGTTCCACGCCACCACTTTGGCCGGCACCTTGCTGCCATAGCGTGCCCACACGGTCATTGGCGACAGCAGGTGAATCACGTTGACCTGGCCCGAAATGAACGCCTCGATCACCTGCGCCCAACTGCGCAGCAGCACCGGGCGCTCGGCCTTGATGCCTTCGGCTTCGAACAGGCCATTGTTATGCGCCACCAGCAACGGCGTGGCGTCAGTGATCGGCAAGTAGCCAATGCGCACGGGTGCGTCCGGCTCGCTGGCAGCGCGGGCCTGCAGACTGCTCAGCAGCGGCAAGGCGCCGGCGGCACTGAGCACGGCGGAGAGTTTGAGAAAGTCGCGACGCGAGTGGGTCAGGTCATCCAGGCACATGGGCAGGCTCCAGCAGGTCAAGGGGGTTGGGTTGAGGGCGGCTCGCCTGCCGTAGGGTTTTGAGGATATCGATGCGCAGCGCGCCGATGGCTTCCACCTGTTCTTCGCGCGGTTGCGGCAGGTCGATCAGCCACTCGCCCAACGTCCGCGCCGGGCGGTTGCCCAGTAGCAGGATGCGGTCCGACAGCAGCAGCGCTTCATCAATGTCATGGGTGATCAACACGGCCGCCGAGCCCTGCTCGCGGTTGACCTTGAGCAGCAGGTGCTGCATGTCGGCGCGGGTCACCTCGTCGAGGGCACCGAACGGCTCATCCAGCAACAGCACTTGGGGCTGGCGCGCCAGGCAACGGGCCAGCGCCGTACGCTGGGCCATGCCGCCGGAAAGCTGCGCCGGGAAGTGCTGGCGCGCATGCTCCAGGCCAACGGCGGCGATGGCGTGGTCGACACGCTGGCGGCGTTCCTCAACGCTCAAGTGTGGCTGGCGGGCGAAGTCCAGGCCGAAGGCGACGTTCTTTTCCAGGCTCAGCCAGGGCAGCAGGCTGGGGTCCTGAAACGCCACCGCAACACGCGGGTGAGGGCCATCCACAGGTTCACCGAGCACCCGCACACTGCCGCTCTGCGGCGCCTGCAAACCGGCAAGCACCCGCAGCAGGCTGGACTTGCCTACCCCGCTGGGACCGAGGATCGACACCACTTCGCCGGGCTGCAGTTGCAGGTCAAAGCCCTGCAACACTGGCCCGCCGGCGTACCCCAGGCAAATCCCCTGGGCGTTCAATACCGCGTTCGTCATAGATTGGCCTGGCGCTGTAACTCGGTGCGCAATTGCACCAGGCTCGGGGTCACGATCGGCACGAACGCCGACTCACGCCAGCGCCGCGCAAAACCGCTGCCGTGTGCGGTGAGGTAGGCCTTGCCGCCGCTGGCCTGCAACTCCAGTTGCACAGCATGGGCGGCCGTTTCGGCCAGGGCGATGCGCAGCTTGAACAACGCTGCCGGCTCGGCCGCAAAGCGCCCGGCCAACAGGCCGTTCTTCAGGTCGCTGACCAGGTGATCCAAAGTCCCGCGCAGCGTCTCCAGCTCTTCGCGCAACACCGTACGGGTCGCGCCCAGGTGGTTGGCCACTTCCGCCAGGGAGCGCCGGGCCAGGCCGATGGACATGCCACACTGCAACCCAAGGAACGCCGGGCGCACCGCAGGTAAAAACTTGCGTGCATCCTCATGCAGCAACCAGTCGCGACTCAGCGCCACGCCTTCGAGCCCCAGGGCCGCCGTGTTGCTGGACTGCAACCCCAGCAGTTCCAGGTCGCGGGAGCGCTGCAAGCCGGCCACCGCATCCGGAATCGCCAGGATAAACGGCGCACCACCCCCGGCATGCTCGATGGCAGCCGCAGCGACAAAACCGCTTTTGCGCAGGTTGGTGACCCAATGCAGCCGACCGTTGAGGGTCCAGCCGTCGTCGGTAGGCTCGGCGCTGATCTGCAGGGCTTCAATACCCGACAAGAACTTCATCGCATTGGACAGCCCCGTGGCCCCCGCCAACTTGCCGCTGAGCAGGTCCGGCAAGAGTCGCTCACGCAGTTGCGCATTCGGGCTTTGCAGCAAATATTCGATAAACGAACGCTGGCCCCAGCACACAAACGCCGCCGCCAGGGAATGGCTGGCAACATTGGCGATAGCCTCCACCCCACCGGCCACATCCCCACCCAGGCCACCAAGCTGAGCCGGCACGCCGATACGCAATACATTGGCCTCTGCCAGCCGTGGCAGCACTTCCTGTGGATCGCAACTGCCCACGTCCAGGGCCTGCGCTTGAACATCGAGCCAACGGCTCAAGATTGGGTCAAGCATTCATGTTTCTCCTTTTCACAGCGGGTGGGTCATCTTCAGCTTGCGGGTTTTTCCCAGCGGTATTGCGCCAGCTCCGGGTTCAACGGGGTGCGCGCAAACACGTTAGCGAAGTTGCACAGGGTTGCCAGGCTCACGCCCAAAATAACTTCCAGCGCCTGGCCCTGGGTATAACCGGCGGCCAGGAACGCATCAAAACCGGCATCGCTGACATCGCCACGGCTGGCGATCACTTCGCGGGTAAACGCAGCCAGGGTTTCATAGCGGGCATTGGGCAGCTCACCGCGTTGGCGCAGGGCGTCGATGACTTCTTCCGGCAATTTGGCTTTGTTGCGTGCCACGGCAGTATGGCCGGCCACACAGAAATCGCAGCCGTGGGTGGTGGCCGCAATCAACTGCACCACTTCGCGATCGGCCAGGCTGAGTTCGGCCTTGGCGTTCAGCCCGGACACGGTAATATAGGTCTCCAGCGCCGCCGGAGCGTTGGCCAGTACCGCCAACAGGTTGGGGATGAAACCCGAGCCTTTCAGCGCGTTTTCCAGGAAGGGCTTGGCCGCGTCCGGCGCGGTTTCAGGGGTAAGCAGGGGTACACGGGACATGGAGTGGTCTCCTGATGGGTTCGTGTATCCAGTCTGTTGGTTATAAGAAATCGTCTCAATAGGCTAAAGTAGCGATTACTTGCTCTTGAGTCTTTCCATTAGATGAATTCGTCCAGTGCACTTGTCGATTGGTTATTAGACAGCCTCGAACTCGACACCAGCCTGTTCCATGTGGGCCGCTACTGCGGCGACTGGCATGCGAGCACCCACGGCCTGGCGAGCGCCAGTTTCCACCTGATTGTGCAGGGTCAGTGCTGGCTGCATATCGAGGGCGACGCCACGCCGCATCGGCTGGATAACGGCGACGCGGTGTTCCTGTTGCGCGACCTGGAATATCGGCTGTCCGGTGAGCCCACCGCCGCCGGCGCCCAGGAATGCCCCCGTGTACCGATGGAGCCCCTGGACAGCGCCGCCAGCGATGGCGTCGGCCTGGTCTGCGGGTTCTTTCACTTCCAGTCCGGCCTGTCGGCGATGATCGTCGACACCCTGCCCGCCTGGATCATCCTGCGCGCAGGCGACCCTTCGTTGACCGCCGCGCGCAACCTGTTCGACCTGATCCTGCAAGAGTGCGAGCGCGTGCCTGCGCCCTCCTCTGCCTTGCTTGAGCGGCTGTGCCACCTGTTGTTCCTGTATGTCCTGCGCCAACAAGTGCTGGACAACCGTGAACTCGGCGGCCTGGCGGCGCTGGCCCGGCAACCGGCGTTCGCCAACTTGCTGGAGCAGTTGATCGCCCAGCCCGCCGAGGCCTGGACCCTGGAAAGCATGGCCGCGTGCACCGGGTTGTCGCGCTCGGCGTTTTTCAAGCGTTTCAATGAACTGTGCGGGCAGTCGCCAGGGCAAGTGCTGCTGATGATGCGCATGCGCCATGCCTGCCAACTGTTCAAGCAGGACCAGACGGTGGCAGACGTCTCGCTGGCCGTGGGGTATCAGTCGGTGGCAGCGTTCACCCGGGCGTTTCACAAGGTCACCGGGCAACAGCCTGGGGCGTATCGCAAGGCCCAGACCTAGCGCTGCAAACCGGTGTCGGGCCGGGCGCAGAGTTCGACCAGCCAGTCCACGAACACCCGCACACGCTGGGACAGTTGACGGTGCGGCGGATATAGCGCCGACAGGGCCATTTTCGGCACCGCCAGGCTAGGCAATACCTGCACCAGGGTGCCCTCGGCCAATTGGCGCATCGCATGGTAACCGGGTGCCTGGATCAAGCCGAACCCGGCTTCACAGGCCGCGAAATAGCCATCGGAACTGTTCACCGCCAAGCCTTTTGACAGGTTGACCGTGCGCAATTGGCCGTCGACCTCAAACTCCAGGCCAAAGCGTTTGCCCGTGACGCTGGAGACATACTCGACCATCTGATGGTTGGCCAGGTCCTGAAACGATGCAGGCATCCCTCTGCGCGCCAGATACCCCGGGCTCGCCAACGTCAATTGATCCATCATCGCCAGAGGCCGTGCCACCAGCGACTCATCCAGGGCCAAACCACCACGCAGCACGCAATCCACGCCTTCACGGATCAAGTCCACCGGGCGGTCGTTCAGGCTGATCTCCAGTTCGATCTGGGGGTAGCGGGCGGTGAATGCCGGCAATGCAGGGATCACGATCAAGCGCCCTATTCCTGACGGCATGTCTACGCACAGGGTGCCGCGTGGATTCTGGCGCCGGGTGGAAAACACCGCCTCGGTTTCCTCAAGGTCCGACAGCAACTGCACACAGCGTTGGTAGTACGCCGCGCCATCCAGCGTCGGGCTGACTTGCCGCGTGGTGCGCTGCAACAGTTGCACGCCCAGGTGCGCCTCCAATTGCTTGATCAACACCGTCACCGAGGCGCGGGGCAATTGCAGGCTGTCGGCGGCCTTGGCAAAACCGCGCAATTCGACGATCCGGGTGAACACGCGCATCGCGTTGAAACGGTCCAAGGGGCGGTTCCTTGCGCTGATTATTCAGATATTACGAATAGTGTTAGTGCTTTTAGCCGGTTTATCCCGGTTTTGTCGAGCGTGACAATGCAGGCCTTCCCACCCAAGGAGCACAACCCATGCATACCCGCACACTCGGCACCCACGGCCCACTCGTCTCAGCCATCGGCCTCGGCTGCATGGGCATGAGCGATTTCTACACCCCCGGCAGCGACACCCGCGAAGCCACGGCAACCCTGCACCGCGCGTTGGAGTTGGGCATCAACCTCCTCGACACCGCCGATATCTATGGTCCGCACACCAACGAAGCACTGATCGGCAAGGCCATCGTCGGCAAGCGCGACCAGGTGTTCCTGGCCAGCAAGTTCGGCATCGTGCGTGACCCGGCCAACCCCGCCGTGCGGGGTGTGAACGGCCGCCCTGAATACATCCGCAAGGCCATCGACGGCACGCTGCAACGACTTGGCGTAGAAACCCTCGACCTGTATTACCAACACCGTATCGACCCGGAGGTCGCCATCGAAGAAACCGTCGGCGCCATGGCCGAGCTGGTGCAACAGGGCAAGGTGCGTTACCTGGGGCTGAGCGAAGCCTCCGCCGCCACCCTGGAGCGCGCCCACAAGGTGCACCCGATCAGCGCCCTGCAAAGCGAATACTCGCTGTGGAGCCGCGACCAGGAACACAACGGCTGCCTCGCTGCCTGCCAGCGCCTGGGCATCGCCTTTGTGCCCTACAGCCCGCTGGGCCGTGGCTTTCTGACCGGCGCGCTGCAAAGCCCGGACGACTTCGGCGCCGATGACTACCGCCGCTTCAGCCCACGCTTCCAGGGCGAGAACTTCGGCAAGAACCTCGAACTGGTGAAAAACGTGCAGGCACTGGCCGCCGACAAGGGTATCAGCGCCGGGCAACTGGCGTTGGCGTGGGTGCTGGCGCAGGGTGATTTCATCATCCCGATTCCCGGCACCAAGCAGCGCAAATACCTGGAGGAGAATGTCGCCGCGCTGTCGGTCAGCCTCAGCCCGGGCGAACTGGCGGCGCTGGAGGCCATCTTCCCTGCCGAGGCGCCCGCCGGCTTGCGCTACCCCGAGGCCGTCATGGCTATGCTGGATATCTGAATAAATACCGCGTCGGTCACCGGCGCGGTATTTTCTTGCACCATCGTACCTAAAGCTCTGTCCTGCCAAGCCGATAGCCCTACGAAGCTCTAACAAAGCCGCGTCGACAATAAACGCTTCGTAAGGACGACCCCATGCCCCCACTGCGCTCCATCCAAGCCCGCTATACCCTGTTCCTGGTGCTGTTCGTCCTGGTGTTATTTGTGTTGACCGTGGTGGGTATCGGCCAGTTGGTCGCGCCCAAGCTACAGCACACCGAAGAGCAGGTGGTGCTCAACCGTGTCGCCGAGGTCGCCGAGCAGATCCAGGGCGAACTCAACAAGGTCCAGTCCCAGCAACGCAGCATCACCCAGACCATTCCATTGCTCGACAGCGATGCCATCGACAAAGTCCTGCCGGGCCTGGTCGACCAGTATGGCGAGTTGAAAGTCTTCGGCGGCGGCATCTGGCCGCTGCCCAACCAGCGCACCCCGGGGCGCAACAAGCACAGCACGTTCTGGCACCGCGATGCATCGGGCAAGCTGACCGTGAACACCTTCTGGAACAGCGACCCGGCGCCCAACTATTACGACCAGAGCTGGTACAAGGGCGGCCTCGCTTCGCCACGCGGTCAATGTGCCTGGGCCGCCGCCTACAAGGACGACGCCAGCCAGGAGCCGCGCACCAACTGCGCCATGGCAATCCAGCGCGACGGCGTGCCTTATGGCGTCGCCACCATCGACGTGACCCTGGGCTTCTTCAATGACCTGGTGGCCAGCAAAGAGAAAGACATCGGCGGGCAAATGCTGATCGTTGAAGGCGACGGCAAGATCATCAGCAACAGCTCGCGCATCAGCGGCCCGGTGGTGTTGAAAAACATCAGCGAACTCACCGGCACTTCCGCGTTTGCCGCCCAGGTCAGCAAAGCCCTGGCCCATCGCGACCAGGCCCTGCAACGCAATGAGTTCGACAACCAGGGCGTGGCCAGCACCTTCTACATGCGCCCTATCGAGGGCACCCCGTGGTTCCTAGCCACCGCCCTGCCCACCTCGCTGATCACCGCCCAGCGCAATGACGTGCTCGGCAGCCTGGCGCTGTTGCAGATCCCCATGGTGTTGTTGCTGGTGCTGCTCGCGGTATATGCGATCCGCCAACTGGTGCAGCGCATGAAGTCGCTGAAAACCAATATCGACGCACTCTCCGCCGGCGACGCCGACCTCACGCGACGCATCACCATCCGTGCCGAAGACGAACTGGGCGCCATCGGCCATTCGGTTAACCGCTTTATCGTCTACCTGCAAAACATGATCGGCGAAGTGACCCAGGCCACCGGCGCCATGTCGTCGAGCCTTGCGCAGTTGCAACAGACCTCGGCGCACACCAACCAGATCCTGGTGCGGCATGCGTCGGAGACCGACCAGACGGTGACCGCCATTACCGAAATGAGCTCCACCGCCGACACCGTGGCGCAAAACGCCGCCGAAACCGCCGCGTTCACCCAGCGCGCCAACGAGCATGCCGATCGTTCCCGCGTGGTGGTCGGTGAGGCGTCCAACAGCGTCAGCGCTTTGATCGGCGAAGTCTCCAGCGCTACCCACAGCGTAGAGAACATGCGCCAGGACGCTGCACGCATCACCGAAACCCTCGGCGTGATCGGCGCGATTGCCGGGCAGACCAACCTGTTGGCCCTCAACGCCGCCATCGAAGCGGCGCGGGCCGGCGAGCAAGGCCGTGGGTTTGCGGTGGTTGCCGATGAAGTGCGCGCGCTCGCCGCACGCACCCAGGCCAGTACCTCGCAGATCAACGACATGCTCACGCGCCTGACCGCAGGCGTGAGCTCCTCGGTGGCGGCGATGGAAAACACCCAGGCCAGTTGCCAGTCGGCGGCGGACGCCACGGCGCGGGTGAATACCGGGCTGGATGAAATGGCCGGCTCCGTCAGCCATATCAACAACCTCAGCACCCAGATCGCCACGGCCGCCGAACAGCAAAGCGCGGTGACCGAGGAGATCAACCGCAGCATGGTGCAGATCCGACAAATGGTCGAAGAGCTGGTACAGAGCGGCCACGCCACCGAAAACAATACCCAGAGCCTGCTCGAGGCGAATGGGCGGGTGATTACCCTGATGAGTCGTTTCAAGGTGTGCTGATAAACGGCTGAAACACTCCCGTGCAATGTGCGGGAGTGGGACTATTCTGACAGTTCGAAGACGCACAGGAGGTGTGCCATGCGCGCAGCCGAGCAGTCGGTCCGCTTGGAACGGATCAGTCAGGAACGCTTTATCCAGGCTCCCATCGATGCCGTTTATGACTATGTGACCCAGCCGGATCGCTGGCACGAATGGCACCCCACGTCCCTCGGTGCCGATACCGGCACTACCGGCTCACTCCCCGCCGGCGCCCGCTTCACCGAAATGATCGACCTGCTGGGTGTACGCGTGCCCATGAGCTACCGCGTGCAGATCGCCCGGCGCCCCGGCGAGTTCAAGACCGTGTTCACGTCCCTGGCCGTGGATGGTTCGATTCACTACTTCCTCATGCCCCACCAGGGCGGCACGCTGTTCAAGCGGGTACTGACCTATGAAACCGAACTGCAACTTGCCACCTTGCATAAACGCATGATCGAACTGTCGGCGCTTGCCCTGGACCAGCTCAAGCACCGGCTGGAAAATCCACCGCTCGTATAATCTTGAAACATTCTCGCCCTGTGGACACTGGCTTGCCTGCGATGACGTCGTCATGATCGCCGCCATCCCACCTGCACGCGAGATCCTATGAAAATCCCATTGCGCCTGGCCCTGCTGTCGACCCTGTTCACCGCCACCCTGGCCCAGGCCGCCGACCTGATCCCCATCGACGTGCACCGCGACGCCAACTGCGGCTGCTGCAAAAAATGGATCAGCCACCTGGAAAGCAACGGCTTCAAGGTCAATGACCACGTCGAAGCCGACATGAGTGCCGTCAAGCAACGCCTGGGCGTAGCGCCGCGCCTGGGCTCGTGCCACACCGCCGTGATCGACGGCAAATTCGTCGAGGGCCACGTCCCCGCCGAACAGGTGCTGGCCTTGCGCAAGCGCGACGACCTGCTGGGAATCGCCGCGCCGGGCATGCCCATGGGCTCGCCCGGCATGGAAGTGGAAGGCCGCAGCGAGGCCTATCAGGTCATCGGCCTGACCCGTGAGGGTAAAGATGTCGTCGTGGCTGAATACCCGGCGCAATGATCGCGGGCTACCTGGGGTTATTCTTCGCGGCGTTTGGCGCCGCGACCTTGCTGCCCCTGCAATCGGAAGCCGTGCTGGTCGGCCTGCTGCTCAGCGGGCATTACAGCCTGTGGCTGTTGCTGGGTATCGCCACCCTGGGCAATGTGCTCGGTTCGGTGGTGAACTGGTGGCTGGGGCGCTGGGTGGAGCACTTCAAGGGGCGGCGCTGGTTTCCGGTCAGCGACCAGCAACTGGATAAAGCCCGCCAGCATTACCAGCGCTGGGGCCATTGGACGCTGTTGCTCAGTTGGGTGCCGATCCTTGGCGACCCGCTGACGCTGGTAGCCGGAGTGCTGCGCGAGCCATTGTGGCGATTTCTGTTGCTGGTGACCCTGGCCAAAGGCCTGCGTTATGGCGCGCTGGCCGCCGTGACTTTGCAATGGATTTAATCGCTGCTTAATCCTCGGGCAACAGCATCCGAACCACCTTTCCAGGAGCCCTGCCCATGCCTCTGTTCCGCGCTTTTTGCATCGCCGGCCTGCTCACGGCCACCGCCGCGCCGGTATTTGCCGCCACCTACGGTCCTGAACTGCAAGGCTTCGACTACCCCTATCCGCTCAAGCATTTCGAGTTCCAATCCCAAGGCGAGTCCCTGCAAATGGGCTACATGGACGTGCCGGCCAATGGCAAGCCCAACGGTCGCAGCGTGGTGCTGATGCACGGCAAGAACTTCTGCGGCGCGACGTGGGAAAGTTCGATCAAGGCCCTGAGCGACGCCGGCTACCGCGTGATCGCGCCGGACCAGATAGGCTTCTGCAGCTCCAGCAAACCCGATCACTATCAATACAGCTTCCAGCAACTGGCCCTCAATACCCACCAACTGCTGGAAAAGCTCGGTATTCAGAAGGCTACCCTTGTCGGCCATTCCACCGGCGGCATGCTTGCCACGCGCTACGCGCTGATGTACCCCGGGCAAACCGAACAGTTGGCGCTGGTCAATCCGATCGGCCTGGAAGACTGGAAAGCGCTGGGGGTGCCCTCGCTCAGCGTCGACCAATGGTATGCCCGTGAGCTGAATGTCAGTGCCGAGGGCATCCGCAAGTACCAACTCAACACTTATTACGTCGGGCGCTGGAAGCCGGAGTACGAGCGCTGGGTAGACATGTACGCCGGCCTCAGCAACGGCCCCGGGCATACGCGGGTCGCATGGAACTCGGCGCTGATTTACGACATGATCTTCACCCAGCCGGTGTACTACGAGTTCAAGGACCTGAAGATGCCGACGCTGCTGCTGATTGGCACGTCCGACAACACCGCCATCGGCAAAGACGTCGCGCCGCCAGCCGTCAAAGCCAAGCTCGGCAACTACGCCGTGCTTGGCAAGCAGGCAGCCAAGCTGATCCCCCATGCCACCCTGGTGGAATTCCCAGGCCTGGGGCATGCGCCGCAAATGGAAGAGCCGGCCCGGTTTCACGCAGCACTGTTGCAGGGGCTGAACGCCCTTTAATCCAACCTTTTTCGAGGCACTCGTTGAATGTCGGTACAGATCGCAGTCATTGATGATTGGCAGGACGTGGCCAGAGGCGTGGTGGATTGGTCAGTCCTTGAGGCAGTAGGCCAGGTGCACTTCCTGCACGATTACCCGGCGGATACCGCCACGATGATCGAGCGTTTGCAGGGGTTCGAGGTGATTTGCGTGATGCGCGAACGCTCCACCTTCGACAAGGCGCTGCTGCAAGGCCTGCCCCGGCTCAAATTGCTGGTGACCGGCGGCATGCGCAACGCCGCCATCAACATTCCCGCCGCCAAGGCCCTGGGCATTCAGGTCTGCGGCACCGACAGCTATAAACACGCCGCGCCGGAACTGACCTGGGCATTGATCATGGCTTCCACCCGCAACCTGGTGGCCGAAGCCAATTCGTTGCGTGCCGGCCATTGGCAGGTGGGCCTCGGCGGCGACCTGCACGGCAAGACCCTGGGGATTCTCGGCCTGGGCAGCATTGGCCAGAAGGTCGCGCAGTTCGCTCAGGTGTTCGGCATGCGCGTGATTGCCTGGAGTGAAAACCTCACGCCGGAACGTGCCGCCGAGTCCGGCGTGACCTGGGTCAGCAAGCAAGCGCTGTTTGAACAGTCGGACATCCTTACCGTTCATCTGGTACTCAGCGACCGTAGCCGTGGGCTGGTGGATGCCCAGGCGCTGGGATGGATGAAACCCGGCGCGCGCCTGGTCAACACTGCACGCGGGCCGATTGTGGATGAGCAGGCACTGGTGCAGGCCCTGGAAAGCGGTCGCCTGGCCGGGGCGGCGCTGGATGTGTATGCCGAGGAACCGTTGCCGGCGGATCACCCGTTGCGCAGGTTGCCGAATGTGCTGGCCACCCCGCACGTGGGCTACGTGAGCGAGCAGAATTACCGGCAGTTCTATTCACAGATGATCGAAGACATTCAAGCCTGGACGAACGGCACGCCCATTCGCGTGCTGGGCTGACGCACCGTTTCTGTGCGTTCGCACTCTTATAGCGAACCGCCTTGCTGTGGCGAGCGGGCATGTTGTGGCGAGCGGGCTTGTTGTGGCGAGCGGGCTTGCCCCGCGTTGGAGCGCGAAGCGCTCCCCCATGCTACATAGCCCAACGCAGGGCAAGCCTGCTCGCCACAGAGCACCTGGCATATGGTTACAATTTTTTTGTCCTACAAAATATTCCCAGAAAGCCTACAGGCTCTGGGATCTGTCCTAGACTCATGACCGATGGGTCCGTTCCAAAACAAAAACCCCGCAAAAAATCTAAACTTTTCAACTCGGCCATTGGTCAAGTTTTAAGGTACGACGAGCACACACGGTTCCAGCCCGATGCCCGTCCATCCAATCTATATCTGCCAACCGTGCAACTGGCATAAGCCTTGCCAGATCTGTACAGCGCTTGTGCGCGTGGCCGCAGGATGCGGTCGACGGAGTTAATGGCAGCCGGCCATTAGCCGACCAACACGTGGAGAGAATTATGATCAGTGCCGCTGCAAGTATTCAGGGAGAGCGTGTTAGTCAGAGCGTTGGCGGGGTCGCCGCGTTGGCTGACCTCACCACAGTGCGGCCGGTTCCGAGCCACAACCCCAACCGTAAGAAAGTCCTGTTTGTGACCTCCGAGTTCGCCGACCTGGTGAAAACCGGTGGCCTGGGCGACGTCTCCGCCGCCCTGCCCCGCGCCATGGCCCACCTGCACGATGTGCGGGTGCTGATCCCCGGTTATCCGCAGGTGATGGAAAGCGACAACCCGATCCATATCATCGGTGAGCTGGGCGGCCACGCGGCGCTGCCGCCGTGCAAGATCGGGCGCATGGACCTCAAGGATGGCCTGGTCATCTATGTACTGATCTGCCCTGAACTCTACGAGCGCGAAGGCACGCCCTACGGCGCCAACAACGGCCGCGACTGGCCGGACAACCATATTCGTTTCGCCCGCCTGGGCCTGGCCGCCGCCGACATGGCCGCCAACCTGGCACAGATCCACTGGTGCCCGGACCTGGTGCACGCCCACGACTGGCCCGCCGGCCTGGCCCCGGCGTACATGCACTGGCGTGGGTCACGCACGCCGACATTGTTCACCATCCATAATCTGGCCTATCAAGGCGTGATCAGCCTGGCGTCGACGCCAGAGCTGGGCATTCCACCTCACGCTTTGCAGCAGGAGGGCATGGAGTTCTACGGCAAGATGTCGTTCCTCAAGGCCGGCATGGCGTATTCCAGTCATATCACCACGGTGAGCGCCACCTATGCCCGGGAAATCACGACGCCCGAGTTCGGCTGCGGCCTCGATGGCTTTTTGGCCAGCAAGACCCAGCAAGGTTTGCTCAGCGGTATTCCCAACGGCATTGAAGACAGCTGGGAAACCTCCACCGACCCGCACTTGACGCACAACTTCAACATCGGCGACTGGGAAGGCAAAGCCGTGAATGCCGCACAGGTGCGCAACCTGTTCGGCCTGCATGACTCGACCGGCCCGCTGTTCGCCGTGGTCTCGCGCCTGGTGTTCCAGAAAGGCCTGGACCTCACCGAAGCGGTGGCCAGTTTCATCGTCGAGCAAGGTGGGCAGATCGCCATTATCGGTCGCGGCGAGCCGGAAGAAGAAAACGCCATGCGCGAACTGGCGCTGCGCTTTCCCGGCCAGATCGGTGTGCGCATCGGCTTCAACGAGACCGATGCCCGCCGCATGTTCGCCGGCAGCGATTTCCTGCTGATGCCTTCGCGCTACGAGCCCTGCGGCCTGAGCCAGATGTACGCCCAGCGCTTCGGCTCGCTGCCCGTCGCCCGCAACACCGGCGGCCTGGCCGACACCATCGAAAACGGTGTGACCGGCTTTCTGTTCAATGAATCCACGGTCGACAGCTACAAAGAAGCCTTGAACCGCGCGTTCAAAGTGTTTGCCTTCCCTGGCCTGCTCAATGCCATGCGCAGCCGAGCGATGACCCAACCGTTCAACTGGAGCCAGGCGGTGGAACCCTACGCCGAGCTGTACGAGCGACTGGTGGCTAAAGCACTGGGGAAATCCGCTAAATAATCATCGGGAGGTCTCTATAGATGCCGTTAAGGACTCTGGAAACCTGGCCCCACGGCGCAATCATGCTGGACGCGCAACACACGCGTTTCGCCTTGTGGGCGCCAGACGCGTTTTATGTCAGCGTTGAATTGGAACACGGCAAATCTGTTGCCATGCTGCCCCAGGCAGATGGCTGGTTTGAAACCGAAATAGCGTGCCCGGCGGGCACGCGCTACCGCTTCAATATCGATGGGCAAATGGATGTACCCGACCCGGCCTCCCGGGCCCAGGCCGCGGATGTGCACGGTTGGAGCGTGGTGGTCGATTCCCTTGCCTATCACTGGCGCCACAGCACTTGGCAAGGCCGCCCCTGGCACGAGGCCGTCATCTATGAACTGCATGTCGGCGCCATGGGGGGTTATGCCGGCATCGAACAACATCTGCCACGCCTGGCCGAGCTGGGTGTTACCGCGATTGAATTGATGCCGTTGGCGCAATTCCCCGGTGATCGCAATTGGGGCTATGACGGGGTCCTGCCCTACGCGCCCCAAGCCTCCTACGGCACGCCCGAACAGCTCAAGCACCTGATCGACAGCGCCCACGAGCACGGCCTGGCGGTGATCCTCGACGTGGTCTACAACCACTTCGGGCCGGACGGCAACTACCTGGGTCAGTACGCCAAGGGCTTCTTCCAGGAAGACGTGCACACGCCCTGGGGCGCCGGGATAGATTTCAACCGGCGCGAGGTGCGCGACTTTTTCCTGGATAACGCCTTGATGTGGTTGCTCGAATACCGCTTCGACGGCCTGCGCCTGGACGCCGTCCACGCCATCGACAACCCGGACTTCCTCAAGGAACTGGCGCACCGGGTGCGCGAGCAGGTGGATTCCGGCCGGCACGTCTGGCTGATGCTGGAAAACGAACTCAACCAGGCCAGTCTCCTGCAGCAGGATTTCGACGCGCAATGGAACGATGACTTCCATAACGTCCTGCATGTGCTGCTGACCGGCGAAACCGACGCGTATTACAGCGACTTCGCCGAAGAGCCCACGGCCAAACTGGCGCGCTGCCTGGGCGAAGGGTTTATCTACCAGGGCCACACCACCCGGCATGGACATGAACGTGGCGAACCCAGCGGGCATCTGCCGCCGAACGCGTTTGTGGCCTTCCTGCAGAACCACGATCAGATTGGCAACCGTGCCCTGGGCGAGCGCCTGCATCAACTCTGCTCGCCGCAGGCATTGAAGGCGGCGACCGCCCTGCTGTTGCTCTCCCCGATGATCCCGTTGATGTTCATGGGCGACGAATCGAACGCCCGCGAGCCGTTCCTGTTTTTCACCGATCACCATGGCGAACTGGCAGAAGCCGTGCGCGAAGGCCGTCGCAATGAGTTCAAGGATTTCGCCGCGTTCCAGGACCCGGAGCGACGCGAACGCATCCCCGACCCGAATGCCCTGACGACCTTTTCGCAGACCACGCCAAGCTTTCACGAGAACGAACACACCGAGCTCTACCGCCAACTGCTGAGCCTGCGCCACGGCCACATCGTGCCGCACTTGCCCGGCAGCGTGGCCCTGGGCGCCGAGGTGCTGGCCGAAGGCGCCGTCAGCGCTCGTTGGCGCCTGGGCAATGGCAGCCTGTTGCAGATCGACCTCAACCTGAGCGCCAACCCGCTGGATCACCCAGCGACGGCGCCTGTGCTGTTTGAAACGCCTGCCAACACCGGCGCGCACCTGCCGCCGTATAGCGCACGCGTCACCCTATCCCCTGTTGGAGAGCACCCTTGAGCGAAGCGAACCTGGAAATCCTCGCCAGCCGAGCGGGCCTGGCCGTCGATTGGATCGACGCAAACGGCCGCCCGCAACGTGTCAAACCCGACGCCCTGCGCGCCGTCCTCAAAGGCCTGGGCCACCCCGCCGACACCGATGCCGAAGTCAACGCCAGCCTGCGGGCACTGGAACAGGTGCAACAAGACAAACACCTGCCGCCCCTGCTGACCATCGACAGCGGCGCAGGCCTGGACCTGGCCCGCTACTTCGAACCGGACACCCTCTGCCGGGTCTGCCTGGAAGACGGTGAAACCCTGGAGCTGCGCCTGGATGGCGACGCCGTCCTGCCCGGCGTCATCGCCCTCGGCTACCACCAGGTGCATATTGCCGACCAGACCTTCACCCTGGCCGTCGCGCCCACCCATTGCTACAGCGTGGCCGAAGCGGTCGACAGCCGACCTGCCCGCGCCTGGGGCCTCAGCGCGCAACTGTATAGCTTGCGCCGCCTGGGCGATGGCGGCTTCGGCGACACCCTGGCCCTGGAGCACCTCGCCCGCTCAGCGGCCGAGCGTGGCGCCGATGCCCTGGCGATCAGCCCGATGCACGCGATGTTCAGCGCCGACACCGCGCGCTACAGCCCGTACTCTCCCTCCAGCCGCTTGTTCCTCAACAGCCTGTATGCCTCGCCGGGTTGCATCCTGGGCGAGCGCGAAGTGCGCAACGCCATCGAAGCCAGCGGCCTGGCGGATGAACTGCACGACCTGGAGCAACACAGCCTGATCGACTGGCCCACCGCCGCGAACGCCAAGCAGCGCCTGCTGCGTGCGTTGTACGAAGACTTCCGCCACGGCCACCACCCGCAACACGCCGACTTCCAGAGTTTCCGCCAGGCCGGCGGTGAGGCCCTGGAAAACCACTGCCGCTTCGAAGCCGTGCAAACCGCCCGCGCCGCCGCCGGTGAAGACCTCGACTGGCGCCATTGGCCAGAAGACTGGCGCACCCCACAGAGCCCGGCATTGGCCCTGTTCGCCGAAGACCACCGTGAAGAGATCGGCTACTTCGCGTTCTGCCAATGGCTGATCGCCCGTTGCCTGGAGCGCGCACAACAAGCCGCACGCGGCAGCGGCATGGGCGTCGGCCTGATTGCCGACCTGGCAGTGGGCGCCGACGGGGGTGGCAGCCAGGCCTGGAGCCGCCAGGATGAATTGCTCGCCGACCTGACCGTGGGCGCGCCACCCGACATTCTCAACCGCGCCGGCCAGGGCTGGGGCATTTCCGCGTTCTCCCCCGAAGGCCTCAAGCGCCACGGCTTTCGCGCCTTTATCGAAATGCTGCGCGCCAACTTCGCCCACGCCGGCGGCTTGCGCATCGACCACGTGATGGGCCTGCAACGCCTGTGGGTGATGCCCGTGGACGCCTCGCCGCGTGACGGCGCCTACCTGTATTACCCGGTGGACGACCTGCTGCGCCTGCTGGCCCTGGAATCCCACCGCCACCGGGCCATCGTGCTCGGTGAAGACCTGGGCACCGTGCCGGACGGCCTGCGCGAAAAGCTCATCGCCCGCTCGATCCTGGGCATGCGCGTGTTGCTGTTCGAACAGAACCACGAAGGCCAGTTCAAGCCGATCCTCGACTGGCCGGACAACGCCCTGGCCACCACCAGCACCCACGACCTGCCGACCCTCAACGGTTGGTGGCACAGCCGCGATATCGAGTGGAACATCCAGCTCGGCCTGATCGATGCGCCGACCGTGGAGCAATGGAGCGAACACCGCCTGCGCGAACGCCAGGCACTGCGCCAGGCCTTGAGCCAGGACCCGCAGAACTTCGTCGAAGAGATCCGCAATGAAACCGACCACATGATCGACGCCAGCGTGCGCTACCTCGGCCACACCCGCGCACCGCTGGTGTTGCTGCCGCTGGAGGACGCCCTCGGCGTTGAGGAACAAGCCAACCTGCCCGGCACCACCGATACCCACCCCAACTGGCGCCGCCGCCTGCCGGGCGAGGCGTCCAGCCTGCTCGACAATGCCGGCGCCGCCCGCCGCCTCGAACTGTTGGCCGTCGCGCGCAACCAAGCCTATGAGCGTGACCGATGAAAGCCCTGCCCCTGCGCGCCACCCAGCGCCTGCAATTCCATAAAGGTTTTACCCTCGATGATGCGGTGCCACTGGTGCCGTATTTCGCCCGTTTGGGCATCAGCCACCTGTATGCCTCGCCGCTGCTGAGTGCACGCGCCGGTTCCATGCACGGCTACGACGTGGTCGACCCCACCACGGTCAACCCGGAACTCGGCGGCGAGCCGGCCCTGCGGCGCCTGGTCGCTGCGCTGCGTGAACACGACATGGGGTTGATCCTCGATATCGTCTCCAACCATATGGCCGTCGGCGGGGCCGACAACCCCTGGTGGCTGGACCTGTTGGAGTGGGGCCGCCTGAGCCCCTACAGCGAGTTCTTCGACATCCAGTGGCATTCGCCCGACCCCTTGCTCAAAGGCCAATTGCTGATGCCGTTCCTCGGCAGCGACTACGGCGAAGCCCTGCAGGCCGGCACCCTGACCTTGCACTTCGATGCCGACCACGGCGCGTTCTATGTCGAGCATTACGAACACCGTTTCCCCATCTGCCCCAAGGATTACGCGGCGATCCTGGGCACCGATGAACGGCTCCACCCCCTGGCCGAGCGCTTCAGCGCCCTCGCCTGCCAGGACGACGCTTACCACGCGGCCGCCTCGCTCAAACAAGCGCTGGCCGAGCGCGCCACCGACCTGCTGCCGGCGATCGAACAGCGCTTGAAGGCTTTCGACGGTCGCCAGCCCGAGGGCTTCAAGCGCCTGCATCAGTTGCTGGAGCAACAGGCCTATCGCCTGGCCAGTTGGCGCACGGCGGCGGACGATATCAACTGGCGGCGCTTCTTCGACGTCAACGAACTCGGTGGCCTGCGCGTCGAGCGCAGCGCTGTGTTCGAGGCCACCCATGGCAAGATCTTCGAACTGATCAGCGAAGGCCTGGTGGATGGCCTGCGCATCGACCACATCGACGGCCTGGCCGACCCGCGCGGTTACTGCCGCAAGCTGCGCCGTCGGGTGGACTCGCTGTCACCCGAACGGCACTTGCCGATCTTCGTGGAGAAGATCCTCGGCGAAGGCGAAACCCTGCGCGACGACTGGCAGGTGGACGGCACCACCGGCTACGAGTTCATGAACCAGTTGTCGCTGCTGCAACATCACCCGGACGGCTTCGCGCCATTGGCCGCGTTGTGGACCCGTCACAGCGAGCGGCCTGCTGCGTTTATCGAAGAAGCGCAATTGGCCCGCCAGCAGATCCTCAACGGCTCCCTCGGCGGCGACTTTGAAAGCGTGGCCCAGGCCCTGCTGCAAGTGGCCCGCGACGATGTGATGACCCGCGACCTGACCCTCGGCGCCATCCGCCGGGCCTTGCAGGAACTGATCGTGCACTTCCCGGTGTACCGCACCTATATCAGCGCCCGTGGCCGCAGCGCCGCCGACGACAGGCTGTTCCAACAGGCCATGGATGGCGCCCGCACCACCCTGGGCGAAGGTGACTGGCCGGTGCTCGACCACCTGGCCAACTGGCTGGGCGGCCAGCCGTGGCGCAATCGCCCGGTGGGCCGTGAACGCAAGATCCTCAAGCATGCCTGCGTGCGCTTCCAGCAACTGACGTCGCCCGCCGCCGCCAAGGCCGTGGAAGATACCGCGTTCTATCGCTCGGCGGTATTGCTGTCGCGCAACGACGTGGGCTTCAGCACCGAACAATTCAGCGCCCCCTTGGCCGACTTCCATGGGGTCAACCAGCAACGCCTGCAGAGCTTCCCTGACAACCTGCTGGCCACCGCCACCCATGACCACAAGCGCGGCGAAGATACCCGCGCGCGCCTGGCCGTGCTGAGCGAGTGCGCGGCGTGGTACGCCGAGCAGGTCGAGCAGTGGCGCGCCCTCGCCGCGCCACTGAAGACGGATGCAAGCACGCCTTCAGCGGGCGATGAATTGATCCTCTACCAGGTACTGCTGGGCAGTTGGCCCCTGGACCAGACCGATGACTTCGAGGGCTATCGGCAGCGCCTGTGGCAATGGCAACAGAAAGCCCTGCGCGAAGCCAAATTGCAAAGCAGCTGGAGCGCGCCCAACGAAGCCTATGAACAAGGCGTCGAAGCCTTCCTGGCGCGGCTGTTGCTCAGCGATGAAGGCCAGGTGTTGCGCACTGCTATCGGCGCGGCGGCCCAGGCCATCGCGCCGGCCGGTGCGCTCAATGGCCTGGCGCAATCCTTGCTTCGCATGACGGTGCCGGGTGTACCGGACCTGTACCAGGGCGCCGAGTTCTGGGACTTCAGCCTGGTGGACCCGGACAACCGCAGGCCGGTGGACTTCAACGCCCGGCAACAGGCGCTGGATACCCCACCGGACATCGGCGAACTGTTGTTCAACTGGCGCGACGGGCGTATCAAACAGGCATTGATTGCCCAGGTGCTGGGCTTGCGCAAGGCCTGTCCCGAGCTGTTCCGCAAAGGAACCTACACTCCGCTGCAAGTGCTTGGCAAACACGCCGAACGGGTGGTCGCGTTCGCGCGCGAGCACCAGGGCAACTACCTGCTGGTGGTGGTGCCGAGATGGCCGCATGACCTGCTTGAAAACGGTGTGCATCCCAAGATCAATGCGCAGGTTTGGGGCGACACACGGGTGAAATTACCGTTCGCCGCGACAAACAAAAACTGGAAGGGACTTTTTCATACAGGCGCAGTCACACCAGACAAGGAGCTGTTGATCAGCACTGCCCTGGGGGATTTCCCGGTCAATGTCCTTATCAATCCTGATGATCAAGAAAGCTGAAAATTTTCTGTTGAGGAGCATTGCGATGAGTACTGACGAAAAACGCATAAAAGAGTTGGCGCACCAGATCTGGGAGTCCGAAGGCAAGCCCCATGGGCAAGACGCGCGGCATTGGGAGATGGCGCGCAAACTGGCCGAAGCCGAAGCGCTGACGCCGAGCAAACCCAAGGCGGCCGCCAAGCCCAAGCCAGCCACCAAAGCCAAGCCTGCGCCCAGCAAGCCGGCGCCACCGGCGGCTAAAAAACCTCCCGCGCCGAAGAAACCCAAGCCTTGATACCCCCCTCTTGCCGGCACGGTCGGCAAGAGGTGATTCCACCTTCCAGATTCTCAGCTGAAATTTCATCGGCACGGCCGCGTTCGGCTTGAAAAACATCTTTGCAGGAGCAAGTTTTCAATGAGCAAACCCGATAAAACCCCACCGACGCCGGGCAATGAACCGTCGCGGATCCGTGAAGGTTTGCCCTTCCCGCTGGGCGCGACCTGGGATGGCCTGGGCGTCAACTTCGCCCTGTTCTCGGCCAACGCAACCAAGGTCGAACTGTGCCTGTTCGATGATTCCGGCGAGGTCGAGCTGGAACGTATCGAACTCCCCGAGTACACCGACGAGACCTTCCACGGCTATCTGCCCGACGCCCACCCCGGGCTGATCTACGGCTACCGCGTGTACGGTGCTTACGACCCGGCCAACGGCCACCGTTTCAACCACAACAAATTGCTGATCGACCCCTACGCCAAGCAGTTGGTGGGCGAGCTCAAGTGGTCGGAGGCGCTGTTCGGCTACACCATCGGCCACCCGGACGACGACCTCAGCTTCGACGAGCGCGACAGCGCACCCTTCGTGCCCAAATGCAAGGTGATCGACCCGGCGCACACCTGGGGCAACGACCAACCGGTACGCGTGCCGTGGGACCGTACGATCATCTACGAGACCCATCTTCGCGGTATCAGCATGCGTCACCCTTCCGTAGCCGATGAAGTACGCGGCACCTGCGCCGGGCTGATGGAAGACGACGTGCTCAAGCACATCCGCCAACTGGGCGTGTCGTCGGTGGAGCTGCTGCCGGTGCATGCCTTCGTCAATGACCAGCACCTGCTGCAAAAAGGCATGACCAACTACTGGGGGTACAACAGCATCGCGTTTTTTGCCCCCGACCCGCGCTACCTGGCAAGCGGCAAGATTGCCGAGTTCAAGGAGATGGTCGCGCACCTGCATGAACAGAAGCTCGAAGTGATCCTCGACGTGGTCTACAACCACACCGCCGAAGGCAACGAGCGCGGCCCGACGCTGTCCATGCGCGGCATCGACAACGCTTCGTACTACCGCCTGATGCCGGACGACAAGCGCTTCTACATCAACGACTCCGGCACGGGTAACACCCTGGATCTGAGCCACCCGTGCGTATTGCAGATGGTCACCGACTCGCTGCGTTACTGGGCCACCGAGATGCACGTCGACGGCTTCCGCTTCGACCTGGCGACCATTCTTGGCCGCTACCGCGAGGGTTTCGACGAGCGTCACAGCTTCCTCGTGGCTTGCCGCCAGGACCCGGTGCTGCGCCAGTTGAAAATGATCGCCGAGCCCTGGGACTGCGGCCCCGGTGGCTATCAAGTGGGCAATTTCCCGCCTGGCTGGGTGGAATGGAACGACCGTTTCCGCGACACCGTGCGTGCATTCTGGAAAGGCGATGACGGCCAACTGGCCGACTTCGCGGCCCGCATGACCGCCTCCGGCGAAATGTTCAACCACCGTGGGCGACGTCCCTACAGCTCGGTGAACTTCATCACCGCGCATGATGGTTTCACGCTGCACGACCTGGTGTCGTACAACGACAAGCACAACGAAGCCAACGACGAAAACAACCAGGATGGCAGCAACAACAACCTGTCCTGGAACCACGGCGTCGAAGGCCCGACCGACGACCCGCAAATCAACGCCCTGCGCCTGCGCCAGATGCGCAACTTCTTCGCCACATTGCTCCTGTCCCAAGGCACGCCGATGCTGGTGGCTGGCGATGAGTTTGCGCGCACCCAGCACGGCAACAACAACGCTTACTGCCAGGACAGTGAGATCGGTTGGATCAACTGGGACCTGGACGAAGATGGCAAGGCGCTGCTCAAGTTTGTGAAGCGCCTGATCAAGCTGCGCCTGGCCTACCCGATCCTGCGTCGTGGTCGCTTCCTGGTGGGCGACTACAACGAAGACATCGGCGTGAAGGACGTCACCTGGCTGGCGCCGGATGGCAACGAGATGACCACCGAACAGTGGCAGGACAGCAACGGTCGCTGCCTGGGCATGTTGATGGATGGTCGCGCCCAGGAAACCGGGATTCGCCGTCCCGGCGCCGACGCTACCTTGCTGCTGGTGGTCAATGCCCATCACGACATGGTCAACTTCCGCTTGCCGCCAGTGCCCGAAGGTGAGTTCTGGACGTGCATGCTCGACACCAACGAGCCCGCCGTACGCGGTCAGGAACGCTTTGAGTTCGATCACGAGTACGCCGTGACCGGGCGCTCGCTGTTGTTGTTCGAGTTGCAGCGCGAAGACGAGGTGTGAGATGGCTCTGCATGGATTCCTTCAAGGCTTCCGGGGCTATGCGGACACGCAAGCCCTGGGCGACGCCCTGAAGGCCCTTCAGGAAGAAGGCCTGGACCAACTGCCGCTGCCCGGCGGCGGTCAGACCCTGGCGCGGTTCAGTCGCCTGGCGCAGGTGGCGGGTCATGACCTGCGCCTGTGCAAGCTGTTCGAAGGCCACACCGATGCCCTGGCAATCATTGCCGAGCTCAACTCCCCACTGCCGCCCCTGGGCAGCACGTGGGGCATGTGGGCCGCCGAGCCGCCAACGGCGAAGGTGCGCGTGCGCCAGGAGGGCCATCGCCTGCGGGTGCAAGGCCGCAAGGCCTGGTGCTCCGGCGCGGCGGTGGTGAGCCATGGGTTGTTGACCGCCTGGGACGAAGACGATCGCCAGCAGTTGGTGGCCGTGCACATGGATCAACCCGGCATTGTGGTCACGGATGAGGGGTGGAACGCGGTGGGTATGGCGGCCACCGGCAGTGTGGAAGTCGTGTTCGACGGGGCCTGGGGATTGGCGGTGGGCGGACCGGGGGATTACCTCGCCCGCCCAGGCTTCTGGCAAGGCGGTATCGGTATCGCCGCCTGCTGGTACGGCGCCGCGCAACGCCTGGCCGAGGTCTTGCGCGCGCAGTGCAGTAAACGCCCGGAACCCCACGCCCTGGCTCATCTGGGCGCCGTCGACAGCGCACTGAACAGCGCCGCCTGTGTGCTGCGTGCCAGCGCGGCACAGATCGACCTTGAGCCCAAGGCTGACGCCCGGCAATTGGCCCAGCAGACGCGGGCCTGTATCGAAGACACGGTCGAGCAGGTCATACGCCATATCGGGCGCGCCGTCGGCGCCGGTCCTTACTGCAAGGACCCGCACTTTGCCCAGTTGATGGCGGACCTGCCTGTGTATGTACGCCAGAGTCATGCCGAACGCGACTTGGCCGGGCTCGGAGAGCTGGTGGCCGGTGAACCCACAGGGAGGTGGCAGTTATGAGACCCAATCCGATCGTTGGCCAGGGCACGCCGCTGCATCACTGGCAGGCCTCGCCTAAAATGGCCGATTTGCCGTCGATCAGCGTCGAGCAGTTGGTACCCGCCGGCCACCGTGCGGTGATCATCGCACCACATCCGGATGATGAAATCCTCGGCTGCGGCGGCCTGATGCAGGGCCTGGCGGCACTGGGTCGGCCGATCCAGCTGATCTCAGTCACCGATGGCAGCGCCAGCCACCCCGGTTCACAGCGTTGGCCGGTGGAACGTCTGAGCGTAGTGCGCCCGCAGGAATCGGCACAGGCCCTGCACCGCCTGGGGTTGCCGCTGCACAGCCTGAAATGGCTGCGCGCCGGTTTTACCGACAGCCAGGTGGCGGCGCGGGAACAGGAACTCGTAGGGTTTATCCAGCGCTACCTCAAACCCACCGACGTAGTGTTTACCACCTGGCGCGAAGACGGCCATTGCGACCATGAGGCCGTCGGGCGTGCCAGCGCCCAGGCCTGCACGGCGGTCGGCGCTACCCTGTATGAGCTGCCGGTGTGGACCTGGCACTGGGCAACGCCCGAAGACAGCGGGGTGCCCTGGCACCGTGCACGCAAGATCCCGCTGACCTGTGAAGCCGTTGCCCGCAAACGGCATGCCATCCACGCCTTCGCCAGCCAACTGGAAGGCGACCCGCAGATCGGCCTCGCGCCGGTGCTGGCGCCCTATGTGGTGGAGCGTCTGCTGCAACCCTTTGAAGTGGTATTTGTATGAGTGTGGCCACGCCTTACTTCGACCAACTGTTCGCCGACAGCGATGATCCCTGGGCCTTTCGCCAGCGCTGGTATGAGCGGCGCAAACGTGCGCTGACCCTGGCGATACTCACGCGGCCCCGTTACGCCTCGGTGTTCGAACCCGGCTGCGCCAATGGTGAGCTGAGTTTCGAACTGGCACCGCGCTGCGATCGCCTGCTGTGCTGCGACACCGCCGCGGCCGCCGTGGCCCTTGCGCGCACTCGCTTGCTGGGGTTCCCCCAAGCCCAGGTGCAGCAGTGCCGCTTGCCCGAACAGTGGCCGGCGGGCCAGTTCGAGCTGATCGTATTGAGCGAGTGGTGCTACTACCTCGACGCCGATGACCTGCGCCAACTGATCGATCGCGTCCGCACCGCGCTGACCGCCGACGGCCAGCTGCTGGCCTGTCACTGGCGCGCGCCTATCGACGGTTGCCCGCAAACCGCGGAACAGGTACACGCCCTGCTCCATGAACGCCTGGACATGCCTCGCGTCGCCAGCCACCACGAACCTGATTTCCTGCTCGACCTCTGGAGCCGCGACGGCACCTCGGTCGCCACCCTTGAGGGCCTGCGATGATCGGCATTCTGATCCCGGTACATAACGAAGAAGCGCTGCTCGGCGACTGCCTGGAAGCCGCGTTGATCGCCGCCCGCCATCCTGGGTTGCTCGGCGAAACCGTGACTATCCTGGTGGTGCTCGACAGCTGCAGCGATGCCAGCGCCGCCATTGCCCAGGCCTACCCGGTGCAGTGCCTGGAAGCCCAGGCGCGCAACGTGGGGCATGTGCGTGGCGTGGGTGCGCGGCATTTGCTCAATCAGGGCGCACGCTGGATCTCCTGCACCGATGCCGACAGCCGGGTAGCCCCCGACTGGTTGGTGGCCCAATTGGCGCTGGAGGTGGACGCCGTGTGCGGCACCGTCACGGTCGATGCGTGGAGCGAGGGTTTCGACCCCGTCGCGCAGATTCGCTACCACCAGGGCTACGAGGCCCGCGACGGTCATCGGCATATACACGGGGCCAACCTGGGGGTGAGCGCCGGTGCGTACGTGCGCGCCGGTGGTTTCGAGCCGTTGGCGTGCCATGAGGATGTGCAATTGGTGCGCAACCTGGAGCTGTGCGGCGCCTCCATCGCCTGGAGCCACGGCCCGCAGGTGATTACCAGTGCGCGCCTGGACGCCCGTGCACAAGGGGGATTCGGCGATTACTTGAAGAGCCTGATGCACGCCACCTGAAAAAACGCCGTTACCGAATGTGAAACCGAGCAATCCTTGTCTATGCTGAGAACGCCTTGCTGGCATTCCAGGGTTGGGATGCCATGCAGCCACTGCGGCGGAGCCTGTAGTGGAAACAAGAGAGTCGTCCCGTCAACGGGGCACGACCCCGCATCAACCGACAAGGATGTGACACCCCATGAAGCTTGCTTCCTTAAGCGACGGCCGCCGCGGCCCCGCGCAAGTCTGGAACAGCGCCCCGCAACTGGCGCTGATCTCCCCCGTTACGCCCTCCTCATTAGTGCCGCCTGGCGCACGCGTGGTGATCATCGCGCCTCATCCCGGCGATGAAGTGCTGGCCTGCGGCGGCTTGCTGCAATTGCTCAGCACGCTGGAACACCCGCTGCAACTGATCTCCATCACCGACGGCAGCGCCAGCCATCCTGGGTCCAACGTGTGGCCGGCGAGCCGCTTGAGCGTGGTCCGCCCCCAGGAAAGCGCTGAAGCCCTGCGCCGCCTGGGCATGCCGCTGCACAGCCTGAAGTGGATTCGCGGTGGTTTCTGCGACAACGCCCTCGCCGCCCGCGAGCCACAGCTGAGCCAATTCATTGCGCGTTACCTGCAGCCCGGCGACGTGGTGTTCAGCACCTGGCGCAACGACGGCAATGATGACCATGACGCGGTCGGTCGTGCCAGTGCCAAGGCGTGCAGCCTGGTGGGCGCGCAGTTGCACGAACTGCCGATCTGGGCCTGGCACTGGCCTGCTCGCGAAGGCGCGCTCATCCCCTGGCAACGCGCGCGCAAAGTACGCCTGGACACCTGGACCGTGGCGCGCAAACTCCACGCCGCCCATGCCTATGCCAGCCAGTTGGCCGGTGACCCGCAAATCGGCTTGCCGCCCATACTGGCCCAGGTGCTGCTGGAACGAATGCGTGAACCTTATGAAATCGTGCTGTCCTGACACCCAACTCGTTCATACCTGTTAATTCTGACAGTGGCGGCTTGGCGAATGGATGGCTAGGGTGGAAAAAGCGCTGCACCACGTCAGGTGCAGTCGAGAAAGCCATGCCAACCCTTTGCATTGGCCGGTGTTTTCAGAATCAGGTAACCCGCTGTCCCTGCTCCGTATCGCGCATCACGTTGTCATGGTCTGGCCCGCGCCTGCCTTTGCAGGCGCCGGGGCAACTATCCCCTCGAGTGAGGACGGATCATGCGCGCACGGACACTCTCTTGGTTGTACCTGATCGTCATAACGGTGTGGCCGCTGGCCTCTTATGGCGCCTGCACCATCAACAACACGGCCGGCGATGACGTCTCCAATTGTGACAGCGGCACGGCGCCGGGCTTTACCGACACCGGGGGCAACAACACGCTCAATGTCTCAGGGACGGGCCAGGTGACTGGCGACGTGACGTATGGCGACGGGGAGGATAAGGTGGATATCAGCGGCGGTCGGGTCGGTACCGTCAGCACGGCGGACGGTATCGACACCTATGCCCAGAGCGCCGGCACTGTAGCGAATGTGTTTCAAGGCAACGGCCGGGATATCTTCAGGATGAGCGGTGGCACCATCACAGGCGCCTTCGAAGACGGCGACGATGCCAAAATGGCCGCCGGCACCATCGGTCGCGTCGACATGAAACTCGACAACAACATCTTTGATATGTCGGGTGGCCGCATCATCGGCAACCTGGTCACCGGCTTCGGCAACGACACCATCCTGATCTCGGGCACCGCATTTGTGGGCGGCAACATCAGTGTCAGCGGCGGTGACGACCACGTGACCGTCTCGGGCGGTGAGGTGAACGGGCAGATCCTCCTCAGTTTCGGCAATGACGACTTCATCTGGACCGGCGGCAACCTGCATTCGTTTGTGCTGATGGGTGCGGGGGACGACACGGCACTGCTGCAGAATCTGACAAGCGCTCAATTGGCGGCAGCGCAACTAGTGGACGGCGGTTTGGGCAACGACAAACTTACCCTGGACAACACCAAGGCCGGGGACCCTGGCCTGCTGCCCAACTGGGAAGCCATCCAGCTGGACAACGGCTCCGAGCTGACCCTGAGCGGTACGACGCTCAAGCTGGGTGATAGCGGTTCCGGTACCGGCACACTGGGACTGGATGGCACGAGCAAACTGCAGGCCGGTACGGGCGTGATCGAAGCCTTTACCGCCGGCCGGTTGGTTACCGTAAAAAACAGCGGCGTGATCGACATGACCACGGGCAGTTCCAGCACCAGCGACTCATTGACCATCAGGGGCAATTACACCGGCAATGGTGGGCGCCTTGCACTGCAAAGTGCTTTGGGGGGCGACGGTTCGCCCAGCGACAGGCTGGTGATTGACACAGGTGTCATTGGGGGTAGCACAGCGATCAGCGTGACCAACCTGGGGGGTGCGGGTGCGGCGACGCTGCAGGATGGTATCCAGGTGGTGCAGGCCCTTAATGGTGCCTCCGGCAGTGCCAACGCCTTCACCCTCGCCAGCCCGGTCTCCGCGGGTGCGTTCGACTACCGCCTGTTCAAGGGCGGTGTAACCGCAGGCACGGCAGAGAATTATTACCTGCGCTCCACTGTCCCGGTGCAGCCATCAGGCCCTGAGATCATCGTACCTTTACCGAGCCCGGGCGAGCGTCCCTTGCCCCCTAACCCAGGGACCGAGCCAGAGCCTATCTACCGCAAGGAAGTGCCGATCTACGCCGCACTGTTTCCAGCTGCCAAGCAGATCGTGCTCGCCATGCTGGGGACCTATCACGAACGCATGGGGGACCAGAGCCAACAACAGAGCGGCAACGGCTTGGCCGGCTGGAGCCGAGTCTACGGCAGCAGCAGCCGTCAAGGGTTTGCTGGCACGGTGAGCCCGACGCTGGACAGCACGGTCAAGGGCTTCCAGGTAGGCAGCGATGTCTACACCGCCACCGACGACAGCGGGCGTACCCATCGCGTTGGGCTGTTTGTGGGCCAGAGTACGCTCAAAGGCAACGTCAAGGGCTTCAACGGTGGCTGGCAAGATCTGGACGCCGGCAAGACCACCTTGCACGCTGACAGCGTGGGGGGGTATTGGGCGCTGATCGGTGCCAATCGGGCGTATCTGGACCTGGTGCTGATGGGCAGTCGTTTCAAAGGCAACAACGAATCGGACCGTGGCGTGAAGATGAAAACCCGAGGGCGCAACATGAGCGCGTCCGTCGAAGTCGGCTGGCCGTTCCAGGTCACCCCGCGCTGGACAGTGGAACCACAGGCTCAAGTGATCGTCGGCAAGACAAAGCTCGACAGCCAGAACGACGGTATCTCCGACGTCAAGTACGACGCAGATACCAGCGTCACCTCCCGCCTGGGTGTAAGGCTACGCGGTGATTACAACGTCCGTGGCATGCCGTGGCAGCCCTATGCGCGCGCGAACGTCTGGCACGCCAGCGCCGGGGACAACAGTGTGATTTACAACCGCACCACCCGGATCGGTACCGAACAGAAATCCACCACCCTGGAAGTCAGCCTGGGTGCCATCTTGCAGGTTGCTCGCGATGTGGCTCTGTATGGCGAAATCGGCTCCAACCGCAATCTGGACAGCAACACTTACAACGGCCACGAAGGCACTGTGGGTGTCAGGGTGGCGTTCTAGGTTTGTATCGCAGTGTGTACGCAGCCCGCTGCGATACACAGCCTTTAACTCGGCGGGTTTCCTGAAACAGGCCAGATACAGCCGGGCGTTCAACTGAGCACCGGCACACATCCAGCCGCAGGAGGCTCGCCATGCACGCTCAGTTGAACCGCCGCTCCACACCACTTTTCCTGGCCATTGCCCTGGCGCAATTCGGCATCCTGGGCATGGCCCACGCCGAAATGCCCGAGGCACCGACCAAAGTTGTCACCAGCGCGCAAACCGCCTTCGGTGCCCTCAAGCACGTCAAGGCCGGCCTGCTCGATGTGGCCTATGCCGAAGTCGGCTCCGCCACCGGCCCGGCGGTGATCCTGCTGCATGGCTGGCCCTACGACATTGACAGCTACGCCCAGGTCGCGCCGTTACTGGCGGCCAAGGGCTATCGCGTGTTGATCCCTTACGCACGGGGTTATGGCGACACACGTTTCCTCTCGAATGACACCCTGCGCAACGGCCAACCGGCGGCGCTGGCCAGTGATGTGATCGACTTCATGGACGCCCTGAAGATCAAGCAAGCGGTACTCGGCGGCTACGACTGGGGCGCGCGCTCGGCGGACATCGTCTCGGCACTGTGGCCGGAGCGGGTCAAGGCGCTGGTGTCGGTCAGCGGTTACCTGATCGGCAACCAGGCCGCCGGCAAGAACCCACTGCCCCCCAAAGCCGAGTTGCAATGGTGGTACCAGTTCTACTTCGCCACCGAGCGCGGTGCCGCCGGCTACCAGAAAAACACCCACGACTTCGCCAGGCTGATCTGGCAACTGGCGTCGCCGCAGTGGAAGTTCGATGACGCCACGTTCGACCGCAGCGCCAAAGGCCTGGAAAACCCGGATCACGTAGCGATCACCGTGTTCAACTACCGCTGGCGCCTGGGCCTGGTCCAGGGCGAGACGAAGTACGACCCACTGGAGCAGAAACTCGCCCAGGCGCCGTCCATTGGCGTGCCGACCATCACCCTCGAAGGCGACGCCAACGGCGCCCCGCACCCGCAGCCCGAGGACTACGCCAAGCGCTTTACCGGCAAGTACGAGTTCCGCCTGATCAAGGGTGGCATTGGCCACAACCTGCCGCAGGAAGCGCCCGAGGCATTTGCCAAGGCGGTCATCGATGCGGATCACCTGTGATGAAGCGTCTGTGCATGGCCGCATTGACCCTCGCGAGTTCGACCGGCGCCTTCGCCGACAGCGCAGCCTCGCCGATCTACGGCGTGACCATCCCCGACGGCTACCGCCAATGGGAACTGGTGGCGCCGGCCCAGGAAGCCGACCCGTTGAACGAACTGCGCGTGGTGCTGGGCAACAGCGCTGCGCTCAAGGCTTACCGGGAGGGCAAGTTGCCTTTCCCGGATGGCACCGTCCTGGCCAAGTTGGCGTGGAAACACGAGCCGTCACCGGACTTCAAGACCGCGTCCATCCCTGGCGCGGCGACCACGGTGCAGTTCATGGTCAAGGACTCGAAAAAATACGCATCCACCGGTGGCTGGGGCTTTGGACGCTTCATCAATGGCAAACCCGCCGATGAAGCGCAGCACCAGACGTGTTTTGCCTGCCACCAGGCGTTGGTGAAAGACCGGGATTATGTCTTCACCAGGCTGGCCCCCTGAAAGCCCGCCCTTTCAAGGTCTCTGGTCAGAACTGGCGACAAATACCCTGTGGCGAGCGGGCTTGCCCCGCGCTGGGCTGCGAAGCGGCCCCAAAGCCAGCCGCCGAGGAGTGCCTGACTCACCGCATTCCTCCTTACAGGGTCGCTTCGCAACCCAACGCGGGGCAAGCCCGCTCGCCACAAATCAGCCAGATATGGCCGGTTTTTTCAACGACCTTGAAAGCGCAGACCCTGAAAGCGCGAAAACTGATAGGCGATTCCCAGCCAGATGAACCAGGCCGGCATCACGCACAGCGCCAGGCGTGTATCCGGCCGCAACGCCAGCAGGCCCAGTACAAACGCGAGAAACGCCAGGGCAAACCAGGCCATCGGCACACCGCCTGGCATCTTGTAGGTGGATTGGGCGTGCAGGTCCGGGCGTTTTTTGCGGTAGGCGATGTAGGACGCGAGGATGGTCGACCAGGTAAAAATCACCAGGATCGCCGACACCGTCGACACGATGGTGAAGGCGGTCATCACCTCCGGCACCACAAACAGCAACACCAGCCCCAGCAACATCAGCAAACTGGTAAACGCCAGGCTGATAAACGGCACGCTGCTGTTGGACAAGCGCCGGAAGATACCCGGCGCATCACCCAGGTCGGCCAGGCCGAACAACATGCGGCTGGCGGAAAACACCCCGCTGTTGGCCGACGACGCTGCCGAGGTCAGCACCACAAAGTTCACGATGCCCGCTGCGGCGGGAAACCCTGCGACGAGGAACAACTCGACAAACGGGCTCTTGCTCGGCGACACCTGCTGCCAGGAGGTCACCGCAATGATGCATGCCAGGGCCAGCACGTAGAACAGGATGATGCGCAGCGGGATCGAGTTGATCGCCTTGGGCAAGGTCTTTTCCGGCGCACGGGTTTCGGCGGCGGCGGTGCCGATCAACTCGGTGCCGGCAAAGGAAAAGATCGCCATCTGGAAGCCGGCAAAAAAGCCGAACAGGCCGTTGGGAAATGCCGCCTGTTTATCCAGCAGGTGGCTCAACGAAGCGGTGACACCGGTGGGCGAGACGAACGAACTGGCGATCAGCACTCCACTCACCCCGATCAAGGTCACCACGGCGACGATCTTGATGATCGCGAACCAGAACTCCACTTCGCCGAACAGCCTGACCGTCAGCACATTCAGTGCGAACAGGGTCAGCAACATGCCCACCGCCGGCATCCAGGCCGGTACATCGGGGAACCAGTACTGGAAGAAACCGCCGACCACAACCGCGTCCCCCACCACCGCCACGCTCCAGCTCAACCAGTACGACCACCCGAGAAAGAACGCCGCGCGCGGCCCCAGGTAAGCACCGGCAAAGTCGGCGAAACTCTTGAAGTCGAGGTTGGACAGCAGCAGCTCGCCCATGGCGCGCATCACGAAGTACACGAACAGCCCGATGATCATGTAGATCAGGATGATCGACGTGCCGGACAGCGCGATGATCTTGCCGGAGCCCATGAACAGGCCGGTGCCGATCGCGCCGCCCATGGCCATCAACTGGATATGGCGGTTGCTCAGGGTGCGTTGCAACGCAGGCTGTTCACACAGCCCGGGCGTGGTTGCTTTCATCACAAAACCTCTTGTTATGTTTTTGAGTTTTGGCAGAAGAAAAGTCGAGGGGTCGTTGTTATTGGCTGTGGTGTTCGAAACCGTGCAGCACGTTGACCGCATTGATGCCGATCTCATCGACCATGTAGCCGCCTTCCATCACGAACAGCGTGGGCACGCCGACGCTGGCGATGATCTCCCCCATGCGGAGGAAGTCTTCGCTGTCGAGCAGGAAGTGGCTGATAGGGTCGTCCTTGAAGGTGTCGACGCCCAGGGAAATCACCAACACTTCAGGGGCGAAGCGGCGCAGTTGCTGGCAGGCGTCGATCAGGGCGGTGCGGTAATGGGTCCAGTTGGTGTTTTTCGGCAATGGGTAGTTCAGGTTGAAGCCCTCACCAGCGCCGACGCCGCGCTCGCTGCCGGCACCGGAAAAGTAAGGGTAGGACACCGCCGGGTCGCCATGCAGGGAGATGAACATCACGTCCGGGCGGTCGTAGAAAATGTTCTGGGTGCCATTGCCATGGTGAAAATCCACATCCAGCACCGCCACGCGCCGGGCGCCCTGGGTGATGGCGTGCTGCGCGGCAATCGCGGCGTTGTTGAGGTAGCAATAACCACCCATGTATTCACGGGCTGCGTGATGGCCCGGTGGGCGGCACAGGGCAAAGGCGCTGCGATGGCCTTCGTCGAGCAACGCCAGGCCGGTCAGTGCGATGTCGGCGCTGGTCTTCACCGCCTGCCAGGTGGTGCGGGTAATCGGCGAACCGGCGTCCATCGCGTAAAAACCGAGCTTGCCGTCGATGAACGCCGGCACCTGCTGGTTGGCCAGGTCGCGTACCGGCCACACCAGGGGCAAGGCGTCATGGCTGCGGCCGATGGCAGTCCATTCGGCCCAGGCGGTTTCGAGGAACGCCACGTAGCGTTCGCTGTGGGCGGCGACGTAGCAGGCCCGGTCAAAACGGCGCGGCGTGATGATATCGCCCAGGCCAACCTGACGGACCCGGTCACGCACGGTGTCGGCGCGACTGGGTTGTTCGAACGAGGGCTTGAGCACGCCGTCCTTGAGTTCGGTGCCATGGTGCAAACGGTGGGCTTCGCTGAAAACAGTCAACATGTGAGGGCATCCGCCAGTAAAAGACAGGGTCTATTTTGTTCTGGCGGCAGTGGGCTTTCTTTGCTTTTACTTACGGCACTGTTAGGTTTATCGAGAATATTTACCTCAACGGCGCATGATTATGAAAAATAAAACCAGACAGGTCGTTCTTGACGACACCGATCTCGCCATCCTCGCCCTGCTGCAGCAAGACGCCAGTATTTCCAACGCGCAGTTGAGTGAGCGCCTGTCCCTGAGCCTCACGCCCTGCTGGCGCCGACGCAAACGCCTGGAAGAAGAAGGCGTGATCAAGGGCTACCAGGCCAACCTCGACCGCAAGATGCTCGGGCTGGATATCCTGGCGTTCGTGCATGTGCGTTTTGCGATCCATACCGACCATGCGCCGGACGCGTTCGAGACCGTGGTGAAGGAACTGCCGCAGGTGTTGTCGTGCCACAAGATCACCGGGGATGCCGATTACCTGTTGCAGGTGCTGGCCGAAGACCTGGACAGCTACAGCGAGTTCGTCGAGAGCGTGTTGCGGCGCCAGTTAGGGATTGCGTCGATTCAATCGAGCCTGGCGCTGAGGGAGGTCAAGGCGACGAGTCGGGTGGCCATTCCACAGCGCGAATAACCGGCGCTTTCCAGGGGCGCGATATGGCAAATCGCCGTCACTGCGATGTGAAAAATTCGTTAACTAATTCTCCCTGAAGGCTTTTTCCTACAGGAACAATCTGCCAGACTAATGCGAATAATTATCAACAGATTTATTATTCGCTAGGGACGGCGTTCGGGGAGAGTCAGTTCCATGTCAGTGCAACAACACGGCGGTAACGTTTTTTCACCCAGCCTGATGGCATTGGCGGTCTGTCTGGCCAGTTCTTCCGCGGTCTTTGCCGCCGATACCCAGGCACCGGCCGCCACCCTTGAGTTGGGCGCCACGCAAATCTCCGGCGAAGAGCAACTGGGCGAAACCACTGAAGGCACCCAGTCCTACACCACCGGCGCGATGAAAACGGCAACCAAGCTGCCGTTGACCATGCGCGAAACCCCACAGGCCGTCACCGTCATTACCCGCCAGCGGATGGATGACCAGGCGATGACCAGCATCAACGATGTGGTCAAGGCCACCCCGGGGTTGTTCCTGAATTTTTCCAGTGGCCCTGGCCGGCAGTCCTACACGTCACGCGGCTTCGACATCGACAACCTGATGTATGACGGCATCCCCAGCGGCTACAACGGCGTCACTGTCGGCGCACAACCGAACCTGGCGATGTTCGATCGCGTCGAAATCGTGCGCGGCGCCACCGGCCTGGTCACCGGCGCGGGCAACCCTTCCGCCGCCATCAACCTGGTCCGCAAGCGCCCACTGGACGAGCAGAAAGTCACGCTGACCGGCGCCGCCGGCAGTTGGGACGACTATCGCGGCGAACTCGACGCCTCCAGCCCGCTCAACGACAGCGGCACCTGGCGCGGTCGCGTGGTTACCTCGTACCGCGATGCCAACAGCTTCATCGACAACGCCGAGGAGTATCACGGCCTGTTCTATGCCGTCACCGAAGCCGACCTGAGCGAAGACACCACCCTGACCCTGGGTTTCTCCAACCAGAAGGACAAGACCAATTACTTCTGGGGCTCGTCGATGGTCGGCCTGGATGGCCATCACCTGAACCTGCCGCGCTCCTACAACCCCGGCACTGACTGGGAAAACAAGGACCAGGAGATCAACACCGTATTCGCCGAACTGCGCCAGCAACTGGCCAACGACTGGAAACTGCAAGTCAACGCCAACTATGCCGAACAGAACGCGTTGTTCTCCGGTTCCTACCAGTCGCGCTGGGTCGCCAACACACTGGCGCGCACGGTCTACCAGGCGGCCTACGATGAAAACCAGGCAGGTGCCGACGTCTTCGCCAGCGGCCCCTTCCAGGCGTTCGGGCGTGCCCATGAACTGGTGGTAGGCGCCAGCCGGCGCATCTACGACATGACCACCCACAACTACAGCCCCTACAACACCAACTGGCCGCTCACAGCGGGCAAACCGGACTTCGTCCATACCACCAATGACCGTGACGTGACCACCCAGGATGGTGTCTACGTCACCACCCGCCTGAACCTGGCCGACCCGTTGAAGCTGATCCTCGGCGGGCGCCTGGACTGGTACGACTACGACGCCCATGGCAGCAACACCGGTGACTACAAGGTCACCCGCAACCTCACCCGCTACGCCGGCCTGATCTACGACCTGGACGACCACCACTCGGTGTATGTCAGCTACAGCGACATCTTCACGCCCCAGAGCGAAAAAGACACCTCCGGCAGCCCGCTCAAGCCCATCGTCGGCAAGAACTACGAGGTGGGTATCAAGGGTGAATACCTGGGGGGTGCGCTCAACGCGAGCGTGGCGCTGTTCCGCGTCGACCAGGAAAACCGTGCCGTCGGCGTGACAGTCGCAAACTGCCCGCAGGCCTCCTGCTCTGTGGCCTCCGGCGAGATTCGCAGCCAGGGCATCGACTTCGAACTGCAAGGCGCCCTGACCGAGAACTGGCAGGTCGGCGGTGGCTACACCTACGCGCGCACGCACACCATCAAGGACGCCGCCAACCCGCAGAAGGTCAACAAGCAGTTCGACACCGACACCCCGGAGCACCTGTTCAAGCTGACCACCAACTACCGCTTCCAGGGCCCGTTGGAAAAACTCCGCGTGGGCGGCAACGTCTCCTGGCAGAGCCGCATGTACAACGACTTCAAAGTCGCGGATGGCAGCACCTACCGCCTGCAGCAGGGCGCCTATGCTGTCACCGACCTGATGGCCGGCTATCAGGTCAACCAGCACCTTGACCTGCAACTCAACGCCAACAACATCTTCGACCGCCGTTACTACCAGTCCATCTCCAACTCCGTAAGCTATGGCGGCGACTCCTACGGCAACCCACGCAATATGATGCTGACCGCCAAGTACAGCTTCTGACCGCCCTCCGAACCACGGCTATCCGCCCGGGTAGCCGCCCCTAAAGTCCCGCCTCCCGATGCCGATACACGTTTGGCATCACTGAATCCAATAACAATCAAAAACACCTGATTCGCTCCACCCTGCCCTTCGCTTTGTTCCGGCCAGACCACATGGAGTAAGTGTGAATGCCCACCCGCACGCGTTTTTCCGAGCACTACCGTAAAGCCGACCGCATCATGCTGGCGCTGGTCTGGCTGATGTTCCTGTTTTCCCTGGGCCTGGCGTTCTGGCACGACACCCTGGTGCAGGCCGTGATAGTCGGCGGTAGTACCAGCGTGGTGCTGACCGCGCTTTACCGCGCCATCGGTGGTACCCGTGTCATGCGCTGCGCGCTCGGCGCGGGCTTGATGGTCATGGCGGCATTGCATATCAACCAGGCCCAGGGCTTGATCGAAGCGCACTTCGGCATCTTCGCGTTGCTCGCGGTGCTGACGTTTTACCGTGACTGGCTGCCGATCCTGGTGGCGGCGGCCACCATCGCCGTGCACCACGTGGTTTTCCATGCGCTGCAACATCAAGGCTTTCCAGTGTTCGTGATGGAACACCACGGCGGCTGGACCATGGTGTTCGTGCATGCGTTCTACGTGGTGATGGAGACCGTCGCCCTGCTCTACCTGGCCGTGCACAGCCAGGCCGAAGCGGTCGAGAGCCAGGAAATGCTCGAGAAGATGCTGGCGGTCACTTCCCAGCTCACCGTTGAAACCGCCCAAGGCGACCAGGGCAAGACCCACGTCTCCCTCGCCAAGCGTTTCGACCATTTTCTGCATCAGTTGACCGGCCTGATCGACGGCGTCGCCCGTGACTCCCACGGCCTTGGCCAACTCGGCCAGGAACTGGCCAGCGCCAGCGGCACCCTGGAAAAAGGCGCACGGCACCAACTGG
Organism: Pseudomonas sp. FW305-3-2-15-C-LB1; assembly: GCF_058787615.1. NCBI lineage: Bacteria > Pseudomonadati > Pseudomonadota > Gammaproteobacteria > Pseudomonadales > Pseudomonadaceae > Pseudomonas > Pseudomonas sp. FW305-3-2-15-C-LB1. Next base: position 10,945 of record NZ_JBYSZX010000022.1, on the reverse strand, counting down.
CGCAAATCACCGAGATGAGCGGCTCGATGCAGCGCATGGAAGACGCCATGGGCCACATTGCCGTGCACGTCGAGCAAGCGGTGGATCATGCCGGCAAGGCCAGCCAACAGATCCTGCGCGGCCAGGAAAGCGTCGGCCGCGCCCAGCAGGAAATCACCCAACTGGCCACCCGCCTCAGCGGCACCCACGACACGGTGCAGGGCCTGGCCCTGCAAACCGAACAGATCGGCACCGTGCTTGAAGTGATCAGCAGCATTGCCAACCAGACCAACCTGCTGGCCCTCAACGCCGCCATCGAAGCCGCCCGCGCCGGCGAGCAAGGCCGTGGCTTCGCCGTGGTTGCCGACGAAGTGCGCAACCTGGCGCAACGCACGGCGGTATCCACCCAGGAAATCAAAACCATCATCGAAGGCCTGCAACACGGCAGCCGGCAGGCGGTGCAAGCCATGCATGATAGCCGCGAGGGCGTAGAGCGCTGCGTGGAGGACAGCCAAGTGGCCGTTGACATGCTGCGCGCAGTGGGCGACGACATCGCCCACATTGATGACCTCAATGGCCGTATCGTGACCACAACCCGCGAGCAGACCACGGCGAACCTGGAGATTGTCGGGCGTCTGCAGTCGGTGCAGAGCATTGCGCAAAGCACCGCGGACGATGTGGAAACCCTGGCACGCAGCAGCGAGCGGTTGCCGCCGATCGCGGTGCGCCTGGATGCGCTGGGGCGCAGGTTTCATCAATGATGTCTGGTTTGTCGGCAACGCCCGCAAGGTTTGCATAGTGCGCCAACAGGCGGGCAACCACCTGGTACCGCTCAGCCAGACCGGGCTCACCGAGCCGCCTCAACGCGTTCGCCGTCCGCCGCGCCTGAAGTGCGTTGATTGCAGGGTGACCGGCATACCGGGCCAGGCGATAAGCACCGCGATCTGCGCATTGTGCAATCGGGGTTCCTGGGACCAGCAGCCTGGCGGCGTTATGCAGCCGCTCCAGGCTGCGCCCCAGTTCGAGTGACAGATAGCCCAGTGCATCGACTGGCGAGTCATCCGTGCCCGACAACGCCCGCAATGAGACCAGCCGATGAAGCTGCCTGGCGTGCCACTTCGACAGGTTCATACGTCCCCCGACACGCAGTAGTCGCAAGATGTCCCGATGAAGCGCGTGCTGTAGAGCACGCACATGGCTGCCGGGTTTCCTCGGCAGGATCTGGAACGCCAACATACAGATAGCCATCGCCACCAACCAAGCGAGCGCCTGATTGGCGAAGTCGATGAAATCGTAATGGGCCGTGCCGCCGGTGCCGACCAGCGTGTTGAACGCAATCAGATAGGCAATGCCTTGCAGGGCATGGCGCGGCTGGGTCGTAGCCTGGATACCCCATACCCAGAACACGCTCAATACAACGCTGAGCAGCGCAAAACCATTGATCTGAGGCAGCAGCAGAAACTTGCAGGCAGCCGCCGCCACAATGCCGTAGAGCGTACCCCTGAGGAAGCCGTCAAGCCCTCGGGTGGGCGCCGGGTGGGTCGCCAGCAAGGTGCAACACGGCCCCAACACCGCCAGCAAGGTCGGGCCCTGGTCCCAGCCCGTCAGGTACCACACCGCGCCGGTCACCAGGGTGGCGGCCAAGGCGCGGACCCCATTGCGCAGCGCATCGCCATAATGACGATGGAAAGCTACCGTCCGTACAGGCGGCGGGGTGGCGCTTTCAAGGCTGGCAAAACTCGATAAGGCGCCGGACAGGTCCGCCACTGCCTCGGTCAACCCATCCGGGGATTCACTTTCATGCTCAAGAACGCCTTGCAGGACGCTGACCCGCGCGGCAGCCGTGACGAAATCGAAGGGGATCTGCGCCAGTTGCTCAAGGGCCTGGCCCGCTCCAACGCACGCGGGCAACGGGGGCAGGCTTGGAGTGACCAGCACGGCGGCCTGCAAATGCGCCAGCCCACCCTGGAGCGTCTTGAGCCTGGAACGAATCAGGTACGACTCACCTCGCCCGATCCCGAGCAGTTCATCCACCTTATTTATATCGAGGGCGAGTTGCGCGGGGTCGCCTGCGTCGCCCTTGAATCGAAGGGCCAGTAACCGTAGCGTGCGCGTGGAAACGTCCCCAAGCGCCTGCTTCAGTTGTGCCTCGACCGTCTTGCGCCCCAGCAGCGAGGCCACCAGGCTCAGGCTCAAGACCCCAAGGACCACCGCCGTTCCCCGTGTGACGATGTGATCGAAGCCTTGCTCAGGCGCAACGATGGCAGGGCCAAGGGCAAGGCAAACGGTATAGCCCGCAACCACGGCCGCCGTGGCGTGATAGTGCCGCAGCAGGGTCATGGCTGCGACACACAACCCCAACCACACGCCGATCCCCAGAATGAACAGCAGCATCTGTTGGGCGAACATCCCCATCAGGATCACGGCAACGGCCAACCCCAGCAGGGTACCCACGACGCGCATCACACCTTTGCCCACCACCGCGCCCTGGATCGGATGAATCAGTAGCAACACCGTCGACGCTGCCGAGAACGGCGAGTCCAGGTGCAATTGCAAACCCAGCCACAATGCCAGCACGGCCGCTACCACACTGCGGCCCACATAGCCCAAGGTATCCCGGGTCCATGGCCGCGGCAGCGCGGCCAACCAGCACCACACATGCACGGCCATCACATGAACGCCTGCAGCCAGCGCGTGAGCCGCCAACGCGCGTCGGCATTTGCCTGGCCGACTTCAATGCTCGCCGTCATGCCCGCCGCCAACTCCACTCCCTGTGGCACGCTGTCCAACTCGATCCGCACAGGCACGCGCTGGGCCAGGCGTATCCAACTGAACGTCGGTGCCACCTGGGGCAAGCCGCTGTCACCACGCAGCTCGTTAGTGTCGGCGATGCCCCGGCCAATACTGGCGACATGCCCTTGAAGCAGCGGCGCAAACCCCATCAGTTTGATCGACGCCGGCGCGCCCAACAGCACGCCAGGCAGCTTGGTTTCTTCAAAATAGGCGGTCACCCAGAAACTCTGGCTGTCGACCACATAAATATTGGTGCTGCCCGCCACGGCGTAGTCACCCGGTTGAAGCCGAAGTTGCGTCACATACCCTTCGACCGGCGAACGCACGGCAGTGCGCCCCAGGTCGAGCTGGGCCTGGGCCAACTGGCTGCGCGCCGCGTCCAGCCGGGCTTTGGCCACAGCCAATTGCTGGGCGGCGTTGTCGGTTTCTTCCCGTGCAATCGCATCGCCGAGTTGGCTGCGGCGCCTGAACTGCGCAGTGCGCTGCTCGAAAATACTGCGAGCCTCGGCCAGCTCCGCCATGCGCTGTTGCTGGGCGATCTGGTAGGCACGCTGATCGATCTCATACAGCAATGCACCTTTGGCAACCCATTGGTTGTCGCCCACCAGCAAGCGTTCCACCTGCCCGGACACCTCGGGCGCAATGTGGATGACCTGGGCGCTGACCCGCCCATCCCGCGTCCAGGGCGCCAGCACATAGGCGCGCCACAACTGCATGCAGAACAACAGGGCAACCAGCCCCAACCCCAGCGTCACGGCCATCTTGAACAGTTTATTGAGCGTCATGGCGCCGCCCTCACAGCTTCAGCACGAGGGTCGAGAGGACAATGAGCGAGACAAAAAACCGCGCCAGACTGGGGTGCCAGGTCCGGTCCAGCCAAGTGCGCACGACCCGCTCCAGCACACCGTAGACCAATGCCGCCGCTCCCACATACAGCAGGAACGGCGGCAGGTAGAGGTTGGCAATCGTGATTTCGCTCAGCATGGTTCAAGTCTCGTAACGGCCTTCAGGGTGAGGCCCTTGGTGAGCATGGTAGGGCGTGCCTGAAACGGCCGATATTGAGTATGCTGCCAGCCTATAATCAATTTCGGACAGTCGACGGGGGATTTGATGAACGAGACAACCCTGTACACGGTGGAGCAATTCGAACTCGACGACCTGGGTCAACCCGCCGTGGCGGTAATGCTGGGCGCACAGCGCAACGACGCGGAATACGCGGTGCACAGCCATCGCAAAGGCCAGCTGGTGGTGGCCTATCACGGCGGCATCGTGTGTACGGTGGAGGATGGTGTATGGATGGTGCCTACCGGATTCGGCGTGTGGATTCCGGCGGGTATCGCTCACAGCAACCGCATCACCGCCAACGGCAAAGTCGGTTTTCTGTTCATAGAGCCCAATGCGGCTGCGTTGCCGCAAACCTGCTGCACGCTGGTGCTGTCGCCACTGATTCTCGAACTGATCCTGCACCTGAGCACCCTCGACCAGGACTATCCGGATCCGAGCGCGAGCGCACGCCTGGCCCGCGTGCTGCTTGAACAACTGGAGCAGGCCCCTTCGGAGCGACTGTACCTGCCCCTGCCCGCTTCGGCGCAGCTGCGCGTCATCGCCCGTCGTCTGGCCGAGGCTCCGGATAACCGCTGCACCATGGCGCAATGGGCGCAGCAGGTGGCGATGAGTGAGCGTTCCCTGGCGCGCCTGGTCAAGCGCGAAACCGGGCTGACCTTTGGCCAATGGCGCAAGCAATGGCAAATCATCGTGGCCTTGCAGAACCTGGCCGAGGGCGAGTCGGTGCAGCGTACCGCCGAGGCGCTGGGGTACGAGTCCGTCAGCTCGTTTATCAGCATGTTTCGCAAGACGCTGGGGTCGTCGCCAGCACGCTACATCCGCAGTACCCGACCGACGACGCCTGGCGCCATTGCCTGACCTGGCCCAATTCCTGCGTGCCTCCCCCCACCCCGTCGCTACTGACTACGCGGACGACTCTTTTGGGCCCCGCCGCCCAAGCACCTGCACCGATAATCGGTCATCCCCCCAGCTATCCCGAGGCCTTCCCCCATGACGAGCCCCTCCACCGAACAGGTCAGCCCGCAAACCCTGCGCAAGGTCATCATCGCCGCCGGCATCGGTAATTTCGTCGAGTGGTTTGACTTCGCCGTCTATGGCTTCCTCGCCACCACCATCGCCCAGCAATTCTTCCCCAGCGGTGACGCCAGCGCAGCGTTGCTCAAGACCTTCGCCGTGTTTGCCGTGGCGTTCGCGTTCCGGCCCCTGGGCGGTATTTTTTTCGGCATGCTCGGCGACCGCATCGGCCGCAAGCGCACCCTGGCCATGACCATCCTGTTGATGGCCGCTGCCACCACGTTGATCGGCCTGCTGCCCACCTACGCCGCCATCGGCGTCACGGCGCCGATTCTGTTGTCGCTGATCCGCTGTGCCCAGGGCTTCTCCGCCGGCGGTGAATACGCCGGTGCCTGTGCTTATCTGATGGAGCACGCGCCGAGTGACAAACGCGCCTGGTATGGCAGTTTCGTGCCGGTGTCGACGTTTTCCGCTTTCGCCGCCGCCGCCGTGGTGGCCTATGCCCTTGAGGCGTCATTGTCCGCCGAAGCCATGGGCAGTTGGGGCTGGCGCCTGCCGTTCCTGATTGCCGCGCCACTCGGCCTGGTGGGCCTTTACCTGCGCTGGAAGCTGGACGAGACGCCTGCCTTCCAGGCCGTGAAGGAAGAGCACGCCGTCGCCCACTCCCCGCTCAAGGAAACCTTGCGCAACCATGGTGCGGCGATCTGCTGCCTGGGCGCTTTTGTGTCACTGACGGCGTTGTCGTTTTATATGTTCACCACCTACTTCGCGACGTACCTGCAAGTAGCGGGCGGGTTGAACCGGGCGATGGCGCTACTGGTGTCGCTGATCGCGTTGATTTTCGCGGCGGCGATCTGCCCGCTGGCGGGGCTGTATTCGGACCGGGTCGGGCGGCGCGTCACGGTGATGACTGCCTGTGTATTGTTGATCGTGGTGGTGTATCCGTCGTTCCTGATGGCCAGCTCCGGTTCGTTTGCGGCGTCGATTGTCGGCGTGATGTTGTTGGCGGTTGGGGCGGTGCTGTGCGGCGTGGTCACGGCGGCCTTGCTCTCGGAGACCTTCCCGACCCGTACGCGCTATACCGCTTCGGCGATCACCTACAACATGGCGTACACGATCTTCGGCGGCACCGCGCCGCTGGTGGCGACATGGTTGATCAGCACCTCGGGCAGCAACCTGTCACCGGCGTTTTACCTGATTGCCGTGGCGTTGCTGGCACTGGCCGGTGGGTTGGCGTTGCCGGAGACGTCGCGGATGTCCTTGCACGACGTGGGTGGTGAGCAAACAAGCACCGCACCTTTGCTTTCACGGTAAACGGCAGGAGGGTGAACGCCGCTGGATGCAGGTAGGATCAGTTCGACACCTGCCTGCTGCCGCATCCAGACCTTCAACAGCGTTTTCTGCAGGCGCCGCAGCGAACCCTTTGGTGCGCATCTGCTAAACCGCCGCAGCCATGCGCGCTCTAGAACCCCAGGCGAACGTCACGACCATCAGCAACCCCATGCCCGCCATCGCCGCGCCGGCCAGGGAAATCGCCGGGTAGCCCAGCCCTGCGTTGATCACTGCTCCCCCCACCGCTGCACCAATCGCGTTGCCGAAGTTGAAGGCGCCGATGTTCACGGCCGAGGCCAGGTTCGGCGCATCTTTGGCCGCTTCCATCACACGCATCTGCAACGGCGGCACGACGGCGAAGCTGGCGATACCCCAGATGAGGATGCTCACCGCTGCCGGTATCGGCCAACGCATCAGGAATGCGAAGGCCAGCAGGACCAGAATCAGTGCGCTCAGCGAGACGATCAGGGTCCGGTCGATCGAGCGATCTGCCGCCTTGCCACCCCATACATTGCCCAGGGTCAACCCGACGCCGAACAGCACCAGCATGGCCGTGATAAAGGGGGTAGACGCATGGGTCTCGTTGCTCAGGATCGGCGCGATGTAGGTAAACACGGTGAACATAGCACCGGAACCCACCACGGTCAGGGCCAGAGCCGCCAGTACCGAACCACGCCCCAGCACCTTGATTTCGGCCAGCACACCGTCGCTTTTCGGCAGCGGCAGGTCAGGCAGCGCGAACCACAGCGCGACCATGGTCACCAGGCCCAGTCCGCCAATGCCCCAGAACGCCGTACGCCAGCCAAGCAGTTCACCCAACCAGGTCGCCAGTGGCACCCCACCAATGGTCGCCAGGGTCAGGCCCATAAACATCGCGGCGACGGCTCCGGCGCGCTTGTCCGGCGCGACCACACTGGCCGCGACGATGGAACCGACACCAAAAAACGCGCCGTGGTTGAGCGAAGTGATGACGCGGGCAATCAACAGATCGTAATAGCCGGTTGCAAGCGCCGACATTACGTTACCCAGGGTGAAAATGGCCATAAGCCCGACCAGCAAGTGACGACGGGGAATCTTGCCAGTGGTCAAGATCATCAGTGGCGCACCGAACAATACCCCCAGGGCGTAGGCGCTGACCAACAGCCCCGCAGTGGGAATCGAAACGCCCAGGTCATTGGCGATGGTGGGCAACATGCCCATAGGCGCGAACTCAGTGACGCCAATGCCAAAGGCACCGACAGCAAGGGCTACAAGGGGTGGATTGATACGCATGGAAGACTCCTCATTTATGCCGCAAATGCTACGATCAACGCTTTGACGGCACTAGACCGTTTAATTGGCAATCACCTTTGCGCGCGAGGCAAAAATGGATTTCAACGGCAGATCGGGTGAGATGGCGGTATTCGCGATGGTGGCGCAGGAAGGCAGCTTGTCGGCAGCAGCGCGGGCATTACGATTGACGCCCTCGGCCGTCAGCCGCGTCATCGCACGCACAGAACAACGCCTGGGCACCCGCCTGTTGATTCGCACGACCCGCGCCCTCGCCTTCACAGCCGAAGGCGAGGCGTACCTTCGCGGCGCCCGGCGCATCCTGGCCGACATGGCGGAAGTCGAAGAAGCCATCGCCGACCAGGGCGCGCCCAAAGGCCGGCTGCGGGTCAGTGCGGCCCTGGGCCACGGCCGCATGACCATCGTGCCGTTGGTGGCGGCGTTCAGCGCCCGCTACCCAAACATTGTGGTGGACCTGACCTTGGGCGACGAGGTGGTCGACATCCTCGGCGGCCAGGCTGACGTGGCAATCCGCTTTGGCGACCTGCCAGACAGCCCGCTGACAGCCCGGCGCATCGGCGACACCGGCCAGGTCCTGGTGGCATCGCCGGAGTACCTCGCGCAACACGGCACGCCTCTGGAACCCAACGACTTGCTGCGCCACAACTGCCTACGGTTCAACTTCCGCCGTGCCCAATCCGACTGGCCCTTCGCCCGCGACGGCAGGGAGTTTTCCCTGAAGATAAACGGCAATATCGAATGCAGCAGTGGCGAAGCCCTCGCTCAACTGGCGCGATTAGGCGCCGGGATCGCACGCATCGGCGAGTTCACGGTTGCACAAGACCTGCAACGCGGTGACCTGGTGCGCCTGCTGGAATCCTGGAATCCCGGCGACCGGGAGCCGATCCACGTGGTGTTTGTCGGCGGTGCGAGCATGCCGGCGCGGATCCGCGTGTTTGTGGACTTTTTGCTGGAGCATCACCGGCTATAAACGTGCAGGCTTGTGCAGCCGCTCAAGCACCTCGTCAGCCGCCTCGCGCCATGCCTGCGTCGCGCCATTGTTTCTCAACACCGCCAACCCGGCCGCCGTAAAGGTGCCCGGTGTGGCAATGGCGCTACCCAATGCTGCCAGACTCGCGGATGGCTGGTGGCGGGCGCTGGCCAGACAGTCTTGCAGGTTGCCCATCACCAGTTGGGCGGCCTGGTCCTTGGACAGGCCTTTGTCGGTAAACCACTGCTGAAGATCACTCAGGAAGAAATAGAACCAGCCGTTCATGCAGGCCGCGACAGTGGCCAGTTCGAACGCCTCTTCCTCGTCCAATACAACCAATGAACCGAGCGCGCCCAGCAGCGTTGCATGGGGTTCGCCACCGGGCGTTACCACCACGGTCGCCTGGTTGATCTGCGCGGCATAGGACAGCATGGCGCGCACCACACGCGCTTGCGGGAACCGGCGTTGAAGCTCGGCCAGCTTCAATCCCGCCACCAGCGACACCAGCGTTTGCTCAGGTCTGAGCTGCACTTCATTCGAAAGCTGATCGACCATCTCTGGGCGCACGCCCAGGACCAACAAGTCCGCCCCATCGACAACCTGTTGATTGTCAGCCATCACCTCACAGTCCCACGGTTCAGCGAGTTGCTGCGCACGTTGGTGGTTACGCGGGGACAGCAGCAACCGCCCGCCAAACTCGCTGCGCCGCAGGCCGATCACCACCTTTTCCGTCAGCTCACCGACGCCCAGGATTCCAATCTTCAGCACGCTGTCCGCTCCGATTAATTCTGTAGTCGAGTGCATCATAGGCACGATTGCTGTCTTCATGCAGGCAGGCGTTCACGCTACACTCGCCGCTCTTAACATCGGCCAGGAAGGCAAGCATGAGCACTCAAGGGAAAGACCGGCAAATCGACAACATCGAATTCAACGTCAGCGATATTGCCCGCAGCAAAGCCTTCTACGGCGGCGCGTTCGGCTGGACGTTTGTCGATTACGGCCCCACCTATACCGAGTTCAGCGATGGGCGTCTGACTGGCGGGTTCACCACGGGGGAGCCGGTTCGGCCGGGTGGGCCTCTGGTCATTTTGTACGCCGATGACCTCGAGGCCACGCAGCAGCGACTCAAAAGCCTGGGGGCTGTCATCACCCGCGAGACATTTTCGTTCCCTGGTGGACGCAGGTTCCACTTCACCGATCCGGATGGCTATGAACTGGCGGTTTGGAAGGCCGATCAATAGGCCTCGACCCGACGCTTAGGCGAAGGCATCAATCGTTCTCCCTCAAGACCCACCTTCACAGGCCCTTTATTGCAGGGTTCGCCATGGGCGGTTCGCAAATGTCCTGCCTTCCCGCGCCTGTCACACTCATTCCCGAGCCCGGTAAAGACTATGCAATGGAACTTCAGAAGGTCAAAATCAGCACGTTCAAGGCCGGTTGCGTGATTGCCGTTCGCCAACCCGGCTTGTATTCATGGAGGAAAAATGCGGATCTACATCACCGGTGCATCGTGCGCGGGCGTCACCACGCTGGGTCGCAACCTCGCGATACGGCTCGGTATACGACACGTCGACGTTGATGATTTTTACTGGATGCCCACAAACCCTCCATTCACAACCAAGCGACCTCCCAACGACCGCGTTTCCTTGATGCAACAAGCACTCGGTGACGACGACTGGGTGCTGACCGGTTCGTGCATGATCTGGGGCGATGCGTTGATCGCCGATGCTGACTTGATTGTGTTTGTGGTCACACCCACGCCCGTTCGCCTCGAACGGTTGGCGGCCCGCGAAAAGGCCCGCTTTGGCGATCGGATCACACCCGGTGGTGATATGCATGCGATACACGCGGCCTTCCGGGAATGGGCTTCGCAATACGACGACCCGAATTTCTCAGGGCGCAACAGGGCGTGGCACGAAACATGGCTGTCACAGCAGACGGTACCGATTTTACGGATTGACGGGATGCGGGGTGCTGAACAGATGGCCGCTGAAGTCGCTAAGGTGGTGTCGCAAATGCCGAAACAGCTCAAAACATGAACGACTGAGGCTGTCCAACGACTTCCACTCCCCTTATCCTCACACCTCCCCGCACCCGCGAACCCGGAGCCGCCATGGACCTCGCCACCCTCGCCCTCTTTCTCCCCGGCGGTGGTGTTGCAGACGTCGGAGTTGTTGTTCTACGGGATCAAGATTCTGGGAGCGGCGTAACTGTTTTACCTGGCGTTGCAGTTGTGGCGCGCGAATCCCGAGGCTGAGGCGCAGGCGAGTACGGCCAAGGTCGGTTTGTGGGCATTGGCACGGCAGGAATCTTTAGTGGCGGCGGGCAAGCCAGGCGATGCTCAATATAAACTTGTATGACAGACTGCTTTCGACCGATTCTGTTGAAAAAGTAGCTCCCCCGTCTGGCCTGCGGCAAAATTCTCGCATCGGCCAGCAGGGAAGCACGCAGCATGATGGGACAGTTATCGAGTGGGCAGGAGCGACTGTTTTACTCGTTCAA